>NZ_JBITFD010000003.1:569985-651561 GCF_044455765.1 Micromonospora sp. NPDC051141
GGGGGGGCGGTGGTTTTTTCTTTTCGCTTTCCCCCCCCCGGCCCCCCGCGCCCGCCGGGGGGGGGGGGGCCCCGCGCGGCGCGCCCCCCGCCCCCCCCCCCCCCCCCCCCGCGACATCAGCCGGACGGCGCGGCCGTCAGGCCGCTCCGGATAGCCGCCGCCTGTGCGGCGGTGGGTGGGCGTGCCCGCCAGCGGGGGGCCGGCGGGCACGACCTCAGGTCAGACAGGGGCGGTTGCTTCCCACGTGCCTGCCGGGTAGACGGCATACCGCGCGTAGGTCTTGTCCTCTCGCGTGGTGCCGTCGACGAGCGTCACGCTCACCCACGAACCGGTCGGACGGCTCTGGGCCGGCGAGACGTCGGCGACGGGACCGGCGAAGTGCCGCCAGAGGTAACGTCCGGAGCTGCTTGAGTCCCACAGGCCCTTGACGAGGTCGCCCGGCCGCAGTTCACTCGCCCGCCGCTCGGCGGGATCGTGGGCGGGGAGCCGCCACGCCGGGATGATGTCCAGCGGCGTCACACCCGCGCGAACTACAGCCTGCGGTGTGCCGTCGAACAGGTGCTGGTAGATGTCGAGGTAGAACATCGCCAACTCGCGGCACTTGTCGACGTCGGTGACCTGCTGCGCGAACGCGGTCACTTCCGCGTCCGCGGCGTCGAGGTCCAAACCGTGGGCGATGCGCTGCGCTGCCTGCACGCAGGAGCGCTTGTGTCGCGTCGCGGAGTCGGTCGGGACGTGCCTGGTCTGGGCGCGCAGGTCGACCCACTGGCCGACGCGTTGGGCGTGCTTCACGGGCCACGGGATCCCGGCGGGGGTGTCGAGTTGCTGGCCGTCGCGGCGGCGGCCGTGGATGTGGCGGTAGGCGACCGTCGGGAGGTAGCCGCCCTCGGCGACGCTGACGCTCTTGGCGTTGACCCGGGTCACCCGGTGCCAGCCGTACCCGCTGACGCGGACGTGGTCACCGATACGGAAGTCGTCACGGGTCCACAGGACGAACTGCCCCGTCTGGGCCATCGCGGCGAGTTTGGTGCGCTGGTGCGCGCGGTCTTCGCTGTCGCGGTCGATGTGCAGTTGGGCCCGGCGGCGGAACTCGTCGGAGGACTGTGGGTTGTCGCGCGCGCGTTCCCACCGCCAGATACCGGCGCTCAGTTCCTCGATGCGGTTGGCGATCGCGCGCGGTTGGTGCTTGGCGGTCTCGTTGTCGCGCGCACCGTCCGCCCGGCGGCCCAGGCGAGCGGCGTACGCGGATTCGTCGATGGCCGTGAACCGCAGCTTGTCGCTGCGCTCCTGGTCCCTGCGCGCCTTGTTCTCGCTGTGGTGCCCGATCAGGATCGGTTGCCCGCCCGGCCGGCCAGCGGTGAGCTGATCTGCGCGTTCCCGGGTGGCGTCCGCGCGGGCCTCGGCCGTCGTGGCGCGCTCGGACAGCCGGTCCGTGCGGATGGCTGCGCGGTCGGCGCGGTCGGCTTCCCGCACGGCTGCCGGGCGCCACTGGTCGTCGATGGTGATGGTCACGGTGAAGCCGGCGGCACGCAGGCTCTCGGCTGCGGCGGTGATCCGGTGGGTGTCGGAGAACGTGTCGCGGGTGTGCGGCACGTGAATGCCGGCGTAGCGGCGGTAGATGAAGCCGTGCAGGGCAACGAGTTCGAGTACGCCGTCCCCCGGTGTTGACCCGTCGAGGGTGGTCCCGTCGGAGTGGCTGTGGCTGATAGTGATCATGGGTTCCGCCTTGGTCGTCGCGGGGCTTTTGGGTTACGCCGGACTGCTGGCCGGCGGCAGTGGCGCGGGCCGGTGGTCGCCAGCCCGCGCTAGCTGGGGCTACGGGTTACGGTGATGCGGTCGAGCCGGGCATGAGGGAACAGGACCCGGACTGGCAGAGGGCGGCCGTCGGCGCTCTTGAAGACGACCACGCAGGCGGGGCAGAGCGGTTCGCGCGTCGTGCCCGGCTCGCCGGGCTCGATGTCCGAGCCGTCGGGGCGCAGGCTGCACCGGGTGACGGCGTTGATCCAGACGCTCGGCACCGTCTCGGGGTCGCAGAAGGTCATGTTCTGGCAGCGGATACACGCGGCGATGACCACCACGGAGCCTGGTTCTGTCATCCGGTCTTCCGAGTCGTTCCACATCGGCGTTGGCCTTTCTTATCGGTGCGCCTTCCAGCTTGCCTCGCGTATTTAACTATACAGCATTAAAGCGCTGAGTGCGAGTCGAGGGGCGGGTGGTGGTAGCGGCTGTTCGTGCTCGCGGGCGCGTCGATCACGAGGGCGGTCGCGTTGTCGGTGCTGCCGGCTCGGCGTGCGACGCGTACCAGCCGGGTAGCGGCGCGTCGGGGGTCCTTATGCGCGCGCAGGATACGGCTCATCGTGTCGGGGGAGAGGTGGCGGTGAACGCCGTCACTGCACAGCAGTAGTCGGCCGACCGGGCCCATCACGCGGATGCTGGCGATGGCTCCGCGCCCAATGGAGGCGCGGACGGTGTTCTCCGCGCGCGGGCCGATCCACTCGGCAGGCATGCCGGTGTCGCGCATGTGCTGCGCCTCGGTGTGGTCGATGGTTTGCTGCGTCAGCATGCCGGCTCTGTAGGTGTAGGCGGGGCGTCCCCGCACCAGGCGATGTCGAAGCCGCCGCCGTTCGCGGTGTCGATCGGAGCGGCGACGACGGCGACTGCGTTTCCCTCCTGGCCGGCGGGGGCGTGGTCGTAGTGGCGGTGCCAGATCGTGCGCGCGGCGTGAAGGCCAGCGGCGGCTCCTCCGGTCGCGGCAGCAGCCGCCGCCGACCAGGCGGCGGTGTAGGCGGCGGTGGCCGGCTCGTAGTCGTCGCCGATGCCATCGGTGACGCAGAACGCCTGCCGACCGGTGCTCGGGTCGCGGTACACCGCAGCGGCGTCCGCGTGCACCCGGCGGGGGCCCTGATCGTGGGCGGTCCCTGCGGAGTGCACGAGGTCTTCCGGGTGACGGTCGGCGGCGTGGGCGCAGTCGACGCACAGATGGGGCCATCGGCGTTCGGGGATGTGGAAGAACCATTCGAATCCGCAGGCGATGCAGCGCGTCGTGTTGCGCTGCCAGATGCCAATCCAGCGGATGTACGGGTCGTGGTCGATCTCTGAATTCACCGGCGGTACCTCCATCGTGCGGTCAGGGGGAGCTGTGGTCGACCCGCTGCGGCGCTCGGGAGACTTCGTCGCATCGATGCATACATAATAATACAGTATACTGGTGATGAGTGCAAGAAGAGTCAAGATGCGGTGCCGATCTCTGGCGGTGCACCTCTACGCCCAGGCAGGCGCGGTGTCGTCCTGCCTCTGATCTGCTCGGCTTGCCTTGAGTCGACGGTGGGAAGCGAGAACAATTCCTCCCAACAACCCGCCGCCGTCCTGCGGTCATCGAGAGCCCGCTCGTTCTCGTCGCAGACGCTTGTGGGGGCACGCAGACCTAGTTGGCGGCGACATCGACGGGACGGAGTCTGTCCGCCTAGCAGTTGAGGCGGCTGGCGAAAGGTGGTGCGGCGTCAACGGCGGGGTCGCGCACCTGCAAGGCTGTAGGGGCTATTCGCTGTGGGGCGTGTTCGGCGCGAATGTGCCGTCGGATCCGCGGATCAGGACACCTTGCTGGTGAAGCTCGGTCAACGCGCGGCGGGCCGTGCCGGCACTGACGGTGTACCGGGTGCCCAGCTTTACTTCGGAGGGTAGAGGCTGGCCTGGCGTGAAGGTGCCGTCTGAGATGTCCTGTCGGATCGCGGCCATGGTGAGTCGATACTTCGCTGCGGTGGGGCCGGTTTCTTCGGTGCGCATCGAAGGGCCCGCTCCCGCGCCTCGGCCGGGTCGGTTGTTGATCCACTGTTCCACGCGCTGGCGTGTCCAGGAGCGGATGATGCCGCGCTTCGGCGCGGGTTCCTCCAGGTCAGGGCGGGGAAGATACCCGTCTTCGCCGCGCTCCCACGCTGGTTTGCTCATGTCGACGTACTTGGACCATGTGCTGGCCTTGGCGTCGATGAGTGCTCGGAACTCGACGGCGGGAATCAGCTCGCTGGGGTCGCCGTCGAGGGAGATGGAGTGGACGCGGGCTCGGGCCGTCTCGGCGATGTTTTCGATCGTGGCGGCCAGGTCATCGAGCGGGTACAGCAGGACGCCCTCTGGGCCTGGTACCGGTGCGGGCCATCCGGAGCCTTCGGCGCGGCGCTTCGGGCTGGTATAGATCGCGATGGTCTCTTCGCTGCGGCCGGTGAACTCGGCGGCGCCGGCGCGGTCGGTCATCCGCCGTCCGTCGACGACCCGAATCAACACGTCTGTTCCTGCTCGGATCGGGGGCCAGTGTGTGCGGCGGCCGGGGACATGCACCCGCGAGCGGGTGCCAGCAGCGCCCCGGCCGCCAACCAAAAACCTCGCCAACGAGCGGATGCACGCCGTGAGATCGGTGCCGAGTGTAACAGCGCCGTGCCAGAGGATGGTCCTGCTGTTGAGGGCCGCCGATGGCGATGTCACTAAGATCATGGTTTCCGCCGAAGGTGAGAACGTGAACATCCTATGACTTTCAGTGATCTTCATGCACAAGTAGCGGCCCGGCGCGTCGGCGTCGGGCCATCAAGCATCCGGTGCGGAGCGCGAGGCCAGAGTTTGTTCCTGAGTGGGTAGCGGTCAGGATGGTTCGGGCTGGCTCTCGGCCTTCTGACGTTGTATCCACGGAGCGTCACGCTCGTGGGCAGCGCGATGCGGTGGGGGTGCCCGGACTCACCGGGCACCCCCAACGGGCTCATGCAGCGGTGCGTTCTTGCATGGCCGGCTGCAACAGGTGAGCATCGATGGACGGGGACGTTGCGCCGTCGTCGGTCAGTAAACCGTTCGGCACGGCGTGCAGAAGCGGCGTGGCGTCTCCCGAGTCGCCGTCTTCGCAGTCGTCGTCCTCGGCCTCGCCCTCGTAGTCGTCCTCGTATTCGTACCCATCGGGGTCGCTGTCGGACTGGTCGGTGGGCTTGGACGTCAGCGACTCACGCAGCTCGCTTTCGGCGTCGGATAGCCCGTAGCCTGCGCCGCTGAGGCGGTCGAGCCAGCTCAGCGCCGGTTCGCTCCGGAAGCGGGAAGGTGCGGCGAGGAAGCTGTTGAGGTTCCTCTCGTTGCCAGCGACCCAGCGACCCACCAGCAGACGAACGAGGCGGGCTTCCCCCGCGTCGTTGATGTCAACCTTTTCGGGAGCGATGCCAACCAGCCCGGTGAGCAGTTCGTGCTCGTCCCGGCCGCTGTCGGGCAGCGCCGGATCGGCCAGCGTCGCGCGCAGCGCGTGGACGTAGAGCGCCTTCGCGGCCTTGGCGTTGCCAAAGGTCTGCACCACGAACGTACGACGCAACTCACCTGCGGTCTGCAACGCCGTGCGGAAGGCTGCAACCTTCGCCGCCTCGCTCTCCTTGCGGGCGACCTCGGTGGGAGAGACGTACGTGCTGTACACCCCGTGCCGGGTAAAGCCGTGCGCCTCGGGGTTGAGGCAGATCACGACCACCGCAGCGTCGTGCCCGGAAGTGTCGATGAACGCGGCGAATCCAGGCTTGTTGCGAACGTCGGCGTCCTTCAACGACTCGCCCTCGGGGCCACGCAGACCGTTGACGGCCACCTCGCGGCTGCTGTGCGGGAACCCCTTCGGCTTACCGACGACGACGACGCCGGCCTTGTCCAACTCGGCGCGCAGCTTCTTGGCGGTGTCTGCGACCCTGCGCTTGCGCTTCTCGCTGGCGACCTGGTGCCGCAGGCCCCACGTCGATCCGCTCTTCTTCAGGATCCGGTCAAGCGCCGCCTTGTCACCGTCGAAGGCTGCGACTTCTGCGGCGTCCTCCAGCGTCAGGTCGCCCTTGTCGACCGCATTCTGGATCTGAGTGCCCTGCTTCGCCAAGGTCAGGGACCGCTCGACGTTGGCCTTCTTGCGCCCGGTCCGCTTCGCGATCTGCTCGGCAGTCCAGCCCTCCAAGGTGAGCTGACGGTATCCCCCGGCCTCCTCGCTGGCGGTGAGCGCCTTACGGTGCAGGTTCTCCTGCAACATCGACGCGATCTGCTTGGCGGTCAGCCCGGACATGTTGTCATGCACCAGCACCGGCACTTCCAACGCCATCGGTGAGCCCAGCTCGATGGCCTCGATGGCGGCGGCCCGGCGGCGCTGCCCCTGCGTGATGTAGATGATGCCGCCCTCGCCCGGAACGCCGAGCAGCGCCTGAAGAACACCGGCCTCTGCGATGCCGTCGCGCAGCTCGGTCAGGTCGCCCAGATCCTTACGGATCTGGTGCGGGGGAATCCGAAGCTCCCTGGGGTCCGCCCACATCAGTTTTGGGCGCACCGCGCGTTCCTGGCCCTCCGTGTCGTCCGTCTGCGCATTGCCCTCCTCGGCGCTGTTGATCGTCTCCGGACTCTCCACTACACCCGCATTGCCCAGTGAATCGGGGCTGTCGAGGATGCCGACCGGCTGATCGATGCCGAGGGCTTCCGGCCGCAATACTTCCGCATTGGTTTCCAACACGACATGACTCCTTTGGTGAGGCTTTCGGTCGTCGACCCGGGCTGCCGTCCGGATTGATGACTTAATAATACAGCATTAAGGGCGGTAGTGCAAGTGAGACCACTCCTTTACTCCGAGTAGTTGACCGGCGTCTTGGCCCAATACTGGGCGGGAGCCGGTGCGCGGTGATCACGGCCAGGACGCGAAGCAGCGGGACCGGATGCGCCGGGCGGGCCGGGACGAGCTGACTTCGCGCTTCGACCATGACGCTGCCGTGGGTCGATTCCTGCGTATGGTCGCGCCTTCGGTGATGCGTTAGTCGACGGCGGCCGGCGGGGCAGTGGGCGACCACACCGGCAGGGCCCACCTGCTCTCGGCGACACGGGCCGCGAGAGCGGCCTGCTCCGCCCCCGAGTCTCCCCAGCCGAGCAGCAGCGGCACGTCGGTCACGGGGACTAGCCGGCGGCCGAGCAGGCGACCACCGTCCGGGTCCGGGTGGCGTGGGTCGAACCCGACGATCCGCGCTGCCATGCGCAGGTAGGCATGTTCGCCGGCAAGCTCGTGCCCAAGCACCACCGGATCGGTGAGGCGTACCTGTGACTCCTCGGCGGCCTCCCGATGGAGGGTGGCCACCGCGTCGGCGTCAACCTGCTCGGGGCTGCCCCCGGGGAGGTTATGGCCGTCCGGGGTGTCTTGCACGAGCACGCGGCCGTGTTCGTCGAACAGCCAACCGTAGACCTGAACCACGGCGGCGGCCGGCGCTGGCCGGTGAGCGATCCACCGGAATGGGAGTGTGATGGGCATAGCGGAAGGCTAAAGGGTGGCCCATCATGGCGTGAAAAGGACGCACCGGGTCGGTTGCGGGCCCGAGCGGCGGTTAGATTCCCTCGGTTCTTCAGCCGGTCGCCTGTATACGGCTGAGACGGCCGCTGGAAGCAGGCGCCGGACACCCGGAACTTCACCGGCGGACCTGCCGGAAGCCCGCGACCGGCCTCAGCGGGGTGCGACCTGCCCTTTCCGGTTCTGGCAGGTCGCCCGGGTGTGTATCCGATAGATCGAGGCGCGCTGGACACCGCGGCGGCTCCTGCTGAGCTGCGCGGTGACGTCGTTCTGGATCGGGGCGAGTCGTGTGCAGAGCGACCCGCTCCTACCGGGGAGGCTGCGCGTTCGACTCGGCCGGGGGCACCACCGGTCCGTGCTGGATCCCGAGTTCGGCCCGCTCGCCCGCCGGGGAGCGCATAGCGTCGCAGGTGTCGCCGGTCCACAGAGGGGATGACTTGCGGCCACCGATCGAGCCCATGCGCGCGGCCGGCGTCGCCGAGCTGCCCGATCCGCGTACCTACCGCGGCCGCCTCGCCTACGAACCCAAGTGGGACGGGTGGCGGGTAATCTCGTGGGTCAGCGGGCAGCGGGTTGTCCTGCAGAGCCGGCAACTGCGCGACCTGACCCGCTACTTCCCTGACCTCGTCGGGCACCTGCAGGCCCACGTCGGTGCCGGGGCGGTCATCGACGGCGAAATGGTCAGTTGGGACGCGGTGAGCGGCCGGTCGTCGTTCCCGGCGCTGCAGCGGCGGGTGACCGCCGGCCGGGGCCTAGCCGCCGAGGTCACCGCGCGCCCCGCGTACCTGGTCGCGTTCGACCTGCTCGCCGACGTCGGCGGGGAAGAGCTCCTGCGCCTGCCTCTGGCCGAGCGCCGGGTACGGCTGCTGCGGCTGCTCACCGGCGCGCCGCCGCAGCTGCTCGTCTGCCCGCAGACCCTCGACGTCGACGAGGCGCGCGGGTGGATGCGCGACTGGGTCGTCGCTGGCGTGGAGGGCATCGTCGTCAAGGACCTCACCAGCCGGTACACCCCGGGCCAGGCGGGGTGGCTTAAGCTCAAATCGCGCACGACCACAGAGGCGATCATCGCAGGTGTCACCGGCACGGTGGCCACGCCCGGGTCGCTGCTGCTGGGCCGGCTCGACGCCCGGGGCCGGCTCCGCTACGTCGCTCGCACCCACCCGCTCGGCGCTGCGCAGCGCGGCGAGGTTGCCGGCATGCTGCAGCCCGCTCTCGGCGCGCATCCGTGGCCGGCGCCGCTGCCCGGGGCGTGGACCGGGCAGCTCGCCAACCGGCGCCCCCTGCCGTACGTACCAGTGCACCCAAGCGTCGTCGCGGAGGTCGAGGTCGACCTCGCCTACGAACACGGCCGGTGGCGGCACCACAGCCGCTTCGTGCGCATCCGGGCGGAACTGGAGCCCGCCGAGCTGCCGCTATGGTCACCGAACGGGCTCGCTGCCTGACGGCGGATCCAGTTCAAATCCAGCTACAGCCTCGCCCGATGTGTCATCCGCCGTGAGCACCGCAGGCGAGCGGTGGTTGCTCGACCGCCATCTCAGAAGCAGGGCCGACATTAGGTTAAGGCCGCGAGTCACGGCGTGACCCGACGATGTTGGAGGGCAGCGGTGTGCCATCGCTTATGTCGCGAGCATGTCAGCGAGGACTTTCGCCTCCCGCATTGCGCGGATTGTGGTGGGGAGCGCGCGATATAGGTCGACTGCGCGGCGGTGGGTGAGACCTGTGCGGTGGTGTGTCGGGGCGGCTCGGAGCACCGAACGGCCATCAGGCATGCGTCTCGGGTGTTTTCGTCGCGATGCTCGCAGGCTGCGGCGTCGAGCGTGAGCAGTGTGAGACGCGCTGCTGGCGGTTTGAGCTGCCGAAAGGGGCGCTGGAGGGCGGGGCGGAGCCGAGGTCGGACATGCAGTTGAGACTGCCTGCGGCCGGCGGCGTAGGGCCAACCCGTCTGCTGGCCCGGTCGCGGAACAGCCAGACCAATTGCTCGCGATGCTCGCTCGGCATTGGCCGCCGCCGAAGGCGCACGGCCGTCCGCGTGGCGCCACGCTACAGGAGTGAACATCACGCGGGAGGTCGGTCAGTGCGGGATATGGCCGTGCGGCCACGCGCATGCGGTGTGAACTGTCTCTGGACTATGTGTCATCGGAGCGTCACGATGGGGTGATGGGTGAGATGCGTCCTCGGTGGGCGAAGTTGCCGCTGGCTGAACGAGACCGTCGATTGGCGCAGAGCGCCGCTGATCGGGCACGCGCCGGAGGCCCGGGTGCGTCGCCGGTCGTGCCGGAGCTTGAGCGCCGGCGGCGCCAGTCGCAGAGCGACGCGGCCCGGGCCATGCCGCGGCGCTGGGCGGGCCTGCCGCTGGAGGAGCAACAGCGTCGGCGGTCGCAGAGCGACGCGGCCCGAGCCAAGGCTCGCAACTCAGGGCCACAACGTGCCGGCATGCCGAGCGACGGGTTCGACCCGGCCACCGATGAAACCTTGCAGGCGATGTGGAACACGATCGACGACGGTGGCTATGACTTCATGTCGAAAGACGATTGGTGACCGGAGCCGGAAGGCGGATGCCGCTCCTTGGCCCGCTGTCGACGCTGACTGAGCTGGCTGCCGGCAGCGATCGAGTAGTGCTGGACGGATCGGTGGGGGTCACTTCACGTTGGAGCCGCTGTCTGGAGAGGGGGCGAGATGGCCCGTAACACGAAGCGTCACCGGCGGGAGCCGGTGCGGCATCCGATTCCGGCGGCCCGGCTCAAGGCGATGCCTCGTCGGCCGGGGTTCGACCCGGACAATCCGCGGCTGCCGGTCTTCGCGGTCAGCGGGATGGCGGCGGCCCTGGCACGGTGCCCGGTCGAGACGGTGCCGCTATACGCGGCGGTGGCCGTGGTGCACCAAGCGATGAGCGGCGCCCCGGTCAACACCTGCGTCCCGATCTGCTACCAGCTCGCCACCGCCTTAGAGCACCTCGGCTTCGACAGCGAGGTGATGGCGGCTTATGCCGAGGTGATGCAGGGCGACATCGCCCACGTCAGTCTCGGCGTGCGCGGCCGGGCCACGGTTCGCGATGATTTCACCACCAACGGCCATGTGGTGCTGTGGGCGGAGTCGTTTGGCCGGCTGCTCGACCCCACCATCGCTCAGCACCCGGCGCTCCTGGCCGCCGCGCACGGCGGCCAGGACAAGCAGGCAGCGCCGCTGTCCGTGCCGGTTCAAGGCGGCCGGAGCACGCTGCTGCGCGGCGCCGTCGGCGCGATCCGACCCCCGTTTCAGATCAACTACCTTATCCAGCCGCAGTACACGGCCGCATTCGACCCATGGCTGGTCAAGTTCAGCGATGCCATGGAGTACGGCGGACTGAGTTTGGCCCACACGACGCTGGGCGCTATCGCCGGCGCTGCGGACATCCGGAATCTGCGCGAGTTGCCGCAGCTGTATCCGCGCCTCGGTGCTCTGCTCGCAGGTGCCGAGCACCTGCCGGCCGTACCCAAACAACCGCCCGCCCTATGGCTTGAACTCAACGAGTCCGCCCGGACCGGCCAGTGAATCCGCCCGGGACCGCGACGTGGGCGGTCGAAGCACTGTGACGGCGTGGATCGAGCAGTGGCACCACGACATCACTCCCGTCGTGGACCTGCCCCTACCGCGGGAACTGGAACACCCGGCCTGCATGACGCGGCACACTTTGCCGGGAATCCAACGCCGGATCCGCCAGCGGTACCCCCGAGCATCGGCGCAGGACTGCTGCACGTACCACCGCCAGGACTGGACCCTGGCCTCGGAGACCGCGATCCGGTTGCTCGCCGCCGCTCACGCCGAGGGCCTCACCGGCGAACCGGCCGGTGACCGCGTCAGCGAGTTGGTCACCGCCGAGGGCCTTGGCGCTGAAGACCGGCACGCCGTGGCTTGCCTGGTCACCACCGTCGATCCGATCATGCTCGGTGACGACGGCGACATCAATGAGGGCCGCCACCGCATCCAAGCCATGATCGATCAAGGTGTGACCCGCACCGTCGTGCTCCGGCTGGTTCTGCTCGACCCGGCCACTGGCTTGGCGACCTAAGCCGACCAGCCAACGCGGGGAAGTTGAGTGAGCGCTCTGGCCTGCCGGTGGGCGGCTCTCCCGCTCTGCATGAGCAGGGGATTCGGTAGAGCTGTGCTGTGCAGTAGCGACGGAGGTAGATCGTGGCGATGCACGTACGGGTGTCCCCCTGGCGCCGGTTCACGGAGCGGCCGGCAGGAGGTCGGTGTCGCGGCCTGTCAGCGGCAGGCCGGCGGCGGTGGCGATGCGATCGACCGCTTGCTCCAGGGTGGTGTTCTCGGGCAGGACGAGTTCTTCGGGCCAGCCGAGGACGTCGCGGGGGGTGTACCAGCTGCGCAGGTGGTCTGGCGACACCTCCGCCGCCATGGGACGCGTGTCGTGGCGGCGCAGGGTCTCGGGCAGCGAGACGTCGAGGTAGACGAACAGCGTCCGCCCGCGATGCGCGTCGCGCAGCTCGGTGAGCATGCTCCGGTAACGAGCGGCATGCATGATCCCTTCCAGGATCACGTGGTAGCCGTGGTCGAGGCAGAAACGGACGTTCTGCGCGATGAGCGCGGGCGCGAGACCTCCAGGCTTGTCACGTTCCCTGAGCAGGACCCGCCGAAGATGATCTTGACCGACCATGGCGCAGCCGCGGCCGTGCCGGTAGCGCAGCGTCCGAGCGAGCGTGCTCTTCCCGGCGCCGCTGTTCCCGCGCAGGCAGATCAGAATCGTCTCAGTGGTGCCGGTGGGAGTCACGCCGTCAACGGCGGCGCTGCTCACCGGACCACCTGGTGCTGGACCCGCCGCGGGAGCTGGCCCTCCTCGTCGGGATTGGTCACCTGGTGCGGGCATGTGATTCCACTTTCGTAGCCGGAGGCTTGGAGGGTGAACAGCTCGGCGTAGCGTCCGTTGGTGGTCATGAGGTCGCGGTGGGTGCCGGCTTCGACGAGGCGGCCGTGGTGCAGGACGTAGATGCGGTCGGCGTGGCGGACGTTGGCCAGCCGGTGGGTGATGAGAATCGTGATCGCCTGGCCTTGCCGGTCGCGAATGGCTTGAAAAAGGGCGTCCTCGGCGCGGGGGTCGAGCGCGGACGACGGCTCGTCCATGATGAGCACATCGGCCTCGCGCAGGAACCCGCGGGCGGCGGTGATGCGCTGCCACTGCCCGCCGGAGAGGTCTTGGCCGCCAGCGAAGGTCCGGTCGAGCAGCGTCTCGTACCCGTGCGGCAGATCGGTGATCATTTCATGGGCGACGGCGCGGCCGGCGGCGGCCTCGATACGGGCCTGCTCGACGGTGGCGGCGATGTCTCCGATGGCGATGTTCGTGGCGGCAGTGAATGGCCACTTGTGGTACTCCTGCGTCACGACCGCGATCCTGGCCCGTAACGCGTCGGTGTCCCAGTCGTCGCTGGACCGGCCGTTGTAGTGAATGGTTCCGGCTGTCGGAGTGCGTAGGGTGGCGATCATGGTGGCGAGTGTCGACTTGCCGGAGCCGTTCTCTCCGACGAACGCCACGGTCTCACCGGCGCCGATGGTCAGGGTTACCTCGTCGACGGCTGCGGTGTCGCGGTCGGGGTAGCGCAAAGTGACACCAGCGACACCAATTGTATTCAGCCGGGCGATGCCTTGATCCATGGCGCTTTGGTGTGCCGGCTCGGGGCTGGTGTGGGGTGTGGGGAGATGGTCGGCGGAGCGGGTCAGGAAGCCGGTGTAGTCGCGGAAGTGCTGTCCTTCGTCGTAGATGTTGTCGACGTGGAAGGTGGCCATGGACAGGGATTGGTGCGCGGCCTGCAGGGCGATGACGCACGTCGCGGCGGCGGCGAGGGGGATGTGTCCGTGTAGGAGCAGCAGCCCGAGCAGGATGTAGACCAGCATCCTGGCGATTCCACCGATCATCGCTCCGATGGTGGTGGTTGTAGTGGTCCGACGGGCGAGCGTGAGCTGGATGCGGGTTTCGACATCGGTGACACGGTCGTACTGGTCGAGCAGAAACTGTCGTAGGCCGTAGGAGCGCAGTTCGGGAGCGGAGTCGCGTTCGGCCATCAGCCGTTGCAGCAGCCAGAGCCTGCGTCGTCTCACAGAGCCCGCAACGTAGGTTTGGTAGCGCAGGTGCCCGGCGCGCAGCGACGCCCACGCGTTGGGCACGGTAGCGATCAGCAGCGCGAGGAGCAGCAGCGGGTGGACCATCACCACGGCAACCGCGACGGCCACGACGCCGGCGAGTCCGGCGAGCAGGCTCATGGTCGCCTGGACCAGCCCGGTGGTGGAGTTCGCGCCGCGCGAGGCGCGTTCCATGTCATCGGCGAACGCGTCGGCGTCGAAGGCTTCCAGCCGCACGGCGGTGGTCACCTCGAACAAGCGTCGTTCGACGTCGCGGTCGATCTTGGGCGCCAGCCCGTTCTGCGCGTACCCCGTCGCGGTGGCCATTCCGGCGCGCAGCGCGGTCACCACTGCCAGCGCGGCCAACGCGGGTAGCGCGGCCCGCACCTTATCCGCGGTGGGTCCGCCGGCGAAGAGTTCCACCAAAACTCGCTGTACGGCGAGCAGCCCGAACGCTGCCATCACCCCTGCGCCAACCGTGGTGGCGGCCACTACCGAGAAGCGGGCGCGATCGGCGCGCCAGCTCACCACGAGTGCGGCCCAGACGAGGCGTGGAAGCTCGCTGAACACCGTGAACAGCCCCGCGTCGGCCCGGGCGCGCATGCCAGTCTCCCACGACGTCTGCCGCAGCTCCGGCAACACCGAGTTCATGTCTGGTCCGTGGGTTGATGCGGCATCGGCACCGCCGGTTTTCGGCATGAGGAGTCCTTTCAACCATGGGCTGCGTGACGATGGGTTGCGAATGTGCAGTGGCGGAGGGGGCGGCCGTGGTCAGGCGAAGGGACTTTCATCTTCGAGGCGCCTGGTCGTCGGGCTTCCGGCGACGTCGCGGGCGGCATGGGCGTCGAGGGTGGTACCCGCCATGACCTGACCTCCGTGGAGTGGAAACCACCTGAGCGTCTGACGACGTTGTGGACGCTTCTCTTTGATCGCTTAACTGTTCCGTGTGGGGTTTGGTTGGCCCCTGATTCGGAGCGCCCGGAGGGACGGTGTGACGTCGCCGAAGATGGCTTCGGCGGCTGCCTGTGCGAGTCGGGCTTGGGTGGTGGCGGGTATTCCGATCCGGTTCCAGTGGAAGATCACGTGTTCGGTGATGACTGCGCGTAGTCCGCGTGTGAGCGTGCCGGCGTCGCGCAGATCTCGCAGGGCGGTGCCGGCGTCCTCGAAGGCGGTCTGCCAGTCGCCTCTGGTGCGGGCCGTGCCTTGTTGCAGGTGGCGGACCTGGCCGGTGAAGGTTGCCCAGGTGCGGGGATCGGGGGCAGGGTTTTGGTCGAGGTGCTCGGCGCGGCGCTGGGCGATGCGCGCCCACACGTCGCCTTGTTCGTTGGGGTCGAGTCCTGCGGTACGCATGAGGGCGGTGCACAGGACGAGAGAGCGTTCCCGCCGGTCGACTGGACGACTCTGCAGGTAGCTCAGGAGGTAATGACTGTCGTGGTGGAACAGGTTGTGGGCGGTGTGCATCGCGTCGGGGCCGCCGAAGGCGTGGGTCTCGGGTTCGTAGATGTCGTTGGTCCAGGTGACGGTGTCGGTGAGTACGTGGTGTGCGTGGTGCGGGGCGTCGTTCGTGGCGGGTAGGTATCGGATGCGCCATGGTCCTTTGCGCATGAACCACCAGGCGGTGATGAGGCCGGTGGCTTCCGCGGCTGGGATGACGCGGTGGAGGTGGCGTATTGCGTGCTGCTCACGTTCGTGGCGGCTTTGGCCGGGGTAGCTGATGTTCACCTGTCTCCAGGTGGTCTCTTTCATCCGGGGGCCTTTCGTCAGATGAGCAGGAGGCAGGCGTCCCACGTCGTTGTGGTGGTGGGGGCTTCGGCGAGGGCGTAGCCGGCGGTGCCCTCCAGCAGACCGGTGGCCTCGTCGCTTACGGGAGCAGCAGCGTGGTGGTGTAGGTGTGTCAGTGGTGTGAGGGGTGTGGGGGTGAGGGCGTCTGCGGCGATGCGTCGTGCGATGGCCAGGAGTCCGGCGGTGCCGTGGCAGAGGGTGCGGTCGGTGAGCCGGTCAGTTTGTGCGGAATCGTTGACGCAGGTGGTGAACGCTGTCTCGGCGAGGTGCTGGCGGGTGGTGTCGTGCAGGGCGAGAGCGACCAGTTGGAGGGCCCGGGCGATGCCGGGGGTGCCGTAGCACCAGGAGGGGCGTAAGGGCTGTTGTTGTGTGGGTGCGCCGCGGTGTAGGTCGGTGAGGGTGAGGGTCTGCGGCCACCAGGTGGCCCCGTCGGTGTGCTGTTGCCAGGTGTCCAGCCATCGGCAGATGCGGGTGATGGCCTCGGTGTGGTGCTCGACGGTGATGCCGTCGCGGAAGGTGAGGGCGAGCAACGCGAGTGGACCGGTGATGCCGTGGGCGATGCCGTGGTTGGCGTGGCCGCCGGGTGGCGGAGGCTGGTGGCGGTCGGGTCCGTTGGCGCACCACCAGCCGGGTAGGTCGTTGATGGGTTCGGTGAGGCGGACCAGGTAGTCCAATACTTCACGGAGCAGGTGGTGGTCGCCGAGGCGGCGTAGGGCGACGCCGAGGCCGGTGAGGCCGCGGATGAGGTCGTATTCGGCGTAGTGCGGCTGCTGGTGGGAGTCGATGCGGCGGTGAGCGGCGTGGAGCCGCTGCCGGGTGACGGTGGCGGTCCCGGCCGCGGCGGTGGCTCGTGCTCGGGCCAGGCGTGGTTGGTTGGCCGTGGCGAGGACGAACGCGAGGGCGGGGGCGCCGTAGAAGAGGCTGGCTCCTGCGGCGATGGTGACGCCGTCGGCGATGGCGGTTTGTAGTGCTGCGGACGCGGCTGGCCAGTTGCCGGATTCGATGTGCGCGAGGGCCACGCCAGCGGCGCCGTCAGCGAGGGACTGCCCGGGGATCATGACGTGGCTTCGGCGGCGCGGGCGATGGTCCGGGCCAGGCGCAGGCAGTGCCGTTCGCTGGCGGTGTCGACGCCGATCATGCGGGCGTGGTGCAGGTGCAGCAGGTCGGCCAGCACCTGGTCGAGGTCGAGGTTGTCGGTGTGGGCCAGCGTCCGGTAGGCGGCCAGTGCGGCATTCAGGTTGTCGTCGCGGTAGGGGATGCGGGCGAGCGCGAGCTGCGTGGGGTCGAGGCGGGGACCACTGCGGTGGGGTACGTGGGTGGCGAGCCATTGTTTCCCGTGGCCGCTGGTGAAGCTGTCGGCGATGGCGATCGTGCTGGCGGCGGTGGTGGCCTGGCGGTCGCCGGTCAGTCGGTGCAGGGTGGCGGCAGAGTCGGCGGCGAATACCGCTTCGGCGGCGGCGAGTGCGGGTCCGGTGCCGTGGCGGGCCTCGGGCCGGTAGGTGTGCAGACTGTAGTCGTTCAGGACGCCGTCGTCGTCGAGGTGTTGTGCCCAGCGAGCGAGGCGTGCGGTGGTAGCGGTGTAGCCGTCGGGGCCGTCAGCGGGTATGCGTAGCCGCAGATGGGGCTCGGGGTCGGGGTAGCGAAGGAACCACCAGCCCGGGGTGAGGAGGGTGTCGGCTCGGCGGGCGAGGTCGGCGAGGATGTCATCGAGGTGGCCGTGGAGACGAACCTCCAGCCATGGTGGTTGTCCGGGCCGGTGTTGTAGTGCGGTCGCGGCCCGGACCGGTCGGCTCGGCCGGACAGCGGGTGTGGTGCTGGCCAGGGTGATGAGGAGTTCGGCGGGCCTGCCGCCGATCCAGCCGGCCGTGCCAGGGGCTTCGATCATGACGGTGCGGTCATGCCGCTCAAGGTGCCTGCGCAGTACCGCCAGGTGGGTGGTGTCGTCGAGGTGCAGACGTAACTGCACGTCGTCGTCGCCGATCAGGACCTCGTCTGGGAGGCGGTGCTGTGTGCGGTATCGCTGCCAGGCGTCGCGCCACCGCGGCCAGGACGTCGTGCGGGGAAGGGCGGATTGGTCGATGATCCAGCGGGCGGGATGCACGACGCTATGTCCGCGTCGGACGCGGGGCAGGAACGGCAGGCCGCTTGCGTGTCCCCAGTCGAATCTGCTGCAGGGAGCCGTCCAGGCCGTCCAGATTTCCGTCAGGAACCGCATCAGGGGCTGCTGCAGGCCGGGCAGGAGAACGCTGTTGAGGAGCAGTGGCTCGACCGGCTGCCCGCTGGTCTGCGACACCAGCCACAGGCGCTGGCCGTCGCCCGTCACGGCGAGGTCGTTGACCGTGCGCGGCGGGTCGGGGTAGAAGTCGCCGACGGGGAGGACCGGCAGTAGCTCGGGTGTCCGGGCGACCGGCGCCAGGCGAGCCTCTAGCGGCGGTCCGGACAGCTGAACGGTGTCCGCGTTCGACAAGGCAGTCGGAAGGTTGCGGTAGACACGCTGGAATGACGCTAGTTCCGCCTCGGTGAGCAGGTGCAGGAACCGGCTGGCGGACACCCCCGCGTGGCGGGCCCCGCTGACCACCGTCAACGTGAACGCGCCGCGATCCAGGTCCTGCGCGGTCGCGGCGGCGAGGGTGAACCGTAGTTCGGTGTGCGGGATTGGCGGACGGTCATCGTCGCCCCGCAGACGGCCGATTAGCTCGTCGTCGAGAATCACCTCCGCGCAGTCGTCGAGTGCCGACTGCTGCGCAAGTTGTGCGAGTAGCCGGTCGCGGGTGCCGAACACTGGGGGCATCCGCCGGGTGGAGCCCCGGTATCCGGTGGGGAAGCCCAGCACGTTCAGGACATCGCGTAGCGGTACCGCCACGCCGGGACCCCATCGCTGGATGAACGCGCGGTGGTACTCGGTCCAAGCTGGCATGAGCGGCGCCACCGCCGTCAGCGTCGACGCGGCGCGGCCGGCCTCATGCAGCACCGCTGGCGGCAGCGTCACCGACACGTCGACCCGGAGGTCGACCGCGACCCGACTGCCCGCATCGGGCATCGGGACGTGGCTGGCTAGATGAGCGGCCGGGTCGGTGACGGTCATCGCTGGCCGCAGCGCCGACAGCAGCACACCTGTGCGGACCAGCGACGCCAACAGCCGCTCAGCGGCGTCGGTCCCGGCACCTGTGGGCCCAGCAATCATCGCGGCGAGCTCAGCGAACATGACCGGGGACTGCGCCGCGCGAAGTGCCGCCCGCATCGGCTGGGTCAGGCGGATCTCGACATCCCACCTGCGGTCGGCGTCCGCGCGGGCGCAGGGCAGCACCCACCGCCCGTCGCGTCGGTATCCCAGCGAGTTCGTCACCACCGCAACGTCGCGCAGCGTGCGCAGATCCTGCTCGGCTCGCGTGGTGTGCTCGGCGATGAACTGCCCATCGGGGCGGCTCACGACCTGATGTTCCTCGCCCCAGCGCACGGATGCGTGGGTGCCGAAGTCGACCGGAGCTATCCCGGCGAACGTGCCGAACGGAGTCGCGCGGCTCGTCCACCTCAGCAGGTAGCGGACCGCCGCCTCGACCAGGCGTCGGAGCCGATGCGGTGACGTCGGCTCGCCGGCCAGAATCTCGGCAACCTGCCTAGCCAAACCAGGTGTGGCGGAAGCGACAGCCGTAGCGAATCCCGGTAGAGCCCACGCGGTGCTCAGCCACTGCCGCCACTGCTCGGGTTGACCGGCGATCAGGTCAGGCAACGCGGGTAGCACCAGGTCGTTCGGGTATGCGGCGACTCTGATGAGCGCCGCACCAACTGGGGAAAGCATGATGCCTACCGAAACTGGGGGCCCGGCGTCCGTGGACGCCGGGCCGGTAAAGGGTGCCGGATCGGTTACTTGCTGCCGCCGGAGCAGGCCTGGGAGCCCGTGTTGCCCGAGCCGCAGTTGTCGTCGGTGCTGGTGGCGTATCCGCTGGCGGCGGGGCCGGCATCCACGAGGGTGATGTCCAGGTCGAACTCGTCGAGTTCCGTGTTCTCCACTGGCTTTTCCTTCCTATGCGGGGGTGAAGGTGAGGACGAGGCGGCTGTGCCGCTTGTCCAACACCGTCCCGGCCGGCAGGTCGCCGTCGGGAGTCCGTGCGGGCAGGACGTGCAGCACCGGAGAGGGCTCGCCAGCGTCCACCCACGTGCGCATGTGCGTCACCATCGACTCAGTCGCCGCGGCGGCGTGAGGCCCGTGGGCACACGCGCCGAGGTCGAACATGTCGTCGGTCCAGCCCAAGGCCGAGCGGTAGACGAACGTCCCCTCGGTTAGGGCGGCGGGTGTGCCGAACCGCCACGCAGGATCGACGGTGCCCGCGTCCACCGCCTCCTGCTGCGCCGAGAGCACCACGAACTGATCCACCTCGGCGGCGAGACGTACCGCTAGCCACAGGTCCAGGTCGGCCAGCACCGTCGGAGGCGGCAAGCTCACTTCGGCCCACGCCTGTTGTCGCGGCTGCGACAGCAGCGCGCCGAAGACGTCCCGGTCGACCTGCTGGCCCTCGTCGAGGCGCAGGTGGACGCCCTCGGCGATGTCGACGTACCGCACCTCGTGGGCTCCGACACCCTGCATCGCCACGAACCCGCACAGCCGCTGGCTACAACTGACCAGCCGGTCGCCCACGCGGCGCAGCGCCCACGACCGCGTCATCCCGAACGTGCGCAGCGGCACCACCAGAACGCCATCCTCGACGAGCTGCGCTATCCAGGCCGGAGCGATGTCCCACGCGCCGGCCGTCACAATGATCACATCGAACTGGTGACCCGACTCAATGGGCTGCTCGGCGTCCGCACACACCACCCTGACATCGCTGTACCCCGCCGCCGCCAGACACGCCACGGCCCGCTCGGTCACCTCAGGATCGATATCCACGGTCGTGACCGAACCCGACGCGCCCACCAGCTCTCGCAGCAGCGACGCGTTGTAGCCACCCGATCCGATCTCCAGCACATGGCGGCCCTTGAAGCCGCCACCGAGGGCGTCGGCCGCCTGACCGAGCATCTCCGCGATCAACCACGGCGCCGAAACAGAACTCACCGTCTCATCACCCCGACGCTTGGTGATCACAGCGACATCGCCACGGTATGCCTCCTGCACCGCAACGCCCGGCGTGTACAGCTCCCGAGGCACCGCCCGTAGGGCCGCCTCCACATCAGGCCGCATCACCAGCCCCTTAGCTGCATGATCGGCGACCAGTTGATCCACCATCGCCTCACGCAGACGCTCACCGCTCATCGTGCCGACATCCATCTATGCGCCACCCATCCTCTGCGTCACCAAGACCACTACCCTCCCCGTTACTGCATGGGGTACTGCTCGCCGACGCCGCGCTTGAGTACCAAGCGCGGTATTCGTGGTCGGGAGATCAACAGGGCCAGCGTGACCCTTGGCCCGCCAACCCTGGAGCCTCGCCTGCTGGTATCAGTGTTCGGCTGCCATCGTTTCCGTCCGGCCCGATGCCTCACTCAGTACGCCTCACACGATCACCCATCGTGAAGGAGGAGGGAATACCGACTTACGGTCCGACTTTGCCGACACCCGCTTCGGTCCTCGGCCCGGCAGCGCGGCCGGTGCTCAAGTCAGGGACATCGGTGGCATAGTCGGCAGGGCCGCCCTATCGGTTGAACGGGGAGACAATGCCTCGCCATCCAGACACCACGATCAAGCCCAACTCCGCGCTCGGCGGCGCCCGGCAACGCCTGCTCTCGCCCAGACGCTCCGGCCAGTGCATGTCCCGCACCGAGCTGGCCGACGCGGTCAACGCGGCACTCGACGCCAGCTGCTCCGGCCGAGACGTCACCACCCAGTACGTGGACTTCCGCTGGGTCGGCACACTGGAGCGAGGAGAACATCGCTGGCCCAGCGAAGCGCGTCGAGCCGCCCTTCGTCAGGTACTCGGTGCCACCTGCGACGCCGAGCTCGACCTCTACAGCCCTCGATGAAGTGACCATACGCGCGACGACGGCGAAGCGACCGAGCTTCGACCAGGCAGTTGGGAGGAGACCATCCTTCTGCTGCGCGAAGAGTGGCGCCTCCTGGTCCAGAACGACAAGGTCTTCGGCCCTGAGTACGCACTGATGGGCGTTGCAAGGCAACTGGCGGCTATCGAGGATCTGTCGAAGGACGTCCCCGAGGCGCTACGTCCCGCAGTCATCCGCCTCGCCGCCCAGTACGCCGAATCCGCGGCATGGCTGCACCAGTCCCTCAACGACCCCGTCGCTGGCCACCGCCGTACCCGACAGGCATTCGCATGGGCCGGCCAGATCGGCGACCCGACAATGACCGCTTGGGCCAGATACCGCAGCAGCCAACAGTGGTTGACCGGCGGACACACCAACGAAGCCGTAGTGCAGGCAGAAGCCGCGCTGCGCTATGACCAGAAGCTGCCCGCGCCGATGCGCTCGGCGATGCGTGTCCAGCACGCGCACGCCCTGGCAGCCGCCGGCGACCACCACATGGCTATGCGCCTGCTCGACGACGCGCACCGCTGGGCAGCAGACCGCCAGTCGGGACAGCCGGAAGGCGAGCACGGCTCCTTCTGCACCAGCGGCTACATCGAGGTGCACCGCGGAGCATGCCTTCGCCTAGCGCAGCGCCCACAGGAAGCAATCGCGGTACTCGACGAAGCCCTCCCTACGATTCCCCGACGCCACCGCCAAGACTTCGCCTCCGCACTGACGAACAAGGCAGAAGCCCACCTCGCGGCGAACCAACCAGAACTCGCCGCAGCGACGGCACACCACGCGGTACCGATCGTACGCCGGGCCGGATCACGACGAATCCTGCAACGACTCGTACACCTCGGCGCCGCGATCAACGGACACCAGCAACTGCCAGAGGTCCGCGCCTTCCTCAACGAACTCAAGGGAACCACCATCTGATGGCATCCGACGCCGAGCGGGCCGCAATGCGACAGGCAATCACCCTGTCGTCATTCGGCCTAGGCACCACAAGCCCCAACCCACCCGTCGGCTGCGTCATCCTCGACCGCCACGGCGTCACGGTCGGTACCGGCTACCACCGACGCAAGGGAGAAGCCCCATGCCGAGGTCAACGCACTCAAAGCAGCCGGCGCGGCAGCGCGAGGCGGCACCGCCGTCGTCACGCTCGAACCCTGCAACCACACCGGCGTTACCCCGGCCTGCCGTCAAGAACTGATCAACGCCGGCATCACCCGCGTCGTCATCAGCGTCATCGATCCGACTTCCCGAGGCGACGGAGGTGCCGCCGTACTCGCCGCCCACGGTATCGACGTGGAGACCAACGTGCTCCCCAACGAGACCCTCACCGTCCTCGGCCCCTGGCTCACCGCCACCCGACGCCACCGGCCCCACCTGACCTGGTCCTACGCGCTCACCAACAAGGACAGCCACCAGGCCAACGAGCAGCTGACTGCGGACTTGCGCAGTAGGACAGACCTTGTGCTCAGCGACAAAACTCCCGAGGAGGGCGTCCCAGGCGGCCACGCGCCCGAACACTTTACACTGCCCGACGACCTGGACGGTGAGCTCCGACCATGGCTGTCGGCCTGCTACACCACCGGGTCCCGAACCATCCTCGCCGTTGGAGCCCACCACTCCGGCGCACTTCACGACAACTTTGACTGCGTCGATGAAATCGTGGTCGCTGTCGAAAAGGCCTCGCCGACGGGCGGTCTCGCGGCAGCCACCACAGACCTTACGCCGGCGGGTTTCGAGTTGGCTGATATCTCGCCCGGAAGTACGGGTGTGCGTGTTCGCCTTCGCCGGCCGAGGTCGTGTCAAGCGCGAGCCGGTATCGCTGAACCCGGTATGCACTGATGCGCTGCCCGCAGCCAAGGCCGACCATGCCGTCTGCCAGCCTATAACGCGTGAGGCCGGAACTGGCACGTCGGCGCCGGCCGGGAAGCCACCGAGGCGGTCTGGCCGGGTCGAGGGGAGGATGGTCGCGTGCGTGCGGAAGAGGCGATCGACGCGGTGAAGTTGGCGGTCACCGGAGCGGGCCTTCCGACTCACGACGCCAGCGTGGTGCGTGTGGGCGAGAACGGTGTGGTCCTGCTGCCTAGCGCTGGTGTGCTGGCACGAGTGGTACCAAAGGCAGCCAAGGGGAGCGACCCCCGTCGGGAGATCGACATTGCTGCCTGGCTCGCCTCGCGCCAGGTGCCTGTTGTTCACCCCGCACGGTCGGAGCCCGTAATCGTCGGACAGTACGTGGTGTCGCTGTGGGAGTACCTGGCCGATAGCCGGCCGGCCGACTTGGTCACCCTCGCCAAGTGCCTGCGTCGGCTACACGCGGTTGCCATCCCGGCAAATCTATTGCCCTGCTTATCGCCGTTTGACAGGTTCGAAGAGCGGTTACAGACGGGCGCCTACCTCGACTTCAACGACCGCATTTTCCTGCGCCAACTCCGCGATCAACTCTCGGCTCGGTGGGCCGCCGCGGAATTCACGCTCGGCGAGGCGGTGCTGCATGGCGATGCGCATATGGAAAATCTCCTAGTGACGGCAGGCGGCCGAGAAGCATTCGTGGATCTTGAGACAATATGTATCGGACCGCCGGAATGGGATCTGACCCTGACGGCCCTCTACTACGAGTGTGGGTGGTTCACCGATAAGGAGTACGTTGACTTCGTTCAGACGTACGGGTTCGATGTTCGCCTGACCCCGTCGTGGTCGGAGCTGCGACTGGCTCGCATGCTGCGAATGACTTTATGGCTGGCTCAATCAGCGGACAATGATCCGCAACGACAACGTCAGCTGAGGCATCGTATCGATACGTTGCGAGACGGAACTGCTCCTGCCGGCTGGACGGGCTATTAGATTTGTGAGCGCACAGCCTCAGCTACGTGCGCCCGCGCTGCCTCCAGCTCACCTGCAAGGTTTGGCTCCGGATCTGCGTCTGCGAGGATGGAGCCAAGGGCGAGAAGGTCATCCCGTAGCCGGCTGGAGTGGACGCCCCGTGCATCTGCCAAGCCAGCCTGTATCGAGTTCAATCCACCGGCAAAATTACCATTGCATATCTGGAGGTAGGCGATCCGAATCATCGTGAGGGCCCGCGATCTGGCAGCTTCCGTCGGATGGTAGGAGTACGCGGACTGCAATCGATTGAGAAGTGTGTCCGCCTGCTGGTGTTTGTCGGTCGTTACGGCGACATCGAAGAGAGCATGGCCAGCATCGCCGAGAATCTGGCCGACATCGGCGTAGTAGCCCCAAACTGGATTTTCCGGCCCATCCAATCCGCTGGCCGTGAACTCCTCATCACATAAAGCGACCGCACGTATGCACGCTGCGCCGTCATGGCTCCTTGCGTAGGCGCGAGCCTCCACGATCCGAACCGCCGCACGTCCCAGCGGAGGGATTTTCCGCCATTCTGAGTGGACGAGACCAATCACATCAAGAGCGTCCGAGACCTGCCCGACGTAAGTGAGGTGCCTGCTCAAGGTGGTGGCGGTGTGTGCCCGCTGCTGCACGTCCTCGGCTTCGCTGGCCATCTGAATCGCCATAACGAGGTATCGCTGGGCTGTGCTGGGTCTATCACCTGAATCGAAGCATGCCCATCCGGCAAGGTCAGCAAGTCGTGCTGCCGTCGACAGCCAGGTACGACGTACTGCTTCCGTTGCCGACGCCTGGCGGGCGACCCGGCAAGCCCATTCGAGCTGACCGGCCATCGCTGCACGGGCGAGTCCACCACCGTGCTGGTGGTCCCACTCCTCGAACAGGGTGATGCTGCGTTTAAGCGCCTCGACATGAGGCGACTCGATTCTGGCCGGTGCCTGCAATTCCGATCCGGACGTCCACGGTCCCGGAAGCTGAGCAAGGGCACCTGGCAGCTTGCCGAACCATGCAGCCGTCACTTGCTGGCGATCGGAGATCGCCTGGCCCTCGGTACGTCGAGGGCTGTAGAGGCCGATATCGGCGTCTGTCGCGGCACCGAGCACCTGGCGAGTGGCAGTGCGCCGTTCGTGGCTGGGCCAGCGGTGTTCGCCGCGTTCGAGTTTGCCGACCCAGCGGTGGTCAACGTAGTAAGCGGTGAGGCTTCGGCCGGGGTAGAGGCGATCGAGAGCCGCGTTGATGGCATCTGCCAGTTCGGCTCGCGACAGGTGCTGGCCGGGCCGTTGCGGTGATGCAAGGCGCTGGCGGGCCCGGGCGAGCAGCGTGTTGGGCGTGATGATTGTGTCGGGGTGGCGGGCCATCTTTTACCTCCCTCCGAAGCCCGGTCCGGGGGCGCTAGTCGAGATGTAGTTGTGGAACGTCGTAGAGGCCAGTGTTTGGTAGTCGACGCATGGCGGGTGAAGCGACCTCGATGATGAGCATTTCGGTGAGGAATTGGACGGTGGCGTCCAGCAGGTGGCTGGTGTGAGCGGTAGCGCTGTGTTCCTTAAGCCCGGCGGTGAGGTGGATGTGCGGGAGGATCGTCTGGTTGGTGTCGTCCCAGGCGATGGTGCCGCCACCGAGCGCTTCGACGTTGGTGAGGTCCACGTGGCTCCAGACGGGGGCATCGGGGTTGTCGAGGCGTCGACAGGTGCCAACGATCTTCGCGGTTGACAGGCCGGCGATGAACATCGGGATGTAGCCCTGCTTGATGTGGTGGGTGCGGCAGGCGTCGGCGAGGGCGGTGAAGAAGTCGTCGCCGTGGTCGAAGACCACGCCGATCATGCGTCCTGGGGTCAGGTCGTGGCTACGCATGCGCTGCTGGAGCCTCCGCTCGATCGTGGATGTGGGATGGATGGGGCCAGGGCCACGAGGAAGGATCGGTGCGGTTGCCGGCGACAGCGAATGCGGTGGTGATGTCCTGTGGCTTGATCTGTGCGGCGAGGAGGGCGTGGAGCAGGATGCGGGCCTTGTAGGGGTGTAGCCAGCCGGCGGGGATGAGTCCGCGGTTGATGAGGTCTCGTTCGGAGCCGGGGAAGCCGTAGGTGTGGGTGAGTGTCGGGCCGGCCGGAGTGCGGGAGGCGAGAACGACCGGGATCTGGGCGGCGAGGGTGGTGAGCGGGCCGACGAGGGGTTCGGGTACGTGGCCGACTCCGAAGCCTGCGATGACGAGGCCGTCGCAGCGGTCGGCCATGGCATGAAGGATGGTCGGATCGTCGTCGAGGCTGACCGTGTAGAGGCCGACGCGGGGGCGCTCGTTTTGGTGTGGGGTGGGGATGGTGAGTCGGTACGGCACGTGGGTCAGCAGCTGCACGGCGCCTTCCACGACGTACCCGATGGGGCCGGTGTCCGGCGAGCGGAAGGTGCTTCCGCTGGTCGAGTGGGTCTTGGTGACTCGGCGGGCGGAGTGGATTTCGTCGGCGAAGACGACGAGGCAGCCCTGGTTGCAGGTGGTGGTGGAGGCAGCGGTTTGAATCGCGGCGAGGAGGTTGGCGGGTCCGTCCGCGCCGGCGAGGGTGGGGTTGCGCATCGCGCCGGTGACGATCAGGGGTTCGGGGCGGTGGTGCAGCAGGTCGAGCAGGTAGGCGGTTTCCTCGATTGTGTCGGTGCCTTGGGTGACGACGACGCCGGTGGCGCCGTTGTCGAGTTCGGCGGTCGCCGCCGCAGCGAGCGCGGCAATGTCAGCGAAGGTGAGGCAGGCGCCGGGGCGGCGGCGGAAGTCGACCACCTTGATGCCGATTCGGGTCTGGGCCAGTCCAGGTACAGCGTCAACCAGGTCGCGAGCGGACAGCGTGGGATTGACGCCGTCGCCGGTGCCGCTGGTCATGGCGATCGTGCCCCCAAGACCGAACACGACGACGTTCGGCACGGATTCTGGCGGGGTCGGGGACACGATCGTTCCTTCCGGCGGTCGCGGCGGGTGCGGGGAGCCTATTACGGCAATGTGCCGATGAAGCGGCATGCCTGGTCGACGCCGTCGAGGGAGAGTAGACGGCTTCGGGGCTCGGCGAGTCCGAGGAAGCCGTACTGACCGAGGTCCGCGCAGCGGCCTTGCAGCCAGCGCCAGTCGAGGCTCAGGTGGTCGGCCAGGCGATGGAGTCGCCCGCCTGGGGTGGTGCTAGCGATCACGGAGTGAGCTAGCACGTCGCCGAGAGCATCGCGGTAGGTGGCGACGGTGCGGGGATGGTCGGTGACATCGACGTGCCAGACGTCGTCGCTGCGGATCCAGGTGGCCTGGATCGCGCTTCTGTTGTCCATGACAAGCCCGGGCAGCGCGGTGTACTCCGGGTCGTCGGTGACCGCGGTGTGGATTCCGACGGATTCCATCAGTGCCATGGCGAGGAGCAGCAGGATCCGTTCAGGCATCGATGACGCGGCCACCGTCTGCGGGGGGAGGCAGAACATCCTGGTCATCGGTTGGGACGTGCTCCGGAATCGCTCGGTGGTGTCGCGCAGGTACCGCAGTTTGTGGCGGAACAGCAGCCACGTGCTGGCTTCCTCCCCACGTTGCTCGCGGGTCCAGTAGACGGGCACGTCGGACAGGATGTGGCTGTGGCGGCGGATGTGCTCGGCGCAGAACGCCGATCCCATCCAGAGCCGGGACACCGGATCCAGGTTCTCTGTGATGTCGTGGCTGGCGGCGGACCGGGTCAAGTCTCTGTACGGCGACGCCGCGGCCCGGGCGGCGTCTAAGCGGGCGTCGTCCAGTAGCAGCGACTGGTCGAGGTTTGTCACCGCCCAGACAACCCCGGTGGTGATCGCGTCGAGCTGGTACGCGCGAGGGATGAGCAGGCGGGCATCCCGGCCGGCTTCGACCAGATGCCGATCCGCCTGGCGAGAGTCGAGCGCGAACATGCCGGCACGATCCGGTGTGTCGACATATCCGAGGATCAGCCGCCGCTGGACTGCGCGACGCCACCTTCGTTCTGTACCGCCTGTGGGAATGGTGGCGAGGACGCGGCCATCGTCGACCGCCGGGTAGACCTCGACGTCGATCAACGCTTCGGGGAAGTGCTGTCCTGCTGGGGCTGAGATGGTTTGGTGCACGTCACCGTCGGGCAGCGCAGGCGCGCAGCGTCCGAGCTGCAGCAGATTGCCTCTGGGAACTAGGCCGGCCCGTAGTCCGGAACCGGTGAGCTGCTGGCGGTCCGCGACATCCGGGCTTGCGCTGTTGGAACGCCGTGGGCTGTAGAGACCGAGATCGGTGTCACGTGCGGCGCCGAGGGCTAGTCGTAACGCGGCACGCCGTTCTTCGCTGGGCCATCGGTGTTCTCCGCGTTCCAGCTTGCCGATCCAACGGTGGTCGACACATTGGGCGGTGAGGTCGTGACTTGGGTAGAGCTGGTGCAGGGCGGTGTTCACGGCGTCGGCCAGCTCCGTCCGGGACATGCGTTGTCCGGGCCGTCGCGGTGACGGCAAGCCCACACGCTTCGCGGCGAGCTGCGCGTTCGCCATGATCGGAGTGTCCGGGTGACGAGGCACCGACAAACCTTTCCGTAAAGCCAACCGGACCTACGTAGAGGTGCGAGCCCGCCCGGGCGTACTCCGTTGGGCCGTGGAGACATCGCGAGGCTCGCTGCTGCCATCGTGGCCTCAGCATTACGCGGAGTCAAGGCAGCCTTGAGCGGTGTCGCCGAGACCGGAAAGCCGGTCTCGGCGCCCCTGGTTGCAGTGTCGTCAAGCTGCTCAGGTCCCGCTAATGCTCCCTGGGCGCTGGCGACGAGTACCGCCATCACGAACGGCCTGCGTGAAGGTGCTCCACCGATCGGGGGCGAATCGCAGCATCGGTCCGGCGCTGTCCTTGGAGTCGCGTACCAGGATCCGTTCGTCAGTGTCGGCGACCTCGACGCAGTTGCCGTCGTCGCTGCGGCTGGACTTGCGCCAGATGAGCGGGGCGCTCGGCCGGATGGTCATACTGGGGCTCCTTCGGTAGGTGTCAGGCTCTCCGCCGCGGCGCGGAGGAGACGGATGCTTGAGTCGGGAGGAAGGGCTGCGGTTTTGAGTCGGCCGTGCAGGCTCACGTAGGGGTCCAGCTCGTCCGGATCGGTGTGAATGATGTCGCGGGTCAGGGTGTCGACCGCGACAGCTCGTGAGCCTTCCGGGTCGCGATAGCGGTAGATCGAGTACGCCGACCGGGGCGCGCTGTGACCGGTGATCGATGTGTCGGACGGCAGCACCTGAACGACCACGGTTGGGTGGTTCGCGCAGACGGCGATGACGTGTCGAAGCTGCTGCGCGACGACAACGGGGTCAGCGGCGCGTCGCCGGATCGCGCTCTCGTCGATGACGACTTCGTAGCGCGGTCCGCCCGCGGCGAGCACCAGGCTTTGCCGGCGGGTCCGCGCGGTGACCGCAGTAGCGGGATCGAACCTGTCGCCGTGGCGGGCCGGTTCACTACGAAGCCGCGCAGCGGCGTAGTCAGGCGTTTGGAGTAGGCCGGGGATCAGAGAGATGGCGTACTCGGTGATCGTGCGGGTGCCGCTTTCGAGGTCGGCGTAGATGGCCTGTCGGGGGCCCATTTGGTGGACGGTCGGTGCCCACCAGCCTTGAGCCCAGCCATCGGTGGCCGCGTCCATGATCGCTTGCTGGCGGCGCTCGCCAACCGTGAGGTAGTCGCAGATTCCGCTGACGAGGTCGATGTCCGGGCCGAGGTGGCCGTTCTCCAGGGCGCTCAGTTGTCGGCGCGGGAAATGAACTCCGCGGGCGAGGGCGTCGGCGGTCATGCCGTGTTCTTCGCGGAGGCGGCGGATCTCGCGGGCGAGCCATTGCCGGCGGACGTAGGGACTGGGGCGATGCACCGGTGAGCCTCCGGATACCACTCGTGCCCGATCGGCGGCAGCCGATCTGATTGGAGTCAGCGTAACCCCCTTGTTGCGGCGTGTGAGGTGGCTGCTGCTGGTCGTGTTAGGGCGTTTGCGCTGTTCAGAGGCTGGTCGGACCGCAGGTCGGTACGCGAAGTCGGACCGGAAGTCGGCATTCCCAGCATCGTCAAGGTCAGTAATCGTGGATTAGCGGCCAGCTATACGACGGCGGCGTGACGTCACAGTGGGAAGGAGAGCGTGGCATGTTGAGGTTGCTATCGCTCGTGACGCGGCGGCGGTCTGTCCGGGCCGCGCGCTCACCTCTGCGCGTCGCGGCGACGACATCCCCTGCTAGGCCGGTTGGCGGCGGCGTACTGCGTTGTGCCGACGCCTCCGTGCAGACTGGGCACGCAAGCATCATCCGCGTCAGCGCCTCAGAGGTCGAGCGCGCCTCTTTGCTGTCTGAAGTCTTCGGGGTTGGTCGTGGGGGCAGCACCGAGGCTCTGGCAGTGCGATTCGCTACCGAAGCGCAGACCGATGTCCTTTCGGCGTTGGTCGCCGATTCTCTCGCCGTGGGAGCCCTTGGGGCGTGGTTGGTTCCCGAGGTGAGCGAACGTTCACCGCTGCTGCGTGCCTACGCTCGGCTGCTGCTGAACGCAGGCATGCGGTCGGGTCAGGTCCACACCGCCGGTCAGGATGCGGCGGTGTCTGTCTGGTACGAACGGCACCTCCCGCGACCGACGGCCGGGGTCACCGTTGAGGAGCTGCACGAGGCGCTGGGACGCCACGCTGACCGGTTTGCTCTTCTGCACGCCTGCCTCGATGCGACGATTCCGGCCGGCCCGCATGCTCACCTCGCGGTGCTGGCGGCGCGGCCCGGCTGCGGGCAGGCGGCTGTGGCCTTGCTGGAGCACCGTCATCGGCTGCTCGACAACGTGGGCCAGCCGGCCTATACGACCATTGTCACCGCCGAGCCGCGCGAGAGTGTGCTCGGGCAGCTCGGCTACGTGCCGCGGGCGCCAGCGCAGCTCGCGCCCGCCGGCCCGGTGCTGTGGCGGATGTGGCGCTCACCCTGCTCGGAGCCGAGGGGTCTGTATCCACGACGTGCCCGGCTCCACCAGGTCACACCCCCATATTGGGGTGGTTCAGGTCGTTGAGCGAGACATGAGTAGCTGCTAGCCCGCACCACCTCTTCCACCCGCTGGTCTGCTTTCACAACCGGGCGGGTCGCCCCCTCACACCCTCGATCAGTTGGAGGCATCCCTCATGCTGTCCGCGATTCCCCGCTTCCGCGCAAGGGCGTCCTTACGGCGTCATCGTGCTCGGCCGTGGCTGAGAACTCAGCGCCGGTCTGGTGGTGTTGGTGCTGCCGTCACGGTCGCGGGAGACGTGACGTCGGCCGGGCTCGGTCTGGGCGTCGCGGTGCGCCGGCAGTGGCCCGACGGACGGCACGACCTGTTCGGCCACACCCAGGACGTCGAGGCCGCGATGGGAGCGTTGGAGGGCCAGCGCCGCTACTGGCGGCGCGGCCCGGTCAGGCCGTCGGCGCTGTACCTGGTGGCGGTGTCGGCGCGGGCGGTCAAGGATCACCCGGCGTCGGGCTGCCGCTCCGCGTCGTGCCCCGGCTATCCGATCGGGGAGGGCCGGTGAGGTCGACGTACGCGCCGGTGGCGTTGCAGCGCGGCACGGCGACCCCGGTGGGGTTGCGGGTGGTGGGCGCTGCGGCGTCGGCGCCGTTGGTGGTGCTTGTCGGTGGCATCGTGACGACGTTCGCGGCTACGGGTGTGGTGGCTCTGCCGCTGGTGTTCGTGGCGGTGACCGGGGTCGTCGGGCTGTTGGCGGTGGGGTACGCGGCGATGGCGGTGCGGGTGGGGCATCCGGCGGCGTACTACGGGATTTTGGCGGCGGGGTTGGGTCGGCGGTGGGGTGTGGCCGGGGGCCTGGTCGCTCTGTTGGCGTACAACGCGATCCAGATCAGCTTGTACGGCCTGCTCGGGTCGGTGGCCGCCGCCACCGTCGGCGGGGTGTGGTGGGTGTGGGCGCTCGCCGCGCTGGGCGTGGTGGGGTGGCTCGGGGTCCACACGCTCGTGACGTCGACCCGGGTGGTGGCGGCGGTGCTGCTGCTGTCGCTGCTGGTGGTGGCCCTGTTCGTGGTGGCCGGGCTCGGTGAGCCGGCGCCGGGCGGCGGGTCGCCGTGGACGGGGTTCTCGGTGTCGCAGCTGACGGTGGGCGGTGTCGGCGGCGCGTGCGCCCTGTGTGTGGCGGCGTTGATGGGCGTGGATGTTCCGGGGTCGCTGGGTGAGGAGGCCACCGATCGTGGCGCGATCTACCGGGCCACGGTCGGTGGGGTGTTCCTGCTCGGCGGGGTGTACGCGGTCGCGTCGTGGGCGATGGGCGTGGCGGTCGGCCCCCAGGTGGTCGCCGCGGTGGCGGCGGACCCCGACGGTGGTCTGCCGTTCTCGGTGCTCGCGAGGCTCGGCGGGTGGTGCGTGCTGCTGGCGGAGGTGCTGCTGATCGCGGCGATCGTCACTTCGATGCTGGTGTTCCACCACACGGTCGCGAGGTATGCGTTCGCGATGGGCCGCGAGCAGGTGCTGCCCGCATGGTTGGCGCAGTCCTCGACCGGCTGGCAGGTAGCGGCGCCGCGGGAGGCGTCACTGGCCCAGTCGGCCCTCGCCGCTGTGGTGGTTGCCGGGTTCGCCCTCGCGGGGCTGGATCCGGTGCGGGTGATGTTCTCGTGGTTGTCGGCGTTGGGCGCGATGGGGCTGCTGTGTCTGCTGCTGGCCGCGTCGGTGGCAGCGCTGAAGGCCCCGGTCCAGGTGCGTGGCGAGGGCTGGAGTTGGTGGCGGTGGCGGATCGCGCCGACGCTCGGCGTTCTCGGCGGCCTGGTGGTGCTGGCGGTCATGGTCGTCAACGCCGACTCCTTGTTGGGCGCCGCCGAGGGGTCGTTGTATCCGCTGCTGCTGCCGGCGTCCCTGGCGGTCACCGCGGTGGTGGGCGCGGCGTGGGGTGCCCGGTTGCAGCGGTCGAGGCCGGAGGTTTCGGCGGGGATCGGCCAGGGCCAGCCCCGCCGTAACGCGGTGCCGGACAACATCTCCGAGTCGATCTGAGGCCCCGGCGATGCGATCGAACGACACCGTGCACGTCTACCACCATCAGGGCGGCTACTACGGCGAGCCCGTCCGAGACGCACCGACCTACGGGCCGCCGCCGCAGCGGCAGCCACCGGCACACCGCCATCCCGCCGCGCCGTATGCGCCCCCGCAACACCCGGCGCACCGTCATCCCGCCGAGCCGTATGCGCCTGCGCAACTCCCGGCGCGTCACCATCCCGCGCCGCCGGGCCCACCGCCGGGGGCCGCAGCCGGGCCGCCCGAGACGGCATGGCCGGGACACTATGGCCAACCGCCCGCGGCCCCCGCGGTCGTGCCCCCACTTCCGGAACGGGCCCCGGCGTCCGAGCATCATGCCGCACCCGCTCCGACCGAGCCGGACGAGCAGCAGCCCGACGAGCAGCAGGCCGACGAGCCTCGCTTCGGCTACGAGAAGGTGGACGCGCGGGTACTGGCGTCGCTGCGGTGGCAGGTCGGATCCCGACTCAAGATCGCCAACACCAAGCACCTCTCGGCCGCGAGTCTGCGATTCGGCACCCGAGAGGCGCTGGGCCCGCACGCGGTCCTGTTCCTGTTCGTCGCTGACGCGCCCCACGAGCCGGGCGGTCGGCGACTGTATACGGCGAGTCGTCTGTTCGAGGCCGGTCGGGACGTGGAGCATCTGCCGACTGTGCTCGATGACCTGATCATCGCCGCCCGAGCCCACATCGCCGCCGTCGGCGCGCAGTGGCAGCCGCTGGACGGGGTCCGCTCGCTGGTCAACGGGGAACCTGTGCACCTGCCGGTCGGGGCGCGGTATCTGGGTGTGGCGGTGAGCACGCTCGACACCGACCAGGGCCGTTGGTCCGACATCGCCCGAACCCTGCATGAGAAGCTGCCCGGGGGGATCTTCGGGTCGTCGCGGCAAATCTCGGGCCGCTGTTACGCCCGGCTGGTGGACCACACCGCGATGCAGGTCGACCGCGACCCGTATCCCGCGTTCGGGGACAACGGCATCCGCTGCACCCAACCGGTCGACATCGATCACTACGACTCCTACCGGCGGTACGCGGATCTGACCAGCAGTGGTGATCACGACCAGCAGCAGATGTGGCAGCGACTCACCGCCCTGCACGACCTGCTGACCGCGCACCTGAACCCCGGACGTGACGTGTGACGGCGGCCGAGGTGATGGACCTGGCCGCCGCCGCCGACCTCAGTAAGAACCACATCGACATCACGGCGGTCCTCGATCGACTCGTGGAGGGGGCGGAGGCGTCGGCGGCGACCACGATCGGCTACCCGGGCGCCGTCGACATGAATTACGACGCGGTGTTGAGCCGGCTCGGGAGACGGCTCTGGAACAACATCGGAGATCCGAGTGATGCCGGCGGCATCGCCCACACCCGGGTTCTGGAGCGGGCCGTGGTCGCCTGGATGGCGGACCTGTTCGCCATGCCACCCGACAACCGGTGGGGGTATGTGACCACCGGCGGCACCGAGGGCAACCTCGCCGCGCTCTACGCCGCCAGACGCCGCTACGCCACCGCCCGCATCTACTACTCCCGGGCCGCGCATTACTCGATCCCCAAGCTCGTGCGCATCCTCGGCGCTCACGGCGTGCCGGTGCGGGCGGACGAGCGCGGGGAGATGGACTACCGCGACCTGGCCGCGCAGCTGCACCGCCGTAGGCGATACCCCGCGATCGTGGTCGCCACCGCAGGCACGACGCTGACCGAGGCCGTCGACGACACCGCCCGGATACGGGACCTCCTAGCAGCGCACCCGGGCGGGGGGCACCTGCACGTCGACGCCGCCCTGTCCGGCATTCCGCTCGGGTTGGACGGGCGGTTGCGTCTGGATGATGCCGCCGGCATCGGCAGCATCGCCGTCTCGGGTCACAAGGTCCTCGGCACGCCGGTGCCATGCGGGGTGGTCCTGGTCGGGGACACCGTCCGCGCACCCGGCCAGCCGGTCGCCTACACCGGCACGTCCGACACGACGATCGGCGGCTCCCGGTGCGGGCTGGCCGCCGCGCTGCTGTGGCAGGCCATCGCGGTGCAGGGACGGGAGGGGCACCGCTGGCGGGTCGTGCACGCCCGCGAGCTGGCTACCTACGCCGTCACCCGGATCACCGCGATCGGCTGGCATGCGTGGCGGCACGACCACGCGATGACCGTGGTCCTCGACACCCCACCCGCCGAGGTACGGACGCGGTGGGTGCTGGCCACGGAGGGGTCCGTGAGTCACCTGATCTGCATGCCCGGCATCACCCGCACGCAGATCGATGCGTTCGTCGCCGATCTGGCCGCCGCCATACCTCGCCCGGCAGCACCGCGGCCCCGCGCACCCGCCGACGACATCGGCCTGATCACCACCACCCATTGATGAAGGAGGCCACGATGGCGACCGGTTTTATGACCCACACGTTGTTCTTCTGGCACGACACCGGCACCGCCGCTCTCATGCTGCCGGCCGACCCGATGGCGGGCGTTCAGCCCGACGCGCACGTCGAGAGCGGCCACACCAAACGGCGAGGCTACGAACTGCTCGACGTCACCGGCCTGCTGGACACGATGCACAGGGTGCCCGCACGACCCGCCAGGATCGGCGAGCTGCTGCGCGTGCACACCGACGCGTACGTGCAGCGGATCGCGGACGCGAGCGCCCAACCGCGGGGAGGCGACGCCGGCGACGGCTTCACCCCGCTGGGCCACGGCAGCGCCGACATCGCCCGCCTCGCCGCCGGCGGCGTCCTGGAACTCGTCACCGCCGTCGCGTCCGGCAACCTCACCAACGGCTACGCCCTGGTGAGACCCCCCGGCCATCACGCCACCGCCGACACGGGCATGGGCTTCTGCGTGTTCAACAACGCAGCACTCGCCGCCCGCCACGCCCAGGCCGAGCTGGGACTCGACCGGATCGCGATCGTCGACCTGGACACACACCACGGCAACGGTACGCAGTCCATCTTCTGGACCGATCCGAACGTCCTGCACATCAGCATCCACGAGGCCGGGTCCTTCCCACCCGACTCCGGATGGATCGAAGAGACCGGCGCCGACGCCGGTCAGGGTTACACCATCAACGTTCCGCTACCCCTGGGCAGCGGCCACGCCGCCTGGCTCTACGCCATGCACCAGGTCGTGCTCCCCGCACTGCACCGCTTCCAACCCGAACTGATCATCGTCCCGATCGGGTACGACGGCGGCTGCTTCGAACCGCTGGCCCGCCAAGCCCTGGTCGTGGACTCCTACCGGCAGATGGCCACGCTGCTGACCCGCGCTGCCGACCGGCTGTGCGACGGCCGGCTGGTCGCGATCAGCGAGGGCGGCTACAGCCCCGGCATGGCCCCCTGGTGCGGCGTCGGCTTCGTCGAGGGCCTGACCGGACGCAACGGCAACCTCAGCGACCCCTACGCCGGCATCACCGCCGGATACGCCGCCGCGCCGATGCTGCCGCACCAACAGAACGTGATCGACCGGGTCGCCCGCTTGGTGTCCAACATCAACGCCACCGCTCCGGCGACCTGACCCGATCATGCCCCCGAACCCGAAATCACGGATGGTCGCGGCGGTGAGCACCGTGGCCTGGCTCGCGGCGGTCACCGCCGTGGTCATCCCGCCCGCGCCGGCGCTGACGCGTTGGGCGGACCCGCGCGCATTGTGCGCCGTGCCGAACCCCATTCCTACGCCCACGTCCTCGACGCAGAACGGGGGCATTCAGCTGCCTCCGGGCAGGCCGGCGCGCCCCGTGTTGCTGGGCCTGGCCCGGCGTCTCGGCGCCGACCGCTGCGACGCCACGCCCGGAAGGTTCGCTGTCGTGCGCCATCACCTGTGGCGCTACGGGGCCAGCAACACGTGGCAGCGCGACGTGGTGCGCTGGTACGCCGACGACGACTCCGGCGCGGAACTCGCCATACGGTCTCCCAGGCCGCAAGTGGCTAAGGATTGGTGGCAGCCGGGCGGACTTCGCCTCCAGTACCTGACCAAGGCATACACCAGCTGCGAGCGGCTGATTAGCCAAGCGCAGATGCAAGGCTGGGGCGACGACCCCGCGGCGTTGATAGAGGGCGTCGCCGCTCTGGGAATGTGGTACAGCCCTAACCGGCAGCAGCGGCAACTCGCAGCCCGGGTCCTCGCCGACACCCCCGGCCTCACGGCACACGACACGGTGGCGGACCGCGCCGGCCGCGTCGGCATCGGCATCGCGGCGTTCTCCGACCAGGGCCGCAGCCGGCGCCTGCTCATCCTGGATAGCACTAGCGGGCAGATCCTCGCCTACGAAGCCGCTGCACTCACCACGAACGGGTGGCGCGCGCAGGTGTACCTGCTGCTGCTCACCCGCACCCACGCCGCGCGCCGCTGGTGGGAGCCACCCGCCGAAGACCAGCCGACCGAGCCCCTAGAAGGGCCCCTATACGCCCACGCCGGTATCTGGCCGGTGCAAAACGACACGTCCTGCACCACCGACCGCACCGCATGGAGCGCCGCACAATGACACCAACTCATACCGCCCGGATGTCCGCACTGCTGCGGGAACTGCTCGATTCGACTATCACCCAGCAGATCAACCAGCTCGACGTCTTTCCCGGCTCGCGGGTGTTGGAGATCGGCGCCGGCACCGGCCACGTCACCGCGCTGCTCGCCCGCGCCGTCGGCCTGGTGGGTCGTGTCGTCGCGGTTGACGACGACACTACCTACCTGAACCCGAGCGCCGTGGTGGACGTCTACAGCCGCGACATCGCCGTCAACCCCGACGCGCTACCCGGTGACGCCGCAAGCGTCGACCTGGTCATCGCACGGTGGCCACACCACCGACTGGTCGACCCGGCCGCGACGATCGACCGCATGCTCACACGCCTGCGCCCGGGTGGATGGCTCGTCCTCGCCGACGTCACCGACACCCGCCCACGGGTGCACCGCGCCGCCACGACGGGCGATGAAGAGCTGATCAACCGGGTTGTACGCAGGCTCTACGACACGGCCCTCGGCGCCGGCGGCACGGGCCGATGGCCGGTCGACGTCGAAGGACTGCTGCACGGCCGGGGCATGGAGCAGGTGTGCCTGAGCGCCGCATCGGAGACGTGGACCGGCGGCGGCCCCGGCTGCGGCGTCCTCGCCGGCATCGTCGACCACGCCCGGCCGACTCTCCAAGCCCTCGGCGTCCACGTCGACGACATCGACTACTTCCAGACGGTCATGACTGATCCAAACGTCCTACTGCGGTCGATCGAGCGCCGCGGCGTGCACGCCCGCAAACCCGCCTAACGGCCCAAGCGATGCCGCTGGGGGATCGGCAACCTCCAGCGTCACGTCCGGTGACTATCCCAATGTGGTCACCGGAGCGGCGGTGCCGGGCGTCGACCGCTCAGGGTCCGGCACTGCCAGGACGACCACGCCGGGATGAGGGCCCGGCGGGTCGGCCAGGCCGGCGGCAGAACACCCCGATTCTGCCGCCGGCCACCCAGACACCCCGATCAGCGGCACGCGAAGTGATGCCGCCGGCATCACCACCACCCGCCACCGCGACGCCATCAGCGAACGGACACCGCAATGCATCAGGACCTGCCCCTGTGACCCGACGTGCCATCACCGTCCACCGGACGCCGGCGTTCATTGCCGACGTGATCGCGCAGGTGACCGCCGCACACGACCGCCCCGGATCAGGTCGCCTCACCGCAGTCGTCGACCGGATCGCCCGCCAGCACGGGCTGCCCGCCACCACCGTCCGCGCGTGGCTGACTGACGCGCGGTACTCACCGCAGACACCGCTGCCCTACGGTCTGCTGCACTGCAACCTGTGCGGCGCACCGCTCGCGACCATCACCCGCGCCCAGGAGCCGCCGGTGTTGCTGTGCACCCCGCCGTGCGGGCGTCAGCCCATCGCCGCCGACGCGGTGTCACACGCGGTCGGCGCGATCGTTCTCCGACGCGCGCCCCGGCTGGTCCCTGCGGGACTCGCGGACGACGCCGCCTCCTACGCCGCAGCGGTGATCCTGCGCATCACCGTCGGCGCCACCCTCAACGACCTGCACGTCACCTGGCGCACCGCCCCACCACACACCCACATCGCCCAACGCCTGCACACCGCACGGCATCACGCTGAGCGCGGTGACTTCCGCCAAGCTGTACGGCTGCTGCGTGGAGCCCTGCACCACATCGATCCGCTGCGACACCTACCCACCAGCGACCTGACCACCGCCCGCGCCGCCGCACTGCTCGCCGACACGGCCCTCATCGCCTGCGCCGTCGGTGCCCGCGAATGGGCCGCCTACGCCCACCGCAGCCTGGCTCGAATCTATGACGACCCCACGCACCCGGAGGTCCGCGACGCCCTCGCGGTCCTCGCCGCCGCCACCACCACCGCCGGTGACCACATCAACGCGGGCCACCTCTACACCGACCTGATCCGCCACCACAGCAACGCCGAAGGACCCGCCGCGCTGCCCACCCTCACCGCACAAGCGCACCTCACGGTCGTCCTGCACGCCACCGGCCAGTTCGAACAGGCCGCCTTCCTGCTGCGCTGCACCGCCGCCGCTCTGAACTCCACGCCACACCACGACCACGCCGCCACGCGGCTGGCCAAGTACCTCACCACGATGCGCGACACCGCCCGCCCGACAATGCCGCCATCGACGATCGCCCGCAGCTCTAATGGCCCCCGACCCGATCACCACCCACCGCCGCCGTCCCTGCGCCCACACAAGGACCACGCCAGCGACGGGCCCGGATCAGGCACCCGAACCCATCCGCGGTGACCGACCAGCGGCAGCGGGCCCTCCGTCCCCTGCCACCGAGCACCCCACCCGCAAGCCCACCAGCCACCGCCCACCGCCCGCACCACCAAGACATCAGGACCCTGCCGACAAGTGGACGACGGGCCGGCGTCCTCACCCGGTTGATACTGACGAAGGACCACCTGAGCCTCCTCATGCCCGCCTACGTACCTCCCTCCTACGCCAACACCATTGCTCCCGTGCCGCCGCCGCGGAATCTCGACGAGCGCGCCAGGCTTCGCCGTGCCGTCGTGGAGCGCCTCCACAACAACCCGCGCACAGGCTGCTGGTTCGAAGGGGTCACCGCTGCCGTGGCCTTCCAGGAACGCGAAGGTCACCTTGTGGTGCCCCGATTCCACGTCGAAAACGGGCACGAACTGGGTGGGTTCATCCACAACATCCGCAGCCGCTACCTGTGCACAGGCCGCCCCAGCAAAGACAAGCTCGACGGGGAGCAGGTGTGGATGATGGAGGCCCTCGGCATGGTGTGGCGGGTCAACGACATGCGATTCGTGGATGTCTACATCCCGGCGTTCACCTCGTTCGCCCGCCGCGAGGGGCACTTGCGAGTGCCCCGCGAGCACCGCGAGCACGGAATCAAGCTGGGCCACGTCACGCACAACATCCGCAAGCAGGTCCGGTCGGGCAAGTACCCGCAGTGGCGCATCGACGTCCTCGACGTACTCGGCTTCGAGTGGCAAGTCCTGAAACCCCGGGCCGCCGTGGCGAGCCGCCGTGCCGCCCGTGAACCGCATTGCGAGGGCACCCGGGCCCTCACGGAGATGCGGGCCGGCTGCGCACCGTCACCAGACAAGGAGGATCGGGCATGCCTCGCCGGCCGCTGATCGTCGGTCGCCGGCGCACCATCGTCGCCCTGGTGCGGCACCCGGACCGGTCGTGGACCGCGCGAGTTGGCCGACGCCCGCGCCATGCTCACCCAGCTCCAACCCAGCGCGCCGCCCGACGAGCCCGCGCCCTGTCCACCGACCAGATCGCCGCACTCGACGCCATCGGGATGCCTTGGGAACCCGCCCACGGCTGGACCGGCGTACAACAGGTCGCCGCCCGCAGATGCCACGCCCAGGCCACCAACCCACCCGAACACCCCGCGCCGGCTTCCCAGGAGCAGCCAGAACCAAGATGTCTCGGCATCAGTCACACCCATGCTGGCGGCGGCTCTGACGCCTGCATCACCGGCGCAGGGAACGCTCCGCGTCGTCAGCTGGAACCTCATGTCGTACGGAAAGTCAGGGCTGCCGACGCGGCGGCAGCAGCACGAGCTGCTGCGTTTCCTACGCCCCGACATCGTGTGTTTGCAGGAGATCTACGCCGTCGGCGGCGACGCGGTGGAACTCGACCGGCTCGACAACGCGATAGCCCAGGCGCTGGGGATGGAGGGCTTCGCGGTCCCCGCGAAACACTCCGACTGTCACCTCGCGATGCTGTGGCGACCCGAGTACGCCGTGTTGTCGCAGCGGGCGTACGACCTGCTGATGTGGCACGGCTTGGGCGTGGTCCGGCTTGATGTCGGCGCGTCCGTGCCGCTGACGGTGGCGGTCACTCACCTCGCGCCCTGGAACCCCGACAAGCAACTCGCCGACGCGTACACCCTCACCGGGCAGCTACCCCTGTCGGACGCGACGATCCTCGCCGCCGACTGGAACTCCTTCGGCGTCGACCCCGAATACGATCCCGAGCCGGACTGGACGGCTCTGCCCACCGAGTGGATCGCTCGGCATGTCCGCTTGAGCGATGAGCCCGACGCTCTGCCAGTAGCCGACCGGCGCCCTTCGCAGATGATGCAGCGCAGTGGCTTCCACGACGCCGCACCCCACCTGGGCGCGGCATGGAAGGCCACCAGCGGGCTTCGCGGCGGCCGGCGGCTGGAGCCGACGCGAAGACGTCTTCTGGACCAACCGCCCAGAAGCGCTGCGCAGCTACCAGGTGATCGACACCCCTGCAGCACGCACGCTGTCGGACCACCTACCCATCATGGTCGACCTCGACCTACAGGCGATGTCTCCTTCGGCTTCCTCCGCCCCACCTAGTGAAGCGGAAGAGTTGTGACCGCCCAGCAGGCGGGCTCCTGCCCGTTCCGGCCATCCGCCGCGACCTGCATCCACGCACGTCGCCACCGGCCCGGCGAGTTCAGCCGCGATCTATGCCCAAAGTCAGCACGAACAGGAGCGTCATGGTGACGACAATCCGAATCGGCCGTCAACGTCCGCCGCGGCTGCTCGAACTACTCGACCCGGCCATCCGCCACGACCTGGATCGCGTCCCCATTCAGGCGGGCCAGCGCGTGCTGGACATCGGCGCCGGCACCGGCGAGCTGACCGCTGATCTGGCCCGCCTCGTCGGCCCGAGCGGCAAGGTCACCGCCGTGGACATGGACACCAGCTACCTCGCGCCGACCGGCGTCATCGACGTCTACCAACGCGCCCTCGGCGTCGACGAGTTGCCCGGCGAACCCGGCAGCTTCGACGTCGCCGTTGCCCGCTGGATGCACGGTGCCCTGCCCGACCCGGACGCCGTGATCCGACAGATCATCGACCGGCTACGGCCCGGCGGCTGGCTGGTCCTCGCCGACATCCCCTTCACCCCGGCTCAGGTATTCCAACCGCGCCCCGACTACGCCACGTGGACGTCGGATCCATGCAGCCAGGACGCCGACCTGATCCAACACGTCATGACGATGATCTACAGCCTCACCACCGGCACCGGCCGTCCCACCTGGCCACTCGACGTCATCACGCCGCTCGTCGCCGCCGGCCTCAACCCGGTCTGCGCCCACCTCAGCGTCGAAACCTGGGCCGGCGGCGGTCCCGGCTGCCAGATCCTCGCCGACACCGCCCAACACCTCCGATCCCGCCTCGTCCAACCCGAACTCAGCCACAGCGACCTCGACCGATTCGTCAACCTCATGGCCGACCGCGCCGTGCTCCTCTGCTCCTACGAGCGCCGCACCGTGCACGCCCACAAACCCGCTACACCACAGCAGCCCGTCGCGCGCACCACACGAGCCGCCCAAGCCTGAGACCGTACCCCCGAAACCAGGGCGGAGCAGACCCGAACTGCGCCACCCCCGCGGTGTAGCCGCCGTCAGGCGGCTACCTGACCGGCCCCGTGACAGGTGTAGCCACGGACGGCCCGGTCAGCGGGCCGGCGGCAGCGGGCACCCCCAACCCATGCCGCCGGCCCACCCCACGAACGCCTGCCATCACCGGCCGCACCAGTGACACCGCCTCGGCCGTTGCCATCGGCAACAGCACTCCATCCGATCTGACCCGAGGAAGAGGAAGCAGCGAATGAGCCAGACCGACACGGACATCGCCGATCGCGCCGCCGAGCTGCGCGCCGCGCTCGTGAGCAGCCTGCGAGCCCGAGGCAACATCACCTCGGAGTTGGTGGAGGCGGCGGTGCGCCGGGTGCCGCGCGAGCGGTTCATGCCCGCAGGGACCGACCTGGCCGTCGCCTACGGCGTCGACAACTCGGTGGTGACCAAACGCAACCACGATGGGGTGGCGATCTCGTCGGTGTCCGCGGCCTACATCCAGGCGCGGATGCTAGAACAGGCCGAACTCGCGCCGGGCATGACGGTGCTGGAGGTCGGCTCCGGTGGCCTGAACGCCGCGTACCTCGCCGAGATCGTCGGCCCCGGCGGTCGGGTCGTGAGCGTGGACATCGACCCCGACGTCACCGACCGGGCCGCGACGCTGCTCGACGCCACCGGCTACGGCAGCCGCGTGCGTGTCCTCGTCGCCGACGCCGAGCACGGCGTGCCCGACGAGGGGCCGTTCGACGCGATCATCATCACCGTCGGCGCCTGGGACATCGCCCCCGCGCTACTCGACCAACTGGCCGAAGGCGGCGTGATCGTCCTGCCGCTGATCATGAACGCGGTCACGAGGACCATCGGTTTCCGCCGCGACGGCGACCACCTGATCAGCACCTCGGTGGAGGTCGCCGGGTTCGTGCCGATGCAGGGCGACGGCGCGCACCCCGACCGGGTGTTCCTCCTGCCCGACGGCGACGGCCGGCACGTGCGGCTGCTGTTCGACTCCGACGCGCCCGATCACCTGGTCCGACGCGCCCGATCACCTGGACCGTCTCGACGGCGTCCTCGCCGGCAAGCGCTGCGCGGTGTGGTCCGACGTGACCGTCGCAAGCGGGGTGTCGTTCGCCGACCTGCACCTGTGGTTCGCGTGGTTCCTGCCCGGCTTCTGCCGCGTCTCCACCGACGACGGAACCGACCTGGCCGCCGAACGCCTCTGGTTCCCGTACGGCGTCGTCTACGGCGCGGGCTTCGCCTACCTGGCGTTGCAGCCCGTACCCGAAGGGGAGGGCTTCGAGTTCGGGGCCCGAGCCTTCGGCCCGGACGGCGAACGCGCCGCCGCCGCGATGGTCGAGCAGATCCGGGCCTGGCACCGCGACGGGCGTGACGCCGAGCCCCGCTTCAGCTACTGGCCCGACGACAGCAACCACACCCGCATTCCCGCCGACGCCGCCGTCATGGACAAGACGTACGGCGTCGTCTCGATCTCGTGGTCTCGGTGATGAGCTGACATCACCATCCCTGGGGCCTGCCCGCCTTGGTAGAGCCGCTGCTCCCCGACCAGGTCGGTGGGGATTGGCGTTGCCGCCGAAGCTTGACCACGCCCGGTGCGACGTCGAGTGGTTGAGCGCCGCCGCACCGGCGAGTCGGCCAACCTGGTGGCAGCGGGCGTGTCACGAGATTGTCGTCCGTATCGAGCCTCGCCTACCGGCGCGTTTGTCCGGGTGCCGATCTGTGCTGCTGATGGGCAAAAAGACACTTTTCCATTGAAATTGCGGCAACTTGCCTCATAGGTTGTTTGTCATTCGCGGTCGTCGATCGGAGGTGAAGGGTCATGCGTAAGGGCATCGAGTGGAGCTGACGCCGCCGGTCTGCTACGGTGGTCGACTTAATGGCTGGGAGTGACACCGAATAGCCACGGGGGCTAGATGGAAGCGCTCCAACACAGACGCATCCAGCTCGCCGCATTGACTGCGACGCTGGTGGTGATCGCGCTGGCTGGCCTGGGCTGGGCTGGACTCAACCTGGGCATGCCAGCGCCACACCAAGCAGTATTCATCCTCACTGGTGCGTCACTGGTAGTGGCCGGCGCGGTTTTCTCCGCCCCGCTGCCGGCACGCATTCCCATGAGGCTCACGCTAATTCCAGCGGCGTGTCTGATCTGCGCGTCGGCGCTTCCCGCCCCCTGGGTGATCCTCTGTGTGTCAGTGGGGGCGCTTATCGCCAAAGTCGTGACGAGATTCCCCCATTCACTGACCCTGCATAAAGCGGTTCACAATATCAGCAAGGACATCGTCGCGGCGATGCTCGCCACCGCGATCATCTCTTGCTACGGTATCAAGCCCGTTTTCGGGGAAATGGCCGTCGAGTCCGCGCCCTCCACCTCACGCTTCTTGTTGGCCGTTTTCCACGCGGCCCTGGCGATATGGCTCCTGGAAGAGGTAGTCACCACGGCAGCGGTATCGCTGTCCATGGGGCGCACCTTCGGGGCAATGGCACGCTACATGTGGCAGATGCGCATCATGGTCGGCGTGACGGAGGCCGCCGTCTCGGCGGCAGTCGCCGCTCTCGTCAACCTGGACAAAAGGGCGCTCATCGTCTTGCCGGTGGCGATGGTCCTGCTCCACAGCAGCCTGTCCCTTCGGCTCAAACTGCGCGAGGAGCGACAAGCCTGGGAGAAGCTGAGGACCCTCGTCGACGCCCTGACCACACGAAACCTCGACGAGATCCTCCGCACCGCGACGAGAGGCGCCGTCGACTTGTTCGGTGCGCGCGCCGCAGAACTGGAGATCAAGGCGTCACGACGACTAATTCGTGCCAACGGCGACGCCGTCGTCGTCTACGACGGGCCACCCCGCGGGGCACCGAGAGCCGACCGGGCGAGCACGCCCGCATTCGTGCAGGAAATCGCCGCCGAGCGCGCCGGCATGCACGGGGTGCTGCGGATCTACCTGGAGGGGACCCGCGACGGCCTCAGCGCCCGCGAGCGGTCCACTCTGCGCGCGTTGGCCTCCGCCATCTCCACGCGAATAGACATAGCGGTCGCCTATCAGCGACTCAGCGAGGAGTCAGCCGGTCACCAGCTCGCCGCCACGCAGGATCTCGTCACCGGTCTGCCGAACAGAACGGCTTTCGTCCGGCACATCGTGCACGCTGAGGATGTCGAGACCTGTCATGTCATCGTCATCGGGCTGGAAAAGTTCAGATTCATCACTGAGGCGGTCGGGCGCGGCCGGGTCGACAAGATCATGGAGCAGTTGGCCCAGCGGCTCAGGGACTCGTTTCCGGAACGGCAGTCGGCCGTCGGCCGCATCGGCGACGACGAGTTCGCCGCCGCCGTCTGGGCGTCGTCGGAGACCACCGCCTACCAGCGGGCCTGCTGGGCCGTCTCGAACCTCACCCGGGAAGTGGAGGACAGCGGCCGATTCGTCGGTCTCCGGGTCAGCGCGGGCCTGGCAGCGGGCCCGCCAGCGGAGGCTGCGGATCTGGTACTGCGGGCAGAGCGGCGGATGCGGCGGGCAGTACGGCAGGGCGGCGATTGCCGTGTCGTCACGACCGATCCGGCCGACCACGTCACGCTCGGCGCGCAGCTGCGCCACTCTCGCGTGTCGATGTCCTTCCGCCCGATCGTCGACCTGGCCACCGGGGCGATCGTTCTCGCGCAGGCGCTTCCGCGCTGGCTCTACTCGCCCTACGAGGTTCTTTCCGCGGACAAGTACGTCTACCAGTTGATCGATGACCAGGACGACCTGGACGCGCTGACCCACACGACGCTTGCCCGCGCGGTGGCTGCCGCGCAGACCTGGCGGCCCCAATTGTCGCGGGCGGGGATGGTGGTGCCCGTGCCCGGACGATCGGTGAACCCGACCCTCGTACACGGCGTGCAACGTCTGCTGCGCGACCACGACGCGCCGCCCGACACCCTCATCCTCGCAGTGGGAGCGTCCGAGGGTATCCAAGACCTCGACGCGTACCGGACGCTGCGTCGCAGCGGCGTGCGGTTCATGCTGCAGGAGTTCGGCAGCGGCGAGCGTGGCCTGGAGCGGCTGAGCGCTGCGCAGTTCGACTTCCTCGCCGTCGACGTGGCCTACGCCATGGACAGCGGCTGGACACACGCACGGTCAGTCATCCGCGCGGCGGTAGACCTCGGCATGGACCTCGACCTCAGCGTGGTAGTCCCCGGCGTTGTGGACGAGCAGCACCGCCGGGAACTCCTGCGCCTGGGTTGCACGCTGGGCGCGGGACCACTGTTCGGAGACGAGACGTTCCCCAGCGAATTCCGGGAGCACATCGCACGATGGCAGCCTCAGTTCGAGCGTGTCGCCGCCGACACCGGCGAGGCACGAGCGCAGCGGCACCGCGCCCGGCGCCGTGCCCGGCGCGGCGGCGACCGACCGTCGTAGCGCCCCCGACAGTCGGAAGGCGCGAGCGCAGCGGCGTACCTCGGGCGGCAGCGACCAGTTGTGGTAGCGCCTGAGACACGGCGCCTACGCGGCAAACCACCACCGCTGACGATCGTCAGCGGCTGGTGTGTCGACAGGCTGGCGCGCGCCGTGCTCGCGAAGCGCAGTGCCCCAACGGGCAAGCTCAGCGTGTACCAGCGGCGATCGATGCATAGCGCGGGAGACTCGTGCGAGACGCCGCGTCTCCGCCCTAATGTCTGCGTGTCCCAACAGCCGCTGCGCTGCCTCATGGCTGTCGTCGCAGGCAGGTGCGCCGGCCTTCCTACGGCGCAGCGCGACCGCGATCGTCGCCGCTTCCGCCACCGCCGCGGCAGCCGCGGGGTTTAACCTATCGCGTCTGGCGGCGTAGAGCGCGCTGTGGTGCACCTCGTCGGAGAACCACGGCCGTAGGCTGCGCAACTGGTCGTGAACCTCGACGATCCGACGGTAGGTGTGCCTGCTCCCGCCCAACGCCGGCGCGGGGTCGTGACCGCGAGGCACAAGGATCAGCGGGGCGTCGGGCACCGCGGCCCGCAGACTGACCCACAGCAGGTCGAGTTGCCAGTCGGCCCAGCGGTCGATGATCCAGTCACGAGACCGGTCGACCAGGTCCGCATCCTGCGACTCGGGCCGCTCGACGACGCCGGCCGCGCGCGTGAGCCGGCGCGACATTACGTCCGCGGCGATCTCGGCGTCGGCCTCGGCTACCACGTCGGCGTGCACGTGCAGCGCTGTGCCCTCGTGCCCGAGCAGGAGATGCGCGAGTTCATGCAGGATGGTCTGCACCCGGGTGAGCATCGGCAGGCCCGCATCGACCACGATGTAGTCGGCTTCGTCGCTGGCGAAATAGAACCCGGGCGGCCAGTCCGCTTGTAACGAGGCGCGCTGAAGCCGGATCGGCCGTCGTCGAACGAGGGCGATGGCCTCACACCACGCCTCGACGGTGAACGGCGGCGGCGGGGGTGGAACACCGGCGCGGCGGAGATGCCAGGTGACTCGTATGCGTCTCCACCACACCGTGGGCCTCCCGATGATGTCACCGCCAGTGCGGTGCAAGGTCCGGAGTGTAGTCGCTGTCGTCCACTCCCGAGCGCCCGTAGCAGCCCGCGGACCTGCAAGGCGCTGCACGGACTCACCGCAGCCCATCGATAGGTTAGGCTCGCGGACTTCCGCGCCGGGCTTTCAGGATGGTCCACTGGCGCACCCAGGATGGGGATCGGTGGCATGAATGAGCGACCCTGAAAGTCAGGATGAGGCAGGCCGCTACGAGGGCCGGGCGACCGTCGCCCGGATCTACGACTACCTGCTCGGCGGCAAGCACAACTTCCCCGCCGACCGCGCGGCGGCCCAGCGGCTACTGCACGTCGTGCCGGACAGCGCCGACATCGCCCGATCGAACCGCAACTTTCTCGCCCGAGTCGTCCGGACGCTCGCCGCGCAGGGCATCCGGCAGTTCATCGACCTCGGCTCGGGCATCCCGACGGAGGGCAACGTCCACCACATCGCGCAGCAGGTCGACCCCACCACCCGCGTGTTGTACGTGGACATCGACCCCGTCGCCATCGTCGCCTCCAACGAAATCCTGGCGGACAACCCCTACTGCAGGGCCATCGAAGGTGACTTCACCGAGCCAGAAGCGCTCCTCGACACGCTCGGCCACGGCGAACTCGCGACGATCTTCGACCTGGACCAGCCCACCGCCCTGCTCTACCTCTCCGTCTTGTCGCAGGTCCCGCCCGGGGAGGTCGACGACATTGTCACGCCGCTACGGGACCGCCTCGTCGAGGGCAGTGCGATCGCGATCTCGCACATCAGCCCCGTCGTGATGGACACCTACGGCGAAGACTTGGTGCAAACCGGGCTGAACGTGTACCGCACGCACGCCGCAGCGGAGATCATCATGCGGACCGCGGAAGAACTCCTGCCCCTGTTCGGTGACTTCAAGCTCATGGAGCCGGGACTGACCCGACTCTCCGAGTGGCGGCCGTCGCCGGATTACGGCGATCCCTACGCCGACAAGCCGTGGGAGTCGCCGATGACGGGTGGCGTGGCGGTGCGCCGCAGCCATCAGTAGCGGCGGAAGCTAGCGTGGCGGTCTCTCAGTCTCGGCGAGAACATCGTCTCTTCTGCGCCGCGAGTTGCCCGCTCTACCCAGAGTTTAACGGCAGTGGTGCCGATCGATTATTCATGGTGTTGCTTGCTGAGCCCTCCGGGTGCCGCGGGGGCCATTCCCCCATGCTCGAAACTGTTGGTGTGCCTTACGTAGGTGCAGGTCGGTGCCGTCGGAGGTGGGTTTCGCCGCGGCGATGGTGGCCCATCCGCCGGTGCTGGCGAAGGCTACGCCGGCGAGGAGCCCGGCGAAGCTGAGGAGGACGACGACGGCGGTCAGGTTGCTCGAAGGTGGCATGGCCGCGGAGAAGCCGATGACGGCGATGAAGCCGAGCAGGGCCACGCCGATCCCGCCGAGCAGCCGACGAAGGCGCAGTCGTGTGCAGGCGCGGCAGAACGGCCAGTTCGGCACGGTGACGCGCTTCTGCATGATCGTGGCGACGATCGCGAAGGGCAGCACGCCGAGCAGGATGAGCAGAAACGACCAGGTCGGGGGAGCAGAGCGGAACAGCACCGACTTTCGCCGGGTGGCGGCCGTGCCGTGTCTGACGCACAGGGATGGCGCACCGCCGGGCTGGCGGAGTGCGGCGACGGGCACGGTGGTCGGCAAGGCGGACTCCAGCGGACGTTCGTAGGGCTGTCGGCGGGCAGTATGCATGACCTGCTGCGGAAGCGGTTATCCCTACCCGCCGACGCCGTCGAGATGATCACGGTGGGTGAGACGCCTGCCGGTCCCGAAGCGTAGCGCCCGTTTCGTCCTCACAGTTTGTGAATGATCTTTACTTTTGCTGGTCGGGTTCCCTACAGTTCGGCGACTTCATCGCGTGATCAACGGGGGACCTGTGGTGACTGCTGCCCGGCGTCGTGTCGGTTTGTTCTCGGCGGTCCGTAGACCGCGCCGGCGGTGGGCTTCGCTGCTGTCGACGGTGCTGGTCGCCGGCGTGGTGGTGGTGCCCTCTGCTTCGGCGTCGGCGGCCCCGTCGGTGCCGAGGGGACCGTTGGCGGCCAGGGATGCAGCGGCGGCGTCGCGGTTGGCGCAGGACACCGGGCAGCGGGTGGAGGTCGCCGCGGGCCGTTCGGAGTTGACGCAGATTTTCGCGTTGCCGGATGGCGGGTTTCAGCAGGAGTCGGCGGTGCTGCCTCAGCGCGCGCGGCGCGCGGACGGGTCGTGGGCGCCGGTGGACCTGTCGCTTGCTCGCGGTGGTGACGGGTTGTGGCGGCCGGCGGTGTCGGTGGCGGATGTGCGTTTCTCGGCTGGTGGTAGTGGGCCGATGGTGACGTTGGTGCGTCAGGGTAAGAGTTTCAGTTTGTCGTGGCAGGGCGGTGTGTTGCCGGCGCCGTCGGTTGTCGGGGATTCGGCGACGTATCCGGGTGTGCTGCCGGATGTGGATCTGGTGGTGCGGGCCACGCGGACGGGTTTCTCGCACGTGTTGGTGGTGAAGACCCCGCAGGCGGCGGCGAATCCGGCGTTGCGTCAGCTGCGTTTCGACGTGGGCGGGGACGCCGTGGCGGTGCATGTGGGCGGCGGGGAGTTGCGGGCCGTGGCCGGCGGGGAGGTGTTGGCGGAGTCGACGGCGGCGACGATGTGGGATTCGACGCCGAGTTCCGCAGAGCGGCCGCAGACGGCGGGTCGCGTCGCCGCAGCGGCGGACGCGGGGCAGGAGGAGTCGTCGCCGGCCGGGCCGGGCGACGCGGCGGTGACGGCGCCGGTGCGCACGGAGGTGACCAGCGGCGGTGATGTGGTGTTGCACCCGGATGAGGCGCTGCTGACCGGCTCGGAGGCGGTGTTCCCGGTGTTCATCGATCCGCCGTGGTCGACGGGTAAGAGCCGGTGGGCGTATGCGACGAACAACAACTCCACCAACTCCGATGTCAGCGTGGCCCGAGTGGGAAAGAACCCGGACACGGGGGTGTTGTACCGGTCGTTCTTCGATTTTCCGCTCGGTAGCAGCATCGCGAAGAAGTTCATCTCGAAGGCTTACGTGCAGGCCACGTTGGATCATTCGTGGTCCTGCGGCGACACGATCACCTATCTGTGGCACGCGGGGCCGATCTCGTCGACGCCGCGCACGAAGTGGTCTCCGACCATGACGCAGGCGATCGAGAACGCCTACTCGCACGGCAATGAGGCCGACGGTTGCGGGCCGAAGGATCCGGACATGACGGTCAACTTCGAAAGCTCGGTCATCACGGCGAAGATCCAGGATCACGCGGCGCATTCGGCGCCGTACATCACGATGGCGTTGTGTGCCTGCGCCGGCAATGGCAGCGGAGAGACGACGCAGGACCGGTGGAAGAAGTTTTTCCCGAACAGCGTGAAGCTGATCGTGGACTACAGCTCGTATCCGGGGCAGCCGTACGGGTTGCAGACCACGGGTGCCGCTTGTTCGCCGGGGGTGCGGTCGGTGATCGGCACGTTGACGCCGACGCTGTCGGGGGTGTTCCCCGACGCCGACGGCACGCAGGCGCTGGCAACGAAGTGGGAGTGGTTGGAGATCCCGACGTCGGGGACCTACAACGACAGCACCCCGCGTAAGCCGGCTCCGGTGGGTGCGTCGGTGCCGGCGGGGGGCCGGTCGACCACCGCGGCGTTGTCGGGTCTGGTCAACGGCAAGTCGTACGCGTTCAGGGCGATGGCCACGGATCCGGCTCCGTACAACCTGCCCAGCGTGTGGTCGGCGTGGTGTGAGTTCAAGACGGATGTGAGTTACCCCGATGTGACGGCGACGGTGACGGCTATGCCGGCTGGGCCGGGGGAGAAGGGTGTGTTCGGTCTGTCGTCGAACACGTCGACGGTGGTGAAGTTCCGTTACGGCTGGACGTTCCCGCCCACCACGGAGATCACCGCGACGGGCACCGGAACCCGCACGGCGACGGTCACCCTGACCACCCCGAAGTACGGCGAGAACATCCTCTACGTGTCGGCGATCAACTCCGCGCAGACCGAGGGACAGGGGTCGGTGGCGTTCATCGTGGACCGGCCAGCGCCGCCGACGAACTGGTGGAAGCTCGAACCGCGTCCGGGCGTCAACCAGACCCAGGCGCTGACTGACGAGCGCCCCGAAGCCACGGTCACCACACCGCTGGCGCCTACCGGGGTGACCTGGTCGCCCGGCCTTCGCATGCCGGGGGCAGCGAGCCCGATGTTCAACGGATCCTCTTCGGCGTTGAACCACTCGCAGGCGGTGGTGAACACCACCGAATCTTTCAGTGTGGCCGCGTGGGTGCGGTTGTCCGCGCTGCCCACCGGGGAGGACTTCGTCGCGGTCAGTCAGGACGGTACGAGCGCCGCCGGGTTTCAGCTCGGCGCGCGTCTCGAGGGCGCCTCGCCCACTCCGCGGTGGGCGTTTGTCATGAAGGACACCGCCGACCAGGCGAGCGCCACTCGTTCCGCGGCGTCGCTGACCGCTCTGACGTCGGCGGACCTGGGGCGTTGGACGCACATCGCCGGCGTGTTCGATCGTCCGACGGGCAAGATGCAGGTCTACGTCAACGGTGTCCTCGCCGGTACCGCGGACCGGGCGGCGGCGCCCTGGCCGGCGACGGGGGTGTTCTCGATCGGCCGAGGCTTCAACGGCGGCCCCAAGAAGTGGTTCGCCGGCGCGATCGCCGACGTGCAGGTCTACGACCGTGTACTCGTGCCCCAGGACTTCACCGGCAGCATCGCCACGGACGCCTACCCCTTCAGCGAGCCCGGCATGGTCAGCGCCCCGAAGACCTCTGCCTGGGACTTCAAGAACGCCTACCCCTGCTACGAAGTTAGCCCCGACCCATCTGCGCTGACTTGTCGAGTGGAGGACGTGGGCAACTTCAGTCGGCGCTTGGCCATGACGGAGGGCAGTTGGATCGGCTACGGGCAGCGCAACAAGTCGCTGCTGCTGGATGGGACGCACTTCGTCGAGGATCCGGCCGATCCGCACTTCAACCAGGTGACTCAGGAGTATGGCCGCGCGCAGGACAACCTCGGCGACGAGTCAAACCCGAACTGGAGTGACGGGGCCGTGGTGCGCACCGACGCGTCGTTCACGGTGTCGGCATGGGCGCGGGTGGACGCCGCGAGCGGCCGGCAGACGATCCTGTCGCAGGACCACGGCTCCGGGTACAGCGGCTTCGACCTGCAGTTCCGGGACACCTCCGGGGGACAGTGGGCCTTCAGCGTTCGTGCGGGTGCGACGAACACCACCGCGATCACCACCGCTGCGGCGACCGCGGTCGATCCGACGGAGTGGCACCAGCTGACGGGTGTCCTCGACGCCGAGCGCCGGCAGATCCGCCTCTATGTCGATGGGGAGCTGACGGCGACCACGGCGATGGTGTCGGGGTGGCAGCGATGGAACGCCACCGGCCCGTTCGTGGTCGGCCGCTCCGACCAGCCCGCCGGGTTCACCGACTGGCTCACCGGTGGCGTCGACGACGTGCTCGCCTACCAGGGCGCATTCACCGACGGCGGCGTACGTGAGCTCTACGACATGCAGGTCAATCAGACGGGCGAGGAGTGACCATGTCTGCCCACACCTTCGCTCAACAGCATGATCAGAAGCCGGCGCCACGCCGGAGGACTATCCGGGATGGGATGCTCACGGTGCCGACTCTGACCCGCCGCCCTTATTGCGGTCGCCTGCTCTCCCCAATGCGTCGGCTGATCACGGTGGCGGTGACCGCAGTCCTAGGTGCCGGCGTCCTGGCCGTCCCCCCGGCACAGGCCAAGCCCCGCCCGTCGTCGCCAAGCGCGCGGCCGGAGAAACTCGACTCCATCGGCGGTCCGGCGAAGCAGAAGGCCCTGCCATCAAAGGCGGCCAAGACCGCCGCGTGGGACAAGCCAGTCTGGCCGGCCCCGGGTCGCGCCCGGGCCGCTCTGCCGGCAGCCACCGCCCGCGCCACGACTGCCGCTCCGGCCCGCGCCGGGATACTGCCGGTGCAGGTCGCCCGCGCCACTACCGCATCCGGCCGAACGGTCACCGGGGTTGACATCGAAGTCCACGACCGCGGCAAGAGCCCTAGTGCCTGGCGCAACGGCCTGCTGCTGACCCTGCGCCCCGAAGGCGCTACCGGACCGGCGGACATCGACATCACCGTCGACTACAAGCCGTTCCGTCACGCATACGGCGGCAACTGGTCCTCACGGTTGAAGCTGTGGACTCTCCCGTCCTGTGCCCTGACGACCCCGGCCGCACCCGAGTGCCGGGCCACGCCGGTGAAGTCGGTCAACTCCGTCGCGGACGGCACCGTGAGCGCGCGGGTCGCCGCGGCGCCGGCCGGGACCGTGATGGCCCTCGCTGCCGGGGCTGCCGGCGTGCAGGGCGACTACTCCGCCACACCGCTCGCCGCCTCCTCTACCTGGTCCTCCGGCGGATCGACCGGCAACTTCACCTGGTCATACGACATGCGGGTTCCGCCAGCGGCCGGGCTGGCGCCGAAGGTGTCCCTGGCCTACTCCTCCGGGAACGTCGACGGACGCTCCAGCGCGGAGAACAGCCAACCGACGTGGATCGGTGAGGGCTTCAACTACTCACCAGGGTTCATCGAACGCAGCTACGTCCCGTGCAGCGAGGACATGGCCGGCACGGCCAATAACTCGGTGAAGACCGGTGACCTGTGCTGGCGCTCCTACAACGCGACCATGTCCCTCAACGGCGGCGGCAGCGAACTGGTCTTCGAGACCGGGAAGGGCTGGCACTCCCGCGACGAGGACGGCGCGAAGATCGAGAAGCTGCCCGGGGCGAGCAACGGCGCCAACGGCGGCGAGCACTGGAAGGTCACCACCACCGACGGCACCCAGTACTTCTTCGGCCTGAACAACCCGCCCGGCCAGAGCACCGCCACGAACTCCACCTGGACCGTTCCGGTCGCCGGCAACCACACCAACGAGCCGTGCAACAAGTCCACCTTCGCGACCTCGTTCTGCGACCAGGCGTGGCGGTGGAACCTCGACTACGTTGTCGACCCCCGCGGCAACACCATGTCGTACTGGTACGCCCCGGAGACAAACCGGTATGGCAAGAACCTCAAGGCCACCGACAAGGCCGTCTACACCCGCGGCGGCACTCTGAGCCGCATCGACTACGGCACCTGGGACCGCTCCGGTAGCCGCTCCACAACCCCAACGGGACAGGTTACGTTCACCGCCCTGGACCGCTGCGACTCGAACTGCACCAACCACAGCCCCGGCGTCAGCTGGAAAGACGTGCCCTGGGACCAGGAATGCACCTCCGGCGCCACCGGCTGCGGCACCAACTACGCCCCCACCTTCTGGTCGACCAAGCGGCTGGCAAAGGTGAGCACCCGAGTGTGGGACACCACCAAGACCACCCCGGCCTGGCAGGACGTCGACTCCTGGACGTTCACCCACACGTATCCGTCGGTCGGTGACGGCAGCGACTACGCCGGTATGTGGTTGGCCTCGATCGTGCACACCGGGCTGGTCAAGAACACCACCGCCACCGGGTCCTCCACCACGGTCCCCGATAACCTAGACCCGGTAGTCCTGCCGCCGGTGACGTTCGAACCTACGTCCCTGCCGAACCGGGTCCTCGCCTCGCACAACACCACGAACAACCGCAACCGCATCGGCAACATCATCACCGAGACCGGATCCAAGATCCAGGTCACCTACAGCCTGCCCGAGTGCACCTCCAGCAACCCGCCGAGCGCGCCGGAGACTAACACCAAACTCTGCTACCCCGTCATCGGACCCGACCCCTATAACCCGGGCGGCTCAGACATCACCGAGTGGTGGCACAAGTACGTCGTCCGGCAGGTGTCGCAGTCCGACATCCCCGCCAAAGTCGACAACGTCGACTTCCAGGCCCCGGTGCAGAACACCTTCTACGACTACCTCGGCGACCCGGCCTGGCACTACGCCGACGACGACGGACTTATCAAACCCAAGCGCAAGACGTGGAGCCAGTTCCGCGGCTACCGCACCGTCGAGACGCGCACCGGTGACGCACCCCGCCAGACCCTGACCCGCACCACGTACCTGCAGGGCATGCACGGCGACCGCCTCAACGCCGCCAACGACAAGCGCACCGTCACCATCAGCGCCTCACTCGGCACAGAGACCGTCTATGACGAGGACCAGTTCGCGGGCATGATCCGCGAGAAGGTCGTCTACAACGGCGCCACCAGCAAGCCGGTCAGCAAGACCGTCAACGTGCCCTGGCGCTCCCCGGACACCGCGTCGCGCACCATCAACGGCGACACCGTCACCGCCCGCTTCGTCAACACCAAAGCCACCTACCAGGCCACGGCGCTCGGCGTCGACGGGCAAGGCGGCTGGCGCACCACCCGCACTCAGTCGACCTTTGATGACACCTACGGCACCGTCGACCGTGTTCAGGACGACGGCGACATCGCCACGGCCGGCGACGAGCAGTGCTCCACGCTGACCTACAACCGCAACACCGGCGCGAACATCACCGGCACGGTAAAGCAGACCACTACCACCGCCCTGACCTGCGGCACCGCACCGACCAGCACTGCGGACGTCATCTCCGACACCCGTAACACCTATGACGGCGCCGCCAGCCCGAATGATCAGCCCACGTACGGCGGGGTCACCAGGGTGGAAGAGCTGAAGGACTGGTCCACATCTGCCGGCACCACCTGGCAGACCACCGCGCAGAGCACCTACGACCCGTTCGGCCGCATCGCCACCGCCACCGACGCGCGCGGCAACACCACCACGACGACCTACACCCCCGCTACTGGCACAGTCGCCTCCACCACCACTACGACTCCCGATCCGAACGGTGGCACCGCTTGGAGCAGCACTGCCGCTCAAGCTCCCTACTGGGGGTCCGTTGTCAAAGGAACAGACGTTAATAGCCGAGTCAATGAGGCTGTTTACGACTCCTTGGGGAGAGTAAGTAAGGTCTGGGCCGTTGGCTGGGACCGCAAGAACCGTGAGTCGAGGCCATCGGTCGCCTACACGTACTCTTACGCGCCGAATCGCGACGCCTATCCTTGGGTACAAACCAAGACCATTAATGCCGGTAACGGATACCAGACGTCCTACCAAATATTCGACGCACTGCTGCGGCCCCGGCAGACGCAATCCACGGGTGCCAACGGTGACCGCGTGATTAGTGACACGCTCTACGACTCAGCCGGCAGAGTGTCGGCTTCGTATCCTGCGTATGGGAAAGTTGGCGCACCCTCGGGTGTGCTATGGGGTCAACCTGAATGGTCCGTGCCGGCTGTAACTCGAACCGTTTACGACGATGCATCGCGACCGACCAGCGAAATCCTCCTTGGCACTGATGGGACAATCAACCAAGTCGAGAAGTGGCGTACGACAACCTCCTATTTCGGGGACCGGACGAGCGTTACGCCACCCGCGGGGGGTACGCCAACGACGACCGTGACGGATGCGAAGGGCCGCAACGTAGAACTGCGGCAGCACACCACACCCCAAGGCGTCGCCGGCGCCTATCAGAGCACTAGCTACACCTACGATCGCAAGGGCCAACTTGCTGCCGTCGCCGACGCAGACGGCAACGAGTGGATCTACACCTTCGACGTCAAGGGACGCCAGATCTCGGTCAAAGACCCCGACCGAGGCACCACCACCAACACCTACTACGACACCGACGAAATCGCTACCACGAAGGACGACCGCGGTGAAGTAATCGCCTACGAGTACGACAGCCTTGGCCGGAAGGTCGGCCTATACGACGACACGATTTCCCCCGCTACTAAACGGGCGAGTTGGAAATTCGATAAGACTGACATCATGTATGGCGGCGAGGTCGTCCGCGGGCAGATCACCGAAGCCACCCGTTTCGACCCTCCAGGCTCCACCAACGCATACAAAATTCGGTACCTCGCTTGGACCAAGCGCTACCAGCCCGGGGCGGTACATTACGTCATTCCTCCGACCGAGACTGGTCTGAACACTACTTGGGAAATCGGGTACGGCTACCGAGAGCAGGACGGCTCGCCTGAAAGTGTCACCATGCCCGCCGCCGGTGACCTCACCGCCAACGAGACCATCACCACGACCTACGACCCTGTCTCCGGCCTGCCCGTCACCCTCACCACCGGATCCATCTACGGCAACAGCTACGTCGTCGGGCAGCAGTACACCGCCTACGGCGAACCCACGCTGCTCACCCGCAAGGGCGCCGGTAACTACGTAGAGGAAACCAACACCTACGACCTGACCACCCGCCGCCTCCATAACACCTACGTCAAGCCAGAAACCGCCGCAGGCAGCGTCTCCAACCGCACCTACGGCTACGACGACTCGGGCAACATCACGTCCATCACGGACCAGCCAGCCATCGGTCAGGCCGATGTCCAATGCTTCCAGCAGGATCTACTCGGCCGCCTCACTAGCGCCTGGACCCCGCGCGTCGGCGTCGACTGCAAGACCGCGCCCTCAACCGCGAACCTTGCTGGACCCGCCCCCTACTGGTACGACTGGACCCTTGACAAGGTCGGCAACCGGCTAACCGAAATCGTCCACACCAGCGCTGGCGACACCAAGCGCACATACAACGTCCCGACCGGGGGCAAGAACGTTGTGCGTCCTCACGCCGTCACCGCCGTCACCACCGAAGTCCCCGGCCAGCCCGCCGTCACCAACGCCTACACCTACGACGACACTGGCAACACCATCTGCCGGCCCACTGGTGCCACGGCCAACGCCTGCCCCTCAGGGAACGCGTCGCAGAGCCTGGCTTGGGATGCAGAAAACAGGCTCGCCGCGATCTCTGGCGACCCCTCCGCTATCAGTAGCAACGTCTACGGCGCCGACGGCAACCGGCTAATTCATCGTGATTCAACCGGTCGCACTCTCTACCTGCCCGGCATGGAAATTCGATGGAATGGCACCAGTCGGAATACAACCCGCTTTTACACTTTTGCGGGCAGGCTGATTGCCTCCCGAACTGCCGGAGCCTTGACGTGGCTTTTCTCAGATCATCAAGGAACGCAGTACGCATCCATCAGCAACTCGGCTTCGCAGGCTGTCGGCCGACGATATCAGACCCCCTACGGAAGCCCGCGTGGCGATATCTCATCATGGGCGAACGCGAAGGGCTTTATTGGGGGTGAGCGAGATTCGTCGGGGCTCACGCACCTAAACGCGCGAGAATATGATCCTGAGATTGGTCGGTTCCTCTCCGTGGACCCCGTTCAGGACTTGGATTCGCCTCAGCAGTGGAATTCATACGGCTACGCCAATGGCAATCCGATCCTCTTGTCGGACCCGTCAGGCCAGTCGCCCTGCATGCCCGGAGAAGACTGCTCGGGGTATAAGCCAGGAAATGAGGCGGCTAACCGCGAGAATAGAAGTAAGAACGAGTGTTATCCCGCCTCGTCGTGTGAAACGATCAAAGCTCCTAAGTGCGGTGGGGGAAACGACTGCGGTTGGCGCGATGGCAAAGGTGCAGCGATTCTCCTGGACGGCGTAGTTGTGGCTGCCCCGTCGCCGGCGAAGTTGAGAGAGATTGTAGTCACTGCAGCTCAAACATACGGCTGCAAGGGTGTCCAGTGGTGCGATGTAAGTGAACTCGACATTGCCGAACGCATTTGCTTTATCGAGCCGCAGTATTGCAATCTCGATTACGCCGCAGGTGCAATGCTCATTCCCACAATCGGAGCCTATGGTTACCGAGGTTTGAACGGAAAGGGTACCTCGAAAACGCCGCACACCGCCCTGGTCACGGTCTACGATGCAGAAGGTCGCATTCTCCTGGAGCGGACGCTTGTCAGTGGTGAACAGACCGCGGAGGAGAAGAGCCTTGGCAGGAGGAACGGGTCGTCGGCCTCCCACACTGAACATCGAGCGGTCCGCATGGGTGCACTTTGGCGTCTGCCCGAGGGTGCGCAGGTAGTTATCGAGGGGACGCTTTCGCCCTGTTCTCGGTGCAAGGCCGCGATGAACACTTACACAAAGCAGACTGGTTTCGTCGTCGAGTATCGTTGGGGTGACAGTCAGTGGAGATCGGGTGGCGGTAATGGGTATCGAATGGGAGGAGCGAACTTCAGGTTGATCACCCAATGGGCGAGAGTCAACGGCGGAGGGTGATCCCATGAACTCCTTCGGCCGGCTAGAGGGGCGGTATGTTATCCTGCCGGTCCTTAGGGTGCTGTGCGAGGGGGACGGTAATGAGGCCGCAAGAACACCAGACGGTTCGTGCCTTGGTCAGGCTGGATGTAGGCCATGAGTTTGGCGAACGAGTCGAAGCTCTGGAAAGGTTGAAGCTTGAGATCTCGTCCAAAGGTGTAGAGGTTGCAGGAGGCACCTCGGGGCAATCGATTTCAGTGCAAGTGACGTCCAGATTGGCCGTGCAAGCGCTCACTCAGGGAGTCCTTACGTGGGCATCCTCTGCGGAGGACAATACCTCGCTCATTATTACTGGAACCGGTATGCCGCAAGGAGAGCACACTAAGCTGTACCAGTTGTCGGGAAGCTTCGCGGCTAGCGTAATTCCCGACGCCGTCGCCGAAGCCGCAGGCCTCGCCTCGTTCGGCTAGAGCAACGTTTTAGTAACCGAATCTGAGGAAGTGGGCGTTTAGTGCGGCAGTGCTCTCTTCGAAGCGTGGAGGAGGAAGATGATGGGGTGTACACACTCACGCTCAATGCTGGACCGGAGGTGAATTTCTCTCTTTCGTTCATGGAATGCACCCCCGAGGCGGAGGTGGATCCCCAGGAAATTGCCCTAAAAATGGATACTTACTGCGTTGTCGTCGACCCAGGGCAGCTCACCAGCTACGGCCAAGTTCGCGGGTGCAAAGTCCTGGATGACTTTCTAACGCTAAGTCTTAGCGAAACCGGGTCTGAAGACCTTAACCTGCCACAGGAAGTTGGATTCCCGCTACGGATGGCACCGCAGGCACTGATCGCAGTTAAAGCGGGACTACGCAGGGTCCTCACCTCCGGACGTCGCTCTGCGCTGCCCCGCCTATACCTTCAGGGTATCGGGCGCTAGGGGAACTCGGGGGATCGTGGGATCCACTTCCCGAGCCAGGAGCGCGAAGCGGCGGGAGCACTCGACGCTTTCGTTTAAGTGCGGGCCGATGACCGGCAATTCGCCCGAGGGCGGCGTGTCGATGCGAGCCATGAAGGGTGTCCGGACCAGCTAATGGCCTGGGCCATCCTCGTGGGTCTCGACGACAATGGGACCCTACGCTGACAAGCCGTGGGAGTCGCCGATGACGGGCGGTGTGGCGGTACGCCGAAGCCAGCAGTAGGCGTGAGCGGGAGCGCGGCGGTACTGCACCTCCGGCGAGATCGATGCCTGGCCCGGGAGGCCATTGGAACTGACCAGCGCCGGCTCCCGGGACGCTTTGCCAGCGGCGCAGCGCGATCTGTCTCGATCCTGTCGGCGGCGACGGTCATACTCGCCTCATGTCATCGAGTGTCCCTAGCCGATGCTGCGGCACCGTCGGCGGGCGACGTCATCTAGCGTCCGTCTACGCCGCAGGTGTCAAGACCGCCCACACCCGTAGCACGATGGTGGTACCGCGAGTCTTGGCGCTGCGAGGTCGAAGCGTGACGACCGCGATGACGGGTCTGGCGCATCTCTTGCGGCCACCTGCCATGCCGCGTTCACCGCAGGCGCCGCTGCGCCTGGCGGTGCTCTGCGGCGCGGTGGCGTGCTCTCTCGCCTACGGAGTCGTGGTCTCGTCACCTGGGGATCGGGCGGCGTGCATGCTGATGATGGGCCTTTCAATCGTGGTGGGCGCCCCGGCGGCAGCCCTGGCGATGCTGCGCGCCAGGTGGTCGCGTAGCGGTGGACCGTCAGCGGCCGGCACCTGGCAGATTTGGCAGGAGGGCTCCTGGTGTTCTCACTGTGGACAGGTGACCCTGCCGGTGCCGTGGGCGTCGGGTCAGGTAGCCGTCGTGCCGGCGCACACCGCGCGTCACGCGGTCGATGAGATTGCGCGGGGCAGGCTTCCGGTGGCGGCTGCTCAGCGCTGAGCGGGCGGCGGTGCGCCGGCGGCCCACAGGTCGCGTAGCGGCGCCCAGGAGGATCCCAGCTGGGTCCAGTAGCAGGTGAGCACGCCAGCGATGGGCTTTGTGGGGTCGCTCCACCAGATGGCCACGACGATCTGTCCAGCTTGAGCGCCGGCGGGGATCCGGTATGCGTACTCGACGTACTGCACCTGCTGCCCGGTGAGGGTGTTGCGTTGCGTAGGTGGGGTGGCGCCTGCGGCGATGGCCGACGTGTTGGCGGCTTGGGACTGGTAGCGGGCCTGGGCGGCGTCGCGGTCGGCGAGGGTGCGGTAGGTGATCCAGTAGCTGGTCACGATGCCGGCCCCGCAGTGACTGCGGGTCGTCTCGCCGTTGCCGCGTTCTGCTTCGCTGAGCTGGTCACGTACGCAGTTTCCGATTCCGCCGAGCCAAGGGCTGGCGAAGGCGGCGAGGTCCGAGGTCGACAGCGCGGCCCTGTTGATGGCGGCTTGCCGATGCGCGAACAGTGCCCCGGCCGGCGGGGCGGCGTCGTTGGCCGTCGGCGTCGAGCGGGCCGGCGGTATCGCCCGATGGGAGGCGGCTACGCCGATCGCCCCGCCGGCGAGCAGGGCTGTGATGGTCAGTGCCGCGGCCCGTAGGAAGCGTCTGCGGCCGTTGGTCGCGGTGCCAGGGGCGGGGTGGTGGTGCTTCTGTGCCACGAGGGTCGGTTCGTCGGTCGTGTCCGGTGGCCTTGGCGGGGTGTGGTGAACGGGCGCGAGGGCGGGCGCCCGGCCGGGCGCGGTGGCGGGGACATCTTCGGTCGACGTTGGCCAGACCGCCCGGTCCGGGCGCTGTGTCACGCGCTACTCCTTCCTCGTGCGACCGCGGTTCATCGTGGCTTGCGGCGGGCGGCCAAGAGCAGACCAACGCCGGCGATCAGCGCGGCGCCGCCGGTGCCGACGATCGGAGCGAGGTTGTCTCCGGTGAGCGGCAGCGACGGCCCGGACACCTCCGTGTCTGCGGCGGCGTTCGGTTCGCGGCTGCGGTCCGTGTCGGCGGCACCCGGCCGCCGCTGCGTGCCTGCAGGTCGTGCCGGGCTTTCTGGCGGGCGTGGGCTCGTCCGGGTCGGCTGCGGCGGGGGCGGGGAGTCCGGCGGCGGCGTGCTCGGGTCGGGTTCCGGCGGCGGGCTGGTCGGCTCGGCCGGGGGAGTGGTGGGGTCCGGGTCGGGCGGAGGGCCGGTCGGGCCGTCGGTGTCTGTGGGCTCCGCTGCCGGACGTGGCGTCTGCGCCGGCGGTGTCTGCGGCTGCGCAGCGGTGGGGCCCGCCGTGGCGGTCGCGGGCACAGGTGGAGTCGTCGCCGCCCAAGCTGGCGCGGTAGACACCGCCATCGCCGCGAGGACAGCGGACGCCGATAGCGCCGACACCGTCAAAAGCCGGCGTACGTGTGGCACAGAAGGTTGCACGAAAATACTCCCGTCTTGAATGCTCCGTGCGGTGTGCTTCCTACTCACCGCACTCGTTAAGGCGGGTCAGACGCTAGCGGCTCGGTGCCCCACAGGCCAGCGGCGGCCCTTTTCCGCAGCCGCCAGCGAGGCATTGTTTTCCCAGCCCAGAGGTCCTGTTTCCGCTGATTGTCACGGCCTTTTATGCGGCTAGGTGTAGGCGTATTTGTAGACAGCTGGCCCGTGGCTGTGGTGGATTCGATAGCGGTTAGGCCCGGTCCTCATCAACGGGGGAGAGGCGCGGGTTGCGGCTCGCTGGTCGAATGCGGCGGGCGAATGCTGTGTGCCCCCAGATAGGTGCGCCGCGAATGGAACAAGGCATGAGCAGTCCCGAGCAGGCCGTCAACCCAAACTCGGAAACCCTGCCGTCACGCGGCAGCGAAGTGGCCCTCGGCGGGAGCAGGCGCCGCGCCGCGCCCAGAGCAGTGCGCAGTCGCCGTGCACTGATGATCGGCCTGGGTGTCACCGTGCTGGCGCTGGGCGGCTGCGCGGGCACCAGCGATCCGCGCCCCTCCCCACCGTCAGCCTCGCCTGCCACTGCCGGTGGCGCCGCAACCGCCCGGGCGGTCGCGACCTACCGCAGTAACGACGCGCTGTGCGCGCAGCTGGACTGGCGGGCCTTCAGCGACCGGTACGGGCCGGCGGACCGGCAACCGCAGCAAACCCGCACGCTCGGCGCCACCACCGACCTGATCTGCACCGCGACGCTCGGCCGGCTGCCCGACGGTGTCGTGGTGATTGTGCGGGCCAGCGTCGGGGCGCCGCAGTCGGGGCAGGTCATGTACGAGGGGCTGCGCCGCGCGCACGGCGACACCGCATCCCTTCAGGACGTTCCGGCGGTGGGCGCCGGCGCCTACCGGTATGCCGACGCCGGCGGCAGCCACCTGGTCGCCTACGACGCGAACCTGTACCTCACGGTGACGGCCGCACCGCTGCGCCTCAACGCCACGGCACCTGCCGATCTGGCTGAGCCGCTGTCGCGGACAGCAACCGCCGCCCTGTCCGCGCTGCACGCCTGACCCGCCACCATTCCCGCCGTTGCTGGTGCGGCACGACCCTGCCCCGAACCTCCCTCGACGTGAAGGACGACGACGTGTCCACATCCCTACCCGCCGTGCTGCCCGGCCCGGGAAGCACCGACTACGCCCGCTACATGCGCACCGATGTCCTGCTGTCGCTGCAACGCGGCACGGCCGAGCGGGCGCATCCCGACGAACTGCTGTTCCAGGTCGTGCACCAGTGCGCCGAGCTGTGGTTCAAGCTCATCCACCACGAGCTGGGCCGGGCACTGGATCACCTCGCCGCTGACCAGCCGAGCGCGGCCGAACAGCTCGTGCAGCGGGCGGTGCGGTGTCTCGCGCTGGTCACCGAGCAGCTGCACATGCTGCGGCACCTGCACCCGGCCCAGTTCGCCGCCTTCCGCACGGAGTTGGGCAACGGCTCGGGCTTCGAGTCACCCGGCTGGAAGGGCATGCGCGAGATCACCACCGAACTGGACATCGCATTCAGCCGGCTGCTGTCCTCCCTCGGCGTTACACCGATCGACGTCTACTGCGGCCAGCCGTCCGACCCGCTGTTCCGCCTCGCCGAGACGCTGGTGTCCCTCGACGAACAGATCGCGTTGTGGCGCACCGAGCACTACACCATCGCCACCCGCATCATCGGCCACGGCGTACTCGGCACCCGCAACACCCCCATCGACAGCCTCACCCGGCTGATCACCCACCGGCGGTTCCCCACCCTGTGGGAGGCGCGCACCGACCTGACCGAGGCCAGCCCGCGCGGACGGCAGAGCCGGCAGGCCCCGCGATGACCGCCACCTCCACGCTGACCCCAGCGGCGCTCCGTGCCCAAATCCCGAGCCTCGCGCAGACGGTGCACCTCGCCGCGTGCAGCATCGCCCCCCGCAGCACCAGCATGGACCAGGCGCTCGCCGTCATGCTGGACGACCTCGCCCGCCCCGGCTTCTGGAACGCCGCCGAACACCAGGTCACCGACGCACGGCGACGGTTCGCCCAGCTCATCGGCGCCGACGTCGACCAGGTCGCGGTCCTGCCGAACGTAGGTATCGCCGCCCACCAGGTGGTGTCCGGGATGCGCTGGCGACGCCGCCGCGACCTGCTCACCACCACCGCCGACTTCCCCGGCGTGGCGCACGTGTGGCTGGCGCAGGAGAAACGCGGCGCCCGCGTCCGATGGTGCGGACCGCGGACAGGTCGGGTCACCGCCGAGGACTACCTGCGCGCCATCACCACCGACACCGCACTGGTGTCCGTGCCCGCCGTCACCCACCGCGACGCGACCCGGCTGACCGTCCGCCGGATCGCTGACGCCGCACACGCCGCCGGCGCTACCGTCATCGTCGACGCCTACCAGGCCACCGGCGTGATGCCACTGAACGTGGACGCCCTGCGCTGCGACTACCTGATCACCGGCACCGGCAAGTACCTGCTCGGACTACCGGGCCTCGCGATCCTCTACGCCCGTCACCCCGACGGACCCGCGCCGGGACTGACCGGCTGGATGGGCCGCCCGGACCCGCACGCGCTCGACGCCACCCGACTCGACTTCCCGTCCCACGCCCGCCGGTTCGAAACCGGCACTCCGGCCGTCGCCGCCGCCTACGCTGCGGTCGCCGGCCTGACGCTGATCCAACAACTCGACCTCACCGCGGTCCGCGACCACACCCAACGACTCATCGCCTCCGCCGCGCACCGCCTGACCTGCCAAGGCGAGATCGTGGACCTGGCCCAGAATCCGGCCGAGCGGGGTGCGCATCTCACGCTGATCGAGCCGCACGCCTGGGCGATGGCGACGTGGCTCGACGAGCACGGCATCGCCGTGGCCGCCCGCCGCGGCATCGTGCGTATCGCCGTGCACGCCTACACCAACAACGACGACATCGACGCGCTCTGCGACGCCATCGCCGGTTACCGGGTCGCACCCCGCACCCGCACCCCGATCGGAGCATCACGATGACCCGCCCCGCAGCGGTGCTGCGGTGGTCCGCGCAGCGCCGCCCCGCGATCGAACGCTTCCCCTACCACGCGGTCGTGATCGCCTACCAGCACCACGGGAAGCACTTCGTCCCTGCATACTGGACGCAGGCCCTGGCCGCCGCGCGAGACCAGGTGACGCACCTCGACGGCGACACCCGACACCTGGAGGCGTTCCTCGCCGGCGCGCTCGACAAGGTCGACGGCCGATTCGACTACCGCTCCTACCTCGGCCTGGCGCTGCTGCCGATCCCCGCCGTCGACCAGACACCCGGCGCGGCAGCGCGGCAGCTCGCCCGCCGCGACCGCCTGCACGCCCAGCTCCTGACCGACCTGATCGCCTTCGAACTGCGCGCGGCCACCGACGAACAGACGCCCCTGCCGCGCATGCGCCCCACCTCGGCCGTAGCCGCCAAGCGCCTGCGGCATGCGCTTCGCGCCGTGATGCCCGCCTTGCGCAGGCTCAGCTACATCGCCGAACCGTCGACCCTGCCCGAGATCGACCTTTTGGGGCGGGTGATTGCCGCCGTGAATCTCGACCGCAGCGCCGACGAACGTCGGGCGTTGCAGATCAGCATGCTCCCGGTGCACACCATCCACGACGAGTGGATGTTCATCCGCGTCCTGCAAGCCTTCGAGACGACCTTCGCGCTGCTGGCCGCTGACCTTACCGAGATCATCGGCGCCGTGCGTGCCGGCCACACGTCCAGGGCCGCGACCACACTCTCGGCGGCTGCGTCGCTGCTGCGCGAAAGCGCTACGCTGTGGCCGCTGCTGGCCACAATTCAGCCCGCGGCGTTCCACGCTTTCCGCCCTTACACCGACGGTGCCAGCGCGATCCAGTCGCGGCACTACAAGCTGCTCGAATCCCTGTGCCGCAGACCCGACGGCACGCGCTTGAACTCGCCGGCGTACCTGTCCGTCCCCGAGGTCCGCACGGCCATCATCCAGGGGCAGGTCAGCCTCGACGACGCCCTCGACTCGGTGGAGCAGTCCGCAGCCGAGGACGCCTTCCTCGCCTCCGCGATGCGCGAATTTACCGCGGCGATCACCCAATGGCGCCAGACCCACTACCGGCTCGCCGTCCGGATCCTCGGGCCCGACCGTACGGGCACCGGCTACACCCAAGGCACCCCCTACCTAAACGACGCTCGCACCGAGCCAGTCTTCCGTCACTGCCCCTCGACCGGCACGGACGCCGGAGGCAACAGGTGAGCACCGCAACCGCCACCCATCCGGCCGCGCCAGCGACGCAGGACGCGATCCTCGAACAGGCGCACGCCTTCCTGCGCCTCCTACACACCGAAGCCGGCCGACCGGGATTCACCCGCCGCTGGCGGAACGTCCGCGCCGAGGCCGCCGCCACCGACCCCAGCACCGCCGCGACCACCGGCCACGCCGAACCCACCTGCCCCCACGCGGCGGCGAGACCCGCCGCCTATCAGCGCGTTGCCCCCTCCACAGCCGTTGCCACCAGCCCAGACAATACGTAGGAGGAAGAATGTCCCACCTCACCGCAACTCCGCTCGACGACGAGGAACCGCAGCGCGCCCAACGCACGTCGCCACTCACGGCCGCCGCGACCGCCCTGCTGCTCATCATCGCGGCGCTCGTCGCCACCACCGAACCCGCGCAGGCCGCCTCCGGCTGCCGCAGCGCCCCCTACAGCGCGAAGTTCGGCATGCACGACCCATTCGGCGAATTCCAGGGCATCGAAGACGCCTACTTCCCGCGTTCCGGCAGCTACCGCACCACCAGCCAATGCCGAGACATCCAGGTCAAGAACACCGGCGGCGGCGGCGCCTGGGGAGCCCCCTTCTGGGCCTGCGTCGTCTGGGTCGGCCGCGCAACCTGCGCCAACGGCTGGACCTACGTCCCACCCGGACAGTGGCGCAACCTCGCCACCAACGTCAAAGACGGCACTCGGTTCTACCTGTTCATGCAGACCAACCTTGGCACCTACAACGCTGCATACGGGGTCGGTGAATGGTGACTCATCCAACGATTACGCCGTCGGACCGTATACGGTCGCTCGGTGATCGGAGGGCAGCGTCGGGACTGGAGTCCCGTGCTGCCCTCCGGACAGCCGCCAAGACCCTGCGACCGGATTGCAAAGTTCGCGGCAAGACCGTCGTAATCACGGGTGCCAACACTGGAATCGGCTTCCAAGCCGCTCGGCAACTCGCCGCAGCAGGAGCCACAATCGTCCTGGCCTGCCGCCACCCGGGCAGGATGGCAGATGCCGCTCGTGCCATCAGATCCGAGCACGCCGGAGCCACCATCGACGAGGTCACCATCGACCTCGGAAGTCTCCGCTCCGTCGAAGCAGCGGCCAACATCATCACTGACAGGCACCCACACGTCGACGCCTTGATCAACAACGCAGGAATGACCGGCGGACCCGGATGGCAAACTCTCGACGGCGTGGAGTCCTGCTTCGGCATCAACCACCTGGGCCACTTCGCCCTGACCGGACTTCTGCTGGACCGGCTACTGGCCGCCCCGGAAGCCCGAATCGTCTCCGTCAGCAGTACCGCTCACCGCTTCGCTCGCCTCGACCTTCAAGACTGGCCACACCCACGGATCGATGGCATCTACCGCACCTACGCAGCGAGCAAACTGGCAAACCTTCTCTTCGCTCATCACCTCCACCGGCGAATCACTGCAGCCGGAGTTTCATTGCGCAGCATCGCCTGTCAGCCAGGCTGGGTAGCAACCAAACTTCTTTCCTCGCGGCCCCGAGATGTCCGACACCGAGCAAGCGGGGCGGCTTTACGCGCGATCGGAGCGTTCATCGCGCAGCCCCCGGAGGCAGGTGCACGGGCGCTGTTGCTTGCCGCCGCAGCAGACGTTCTATCTGGGACGTACCTGGGGCCGACCCGATGGTGGCGCACACGAGGCCCCATTGGGCCCGAGAGGCCTAGCGATGGAGCCCGTGATATCGACGCTGCACGTCAGCTCTGGGATTTGTCAGTAGAGCTGTCCGGCATCAACTTCGCATTACTTGCCGAACCTGCCGGTTGAGAGAAGATTCGGAAAATTAGACGTAAGACATCGCAACCCAGGAACATCACCCACATCCTAGGACGCCTCGGAAGGTATACAAAAGTTCGCAAGTCTTCCAGGTTGCCAGTTGACGATATAGCTTCGCGAAGAGATGTTGATGCTTTCGAAATCGACCAAGTCGATAAGAAGGGGGAAAGTCAATGGGTCTGCGATCGGAGTCTGCACTTGAAGACGATGCTGTCAACTCTGCGCAAGGGTTACCTCTGCCGCGGCTTCTAAAAACCCCACCTCAACGGGTATCTATTGCTCGGTGACCCCGGTCGATGTCCACGGTCGTCTGGCGGACCGCACCGCCATGCGGGCTCTCGGTTGGCGGCCTAACCTACCAATAAGTCTTGCCTGGCAAGAGGGCATCGTGATCGCAGAAGCGTGTGAGGAGGCGGCATGGAAAATCACGCAGCAAGGCTATTTGCTCCTTCCGTCGTCCATTCGGCGGAGTTGTGGCATCGGACCCGCGGAGCGCGTCTTAGTTTGCGCCTACCCCACCCGTCGGTCGCTCGTAATTTACACCATGGGGCTCCTTGAGCGGACGGTCGATGTGTACGAACGACAAACCAGATCGGGGTGAAATGGCATGAACCACGAAAGTTCAGGAGGCAGCGAGGATCTTATGGCTGCTCGTCTCCTCTTGAATCGACTAGGGGTAACGCCCGAGCAGCTTCTATCGGCCCAGCGTCCAGTTCGCTCGATGCCCACGTTCGCCGAATATATCGAACTCGTATCCGCAGCAGTGACTCCCGGCACACGGCGGGTCTACGGTACCTATTGGAACCGCGTGCGAGATGTCTGGGGAGACAGGCGCCTCGACGAGCCGAGTTCTTCGGATATCAAACGGTTTGCAGCGCAGATGAGAGAGCAGGTCGTTCTTCGACGCAATTCGCGCGGTGGCCGAACAGCCGCCGAGCACCTCATCGCGTCGCTCAGGTGCATCTACTCGTACGCGGTTGCCGACGGGCTTATACCTGAGTCAAGCAACCCCGCGAAGCGCGTGCCAAAGCCGCCGCGGCTCGCCAGCACCAGGCGCGCGCTCTCCAAGAAGCAGCTCGGCCTAATCAATGATGTGGCCACTACAACTGGGAATGACCCTCATCTCGATGGTGTCATTCTGCGCCTTCACATCGAGACAGCGTGCAGGCGCGATGGAGGGCTTTCGCTACGTAAGGCAGACCTCGACGCTGAACAGTGCCTCGTGCAACTACGTGAGAAGGGGGAGACAGTACGATGGCAGCCTATTTCTCCCATCTTGGCCGACCGCCTCGGCCGGCTTGCTGTGGAACGGGGTTGCAGCGACGACTCCGACAAGCTGCTCAGGTATAGAAACGGGGCGCCTGTTACTCGTCGTCGCCACGATTATCTCTGGCAGCGTTTAGGGAAGCACCTACCTTGGGTCAGGGCGCAACAGATTAGCACTCACTGGCTGCGGCACACGACCCTTACTTGGGTAGAGCGCAGATTCGGATACGCCATAGCCCAAGCGTATGCAGGCCATAGTGGCCGATCCGACGTAACCACGACTAGTACCTACGTAAGAGCGGACGCTTACGAGGTAGCTCGTGCGCTGGCGGCTTTAACAGGTGAGTTGCATCCGATGCTGTCCATGGCTCGGACATTCGGGCACGAGGTGGGTGAGGGGATGGGAGCGCTGGGCGGGGAGCCGGCGTCGGCCGGACGGAGTGATTCACCTCTGCTGTAACGCATTCCGTGCGGCGTACTACCACCTTGCGCTTCCCATTCCTGGCCTGGTAGATTCGCCGCATGAACACCCATGCTAAGCATGGGAGCTTCAAATGTGGGTTCAAGTCCCCCCTCGGACACCAACACGTGTGGAGATCCACGCGAGATCAACTCCCCTCGCGTGGGGATGCCGTCCGCGACGGTTCATTTGTGCGCCCGGACGTCAGGAGTGGCTTCCGCCTGCGCTGACACCGCTGCGTCAGCCCTGGCGGGGGCCTCGGTGAGTTCCGGCCGCCCGCGTCCCCGCCGGCCCGACGAGCAGCTCGTCGAAGCGCTCATTCCCACCCCACTGTCGGTCGCAGCGCCGGAGCCGGCGCCGCTGCCGACATTGCCCGCGCCCACCGCCCATCGTGGCGGTGGCGTGCTGTTCGACGTGGGCCGCCCCGACGCCGCCGGCCGGGTCACCGCTCGTGCACTGCTGCGGGCCTTGGGCTGGACACCGGGCCTCGCGCTGCACGTCGACGTCGTGACCGGCGCCATCCTCATCACCCCGGCCGCCCACGGTGCGCATGTCGTGGGCACCCGCGAGGAACTGCCGCTGCCGGCCGCCGCCCGACACCTGTGCGGCATCGCCCCCGGCGAACCCGTGCTCCTGGCCGCCCTGCCCTGCCGCAACCGCATCGTCGTGCACCCCTCACACACCATCACCGCGGTCCTGACCGACCTGCACGCCCGCATCCTCGGAGAGCCCTCATGACCACGGATCCCGATCGTGTCGCCACCGCCCGAGCGCTCCTTGAGCATCTCGGCCTCACCGCATCCGACCTCACCGCATCCGACCTCACCGGCGCCGACCCGCCGACCGTGCCGACGGTCGCCGAGTACCTTCCTGCTGTCGTCGCCGCGGCGAGCCCGGGCACCCGACGCACCTACGGCAGCTCCTGGCGACGGATGGCCGCCGCCCTCGGCGATCGGCGCGTCGACGCGGTGCGCGCCAGCGACCTCGAAGCCCTCATGCGACAGGCCGCCGCCGGCGCCCGCCCTCGGCGCAACTCCCGCGACGGCCGGCACGCCGGCGAGCATCTCGTCGCCGCAGCCCGTGCCTTCTACAACCGCGCCGTCGCCGACGGCTACCTGACCGCCATGGACAGCCCCGCCCATCGGGTCCGCAAACCCCGCCGGTTGCCGAACACCCGCCGCGCCCTCACCCCTGACGAGGTGTCCGACATCAACGCCGCCGCCCGCAGCGGCGGCAACGACATCGTGCTCGACGCGCTGCTGTTGCGCCTGCACACCGAAACGGCATGCCGACGCGGCGGCGCCCTCGCGCTGCGCCTGATCGACCTGGACACCGACCACGCGCTGATCCGCCTGTCGGAGAAGGGCGGCACGCAACGCTGGCAGCCCATCACCCCGATGCTCGCCGAGCGCCTCGCCGACCACGCCCGGGCCCGTGGCGCTGCCGCACCAACTGACGCCCTGCTGCGATATCGCAATGACCGATCCGCCACGTACCGGCGCTACGACCTGCTCTGGGCCCGCATCGGCCGACAGCTACCGTGGGTCGCCGCCCAGGGCATCACCACGCACTGGCTGCGCCACACCACCCTCACCTGGGTGGAGCGCCACTCCGGCTACGGTGTGGCCCGCGCCTACGCCGGACATACCGACCGCCAGGGACCCGCCACCACCACCTACATCAAAGCCGACCTGCACGCCGTCGCCACCGCCCTGGCCGCCCTCACCGGGCAACCCCACCCACTGGCTCCCGAGCAGCAAGACCGCCCACGGTCTTAGGCGTCGCATGTGGAGCCGCCGATCCAGTGACGTGATCGGTGCGAGCGCCACGATCCCGAGTCACAGTCGAGGCCGCTGGAGCCGATGACCGACGCGGCATGTCAGGCTCCCGTGGGTGCGCGCCAGGCTGAACGCCGAGGTGAGCTTGGCAGTGACCAGCCATGTCCACGGCAACCGGCCTGCAGCCCAGGGCGAGATTTCGTCTTCAGCCTCGGGCTCGTCGACGAGCCCGAACCACGCCATCACCGCTGATACGCGGAAGAGCCGCCTCAGCAGATGGCGGCCCATCCGGTCAGCCCGCGGGGTGCCGGCGAGCGGATCGGTCGTGCTCAGCTCGGTTCGTCGTTCGTAGGGGCTGTCTCGCGCATCGTGTCTGAGGTGCCGGTCAGTGACGGCGGCAGGCTGAGGGCTGCCTAACCTGCGGGGGCCCCGGCGGAGCCGATGCCGTAACCGCACGACGTCCATCGCATCGGCCCACAGCGTTGACGTGGTGAGCGGTCGGGGTCAGCTGGTCAGGTCGCGGCGGTTGAATGCCGCTACTGCGACGGTCAGCAGGACTGCGGTGGCGGCGGTGAGGATGGTCAGGTCGGCCCATTGGAAGCCGTTTCGCAGGGGTTCTCCGCCGATGTAGTAGTGGAATGGGGAGGTGTAGCGGAGGGCGTCGGCGCCGATCTGGCTGGCGAGGGTGCTGGCGGCGTAGGTGAGGACGGCGATGCCCGCGGTGGCGGCCAGGGCGGTGGGTCGGCTGCCGGTTGCCGCGCCGACGGTGATCGCGACCGTCCCGAAGACGATGATCAGCAGGGCCAGGGCGAGACATTGGGCGGTGAACTGGCCGACAGTGATGCTGTCCAGTTGTGCGCCGGGCCGGATGGCCAGCATGGCCAGCAGGACCACCACCGCGATGAGGATGGCGCCTGCGGCGAGCGCGGCGAAGCGGTGCAGCAGCAGCCCGGTGCGGCTGACCGGGTGGGCGAGGAGCAGGTCGAGGTAGCCGGCTTCCTCGTCCCCGGCGATGGCGCGGGTGCCGGTGGCAATGCCGGAGATGACGGCGACCAGGGGCACGATGATGCCGAACACGCTGGAGCCGAGATAGCCGGCAGCGGAGGAGAGGTCCTCCATCCGCAGCGCCTCCCGCAGCCCGGGGGAGAAGCCTTGGACGGTTTGTCCCATCGCGCCGTCGGCGACCTGGGGGTAGAAGCCGGCATACATCGCCCCGAGCAGGGCGGTGCCGGCGGTGAAACCGGCCAGGCCCCGCCGGCCGTTCCACAGCGTCTTGGTCAGCAGGCTAGGCATGCGTGGTCTCCTCGCTCGCGGCGTCGGCCTGGTAGTAGGTGAGGAACAGCTGTTCCAGGTCGGGTTCGGTGGCACGGAGGCTCGCGACCCGCTGTTGGGCGAGTACGCGGATGAGCCCGTCGGGGCTGCCGGCGAGGCGGAACCTCGCGGTCGGGCCGTCGACGGTCAGGCCAGTCACCTCCGGCAGGGCGGCGAGTGCGGTTTCGTCGACCGGGTCGGCGAAGGTGACCTGGAATTCGTGCACGCTGCGGTCGCGGAGGCGAGCCACCGTGTCAAGGGCGACGAGCTGGCCGTCGCGGATGATGCCGACCCGGTCGGCGACCGCCTCGACCTCGCTCATGATGTGCGAGGACATGAACACGGTCCGCCCGTCGGCTCTGGCTTCGCGAACCAGGTCGAGGAACGTCTGCTGCACCAGGGGGTCCAGGCCCGACGTCGGCTCGTCGAGGATCAACAGCTCGGGGCGGTGCATGAATGCCTGTACCAGGCCGATCTTCTGCCGGTTGCCCTTGGACAGCGTCTTGATACGCGCCGTCAGATCCAACTCCAGCCGCCCGGCCAGCTCGCCGATACGGGACTTCGATACGCCTCCGCGCAGGTCGGCCAGAAACGTCAGGCACTCACCGACGCGCTGTCGGGGGTTGACCACGAAGTCGCCAGCGAGGTATCCAATGCGTCGGTGCAGCGCCACTGCGTCGCGGCGCGGGTCGTGCCCGAACATCAGCGCGCGCCCGCTGGTCGGTCGGATCAGGTCCAGCAGCACGCGGATGGTGGTCGACTTGCCGGCGCCGTTCGGACCCAGGTAGCCGAACACCTCACCCTCGGCCACAGACAGGTCCAGGTTCACCAAGCCTCTGCGGTGGCCGTACGTCTTGGTCAGCTTCTCCAGCTGGATCACATCAGCCATGGCTCGCAGAGTATCGAATGTTCAGAGATTTCTGAAGACTGCAAGATGTTAGGGTTTGGTTGGATCGAGTAGGGGAGGGCACAGATGGCGTTGAGCGATCCGGCGGAGAAGCTTGCACTCACCCTCACCGAGGGCGGACTGCAACGGATGACGGCGCGCGTGCTGGCGGCGTTGCTGTTCACCGAGCAGCAGACGATGACCGCCGGCGAGATCGCGGACACCCTCGCCATCAGTTCCGGCAGCGTGTCCACCGCCATCAAGTCCCTCGCCACCGTCGGGTTGATCGAACGAGTGCCCGCCCCGGGCAGCCGCCGCGAGCACTTCCGGCTCCGCGAGGGCGCGTGGGCCATCCTCATGTCCGGCCAGAACGCGATGATCAGAACCATGCGGGAAGCCGCCGAGGAAGGCATCACCGTCACAGGCGAAGGCAGCCTCGCCGGAGCCCGCCTCGCCGAGATGCGCGACTTCTACGACTATCTCTGGCGGGAACTGCCGGCGCTTATCGACAGATGGCGGGACAAGAAGGACGACCAGTAAGTCTCTACTGCGCGCCGACATGGTGCACCACGGGATCCTGGCCGGTTTGACGTGGTGACCGAGTGAGGCCACGCAGCTGGAGAGTGATCATTGCCCCTATGAGCGGACCGGATCTTCGGGCGGAACCCGAGATGCAGGGTGAGGCAGGTCGGCGGTTGGCCCGGTCGGCGAACTGGGAGCGGCTCACCGCAGCACCGTTGACGGTGTTGTCGATGCTCTTCCTCGGGGTGTACGCGGAGCCGATCCTGCATACCGATCTGGCGCCGGTGTAGCGGGACGCCTGCGCCGTGACGTCGGTCGTCATCTGGTTGCTGTTCTGGGGCGACATGCTGGTGCGCCTGAAGCTGGCAACCGATCGGCGTCGGTTCCTGCGGGGCCACCTGTTCGACCTCGCCGTGCTGGTACTTCCGGTGTTGCGTCCCTTGCACGCCGTGCGGCTGATCATCGTGGTGTTGACGATCAGCCGGCGCACGGAGGCGTGGGCGCGGGGCCGACTCGCCGTCTACGTCGCCACCACCACCGCTCTGCTGGTTCTGGTGTCCGCGCTCGCGGTGTTGGATGCCGAACGGTCCGGTGCCGATCCGAAGATTACGTCGTTCGACGACGCCCTCTGGTGGGCGACGGTCACCATCACCACCGTCGGGGACGGCGACCACTACCCGGTTACCGCGATGGGACGGTTCGTCGCGCTCGGGTTGATGATCGGAGGGATCGGGCTGATCGGTTTCGTCACGGGTTCGTTGGCGACCTGGATCGTGGAGCGGGTCGCCTCGGCCGGCGAGCAGCCGGCCGCTGCGACGAGCGCGGACGTCGCGGCGCTGCGCGCGGAGATCGCGGCGCTGCGTCAGCACATCGAGGCAGCTGTTCCGAACGGGATCGCGGCGGGGGCGGACAGGCCGGCATCCGCGGCGAGACCATCACCTTGATCGTCGCCGGGCGGATCCGCCGCGTACCCGGGTGAAGCCGGATCGATCGGCGACTTGGTTTCTGTGGGCGATCAGAGCGGTCTCGGCTGCCGTGCCTGCTGATCAACGTTCAACGGGCTGTCGTGCTAGTCGGTGGTGGCGAAGCGTTCGACGTTGTCGATGGTGCCGACGACGAGGATGAGGTCGCCGTAGGCGAGGACGGTGTCAGGGGTGGCGTAGGTGAAGGTGCCGGGTTTGCCGCCGGGTGGGGCGGCCTGTGCTTTGACGGCGACGACCGTGACACCCCACTTGCTGCGGACGCGGGATTCGCGCAAGGGCACGCCGACGACATCGCGGGGTGGGGTGGTCTTGATCACGGCGAAGTCGGAGTCGACCTCGACGTAGTCGAGGATGCGGCCGGAGAGCAGGTGCGCGACGCGTTCGCCCATGTCGTGTTCGGGCGCCACCACGTGGTGGGCGCCGACGCGGGTGAGGATGTTGCTGTGCTGGGCGCTGATGGCCTTGGCCCAGATGTCGGGGATGCCGAGTTCGGCCAGCAGGCTGGTGGTGAGGATGCTGGCCTGGATGTCGGTGCCGATCGCCACCACCGCGCGGTGGAACTCGGCGACGCCGAGTTGCCGCAGGGCTTCGATGTCGGTGGAGTCGGCGGTGATGACGTGCGGCAACTGTCCGGAGAGGGCTTGCACGACCTTCGGGCGGTGATCGATGCCGAGGACCTCGGTGCCCCGGTTGACCAGCTCCAGCGCCAGGGCGGAGCCGAAGCGGCCCAGCCCGATGACGACGACGGGTTCGGTGCGTGTCTCAGCCAACGATCGTCCTTTCCTCGGGTAGTTCGAAGCGGCGGTTGCGGTCGCGCAGCGCCAGCGCGGAGGCCAGGGTCAGCGGACCGACCCGGCCGGCGAACATCAGCACCACCAGAAGCAGGTCGGCCTGCGGCGGCAGGGAGGCGGTGATGCCGGTGGACAGCCCGACCGTGGCGAACGCGGACACCGCCTCGAACAGCACGACATCGAGCCGGTACGAGGTGGTGGCCAACAACGCGAAGGTGGCGGTGACGACGGCGCCGACGCTGAGCAGGGCGACGGCGAGGGCCTGGCGCTGGTTACTGGCGGGGATGCGCCGCCGCCCGACGTGGACGTGCAGTTCACCGCGCATCTCCGACCAGAGCACGAAGGCGAGCAGCCCGAACGTGGTGACCTTGATGCCGCCGGCGGTGCCGGCGCTGCCGCCGCCGATGAACATCAGCACGTCGCTGGCGAGCAGGCTCTCCGGCCGCATCGCGCCGATGTCGACGCTGTTGAACCCCGCGGTGCGGGTCATGGTGGAGGCGAAGAACCCGGCCAGCAGCTTCTGCCCGCCGCCGAGCGGGCCCAGGGTACGCGGGTTGGTGAACTCGGCGAGGGTGAGCACGGCGGTACCGAGCACGAGCAGCGCGCCGGTCAGGGCCAGGGTGATGCGGGTCAGCACCGACCACAGCGCCGGGCGGCGCCAGCACCTGAGCAGCTCGAACACGACGGGGAAGCCCAGCCCGCCCAGGATGACCGCGGCGGCGATCGGCAGGCAGATCCAGGGGTCGGTGACGTAGCCGACGAGGCTGTCGGCGTGGGTGGAGAAACCCGCGTTGTTGAACGCCGACACGGCGTGGAACACCCCGTCGTACACCGCCTCGCCGAACGGTTCGTCGTAGGCGGTGGCGAACCGGGCGGTCAGCACCACCGCGACGACGGCTTCGCTGGCGAGACTGAACAGCACGATCCGGCGGACCACCGCGCGCACGTCGGTCAGGTCGAGGCTTTTCGTCTCGGCCTGGGCCAGGAACCGGGCCCGCAGGCCGAGCCGCCGGGACAGCAGCACGGTGAACAGCGTCGCGAGGGTCATGATCCCCAGCCCGCCGGCCTGGATGAGCAGCAGGATCACCGCCTGGCCGAAACCGGACCAGTAGCTGCCGGTGTCGACGGTGACCAGACCGGTCACGCAGACCGCGGAGGTCGCGGTGAACAGCGCATCCACCAGACCGGTCCGCTCCCCGGAACGGGTGGCCACGGGCAGCGACAGCAGACCGGTGCCGACCGCCACCGCCGTGCCGAAACCGACGGCGATCACCTGCGCGGGATGCCGCAGCCGGCTGCTGCGCCGCTGCCACGCCGGTGCTCGACCGATCACGTGCCACCGGCGCCATGGCGGCGACCATCAGCGGGGCGCGCCGTTGGTGTGGCCCGCTGGCCGATCCGGGTCATGAACCGCATGCTCTCACGACCTGTCACCGACGAGGCGGGCCGGCCGCTGCCCACGGCCACCGCGTCGACCTGCGGCACGCGCGGCCTACCGCCGCAGGTCGCGTCGCTGGTAGGCGTGCCGGCCGACCATCGCCGCCGTGACCGCCACCGCACCCGTGGCGGCCAGCGCCGGCCAGTCGGGCACCGCCTGCGGCACGGCCGCGAGATGGCGGTACGGCGACAGTGCGCCCACCCACCCCGGCGCGTCGACGCTGTCGGCGACGACCGTGAGCAGGAACCCGCCGGCGGTCGGCACCACGCCCCACGCCACCACGCCGTGCGGGGCGCGGCCGAGGGCCACGGTCGCGGCGGCGAGGCTGAGCAACGCGACCGGCAGCGCGTTCCAGGCGCCGGCGAGTGCCGCCGACAGCGGCAGATTCGCGTCGACCAGGGACGCGCCGAGCCACGTCGCCGTCGCGGCGACGGTGACGAGGACCGCCGCGCCGGCCGCGGTGGTGAGGATCTCGGCGGTGAGGAGTCGGGCGCGGGTGACCGGGCCGGCGTGCAGCAGGGTCAGGCGTCCGCTGGTCTCGGCGGCGGCGAGCGCGGCGAGCCGTACGGCGGTGAACGCGCCGACCGGGATGGCGAGCAGGGCGAACAGCGTCGCGGCGTACCCGCGGACCGTGCCGAGGCCGGCGAAGCCCGCCTGCGCCGCCAGGTCGGCGAAGCGGGGATTGTCGGCGAGGAAGCCGGTCAAAGATTCTGCGAGCGCACCGATCAGCAGGAAGTAGGCGCCGATCCCCGTCGACCAACCGGCCAGCGGCCGTAGCAGCCGCCGGATGGCGAACGTCTCGACCGAGCCGAGCAGCCGCAGCCGGGGTGACCGGCCGGTGGCGGGGGCGAGCAGCCCGTCTCGGACGTCCCGCCGCCCGGCCAGGGCGAGCGCGCCGACGGCCAGCACGACAGCGGTGAGCACGAGGACGAGCAGGGGCGACCACCGGTCGTCCCGGTAGGGGCGGAGCAGCGCCAGCGGACCGTACGGCGGCAGCCAGCGCAACCAGCCGAGGACGGTGACGCCGTCGCCGACCATGCGAGCCATCAGTCCCACGCCGAGGAACGCCAGCGTGGCCCCGGTCGCGCCCGATCGCGTCGGGAAGATCTGCGCGGCGAGGGCCGCCGCCGCGACCGCCACCAGCCCGGCGGACGCCAGGCCGGTGGCGTGCACGACCGCCCCTCTGGCCGGGGTGCCGACCGCGGTGAGCGCCACGGCGAGCGTGATCCCGATCAGGATCATCGCGGCCGTCGGCACCGCGAGGTGCCGGCCGAGCAGCACCCTCTGGCTCACCCGACCGGCGAGCAGGAGATCCCACCGGCCGGCCTCCTCCTCGCCCCGGGTCACGCGGGCGGTGACCAGCGTCCCCCACACCGACAGCAGCACGGCGAGGACGACGCCGGTGCGCCAGACCGTGAACCCGCCGACGGTGTCGAGGGCGACCGGCTCGCCGAACAGCGTGCGGATCGCGGGGTTGCCGGCCAGGACGGCGAGGGCCTGCGCGCCGCCACCGTCGGCGATCGTGCCGGCGTAGGTGGCGGCGACCAGCACCGACATGCCGACCGTCACGGTCAGCACGACGAACGCCCCCCGACGTACCTGTCGGACAGCGAGCCGGGTGACCGCCCGACCGGCGACCGAACGGGCCGGGGGGTGCTCTCCTGTCAGGGCGGTCATCGGGTCGACTCGCCGTAGTAGTCGAGGAAGATCTCCTCAAGGCTCGGTTCCCGCACCGTGAGCGCGGTGACGTCGGCGGCGGCGAGGGCGCGCAGTGCCGGTGCGGGCGGCCCGCTCATGGCGAAGCGGAGCATCCCGCCGTCCTGCGCGATGATCTCGACGCCGGCCACGTCCCGCAGGTCGGGTGCGGGGTCGGTGAACCGGGTGGTCACCTCGGTGCGGTGCAGGCGGCGCAACGCCTCGACGGTGGCGACGTCGACGAGCCGACCGGCGCGCAGGATCGCCACCCGGTCGCAGACCGCCTCGACCTCGGCGAGTTGGTGGGAGCAGAGGAAGACCGTCTGACCGTTGTCGCGAGCGACCGCGACAGCGCGCCGGAACTGGGCCTCCATCAGGGGATCCAGGCCGCTGGTCGGCTCGTCGAGGACCAGCAGCGGGGCGCGGGTGGCGAATGCCGCGACCAGAGCGACCTTCTGCCGGTTGCCGGTTGAGTAGGCGCGGGCCGGGGTGGACAGGTCGAGGGCGAAGCGTTGCACCAGCTCGTCGCGGTAGGCGCGGTCGACTCCCGGCCCGGTGGCGGCGAGCAGTTCCAGGGTTTCCGCGCCGGTGAGCTGCGGCCACAACGCCACGTCGGCCGGCACGTACGCCAGCAGCCGGTGCGCCGCGGCGACGTCCGCCGCGTCGGCGTCGAA
>NZ_JBITFD010000004.1:0-158302 GCF_044455765.1 Micromonospora sp. NPDC051141
CCGGCGGCAGCGGTCTCGACCGGTTGCATCGCACTCAACTGGCAGCCCTCGCCGAGCAGATCGTGGGCCTCGACCGGCTCCTGAAAGCCAACCTCACCGAGATCCGCACCCTGGTCGACAAACTCTGCCCGACCCTGCTCGAGCAGCCCGGCATCGGCCCCGTCACCGCCGCGATCGCGCTGAGCGCCTGGTCGCACCGCCAAAACCCGGCAACGCTGCCACCAACCCACCAAGGACTACACCAACCGCCGCACCACCGAAGGCCGCACCCCAGCCGAGATCACCCGCAGCCTCAAACGCTACATAGCCCGCCAAATCTGGCGCACCCTCGAAGCCACCGCTTGACAAACACCTTCACAGATCTTGCACTTCGTGCCCGGACGAAACGGGCAAGACGCCTGAACCGAGGACCGAAAGTGCAAGATCGCGGAAGCGGGGCGGGCCAGGGAGGGGGTCGGGGAGGGGGTCGGGGAGGGGGTCGGGGAGGGGGTCGGGGAGGGGGTCGGGGAGGGGGTCGGGGAGGGGGTCGGGGAGGGGGTCGGGGAGGGCGGCCCGGGTGTGGGCACCCGGGCCGACCCGCCCGGCTCAGTGGAACAGGTTGGCGTTGCGCTTCTCGGTGTCGAGGTAGTCGGTTGCGGAGTCCTCCACCGCCAGCTTGATGTCGCGCAGCATCGCCTGCATGTCCTGCGAGGCGGCCCGCCAGCGGGACTGCCGCTGCTCGTACGCCTCGCGCGCCTCACCGTTCCAGCTCGCCACCAGCGGCGCCGCGTCCCGTTCGAGCTGCCCGAGCTGACTCTCCAGGGTGGTCAGCGCCCGTTGGATGTCGGCGCCGGCCTGTTGCAGGGCGGCGAAGTTGACGACCAGCACACCGTGCTCCATGGGTTCGATCCTTCCGATGGTCTAGAGCGGCAGCTGGATGCCGCGGTTGGTGCCGGCCACCCGGCCGGCGGCCTCGGTGTCGGAGACGTCGTACTGGCGGCCGGCGGTGCGGATCGCGGTGGCGGTTTCGCGCAGGGCCCGTTGCAGGGCCGTCTGATCCTGCGCCCACTGCTGCTTGACCTGCTCGAACGAGCGCCCGCCGGCGCCTCGCCACGCTTGTTGCAGCACCTCCAGCTCGGCCATCAGGCCGCTGAGCATGGTCTGCAGCGACTGGTCGACGTGCTCGAACTTCGCGGCGGTCTGCTGCATCACCGCGGCTTCTGCCTGGGTCTGGGACATCCCGGACGTCACCTCGTCTCCTCGGTCGTGGCTGGCCACCCGGGGTGACCACCGTGGGCTCGTCGGCGCGGCGCTCGCGGCCGCCGGAAGGGGGAGGGAGACGGCGGGCGCACGCGCAACGATTTTCGTCGCTGACGGTAGCGGCCCCAGTCCGGTTCTGCTACCCCCGGGACCTCCCCTGTGGACAACGACGCCACTACGATGTGCCACGGCAGAGTCACCCGGCGACCCGACGAGGAGGTGCGGTGACCGCGAGCACGACGGAGCGGCCCGCGCCCGTGCCGGCCCCACCCCCACAGTGGAGGCTCCGGCGGCTCCGCGCCGGACAGATCGTGACCACACAGGTCGCGGTCGCCGTCCTGCTGGCCGCCCTGGGGCGGGGCGTCGCGCCGACCGCCGTGGCGTTGTGCTGCGCGGCACTGCTGGTGCCCGCCGCATGGGTCCGGTTCCGGGGCCGTTGGCTGCACGAGTGGCTCACCGTCGCTACGGCGTACCTGAGCCGTCGCCGCGCCCTGCCGGCGGCCACCGACCCCTCGGCGCTGCTGGGCCTGGTCGGGCCGGGCACGGTGGTGCACGCCGCGGAGCTGGCCGGCGGTCCGGCCGCCGTGCTGCACGACGCCGCCGGGCTGACCGCGCTGCTGGAGCTCGGCGATCCGGACGACCTGCTCGGCGACGGCCCGCAGGCGCTCCCGGCCCCACCCGACCTGCTCCCGCCCGCCGGCCCGGAGAGCCCTCCGGTCCGGCTCCAGCTGGTCTTCTCGGCCTCACCGGCCCCCGTGCCGCCCGTCGCGGCCGGGCCGGCCGGGACGTCCTACCGCCAGCTCACCGAGGGCCGGCTGGCCGGGCGTACGCGGGTGGTGCTGGCCGTGCGGGTGCTGCGGGCCGACGGCTGGTCGGACGAGGAACTGCTACGGGCGCTCTCCGGGACGGTCCGGCGGATCGTCCGCCGGCTCGGTTCGCTCGGCGGCCGGCCGCTCGGCGCACCGGCCGCCCTGCGGGTGATCGACGAGCTGGCCCATCACGAGACCGGCGCCCCGGCCCGGGAGACCTGGCCGCTGCTCACCGTGGGTGGGCTGGCCCAGGCCACCTGGCGGCTGCGTCGCTGGCCGGATCCGCGGAGCGAGGCCGCCCGAGGGCTGGTGCCCCGGCTGCTGGCCGTGCCGGCCACCGCCACCACCGTCGCGCTCTGCGTCGGCCCCCGCGCCGACGCCGCGCCGACCCCGGCCGAGCTGACCGTCCGGGTGGCCGCCGGGAGCGCGGCGGAGTTGGCGCTCGCCGAGCGGGCGCTCCGCCGGGCGGCCGGGGACGCGGGAGCGGAACTGCACCGCCTCGACGGCGAGCACCTCACCGGGTTGGCCGCCACCCTGCCGCTGGCGGTGACCGGCGGTGTGCCCCCGACCGGGTCGCCACCGGCCGCACCGGACCTGCCGGTCGGTGGGTCCGGCCTGATGGTGGGCGCCAACCGGCGCGGCGGCCCGCTCACCGTCCGCCTGTTCCGCCCCGCGACGACCCGGGTGCTGCTGGTCGGTGGGGTGCCCGCCGCGCAGCTGCTGGTGCTGCGGGCGTTGGCGCTCGGTGCCCGGGTGGCGGTGCAGACCACCAGGCCGCGCGCCTGGGAGGCGTTCGCGCGCGGGGTCGACGGGGTGCCGCTGCTCCCGCCGGGGCGGCCGGTCGTCGGCGCGCCCGGCTCGCCGCTGCGACCGCTGCTGCTGGTGGTCGACGCCGGCCCGGTGCCGCCGGAGGTCGGTCCGGCGGCGTCCTGGCAGTCGGTGCTTGTGGTTCGCGACGAGCTGACCCCGGCGGACGCCCCGGCGCTGGCCCGCGCCGACCTGGCCGTTCTGCAGCCGCTCGACCCGGCCGAGGCCGAGCTGGCCGGCGCCGCGCTGGGGCTCGGCGGTGCCGCCGGCTGGCTCACCCGGATCCGCGACGACATGGTGGCGGTGGTCAACCGGCGGGCGCTGCGGTGGGCCCTGCTGTCGCCGACCCCGGTCGAGTCACAGTTGGTCGGTCGTCCGGCCCGCCGCTGAGGCGTACGCGCTTCCGCCGGTGGGAGCGGCGTGGCACGATCCCGGCCATGGATTTCCTGAAGGGTCTTCTGATCCGGGTGGCGTCGACGGCGGTGGCGTTCTGGCTCGCCACGTTGCTCATCCCGGGCATCACGCTCGACTCCGGGTCCGCCACCGAGACGGTGACGACGCTGCTGCTCGTCGCGGTGATCTTCGGCGTGGTCAACGCGGTGCTCCAGCCGATCATCAAGACCGTGGGGTGCGGCTTCTACCTGCTCACCCTCGGGCTGATCGCGCTGGTGGTGAACGGTCTGCTGTTCCTGCTCACGAGCTGGATCGCCGGGGAGGCCGGGCTGCCCTTCCACGTGGACGGGTTCTGGCCGGCGGCGGTGCTCGGCGCGCTCCTCGTCGGCATCGTCACCTGGATCCTGGGCGCGGTCCTCGACCGCGACTGAGACGTCGTCGCCGCCCGCCCGGCACTCCGTCCGGGCGGGCAGGCCAGTGCGCGGGAATTGGCTGGCGAGCGGCCCCCGAAGCGGCACTAGCCTCGGCCGGGTGTTCACTCTGACGCGCGCCGACGGCTACCAGCTCAGCACCGACCCCGACCGGCTCGACCTGGGCCGCGTGCACACCTGGCTCGCCACGGACGCGTACTGGGCGCGGGGGCGGGAGCGGGAGACGGTCGAGCGCGCCTTCGCCGGCTCGATCGGCTTCGGCGTCTACCGTCCCGGTGACGGCCGACAGGTCGCGGTCGGCCGGGTGGTGACCGACCGGGCCACGTTCGCCTGGCTGTGCGACGTCTACGTGGACCGGGCCGAGCGGGGCCGCGGGCTGGGCACCTGGCTGACCGCGGGCGTCCGCGACCACATGGCCGAGCTGGGCGTACGCCGGATCATGCTGGCCACCGTGGACGCGCACGGCGTGTACGGGAAGCTCGGCTTCCAGCCGGTGGCCGCGGACCGGTACATGGAGCTGGACGAGCGGTGACGCCGGTCACCAGAAAGGACCAATTGCCGGCTTCGCCACTTACGGTGGAGCGGTGAACCAGCTCCGCCTCGGCTATCTGTACGGCATCGGCGCGTACCTGCTCTGGGGTTTCTTCCCGATCTACCTGAAACTGCTCCGTCCGGCCGGGCCGGTGGAGATCCTCGCGCACCGGATCATCTGGTCGGTGGTGTTCGTGGCGCTGCTGCTGGCCGCCATGCGCCACGTCGGCTTCCTGCGGGCGCTGGCCCGGCGACCCCGCGCGCTGGCCGGGATCGCGTTCGCCGCCGCGCTGATCGCGGTGAACTGGGGCACCTACATCTACGGCGTGAACTCCGACCGGGTGGTGGAGACCGCGCTCGGCTACTTCATCAACCCGCTGGTGTCGGTGCTGCTCGGCGTGCTCGTGCTGCGGGAGCGGCTGCGCCCGGCGCAGTGGGCGGCGCTCGGCGTCGGCGCGCTCGCGGTGGCGGTGCTCACCGTCGACTACGGCCGCCTGCCCTGGCTGGCGCTCACGCTCGCGTTCAGCTTCGCCGGGTACGGCCTGGTCAAGAAGCAGCTCGGCCTGCCCGCCGCCGAGGGGCTCTTCGTCGAGTCGGCGGTGCTGGCGCTGCCCGCCCTGGCGTACCTGGGCTGGCTCGCCTCGCGCGGCGACTCGACGTTCGGGCACGTCTCCGCCGGGCACACCGCGCTGCTGGTGCTGGCCGGCGCGGCCACCGCGATTCCGTTGCTGTTCTTCGCCGGCGCGGCCAACCGGCTGCCGCTGTCCACCATCGGCATGTTGCAGTACCTGGCCCCGATCCTCCAGCTCGGCTGCGGCGTGCTGCTCTTCCACGAGCCGATGCCGCCGGCCCGCCTGGCCGGCTTCGCCCTGGTCTGGCTCGCCCTCGTCGTCTTCACCCTCGACGCCCTGAACCACACCCGCCAGGCCCGTCGCACCCGCGCCCCACTGCCCTCCCCCGTTGCGCGCTGATTCCCGGAAAGCGGGGCTATCGGGCCTGAAACAGCCACGCTTTCCGTGAATCAGCGCGCAACAGACGGGGCGGGGGCGAGGTGGACGGTCAGCGGAGGTCGTAGGCGAGGACGGGGGTGTCGGGGGCGCGGAGGAGTTCCAGGCGGACCAACTCCCCCTTGGTGAAACGGGTGACGCCGGAGAAGCGCAGGTCGTCGCCGGGAGCGGCCAGCCAGGACCCGATCTGCTCGGTCGCGCCGTCCGGGCCGTGCGCCACCAGCCGGAACGTGTACGCCTCGCGGTGCCCGGCCCGCCTGTCGTAGCCGCAGTGCATGGTGACCTCGGTGCCCCACGGCGTCTCGGTCAGCCCCACCTCGGCGTGTACCGGCGCGGTCCCGGCGACCGGCCGCATCGAGGTGAGCGCCACCGGCCGGGGAGCCGACTCGGCCGGCGGCCGGAGCAGCGTCACGCCCACGCCGGCCAGCACCGCGAGCGCGGCGGCGGCGAGCGCGGTCGACGCGTACCGTCGTCGGGCGCGGGAGCGGTCGCGGCGCTTGCGCGCCCGCGCGGCGTCGAGCAGCGCGGGCAGCCGTGAGGTCTCCGGGCCGACCTCCAGGAACTGCTCCAACCCGGCCGGGTCGAGCCGACCCAGCAGGCCGGGCAGCACGGCGATCTCGGCCACCGCCTCCCGGCACTGCGCGCACCCGCCCAGGTGCCGCTCGTAGGCGGCGCGGTCGGCCGGGGCGAGGGCGCCCAGCACGTACGCGCCGTCGTCGTGCGCGAACTCGCAGCGGGTCATCCGGTCACCCCCATCTCGGCCAGCGCCAACCGCAGTGAGCGCAGCGCGTAGTGGGTGCGCGACTTCACCGTGCCCGGCGGTACGCCCAGCCGGGCCGCCGCCTCCGCCACCGACCGGCCCTGGTAGAAGCATTCGACGAGCACCTCGCGGTGGGTCGGGCTGAGGCGGTTGAGCGCCTCGGCCACCGTCCACGCCTCCACCGCGCGCTCCGTCTCGTCGACCGTCTCCGCGGTTTCCGGCAGCTCGTCGGTGTAGACCTCGCCGACTCGGGCGGAGCGGCGACGCCAGGCGTCGATGGCCAGGTTCCGGGCGGTGGTGAAGAGCCAGGCCCGGACCGAGCCACGCCGTGGGTCCAGCGACTCCGGGTGCCGCCAGGCCCGCAGCAGCGTCTCCTGCACCAGGTCCTCGGCGCGCGGCCGGTCGCCGTTGACCAGTCGCAGGGCGTGCGCGAACAGCGCGTCGGCGTGCTCGTCGTGCAGCGCGCGCAGCAGTTGGGCGTCGTGGTCGCTGATGGCGGTACCTCGCTTCCGGCGGCGGGGAGACCGGCGATGCGTTCGCCCGTCCGGGCGGTTGCGTTCGTCCTTCCATACGTGCCGGGCCGCCGAACGGTTCAGCCGCAGGTCACGCCGGAGCTGTTCACCTCCGGTTCAGGTTCGGGCCGACGCGCGCTCACCACGTGCTGGCACCGTCCGGCAGGTACGCGTCCGGGTCGACCGCCCGGCACGCCGTCCGACGTCCGACGTCCGACCAGGAGGCTCCACCCCATGAGCGAACGTCCTCGCCTGCTTCCGCTGCTGGGCGGCACCCGCCACGGCAGCCGCGACGCGATGACCTGTCTGTACCGGTGCGGCAACGCCTGCGACCACCCGGTGCCCAACTCGTCCGACAACCCGTACTTCGGCGACCTGGTCGACGCCGAGGTCTCCCGCCGCGGCGTGGTCCGGGCCGGCGCGGTCGGCGCGCTGGTGCTCGGCTTCGGCGGGGCCGCCGCGGGCGCGCTCGCCGGCGCGGCGCCGGCCGCCGCCGCGCCGGCCACCCCGACCGCCCCGGGCACGGACGAGGCTCTCGCCGCGTCCGCCCGCCCGGGCAGCGGCGCGCTGTCGTTCAAGCCGATCCCGCCGAACAAGCTGGACACGCTCGTGGTGCCGAACGGGTACGACCACGCCGTCGTCATCAAGTGGGGCGACGAGGTGGTCCCCGGCGCGCCCGCGTTCGACGTGCGTCAGCAGAGCGCCGCCGCCCAGGCCAAGCAGTTCGGCTACAACAACGACTTCGTCGGCGTGCTGCCGATCGACCGTAGGCGCGCGCTGCTCGTGGTCAACCACGAGTACACCAACGAGGACCTGATGTTTCCCGGCTTCACCAGCCAGGACGCGCTGACCGTGGAGCAGGTGCGGGTGGCGATGGCCGCGCACGGCATGTCCGTGGTGGAGCTGGAGCGGGTCACGGACACCGGCCAGTGGCGGCCGGTACGCCGGGGCCGGCGCGAGTACAACCGTCGGGTCACGGCGTTGGCCACGACGTTCGAGCTGACCGGCCCGGCCGCCGGCTCGGCGTGGCTGCGGACCGCCGCCGACCCGAAGGGCCGCACGGTCGTCGGCACGCTGAACAACTGCGCCGGCGGCGTCACCCCGTGGGGCACCGTGCTCTCCGGCGAGGAGAACTTCAACCAGTACTTCGTCGGCGGCGACGGCGCGCCGGAGGAGCTGAAGCCGAAGCTGGCCCGCTACGGCATCCCGACCGACGTGCGCTACCCGAGCGGCAGCCGCAAGTGGGACCGGGCCGACGAGCGGTTCGACCTGGCGAAGCACCCGAACGAGGCGCACCGGTTCGGCTGGGTCGTCGAGATCGACCCGTTCGACCCGCAGGCCCGGCCGCGCAAGCACACCGCGCTGGGCCGGGTGAAGCACGAGGGCGCGAACGTCATCGTGGCCCGTAGCGGGCACGTGGTCGCGTACATGGGCGACGACGAGCGCTTCGACTACCTCTACAAGTTCGTGTCGGACAAGAAGTTCCTGCCGGGCAACTCCTGGGTGGCCCGCAAGCACAACCTGACGCTGCTGGAGTCGGGCACGCTCTACGTGGCGGCGCTGACCGGCGACAGCCCGGCCGGGGAGATCGACGGCAGCGGCACGCTCCCCGCCGACGGCGGCTTCGGCGGCCAGGGCCGGTGGATCAAGCTGGTCAGCGGCAACCGCTCGTACGTCGACGGGATGACCGCCGCCGACGTGCTCACGTTCACCCGGCTGGCCGGCGACAAGGTCGGCGCGACCAAGATGGACCGTCCCGAGGACGTCGAGCCGAGCCTGCTCACCGGCAAGGTCTACGTGGCGTTGACCAACAACAGCGACCGGGGCAAGACCGGCAAGGCACCGGCCGACGAGGCGAACCCGCGTAACGCCAACAAGCACGGGCAGATCCTGGAGCTGGTCGAGGAGCGCGGCGACAACACCGCCGAGACGTTCACCTGGTCGCTGCCGATCGTCTGCGGTGACCCGGCCGACGCCTCGACGTACTTCGCCGGGTACGACAAGACGAAGGTGTCGCCGATCTCCTGCCCGGACAACGTCGCGTTCGACGCCACCGGGAACCTCTGGATCTCGACCGACGGCAACGCGTTGGGCAGCAACGACGGCCTGTTCGCCACCGCCGTCGAGGGCCCGGAGCGGGGCCACCTGAAGCAGTTCCTCACCGTGCCGCTCGGCGCGGAGACCTGCGGCCCGTTCATCACCCGGGACAACCGGTCGGTGTTCGTGGCCGTGCAGCACCCGGGTGAGATCTCCGGCGCGTCCGTGGAGAACCCGGCCTCCACCTGGCCGGACGGTGACTTCGCCAAGCCCGGCGTGGTGGTCACCTGGCGCCTCGACGGCGGCCCGGTCGGTAGCTGAGCCAACTCGGGGCGGTCCGGCGCTGGACCGCCCGCTGGAGGGCCACCATCCGGCCGGGATGGTGGCCCTCTCAGTTCTCGGTGGCGATTCCGTCGGCGATCGCCCGCGCGACGGTGAGCAGCTTCGCCCGCACCACCCGCGCCGAGGTCATCATCTCGCTGGCCGGCAACGCGCAGGCCAGCACCACCCGCCGCTCGATGTCCTTGTCCGGGGCGACGAGCACCGCGGCGCACGCCACGCCCTGCCGGAACTGGCCCAGTTCCAACTGCATGCCGCGCCGGTCGCCGGCGGCCAGGTCGGCCTCGAACGCCTCGACCGTGGTGAGGGTGGCGGTGGTGAACGGCCGCATGCCGTACTCCCGCAGGTAGCGGAAGCGCTGCTCGGCGGTGAGCGTGGCGAGCAGGCTCTTGCCGAGCGCGGTGGCGTGCGCGCCCTCGGCGAAGCCCGGCACCAGATCCTCCAGGTACGGCGAGCGCGGTCCCTCGGCACACGCGGTCACCGCCACCTGCCCGCCGACGAAACGACCGAGGTAGTGGCTCCAGCCGGTCTCCGCGGCGGCCCGGCGCAACGCCTCACCGACCGCGGGCGGTCCCCGGAAGGCGGTGACCAGCTCACGGTAGCGGTCGGCGATCTCCAGCCCGACGATGTACGTCCCGTCCTCGCGCCGGATCACGTAGCCCTCGTACGCGAGCGTGCGCACCAGGTGGTAGGTGGTGGCGACGGTCAGCTCGCAGCGGCGGGCGATCTGCTTCACGGTGAGGCCCTTCGGCGCACGGCCGACCGACTCGAGCACTCGAAGCGCGCGGGAGACGCTGCGGATCAGGTCCGAAGGCTCCGCCAGAGGGTCGCGCACAACCACCTCCGCCGCCGGGGCTTACACCATATGAAAAAAGGTCCGGGTGCGAAATGCCTGTTCGGGTCGAGGATGTCAGATCACCGGGCACAGAACGTGCATCGACAGACACGATCAGCAGCGAAAACACGGTCGGCGTAGGTTGACCGACAATGACTGAAACTATTTCGCGAACCGGTCGGCCGGCGGCCGGGCGACCGGTTCGGGTCGGTGCCGGCGCCACCGTCACCACGATCGCCTGCGTCCTGCCGGTCTTCCTGGTCGGTGGCCTCGCCGTGCAGCTCGGCGACGAGTTGGGCTTCAGCCCGGCCGGGCTGGGGCTGGCCGTCTCGGTCTACTTCGGCATCAGCGCGCTCGCCTCGGTGCCGTCCGGCGCCCTGGTCGAGCGGTACGGGCCGGCGCCGGTGGCCCGCGTCGCCATCGTGCTCTCCGCCGGCTCGCTGCTGGCCGTGGCCGGCCTCGCCCGGTCGTACCCCACGCTGGTGGCGCTGCTCGCGCTCAGCGCCGCCGGCAACGCGCTCGGCCAGCTCGCCAGCAACGCCGCGCTGGCCGAGCACGTGCCCGCCCACCGGCAGGGGCTCTCCTTCGGCGTGAAGCAGGCCGCCATCCCGCTCTCCACGCTGCTGGCCGGCGCGGCGGTTCCCACCGTCGCGCTGACCGCCGGCTGGCGCTGGGCGTTCGTGGTGGCCGCCGGGGCCGCGCTGGCCGCGCTGCCGGCCGTACCCCGGTCCGGTCGGGACCGGCGTACCCGCTCCGCCTCCACCGCCCGGGGCGGCGGCCGGGCCGCGCTGGTGGTGGTCGGGCTGGCCGCGACGCTCGCGGCCGGCGCGGCGAACGCGCTGGGCACGTTCCTGGTCGACTCGTCGGCCGCGCGGGGGCTCTCCCCCGGCCTGGCCGGCCTGACGCTCACCCTGGGCAGCGCGGTGTGCGTGTCCGCCCGGGTCGGCGTGGGGTGGCTGGCCGACCGGCGGGCCGGCGGGCACGTCGGCGTGATCGCCGGGCTGCTCGTGGCGGGCTCGGTGGGGCTGCTCCTGCTCGCGGTGGCCGGCCCGGTGCCGCTGGTCGCCGGCGTGGTGCTCGGCTTCGGTCTCGGCTGGGCCTGGCCGGGGCTGCTGAACTTCGCGGTGGTCCGGCTCCACCCGCAGGCCCCGGCCGCCGCCACCTCGATCACCCAGACCGGCGTGTACGCGGGCGGCTGCCTGGGCCCACTCGGTCTCGGCGCGCTGGCCGGCACAGCCGGCTACCCGGCGATGTGGCTGACCGCGGCCGGCGCCATGCTCCTCGCGGCCCTGCTCATGCTCCTCGCCGCCCGCCTGCTGTCCCGCCCCGCCTGAGCTCACTCCGTCCCGACTCACGCCGCCCTGCCGGCGCGCGGCACCGCTCTGCCGGCGCGCGGCACCGCTCTGCCGGCGCGCGGCACCCGCTCTGCCGTTCCGCCGTTCCGCCGTTCTGCCGGGCCACCGGCCACCGGGCCACCGGGCCACCGGGCCACCGGGCCACCGGGCCACCGGGCCACCGGGCCATGCTGCATCGGACGGATATGACCAGGAGTCATATTTATGACCGTGCGGTATATGACTCCGCTGCGAACTGTTCCCGGCGGAGATCACGCTCGGTAATGGCCCAGGAACGGCCAGGAACGGCCAGGAACGCCACCGGGCGTCCGTGGTCGGGACGCACGGCGCAATCGCCACCTGACGACCGCAGCAGGTCAGCTGGTGCGGTCGGCGATGTAGTCGCAGAGGGATTCGAGGGCGCGGCGGGCCGGGCCCTCGGGGAGCGGGGCGAGGTGGGCCCGGGCGTCCTCCGCGTAGCTGCGCACCGTCTCCCGGGCGCGCTTGAGCGCCGGGGACTCACGGAGCAGCGTGAGCGCCTCGGCGTGCAGCGCGTCGTCGACGAGCGGGCCGGTGGCCAGGATCTCCCGCAGCCGGACGCTTGCCGCGTCCGAGTCGTCGCCGGCGAGCGCGTAGAGCACCGGCAGCGTGGGCACGCCCTCGCGCAGGTCGGTGCCGGGCGTCTTGCCGGACTGCACCGACTCGCTGGCGATGTCCAGCAGGTCGTCGGAGAGCTGGAACGCGACGCCGATGACCTCGCCGTACCCGGCCAGGGCCTCGATGTGCGCGGCGGAGGCGCCACCGAACATGCCGCCGAAGCGGGCCGAGGTGGCGATCAGCGAACCGGTCTTCTCGGCGATCACGTGCAGGTAGTGCGCGACCGGATCGGTGCCGCGCGGGCCGACCGTCTCGGCGATCTGACCGTGCACCAGGCGGGCGAACGTGCGCGCCTGCAACCGGACCGCCTCCGGGCCCAGGTCGGCCGCGATGTCCGCAGCCCGCGCGAAGAGGAAGTCGCCGACCAGGATGGCCACCGAGTTGCTCCAGCGGGAGTTGGCGCTCGGCGCGCCCCGCCGCACGGCCGCCTCGTCCATCACGTCGTCGTGGTAGAGCGTGGCCAGGTGGGTGAGTTCCATCACCACGGCGGCCGGGACCACCTGGGCGGCCTCCGGATCGCCGAACTGGGCGCCCAACGCCACCAGCAGCGGCCGGAACCGCTTGCCGCCGGCCTCCATGAGATGCCGGGCCGCCTCGGTGACCAACGGGTCGGCGCTGGCCACGCCGGACCACAGCTGGGCCTCGACCCGGTCGAGGACGCCCAGCACGGACGCTTCGACGCGCGGGTCGGCGAGGTGCAGGCCGAGCGCGCCGAACTGACCTGAACGCTCGCCAGCCGGGTTCACCACGTCTTCAACCATGCCACACCCGTTCGACCTGCTCGGTGAGGGGGATACGGACCGGGGGCCGGTACGCCACGGCGTACCGGCCCCCGGGTGGAACCACTTCCGTCATCGGACGAATTCGGCGGCACCGGTGGTCAGGTCCAGCAGGGGCCCGGGGACCACACCGAGGACGAGCGTGGCGAGCACGCCGATCATCAGGGCGGCCGAGGTGAGCGCGCCCGGCACGGTCACCGTCGGGGTCGCCTCACCCGGCTCCGACAGCCACATCATCACCACGACCCGCAGGTACGGGAAGGCCAGCACCATGCTGGTCAGCACGCCGGCGATCACCAGCCAGGCCTGGTCGGCCTCCAGCGCCGGGCCGAAGATCGCGAACTTGCTGGTGAAGCCGCTGGTGAGCGGGATGCCGGCGAACGCCAGCAGGATGAACGTGAAGATCGCCGCGAAGAACGGCGAGCGGCGACCCAGCCCGGCCCAGCGGGACAGGTGGGTGGCCTCGCCGTCCGCGTCCCGCACCAGCGTCACCACGGCGAACGCGGCGAGCACCGAGAAGCCGTACGCGGCCAGGTAGAACATCGTGCCCGACAGCCCCTCCTTGCTGGGGGCCAGCACACCCACCAGCAGGTAACCGGCGTTCGCGATCGACGAGTACGCCAGCAGGCGCTTGATGTCCGTCTGGGTGACCGCCAGCACGGCGCCGACCAGCATGGTCAGCACCGCCACCACACCGATCACCGGCGTGAAGTCCCAGGAGGCCCCGGCGAACGCGACGTGGAACACCCGCAGCAGCGCGCCGAACGCGGCGACCTTCGTGCAGGCCGCCATGAAGCCGGTCACCGGCGTCGGCGCGCCCTGGTAGACGTCCGGCGTCCAGACGTGGAACGGCGCGGCGGCGGCCTTGAAGAGCAGACCGATGGCGAGCAGCGCCATGCCGGCGAAGAGCAGCACCTGGCTGGACGAGGACTCGCCGACCGCGGCGTGCACGGTGGCGAAGTCGACGCCGGCGCCCCGGCCCGGGATGCCGGAGGTGAAGCCGTAGATCAGGGCCACGCCGAACAGGAAGAACGCCGAGGCGTACGCGCCGAGCAGGAAGTACTTCATCGCCGCCTCCTGGCTCAGCAGCCGCCGGCGGCGGGCCAGCGCGCAGAGCAGGTAGAGCGGCAGCGAGAAGACCTCGAGCGAGATGAACATGGTCAGCAGGTCGTTCGCCGCCACGAAGATCAGCATGCCACCGATCGCGAACGAGATCAGCGGGTAGACCTCGGTGGCCCCGCCGACGCCCTCGGCCTGCTTCCGGTCCTCGGGCGACTCGGCGGTGACCGCCGCGTGCGCCACGAAGGCGCCGCCCCGCTCCACCGTGCGCTCGCCGACCAGCAGCAGCGCCATCACGGCCAGCACCAGGATGGCGCCCTGGAGGAAGAGCGTCGGCCCGTCCACCGCGATCGCGCCGCCGGCGGTGACCAGCCGGGCGTCGGACTTCAGGATCACCATCGTGATCGCGGCCAGCGCCGCCACCAGGGCGAGCGCGAGCTGCACCGCGTTGCGCAGCCGGCGCGGCACGAACGCCTCGACCAGGACGCCCAGCAGGGCGGCGCCCAACATGATCAGGATGGGAGCGAGCGCCGCGTAGTCGATCGACGGCAGCTTCAGTTCACTCACTTTGAAGCCTCCTGGACGCTGCCGACCTCAGGGGCGGGATCGGACTTGCCGACGTCCTGCATGGTCGCCTGGACGGCGGGGTTGATGACATCGGTGACCGGCTTGGGATAGAAGCCGAGCAGCACGATCAGCGCGATCAACGGCGCGACGACGACCTTCTCGCGCAGGCTGAGGTCCCGACGCATGCCCTCGGCCTCGGTCAGCGCCGGGTTCAGCGTGCCCTGGGTGGTGCGCTGCACCATCCACAGCACGTACGCCGCCGCCAGGATGATGCCGAGCGTGGCGATCACCGCGACCGGCTTGTTGACGGTGAACGTGCCGATCAGCACCAGGAACTCGGAGACGAACGGCGCGGTGCCGGGCAGCGCCAGCGACGCCAGACCGGCGAAGAAGAGCACGCCGGCCAGCACCGGCACCAGCTTGCCCGCGCCGCCGAAGTCGCTGATCAGCGCCGAGCCGCGGCGGGCGATCAGCATGCCGACCACCAGGAAGAGCAGGCCGGTGGCGAGGCCGTGGTTGAGCATGTAGAGCACCGCGCCGGTGCCGGCCTGGGTGGTGAACGCGAAGATGCCCACCCCGATGAAGCCGAAGTGCGCGATCGAGGTGTACGACACCAGCCGCTTCAGGTCGTTCTGTCCGACCGCCAGCAACGCCGCGTAGATGATGCCGATCACGCCGAGCGCCAGCGCGTACGGCGCGAACCAGCGGGACGCCTCCGGGAACAGCGGGAGGCAGTAGCGCAGGATGCCGAACGTGCCGACCTTGTCCAGCACGCCGACCAGCAGCGCCGCCGCACCGGCCGGCGCGGCGCCACCGGCGTCCGGCAGCCAGGTGTGGAACGGGAAGAACGGCGCCTTGATCGCGAACGCGAGGAAGAAGCCGAGGAACAGCCAGCGGGCGGTGTTGGTGGCGAACTCGGCCTGGCTCAGCGTCTGCCAGTCGAACGTCTTCCCGCCGACCACCCAGAGACCGATCACCGCGGCCAGCATGAACAGGCCGCCGACCAGCGAGTAGAGGAAGAACTTCACCGCCGCGTACTGCCGCTGGTGGCCGCCGTAGCTGCCGATCAGGAAGTACATCGGGACGAGCATGACCTCGAAGAACACGTAGAACAGGAAGACGTCGGCGGCGGCGAAGACGCCGATCATCGTGCACTCGAGGACGAGCAGCAGCGCGAAGTAGACAGGCACCGAACGCTTCGACTGCTCGGCGTCGTGCCACGACGCGAGGATCACCAGCGGCACCAGGATCGCGATCAGCATCAGCATGACCAGCGCGATGCCGTCCACCTCGAAGGTGAACCGCACACCCCAGTTCGGGATCCACGCGTACGACTCGCGGAACTGGAACCGGTCACCGTCGGCGGAGAAGGCGAACCACATCACCACCGAGAGCACCAGCACCAACAGCGACCAGCCGAACGCCACCAGCTTGGCCAGGTCCGGCCGCCGACGTGGCAGCAGCGCCACCACCAGCGCGCCGACCAGCGGCGCCACGGTCAGCACCGAGAGGAACGGGAAGTTGGACATTATTCGGCCTTACCTCCGTCGTGACTGCGTGGCCCGCCGGCGGGGGCGGCCGCGTTGAGGTCGATCACGCCAGCCACCCCGCCTGTACCGCCAGGAACGCCGCCACCACGAGCAGCGCGCCGGTCAGGATCGAGGTCGCGTACGACCGCACGAAGCCGGTCTGGAGCCGCCGGAGCCGGCCGGAGCCCCCGCCCACCGCGGCGGCCAGGCCGTTGACCAGCCCGTCGACGCCCCGGTTGTCGAGGAAGACGAGCGCCCGGGTGAGGAAGATGCCCGGCTTCTCGAAGACCGCCTCGTTGACGGTGTCCGTATAGAGGTTCTTGCGGGCGGCGGTGACCAGCACGCCGGCCGGCTGCGGCTCGGTGGCCGTGCCGTTGCGGAACAGGAACCAGGCCAGCCCGGCCCCGAGCACGGTGAGCAGCAGCGAGAGCACGGTGATCACCCAGTGCGCGAGGACCGCCTCGTGCCCCTCCTCCTGGACGCCCAGGCCGGCGGTGGCCTCCAGCCAGTCCGGCACGGACGTGGCGAGCAGGAAACCCGCGCCGACCGAGCCGATCGCCAGCAGGATCAGCGGGATCGTCATCAGCTTCGGCGACTCGTGCGGGTGCTCGATGTCCTCGGTCCAGCGGGCCGGGCCGTGGAACGTGAGCACGAACAGCCGGGTCATGTAGAACGCGGTGAGCCCGGCGCCGATCAGCGCGGCCATGCCGAACAGCCAGGCCGTCCAGCCCTCCCGCTCGAACGCGGCCACGATGATCGGCTCCTTCGAGAAGAAGCCGGAGAAGGGGAACATGCCGATGATGGCCAGCCAACCCATCATGAACGTCAGCCAGGTGACCTTCATGTACTTGGACAGGTTGCCGAAGCGGCGGATGTCCACCTGGTCGTTCATGCCGTGCATGACCGAGCCGGCGCCGAGGAACATGTTGGCCTTGAAGAAGCCGTGCGCCAGCAGGTGCACGATGGCCAGCGCGTACGCCGCGCCGCCGAGGCCGACGCCGAGGAACATGTAGCCGATCTGGCTGACGGTGGACCAGGCCAGCACCCGCTTGATGTCGTCCTTCGCCGCGCCGATGACGCAACCCATCAGCAGCGTGAGCGCACCGACGCTGACCACCACGAGCTGGAGCGTCTCGTTCGCCGAGAAGATCGGGTTGGAGCGGGCGATCAGGTAGACGCCGGCGGTGACCATGGTCGCGGCGTGGATGAGCGCGGAGACCGGGGTCGGGCCCTCCATCGCGTCCGGCAGCCACGCCTGGAGCGGGAACTGGCCGGACTTGCCGGCCGCGCCGAGGAGCAGCAGCAGGCCGAGCACCAGCACGGTGGTGGAGGTCAGCGAGCCGACCCCGTTGAACACCTCGTCGTACTGGGTGGTGCCGAGCATGGCGAACATGACGAAGATGCCGATGGCCAGGCCGGCGTCGCCGACCCGGTTCATCAGGAACGCCTTCTTGCCGGCGGTGGCCGCGCTCGGCCGGCCGTACCAGAAGGAGATCAGCAGGTACGACGCCAGGCCGACGCCCTCCCAGCCGAAGTAGAGCATCACGTAGTTGTTGCCGAGCACCAGCAGCAGCATCGCGGCGACGAACAGGTTGAAGTACCCGAAGAACCGTCGCCGGCCCTCGTCGTGCGCCATGTACTCCACGGCGTAGAGGTGGATCAGGAAGCCCACCCCGGTGATCAGCAGCACGAACACCGCGGCCAGCGGGTCGAAGAGCAGACCGAAGTCCACCTTCAGGTCGCCGACCGTGATGAACTGCCAGAGGCTCGACTGGACCTGCTTGTTCTCCAGGCCACGGAGCTGGAAGAAGTAGGTCAGGCCGAGCACGAACGCGGCGCCGATGGCCGCCACGCCCAGCCAGTGGCCCCAGCGGTCCGCCCGCTTGCCGAGCAGCAGCAGGACCGCCGCGCTGACCAGCGGGATCGCCACCAGCAGCCAGACACTGCCCAGCAGCCCATCCGCCGTAGCGAATTCCACAGTCTGTTCCACGACTGGCCCCTCAGTACTTCAGCAGGTTGGCGTCGTCGACGCTGGCCGAGCGCCGGGTCCGGAAGATCGCCATGATGATCGCGAGCCCGACCACGACCTCGGCCGCCGCCACCACCATCACGAAGAACGCCATGATCTGGCCGTTCAGGTCACCGTTGATCCGGCTGAACGTGACCAGGGTCAGGTTGGCCGCGTTGAGCATCAGCTCGACGCACATGAACAGCACGATCGCGTTGCGCCGGACCAGCACGCCCACGGCGCCGATGGTGAACAGCACCGCCGCGAGGATCAGGTAGTAGTCCGGCGTCATTTGTCAGTGCCCTTCAGTGCGGTCTCCTCCGACGTCATGTCGCGCACCGGCATGATCTCCGGGATGCCGCGGTCGGTCAGCCGGCCGTCCGGCAGGCGGGCCGGCGTGGCCACCGAGGAGGAGGTGGCGAAGACGCCCGGGCCGGGCTTCGGGCCGGGGTAGTTGCCGGGACGGAACCGCGCCTTCATGGTGGCGACCTGGTCCATCCGGTCCTCCTTGCGCCGTTCCACGTGCGCCAGCACCATCGCGCCCACCGCGGCCGTGATCAGCAGCGCCGAGGTCAGCTCGAAGGCGAAGACGTACTTGGTGAACAGCAGCCGGGCGATGCCCTGCACGTTGCCCTCGGCGTTCGCCTGGTCGAGCCCGACCGCCCGCACGCCGTCGAGCGCGCGGTAGAGACCGGTGCCGACCAGGCCGGCGAAGCCGAGCCCGAGCACCACCGCGGCGACCCGCTGGCCGCGCAGCGTCTCGATCAGCGAGTCGGACGCGTCGCGACCGACGAGCATCAGCACGAACAGGAAGAGCATCATGATCGCGCCGGTGTAGACGATGATCTGCACCATGCCGATGAACGGGCCGGCCTGGAGCACGTAGAACACGCCCAGGCAGAGCATGGTCAGCACCAGCCAGAGCGCGGAGTGCACCGCGTTGCGGGCCCACACCATGCCGAGCGCCCCGATCAGGGCCAGCGGGGCGAGGATCCAGAACGTGACCTCCTCACCCCCGGTCACGTCGCCCGCCGCGGCGAGCACCGTAGAAGTGGTCATACCCCTGCTCCCTTGCCCGCCTCGGACCGCTGCGCGGCCTGCTCGGCGCCGGGGAAGGTCACGCCGGGGTGCTCCTCCACCGGATACCGGCCGCCCGCCGGCGAGTGCTCGGCGCCGGCCGAGGTGCCCGGGTTGGCCAGCGCGCCGACGTAGTAGTCCTTCTCGCTGTCGCCCAGCCGCATCGGGTGCGGCGGCTGCTCCATGCCTTCGAGCAGCGGCGCGAGCAACTGCTCCTTCGTGAAGATCAGGTCCTGCCGGTTGTCCCGGGCCAGCTCGTACTCGTTGCTCATGGTGAGCGAACGGGTCGGGCAGGCCTCGATGCAGAGCCCGCAGAAGATGCACCGGGCGTAGTTGATCTGGTAGTTGCTGGCGTACCGCTCACCCGGGGAGAAGCGCTGCTCCTCGGTGTTGTCGCCACCCTCCACGTAGATCGCGTCGGCCGGGCAGGCCCAGGCGCACAGCTCGCAGCCGATGCACTTCTCCAGCCCGTCCGGGTGCCGGTTGAGGATGTGCCGCCCGTGGTAGCGCGGCGCCGAGACCGGCGGCTTGAACGGGTAGTCGGTGGTGACGACCTTCTTGAACATGTGCGAGAAGGTGACCCCGAAGCCCCTGAACGTTCCGGTGATCGCGCCCACGTCACACCTCCCTGGACTCGGAGCCGGCGACGACGTTGGCCGGCTCCCGCTCGGCGACCACGCGCTTGGTACGCGGGCTCGGCGGAACCTGAAGATCCATCGGTGGCAGCGGGAAGCTGCCGTACGGCCGGCTGTCCGCCTGCTCCTGGGGCGACGGCTTCGGCTGCTTCTTCCGGCTCGGCCAGAAGAGCGTGGCCAGCAGCAGCACGCCCGCGCCGATGGCGGTGACGAGCAGCCGGTCCCGGGTCTGCCAGTCCTCGATCGAGCGGAGCCCGGCGAGCACCAGGATCCAGACCAGGTTGATCGGCAGCAGCACCTTCCAACCGAAGCGCATGAACTGGTCGTACCGGAGCCGGGGCAGCGTGCCGCGCAGCCAGACGAACACGAAGACCAGCAGGATCACCTTGCCGAAGAACCACAGCATCGGCCACCAACCCTCGTTGGCGCCCGACCACAGCGTGATCGGCCAGGGGGCCCGCCAGCCGCCGAGGAACAGCGTCGTGGTGACCGCGGACATGGTCACCATGGCGACGTACTCGGAGAGCATGAACAGCGCGAACTTCAGCGAGCTGTACTCCGTCATGAAGCCCGCGACCAGCTCCGACTCCGCCTCCGGCAGGTCGAACGGGGCCCGGTTGGTCTCGCCGACCATGGCGATGAAGAAGATGATGAAGCTGGGCAGCAGCAGGATCGCGTACCAGCCCGGGGTGGGCAGGTCGAACCCGCCGATGCTGAGCTGCGTGCCGTCGGCCTGCTTGGCGACGATCCCGCTCGTCGACATCGTGCCGGCGGTCATGAACACCGCCACGATGCTCAGCCCCATGGCGACCTCGTACGAGATCATCTGGGCGCTGGAGCGGAGACCGCCGAGCAGCGGGTACGTCGAGCCGGAGGCCCAGCCACCGAGCACGATCCCGTAGACGCCCATCGAGGAGCAGGCCAGGATCACCAGCACCGCCACCGACACGTCGGTGACCTGGAGCGGCGTCCAGTGGCCGAAGATGCTCACCTTCGGGCCGAACGGGATCACCGACAGCGCGGTGACCGCGGAGATCACCGAGATGGTCGGCGCGAAGAAGAAGACCACCTTGTCGGCGGCGCGCGGGAGGATGTCCTCCTTGAACGCCATCTTGAGGCCGTCCGCGAGCGTCTGGAGCAGGCCGAACGGGCCGACCTGGTTCGGGCCGGGCCGCACCGCCATCCGGCCGACCACCCGCCGCTCGAACCAGACGCCGAGCAGCGTGGCCAGCAGGCCGAACGCGAACGCGAAGACGATCTTCCCGAGGACCAGCCACCACGGGTCCTTGCCGAAGTCGGCCAGCGTCGGGTCCTGCGCCGCGAGGTAGACCGCGTTCACTGGTGTGCACCCCCTGCGTTGAGGAGCGGACCCGGCCGTGCGGCGGCGTCCGCGGCGACGGGCGCCGCGGTCACCTTCACGACGTGACCGGACGTCGCGCCGAGGCTGCGCCGCACGGTCGAACCGGGTGAGTTGGTCGGCAACCAGACGACACCGTCCGGCATCTCGGTGATCGCCGCCGGCAGGGTGACCGCGCCGCGGTCGGTGCCGACCGTGACCGGGTCGCCGTCGGCCACGCCGAGCGCCTCGGCGGTGCCCTTGCCCAGCCGGACGACCGGCAGGCGGGCGGTGCCGGCGAGGTGCTCGTCGCCGTCGGTGAGGCTGCCCAGGTCGAGCAGTTGGTGCCAGGTCGCCAGCACGGCCTCGCCCGGACCGGGCTGCGGCACGGTGGCCGGCTCGACCGAGGGGGCGGACGGCCGTTCGGTGCGGGTCCGGGGCAGCGCGCCCAGCTCGCGGCGCACGCTCAGCACGTCGCCGGTGCCGAGCCGCACGTCGAGCTGCGCGGCGATCGCGTCCAGCACCCGGCCGTCGGTCATCGCGCCGGTGTCCAGCACCCGCTCGAAGGTCCGCAGCCGGCCCTCCCAGTCCAGGAAGCTGCCGGCCTTCTCGACCACCGGGGCGACCGGGAAGACCACGTCAGCCCGGCGGGCCACCGCGCTCATCCGCAGTTCCAGGCTGACCAGGAACGGCACCGCGTCCAGGGCCGCCTCGGCCCGGCGCGGGTCGGCCAGGTCGGCCGGGTCGACGCCGGCCACCACCAGCGCGCCGAGCTTGCCGTCGGCCGCCGCGGCGAGGATGCCGTCGGTGTCCCGGCCCGCCTGGCTCGGGATCACCCCGGCCGGCAGGTCCCAGGTCTCGCCCAGCTCCGCGCGGGCGGCCGGCTCGGTGACCACCCGGCCGCCGGGCAGCAGGTTCGGCAGGCAGCCCGCGTCGACCGCGCCGCGGTCACCCGCGCGCCGCGGCACCCAGGCCAGCCGGGCGCCGGTACGCCGGGCCACGTCCGCCGCCGCCGACAGGCCGCCCGGCACCGCGCCCAGCCGCTCGCCGACGATCAGGATCGCGCCCGGCTGCCCCAGCGCCTCGGCCACCGTGGCGTGCTCGGCCAGCACGCTGGCCTCCTCGCCCGGCACCACCCGGGCCAGCTTGGCCCCGAGCTTCTCCAGGCCGCGGGTCGCGAACGGCGCGATCGCGTACACGGTGAGCGTCTTCTTCAGGTACGCCTTGCGCAGCCGCAGGAAGAGGATCGGGCACTCCTCCTCCGGCTCCAGGCCGACAAGCACCACGGCGGGCGCGTTCTCCACGTCCGCGTAGGTCACGTCGGTGACCCCGGCGACGTTGCTGGCCAGGAAGTCGGCCTCCTCGCGGGAGACCGGGCGGGCCCGGAAGTCGATGTCGTTGGTGTGCAACGCGACGCGGGCGAACTTGGCGTACGCGTAGGCGTCCTCGACGGTGAGCCGGCCGCCGGTCAGCACCGCCGTGCCGGTCGCCCCGTCGCGGGCCGCGCGCAGCCCCTCGGCGGCCCGGGTGAACGCCTCGCTCCAGGACGCCTCGCGCAGCTCACCGGTCTTCTCGTCGCGCACCAGCGGGGTGGTGAGGCGGTCGAACGCGCGGGCGTACTGGAAGCCCCAGCGACCCTTGTCGCAGTTCCACTCCTCGTTCACCGCCGGGTCGTCGCCGGCCAGCCGGCGCAGCACCTTGCCCCGCCGCCAGTCGGTGCGCTGCGCGCAGCCGGCCGAGCAGTGCTCGCAGACGCTGGGCGAGGAGACCAGGTCGAACGGGCGGGAGCGGAAGCGGTACTGCGAGCCGGTCAGCGCGCCCACCGGGCAGATCTGCACGGTGTTGCCGGAGAAGTAGGAGTTGAAGGGGACGTCCCCCTCCTCATCCCCGGGGTCCGCGCCGTACGCGTCGTCCCGGTAGATGTTGATCTCCTCGTGCGAGGAGCGTCCCATCAGGTCGATGAACTTGTCGCCGGCGATCTCCTCGGAGAACCGGGTGCACCGCTGGCAGAGCACGCAGCGCTCGCGGTCGAGCAGCACCTGGGTGCTGATCGGCAGCGGCTTCGGGTACTCCCGCTTGTGCTCGTGGAAGCGCGAGTCCGTCCGGCCGGTGGACATCGCCTGGTTCTGGAGCGGGCACTCGCCGCCCTTGTCGCACATCGGGCAGTCCAGCGGGTGGTTCAGGAGCAGCAGCTCCATCACCCCCTCCTGGGCCTTCTTCGCGACCGGCGAGGTGAGCTGGGTCCGCACCACCATGCCCTCGGCGACGGTCTGGGTGCAGGAGGCGACCGGCTTGCGCTGGCCCTCCACCTCCACCAGGCACTGCCGGCAGGCGCCGGCCGGGGCCAGCAACGGGTGGTCGCAGAAGCGCGGGATCTCGGTGCCCAACTGCTCGGCGACCCGGATCAGCAGCGCCCCCTTCGGCGCGGTGACCTCGACGCCGTCGATGGTCAGCGTGACGGTCTCGGTCTGCTTGGCTACGTCCGTCATCAGTGCGCCCCTACCAGGGTCTTCTCCGACAGCTTCGGTGCGGTACGTCCCTCGATGTAGTCGAGGTAGTCCTGCTTGAAGTACTTCAGCGACGAGGTCACCGAGCTGGTCGCGCCGTCACCCAGACCGCAGAACGAACGGCCGAGGATGTTGTCGCAGGTGTCGAGCAGGGTGTCCAGGTCCTCGTGGGTGCCCTGGCCGGCCAGGATGCGCCGGTAGACCCGGACCATCCAGTAGTTGCCCTCCCGGCACGGGGTGCACTTGCCGCACGACTCGTGGTGGTAGAACTCCAGCCACCGGTAGGTCGCGTACACCGGGCAGTCCTGGTCCGAGAAGATCTGGGTGGCCGTGGTGCCCAGGATCGAGCCGGCCGCCGCCACCCCCTCGAAGTCCAGCGGCACGTCCAGGTGCTCGGCGGTCAGCAGCGGCGTCGACGAGCCGCCCGGCGTCCAGAACTTCAGCTCGTGCCCGGATTGCATGCCGCCGGCCAGCTCGATCAGCTCGCGCAGCGTGATGCCCATCGACGCCTCGTACTGGCCGGGGTTGGCGATCCGGCCGGAGAGCGAGTAGATCATCGGGCCGGACGACTTCTCCGTGCCCATGGTCTTCCACCACTCCGCGCCGCCCAGCACGATGTACGGCACGCTGGCGATGGTGCCGACGTTGTTGACCACGGTCGGGCTGGCGTACAGGCCGTGGGTCGCCGGGAACGGCGGGCGCAGCCGGGGCTGGCCCCGGAAGCCCTCCAGCGAGTCCAGCAGCGCGGTCTCCTCACCGCAGATGTACGCCCCGGCCCCGGAGTGCACCACCAGGTCCAGGTCGAACCCGGAGCCGAGGACGTTCCGGCCGAGGTAGCCCTTGGCGTACGCCTCGGCGACCGCGCTGCGCAGCCGACGGGCGGCGTGTACGGCCTCGCCGCGGATGTAGATGTAGGCCCGGTTGGCCCGGATCGCGTACGAGGCGATGATGACGCCCTCGACCAGCGAGTGCGGGTCGTGGGTCATCAGCGGCAGGTCCTTGCAGGTGCCCGGCTCGCCCTCGTCGGCGTTCACCACCAGGTAGTGCGGCTTCCCGTCGCCCTGCGGGATGAAGCCCCACTTGAGCCCGGTCGGGAAGCCCGCGCCGCCCCGGCCACGCAGCCCGGAGTCCTTGATGAGCTGGATCAGGTCGTCCGGGTGCGCCTTGAGCGCCTTACGCAGGGCGGCGTAGCCGTCCAGCTTCTCGTAGGTGCCGAGCCGCCAGGCGTCCGGCGACAGCCAGCGCTTGGTGAGCACCGGCGTGAGCTTGGCCAGCGTCTCCGGCCGAGGAGTGGTCACTTCCGGACCCCCGTTCCGTTCGCGTCCGCCGGGTCGGCGCCGTCGGCGTCCGTACCGGCTTCGGCGTCCTTGAGGTTGCGCTCCTGGGCGCCGGCCGCGTCGCCGGCGGGCTTGCCGTCGCCGGCCGGCGGGTTCGCCGCCGCGCCGGCCGCCTCCGCCGCCCGCGCGTCGCGGGGCGCCGGGGCCGGGCCGTCCGTCGGGACCTTGGTGCCGGGCGCGTCCGCGACCGGGGTCCGCGCGTCCGGCTGCCGGGTCTCGGCGGTACGCACCTGCGGCGACTTGTCGTCCGGCGCCTTCACGTCCGGCGCGGTGCTGCCGCTGGCCGCCTCCGGCGTCGCCGGCTCGGCCGCGCCCGCGTTGCCCGGGGTGCCGGCCTTGGCGGGAGTGCCCGTGGCATCGGCCTTCGCCGGCTCGGGCGCCTTCTCCGGCGCGGGGGCCGGCTTCCCGGCCTCGGCCTTCGCCTTCGCCTCGGCGGCGGCCCGGTCGGCCTCGGCCTTGCTGCGGATCGGCGTCCTCGGGTCGAAGCCCGGCACCGAGATGCCGTGCTGCTCGGCCAGGCGCAGGCCGCGCAGGCTCGGCTCGCCCGGCCCGCCGTCGGCCACCGCGCCGTCCCGCTCGTCGGCGAAGCCGGCGAGCTGGACCGCCATCTCCTTGAGCGTGCAGAGCCGCGCGCCCCGGGTCGGCATCGGACGGCCGCCGGCCTGCAACTCCTGCACCACGCCGAGCGCGCCCTGCGGCTCCACGTTGTCGAAGAAGTCGTAGTTGACGGTCATCACCGGGCCGTAGTCGCACGCCGCCAGGCACTCGGCGTGCTCCAGGGTGATCTTCCCGTCGGCGGTGGTCTCCTCGTGCCCGACGCCCAGGTGCTCGGCGAGCGTGTCGTAGACCGCCTGGCCGCCCAGCACGTCGCACATCGTGTTGGTGCAGACGCTGACCAGGTAGTCGCCTGTCGGCTTGCGCTTGTACATGGTGTAGAAGGTGGCGACGGCGCCGACCTGGGCCTTGTTCAGCCCGAGCACCTCGGCGCAGAACTCGACGCCGGCCGGGGAGACGTACCCCTCCTCGGACTGCACCAGGTGCAGCAGCGGCAGCAGCGCCGAACGGGACCGGTCCGCCGGGTACCGGGCGATGATCTCCCGTGCCCGCAGCCGGGTCTCCTCAGTGAACGTCGTACTCATCGGTCACAACCACCCATCACGGGGTCCAGCGAGGCGCCGCCGGCGATCACGTCGGCGATCAGGCCGCCCTCGGCCATCGCCGGGAGGGCCTGGAGGTTGACGAAGCTCGGCTCCCGGTAGTGCACCCGGTAGGGCCGGGTGCCGCCGTCGGAGACCGCGTGCACGCCCAGCTCGCCGCGGGGCGACTCGATGCCGACGTAGACCTGGCCCGGCGGGACCCGGAAGCCCTCGGTGACGAGCTTGAAGTGGTGGATCAGCGACTCCATCGACTGACCCATGATCTTGGCGACGTGCTCCAGCGAGTTGCCCATGCCGTCGACGCCGATGGCGAGCTGCGCCGGCCAGGCGATCTTCTTGTCGGCGACCATCACCGGGCCCGGCTTCAACCGGTCCAGCGCCTGCTCGACGAGCTTCAGCGACTCCCGGATCTCGGCCAGCCGGACCAGGTAGCGGCCCCACACGTCGCCGTCGGTGTGGGTCGGCACGTCGAACTCGTACGTCTCGTACCCGCAGTACGGCATGGTCTTGCGCAGGTCCCAGGCGAGCCCCGCCGAGCGGAGCACCGGGCCGGTGATGCCGAGCGCCACGCACGCGGTCACGTCGAGCACCGCGACGTTCGTGGTGCGCTCGATCCAGATCGGCTGCCCGGAGAGCAGGTTCTCGTACTCCTTGAGCTTCTTCGGCATCAGCGCCAGGAAGTCGCGGATCTTACGGATCGCGTCGTCCGGCACGTCCTGCGCCACCCCGCCCGGCCGCACGTACGCGTGGTTCATCCGCAGGCCGGTGATGGTCTCGAAGATGTCGAGGATGTACTCCCGCTCGCGGAAGCCGTACAACATCATGTTGATCGCGCCCAGCTCCATGCCGGTGGTGGCCAGCCAGACCAGGTGCGAGGAGATCCGGTTCAGCTCCATCATCAGCACCCGGATGGTGGTGGCCCGCTCGGTGACGTCGTCCGTGACGCCGAGCAGCTTCTCCACCGCGAGCGCGTACGCCGTCTCGTTGAAGATCGGCGAGAGGTAGTCCATCCGGGTCACGAACGTCGAGCCCTGGACCCAGTTGCGGTACTCCAGGTTCTTCTCGATGCCGGTGTGCAGGTAGCCGACGACGGAGCGGGCCTCGCGGACCGTCTCGCCCTCCAGCTCCAGGATCAGCCGGAGCACGCCGTGCGTGGACGGGTGTTGCGGACCCATGTTGACGACGATCCGCTCGTCGTTGATCGGGTCGGTGCCGGAGACGACCTGGTCCCAGTCCCCACCGGTGACGGTGAAGACCTTGCCCTCGGTGGTCTCGCGCTCGGTCGCGTAGTTCGACGTGGTCACTGGTAGGACCTCCTACGGTCCGGCGGGGGAATTTCCGCACCCTTGTACTCGACGGGTACGCCGCCGAGCGGGTAGTCCTTGCGCTGCGGGTGCCCCTCCCAGTCGTCCGGCATCAGGATCCGGGTCAGGTTGGGGTGGCCGTCGAAGACGATGCCGAACATGTCGTACGTCTCCCGCTCCTGCCAGTCGGCGGTCGGGTAGACGGCGGTGACGCTCGGCAGGTGCGGCTCCTCGGCGGAGACCGCGGCCTCCAGCCGGACCTGCCGCCGGTAGGTCATCGAGGTGAGCTGGTAGACCACGTGCAGCCGGCGCGCGTCGGCGCCCAGGTAGTCCACCCCGGACACCGAGGAGAGCAGCTCGAAGCGCAGCGACATGTCGTCGCGCATCACCTGGCAGACCTCGGCGATCCGCTCCGGGCGGACGTGCAGGGTCAGCTCGCCCCGGTCGACCACGACCTTCTCGATCGCGTCGCCGAAGGCCGGGTACGCCTCCTCCAGCGCGTCCCGCACCTCGTCGAAGTAGCTCCCGTACGGCCGGGTGGCCTCCTCGATCGGCTTGCGCTGGCGGACCAGGCCGCCGTAGCCGGAGACGTCACCGGTGCCCTGGTTGCCGAACATGCCCCGCCCGGCCGGGCTGGCCGGCGGGTACTCCGCCGGCGCGGTGCTGCTGGCCCCGGCGGGAGTGGTCGGCACCGGGACCCCGCCGTCGTTGTTCCTGTCGTTCGGCGAGGTCATTTCGGGCCCCCCTGCGTCTGGAGGTGGTTCTGCGCCTTCATCCAGTTCTCGATCCGCAACTGTTCCTCGCGTCCCTCGCGGACCGCCTTCGTCCACTCGGCCCGCCGGGCCTTGTCGTTGCGGTACGACGACGGCATCGAGCCGTACGGCACGACGGGCACGTCACCGCGCTCCTTGCGGGCCTCCAGCATCTTGCGGCCGTTCGGGCCCAGCGGCTCGTACATGATCTTCTCGCGCAGCTTGAGCACCGCGTCGATGAGCATCTCCGGCCGGGGCGGGCAGCCGGGAAGGTACATGTCGACCGGGACGACGTGGTCGACGCCCTGCACGATGGCGTAGTTGTTGAACATGCCGCCGCTGCTGGCGCAGACGCCCATCGAGATGACCCAGCGGGGCTCGGCCATCTGGTCGTAGATCTGCCGCAGCACCGGGGCCATCTTCTGGCTGACCCGGCCGGCCACGATCATCAGGTCCGCCTGCCGGGGCGAGGCGCGGAAGACCTCCATGCCCCACCGGCCCATGTCGTAGTGCGGGCCACCGGCGGCCATCATCTCGATGGCGCAGCAGGCCAGACCGAAGGTGGCGCCCCAGACGGACGACTTCCGCGACCAGTTCACCAGCTTCTCGACGCTGGTGAGCAGGACGCCGGAGGGAAGCTTCTCCTCGATGCCCATCTGCTACCTCCTCAGTCCCAGTCCAGGCCGCCGCGCCGCCACACGTAGGCGTAGGCGACGAAGACCGCGACGATGAACATGACCATCTCCACGAAGCCGAAGATCGGCAGGGCGTCGAAGGAGACCGCCCAGGGGTAGAGGAAGATGATCTCGATGTCGAAGACGATGAAGAGCATCGCCGTCAGGTAGAACTTGATCGGGAACCGGCCGCCGCCGACCGGCTGCGGGCTCGGCTCGATGCCACACTCGTACGCCTCGAGCTTGGCCTTGTTCAGACGCCGGGGGCCGGCGAATCGGGCAGCGGCCACGGAGAACAGCGCGAACCCCGCGGCGAGGGCGAACAGCCCGATGATGGGTGCATAAGGAGAGAGCGTCATCGTTGTCCCCTGCTCGTCCTTCCCTGACCTCGGTGGTTGGCCAAAATCACACTATTCACGTCCCTGACGACAGCGGTCGGCGGGGGTCGATCTCTCCGCTCCGTGGTCGGTCGACCGCGGGCCGGTGGTCTTCTCACACGGCCGGGGCCACCTTCGTCATGGCGTTGATGACCCGGTCCATCGCGTCCCCGCCGCGCGGGTCGGTCAGGTTCGCCAGCAGCTTCAGCACGAAGCGCATCAACATCGGGTGCGGCATGCCGTGCTTGGTGGCCATCCGCATCACCTCGGGCCGACCGATCAGCTTCACGAAGATCCCGCCGAGCCGGTAGTAGCCGCCGAAGCGGGCCTTCAGCTCCTGCGGGTACGCCATCAGCGCCCGTTCCCGATCCGCGCCGGCCGGGCGGGCGAGCGCCTGCACGGCGACCTCGGCGGCCAGCTCGCCGGACTCCATCGCGTACGCGATGCCCTCGCCGTTGAACGGGTTGACCATGCCGCCGGAGTCGCCGACCAGCAGCACGCCGCGGCTGTAGTGCGGGACCCGGTTGAAGCCCATCGGCAGCGCGGCGCCGAGGATCGGCCCGTCCGCGTTGGCCTCGTCGGTCATCCCCCAGTCCTCCGGGGTGTTGGCCAACCAGTCGGTGAGCAGCCGGCGGTAGTTCGTCTTACCGAACGCCGTGGAGGAGTTGAGCACGCCGAGGCCGACGTTCACCCGGCCGTCGCCGAGGCCGAAGATCCAGCCGTAGCCGGGCAGCAACGCGTCGTTGCCCTTGGCGCGCAGCTCCAGCCAGGACTCCAGGTAGTCGTCGTCGTGCTTGGCGGGTGAGCGGTAGTAGCGGCGTACCGCCACGCCGATCGGCCGGTCCTCCCGCTTGGCCATGCCGAGCGCGAGCGGGAACCGACCGGAGACGCCGTCCGCGGCGACCACCAGCGGCGCGTGGAAGGTGGCCGGCTCCTTGTCGGGGCCGACCTCGGCCTGCACGCCGGTCACCCGGTCGTCGGCGTCGAGCACCGGGGCGAGGACGTTGACGCCGGTGCGCAGCTTCGCGCCGGCGGCGACGGCCCGCTGGGCGAGCAGGTCGTCGAAGTCGAGCCGGGTCCGGACCAGGCCGTAGTTGGGGAAGCTGGCCAGGTCGGGCCAGTCCAGCTCCAGGCGTACCCCGCCGCCGATCACCCGCAGGCCCTTGTTGTGCAGCCAGCCGGCCTCGGGCGAGGTGTCCACACCCATCCGGACGAGCTGCCGCACGGCGCGGGGCGTGAGCCCGTCGCCGCAGACCTTCTCCCGGGGGAACTCCGTCTTCTCCAGCAGCAGCACGCGTACGCCGTGCCGCGCCAGGTGGTATGCCGTGGCCGATCCTCCGGGACCGGCGCCCACGACGATGACGTCGGCGTCGTTCTCCACCGCGGTCATCCGCGCCTCCTCCCGCATGCTCGTGAAATGCTTCACAAGCCGATCGGGTTGGAGTCTATGACCGGCGTTACACCTGTATGCGCTGAGGGGGTCCTAACTTCCCGGAAACCGGCTGGTAAGGGAGCGGAGATCGGTCACGGGCGGGCCGGCGCGGCCGGTCCCAGCCCGGCGTCGAGCCGGATGGTCTCGGGCAGATGGTCACGCAACGCGCCTCCGGCCGCCCGGTCCAGTGCCGCCAGCACCTCGGCGACCACCTGGCGGACCTCGGTGGGATCCGCGCCGGCCAACTCCTTGAGCTGCGCGATCAGCTCTGCGGCGTCGTCGTCGGTGGCGGCGGCGTGGTCGGGTCCCGTCATGGGCGCGAGCCTACGGGGAGAATCATCCTCAAGCCGGATATTCACGAAATGCCCGGCTGGGCCGGACCGATCAGTTCCGGACGGCCCGGTGCAGCGCGACGACGCCGCCGGTCAGGTTCCGCCACGCCACCCGACCCCAGCCGGCCGTGCCGACGCGCGCCGCCAGCGCCGCCTGGTCCGGCCAGGCCCGGATCGACTCGGCGAGATAGACGTAGGCGTCCGGGTTGCTGGAGACCGCACGCGCCACCGTCGGCAACGACCGCATCAGGTACGACAGGTAGACCGTGCGGAACGCCGGGTTGACCGGGGTGGAGAACTCGCAGACCACCAGCCGCCCGCCCGGCCGGGTGACCCGGGCCAGCTCGCGCAGGGCGGCGTCGGTGTCGTTCACGTTGCGCAACGCGAAGGAGATGGTCACCGCGTCGAAGCTGGCGTCCGCGAACGGCAGCCGCAGCGCGTCGCCGGCCAGCAACGGCACCGCCGGGCGGGTCCGCTTGCCGGCGTGCAGCATGCCCAGCGACAGGTCCGCGCCGACCGCGTACGCCCCGGAGTGGGCCAGCTCCTCGGTCGAGACGCCGGTGCCGGCGCCCACGTCCAGCACCCGCTCGCCGGGGCCCAGCCCGAGCGCCGCCCGGGTGGCCCGCCGCCAGAACCGGTCCTGCCCGAAGGAGAGCACGGTGTTGGTCAGGTCGTAGCGGGCCGCCACGCCGTCGAACATGGCGGCGACCTCGTGCGGCTGCTTCTCCAGGCTGGCGCGTCGGCCCTGCGGGGTACGGCTCACCCCTCCACTCTGCCAGCCGCACCCACCCGGGTACGGCGCGGGGGCGAGGTGGTCGCCCACCCCGCCCCCGCCGTGTCCGGAGCGCCCGGCTCAGTCCCCGGTGCGCTCGTCGGTCGGGGCGACCAGAACCACCCTGCGGCGGCGGGACAGCATCACCAGCGCCGCGCCGGCGGCCAGCACCAGCGCGCCGATGCCGCCGACCAGGCCGACCTGCATACCGGTCACCGGCAGGCCGCCGTCACCGGAGCCACCGCCGCTGCCGCCACCCGTGGTCGGGGTCGGGGTCGGGACCGCGGTCGCGCCGCCGCTCGGGGTCGGCTCGGCGGTCGGGGTGCCGGTCGGCGTCGGCGTCGGCGTCGGCTGCCCGTTCGGGTCCACGAAGACGTCGAACTGGGCGGTGTTGTCGACGTCGTCGACCTCGGCGAAGGCGCGGCGCTGCGCCGAGCTGGCGACGCGCGGCTCCTCCTCGGGCTCGCCGGACGCGGAGTCCAGGCCGGCGGCGAAGACGAAGCCGGGCCGGAGCAGCTTCTCGGTCACGTCCGTGCCGACCTTCACCCGCACGCCGGCGGTGTAGAACTCGCCCGGCTCCAGCACCGCGCCCCGGTCCTCGCAGTACGCCTGCGCGAAGCCGCCCAGGTCCTGCTCGACGCAGCCCTCGGGCAGCTCGGCGAAGGTGACGCCGGCCGGCAGCGTGATGCCGTACGCGACGCCGGTGGCCTTGCGGCTGCCGTCGTTGAAGACGGCCCAGTCCAGCGGCGCGGTCTCGCCCGGCCGGACCGGACGCAGGTTCGCCTCGCCGGCATCGTCGCCGTCGACCTGCACGTCGGCGTACACGTCCTGCACCCAGGTGGTGAGGTCGTAGCCGGGGGCGGTCACGGTGATGTCGTGCTCGACCGAGTTGTTCTCCAGGTCGGGGTCGGCGGTGGCGGCGCTGATGGAGACCTTCAGCGTGCCGGCCGCACCCTTGCCGCCGGTGGAGAAGAGCGGGATGCCGAAGTCCTCGGTGGTGCCCGCGGCGAGGTCGCCGAGCAGGCAGGTGAAGGAGGTGCCGGTCACCTCGCAGCCCTCCGGGACCAGCACGCCGACCTTGCGGTCCTTCAGGCCCTTCGTCTCCACCGTGACCCGGACGCCCTTCGCGTCGACGGCGCCGGTGGTGTTGTCCACCTGGAACTTGAACGGCTTGGCCCGGGCCTCGTCGACGCCCTTGGCGAGCTGGTAGCTGAGCGGGACGAGCTGAAGGTCGGCCTCGTCGGCGGCGTGCGCCGGGCCGGCGACGGCGGCGAGGCCGGCGGTGGAGAACAGGGCGACCACGCCGGCACGCGCCAGTGTGGATCGGTATCGGAAAGTCATGGTTCCCCCGGGGGTAGGGACGCGCCGATCAGGCACGGAACGAACGGACGGTACCGGAGCGACGCGGCGCGGCGCCAGCGGCGCACGGGTGAAATTCCCACCGGCCCTACCGACAGCAGGGGCGGGATGGTCACCCATCCCGCCCCTGCCGCGGTGCGTTATGTGAACGGCCCTCATGGGCCGATGGAGGACGACGGTCCGCCGAACGCCGCCAGCGTAGCCGCGACGGCGACCGGCGTGGCCACGCTCGCCCGGGTCGCCGCCGACCTGTTACCTGGCAGCTCGCGACCCGGATGGGCGGTGTCGAGCGGGGACGTTAGCGGCTCCCGATCAGGCCCGTCGAGGGCCACGCCGAAGCTCCACCGGAAACGGGACGACACCCGGCCGCACGACGCCCCCGACCGACCGAACGGTGGACCGTCAGCTCGCCTCCACCAGCGGCAACGACTTCCCGACGCCGCCGCCCGGCAGCGCGATCGAGGAGAAGTGCGACACCACGCGGTCGTCACTCGGGTCGTCGGCGGGCGTGCGGTGCACCGCGAGCCGGCGGTAGAGCGTGTCCCGCTGGGCCGGGATCCGGTCCGCCGACCGGATCATGCCGATCAGCTCGTGCAGGTTGGACCGGTGGCGGGCGCCGGCCGAGGAGATGACGTTCTCCTCCAGCATGATCGAGCCCAGGTCGTCCACGCCCATGTGCAGCGCGAGCTGCCCGACGTCCTTGCCCGTGGTCAGCCAGGAGGCCTGGAGGTGCGGCACCGTCTCGAAGAAGAGCCGGGCCACCGCGACCAGGCGCAGGTACTCCAGCGCGGTGGCCTGGGTGCGGCCCTTCAGGTGGTTGTTCTCCGGCTGGTACGTCCACGGGATGAAGGCCCGGAAGCCGCCGGTGCGGTCCTGCACGTCCCGGATCATCCGCAGGTGCTCGATGCGCTCCGCGTTGGTCTCGCCGGTGCCCATCATCATGGTCGCGGTCGACTCCAGGCCCTGCCGGTGCGCCAGCTCCATGACCTCCAGCCAGCGGGCCCCGGACTCCTTCAGCGGCGCGATCGCCCTACGCGGCCGGTCCGGCAGCATCTCGGCGCCGGCGCCGGCGATCGAGTCCAGGCCGGCCGCCTTGATCCGGGCGATGGCCTCGTCCAGGCTCACGCCGGAGACCTTCGCCATGTGCAGGATCTCGCTCGGGCCGATCGAGTGGATGGCGAGCTGCGGGTAGGCCCGCTTGACCGAGGAGAACAGCTCCTCGTAGTACTCCACGCCGTAGTCCGGGTGGTGGCCGCCCTGGAGCATGACCTGGGTGGCGCCCAGCTCGACCGCCTCGCCGCAGCGGCGCAGGATCTCCTCGGTCGGGTGGGTCCAGCCCTCGGCGTGCTTGGGGGCCCGGTAGAACGCGCAGAACTTGCACGCCGTCACGCAGACGTTCGTGTAGTTGATGTTGCGGTCGATCAGGTACGTGACGATGTTGTCCGGGTACCGGCGCCGCCGTACCGCGTCGGCCGCCTCGCCCAGCGCGTGGAAGGGCGCCTCGGTGTAGAGCAGCAGCGCCTCCTCGGGCGTGATCCGCCCGCCGTCCGCGCCGCGCTGCAGGATGTCGTCGATCTCCCGGTTCGCCGTCACGTCACCGAGCCTACGTCGCGGGTCTCGATGGCGGGCACACCACCCGGGCCGGGTGACGAGGGCCGCAGTCGCGACGTCAGGCCGATCCAGGGCTCGCCACCGGCAGCCCCACCGCCTTGGCCGCCGCCAACAGACGCCGGTCGTACGTCACGAAGGCGATGAACTCGGCGGCCGACTGGCGGGCCAGAACCTCCGCGGTGGCCAGATGGATCGCGTCCAGGCTGCGCAGCGTCGGTTCGACGTACGCGCCGGCAGCCGCCCGGACCGTCGCGTCGATCTCGACCCGGTAGAGCCGACCCAGTACCGACGGGACACCGACCAACGCCTGCGGCGCGGCCCGACGCAGCGCCCGTGGCACCTCGACCTCGACCAGCACCGACGAGACCAGTGCGGTCCCGGAACGGTCGTTCAACCAGCCGATCAGATCCGGCGTCTCCTCCTCGCGTCGAAGCATCTTGATGACCGCCGCGGAGTCGAGGTAGATCACCAACGCTCCTCATCGCGCGATTCGGCCAGGAACGCCGCGACGTCCACCGACTCGTCACCGAGAACCGGCGGCATGGGGACCGGGCCGGCCGCGGTCGGTGCCGTGGCCCGCCCCTCGGCGACGAGTCGACCCAGGAGCGCGTCGCCGGCCAGCACCGGAACGAGACGGGCGATGGGCTCACCGCGGTCGGTCACCTCGACCGTCTCACCCGCCCGTACCCGCGCCAACACCCGGCTGGTGTGCTGGTTCAGCTCTCGTATCGCGATCTGCTCCACCAACAAAGTGTAGAACGAATCGTTCTACCCGGGCATCGTCCTTCTCCGGCCGCGGCGTGACCCGCACCGGCGCACACGTTCGTGGCGTCACGCGTCGTAGTCGACCGTCAACTGCTCGGTCACCGGGCTGGACTGGCAGGTCAGGACGTAGCCGGCGGCCACCTCGTCCGGCTCCAGCGCATAGTTGCGGGCCATCGTCACCGCACCGGAGGTGACCCGGGCCCGGCAGGTCGAGCAGACCCCGCCCTTGCACGCGTACGGCAGCTCGCCCCGCACCCGGAGCGCGGCGTCCAGCACCCGCTCGTCCCGGCGCATGGTGAAACTCGACGAACGCCCGTCCAGCACGATCGTCACCTCGGCGCCCGCGCCCGGCTGCTCGACCGGGCGGCGCACCGGCTCCGGCGGGGCGTCCACGTGGAACAGCTCGGTGTGCACCGCCGCGTCGGGCACGCCGCGCCCGGCCAGCACCGCCTTGGCGTCCACCACCATGCCGTACGGACCGCAGAGGAACCACTCCTCGATCTGGTCGCCCGGCACCACGGTGTCCAGCAGCCGGGTCAACCGGTCCGCGTCGATCCGCCCGGACAGCAGCGCCGACTCGCCCATCTCGCGGCTCAGCACGTGCACCAGGTGCAGCCGGGTCGGGTAGCGGTCCTTCAGGTCGGCCAACTCCTCGGCGAACATCACCGTGTTCGCCGTGCGGTTGCCGTACACCAGGGTGAAGGTGCTCCGCGGCTCGACGGCCAGCGCGGTCGCGACCAGGCCGAGCACCGGCGTGATGCCGGAACCGGCGACCACCGCGCCGTACCGGCGGACCCGGTCCGGCGCGAACGCGGAGGTGAAGTGCCCGAGCGGCGGCAGCACCTCGACGGTGTCCCCGTCGCGCAGCGCGCCGCACGCATACCCGGAGAACGCCCCGCCCGGGACCTCGCGCACCCCGATCCGCAACCGGCCGTGCCGGGCCAGCTCGTCCGGGGTGGAACAGATCGAGTACGACCGTCGCGCCTCCGCGGACTCCGGGTCGTCGGCGACGGCCGGACGCCGGACCGTGAGGTGCTGCCCGGCGGAGAACGCGAACGTCTCCCGCAGCTCCTCCGGCACCGCGAAGGTGATCGACACGGAGTCGTCGGTGAGCCGGTCGACGGCGACGACCGGCAGCGGGTGGAAGACCGGCCGGCGGCGGACCGGCCGGGTGATGGTGACAGTCACAGCGCCTTCAGGTGGTCGAAGGGTTCGGCACAGGAGCGGCAGCGCCACAGCGCCTTGCAGGCGGTGGAGCCGAACCGGCTGACCTGCGTGGTCTCCGGTGATCCGCAGCGCGGGCAGCGGACCGCCAGGGTCAGCGGCACCACCGTCTCGTCGCCGCGCGGGGCGGGCGGGGCGATGCCGGCGGCGGCCAGTTTGGCCCGGCCGGCGTCGGAGATCCAGTCGGTGGACCAGGCCGGCGCGTAGACGGTGCGGACCTCGGCGTCCGGATGCCCGGCGGCGGCGAGCGCGCGGCGGATGTCCCCGCGGATCACGTCCATGGCCGGGCAGCCGGTGTAGGTGGGGGTGATGGTGACGACGACCCGGCCGGTGGCCGGCTCCTCCTCGACCGCGCGCAGGATGCCCAGCTCGTCGATGGTGATGACCCGGATCTCCGGATCCACCACCGCCGCCACGGCCGCCCTGGGGTCGGTCACCAGTGCCACCCACTGTTCGCGACTGCGGGGCTCCGCCGCGCTGCACTCCTCGCGCTCACCAGTGCGCTCCGGGGTGGGCGCGGTGCAGCACCTGCATCTCGGCCAGCAGGTAGGAGAGGTGCTCGGTGTGCACGCCGTCGCGTCCCCCGCCGGGCGTCCAGCGCGTCTCCGGCCGGGTCAGCGTGGCCTCGTCCAGCACCGCGGCCACGGTGGCGTCGAAGTCGGCCCGCAGCGTGGCCGGGTCGACCGGCGCCGCCGGGTCGCTGGTGAACAGCTCGTGGACGTACGGCCAGACCTGGTCGACCGCGTCCTGCATGCGACGGTGCGACTCGTCGGTGCCGTCGCCGAGCCGCTTCACCCAGAGCGAGGCGTGGTCCAGGTGGTACGCCGACTCCTTGCGCGCCTTCGCGCCGACCGCGGCCAGCCGGTCGTCGCCGCAGCCGGCGAGCGCGGTGTAGAGCGGAAGCTGCCAGGCGGCCAGGAAGAACAGCTTCGCCATGGTCACGCCGAAGTCGCCGTTGGGCAGCTCGACCAGCAGGCAGTTGCGGAACTCCCGGTCGTCGCGCAGGTAGGCCAGGTCGTCCTCGTCCCGGCCGGCGCCCTCCAGCTCGCCCGCGTAGGTGAGCAGCAGCCGGGCCGCGCCCAACTGGTCGAGGGCGATGTTGGCCAGCGCGATGTCCTCTTCCATCTCCGGCGCGCGGGTGGTCCACTCGCCGAGCCGCTGCGCCGCGACCAGCGCGTCGTCGCCGAGGGCGAGCGTGAAGTCGAAGACGCCGCTCACAGGTGGGCCACCCCGTCCGGCACCTCGTAGAACGTCGGGTGGCGGTAGACCTTGTCGGCCGCCGGGTCGAAGAACGCGTCCTTCTCGTCCGGGCTGGACGCGGTGATCGCGCCCGCCGGCACCACCCAGATGGAGACGCCCTCCTGCCGGCGGGTGTAGAGGTCGCGGGCGTTGCGCAGCGCCAACTCGGCGTCGGGAGCGTGCAGGCTGCCGACGTGGGTGTGCGACAGGCCGCGCCGGGCCCGCACGAAGACCTCCCACAGGGGCGAGGACTGACTACTCATGCCGTGCTGACCGGGCACGCCCGCACGGCCCTCGCTCCGCTCGGTGCGTTCGCTCATGCCGTGCTGACCGGGCACGCCCGCACGGCCCTCGCTCCGCTCGGTGCGTTCGCTCATGCCGTGCTGACCGGGCACGCCCTCACGGCCCTCGCTCCGCTCGGTGCGTTCGCTCATGCCGCCACCGGTTCCTTCCGCTCCACCCGCTTCGCGGCGTACGCCGCGGCGGCCTCCCGTACCCACGCGCCGTCGGCGTGGGCCCGCTGCCGGTGCGCCATCCGCTCCCGGTTGCACGGCCCGTCGCCCTTGATGACGCGCATCAGCTCGGCGTAGTCGGGCTGCGTGTAGTCGTATGCCTGCCGCTCGTCGTTCCAGCGCAGGCCCGGGTCGGGGATGGTCAGGCCGAGCACCTCCGCCTGGCCGACGCACATGTCGACGAAGCGCTGGCGCAGCTCGTCGTTGGAGAAGCGCTTGATCTTCCAGGCCATGGACTGCGCGCTGTGCGTGGAGTCGCCGTCCGGCGGGCCGAACATCGCCAGTGACGGGTACCACCAGCGGTCGAGCGCGTCCTGGGCCATCGCCTTCTGGGCTTCGGTGCCGTGTGCCAGCGTGTGCAGGATCTCGTAGCCCTGGCGCTGGTGGAACGACTCCTCCTTGCAGACCCGGATCATGGCGCGGGCGTACGGGCCGTAGGAGCAGCGGCACAGCGGCACCTGGTTGACGATCGCGGCACCGTCCACCAGCCAGCCGATGGCGCCCACGTCGGCCCAGGTCAGCGTGGGGTAGTTGAAGATCGAGCTGTACTTCTGCCGGCCGTCGAGCAGCAGCTCCACCAGCTCGTCGCGGCTGATGCCGAGCGTCTCGGCCGCCGCGTACAGGTAGAGCCCGTGGCCGGCCTCGTCCTGCACCTTGGCCAGCAGGATGGCCTTGCGCTTGAGCGAAGGGGCCCGGCTGATCCAGTTCCCCTCCGGCTGCATGCCGATGATCTCGGAGTGGGCGTGCTGGGCGATCTGCCGGATCAGCGTCTTCCGGTACGCCTCGGGCATCCAGTCCCGGGGTTCGATCTTCTGGTCGGCGTCGATCACGTCGGCGAAGTACGCCTCGAAGTCCTCGTCCGGTCCGGCGCCGCCCCGGCGGGCCCGCGCCGCGGCCTCGCGCAGCGCCGCCTCCGCCGCTTCCACCTCGCCGAGCAGGCCGCCGCCCGGAGCGTCCTCGGGCGGGGCGAAGTCGTTGCCATACATGAGGCCAGTGTTACAGCTCGCGACGCGTGACACCAGAGGGTGTAACAGGATTCCGCAATCACCTCCGGTGGCCACGCGGGAGCCGAGGGTGGTCACCCCTGAGCTGGGAAAACGTTTGTGACGTCGACCACTTGGCGGAAATGAAACCCCCCAGGAGCCGCAAATCTGCTCAATATCCCGTCCACCCGGCGAGTCGCCGGGTGTCGGGATCTGGCGGAATGCCAGTCCGGAAGTAGACTTCCCCCGGCACACCGATCGGCTGCCGTTGATCGCCACCGTTTCAGGCCACCGTCCCCCGGCCTCGTGGTGATCGGGCCGAACACATGCGGAAGCCGGTCCCCCCGGCCATACATCTGGAGTTCACCCACTCATGCGACCTCGCGTGACCATGGTGCTCGCCGTCGTGGCAGTGCTCGTCGGCGGCGGCATGCTGGTGCCCGCCGCGTACGCGCAGCTCTCCGGCGGAGACGGCCCGAGCAGCCTCGGCGGCCTCGGCGGCGGCGCCGAGCAGGTGCCGGCGCCCGCCCCGAGCGCACCCCCAGCCCCGACGCTCGCCGACGCCCCGGTCGCGGTGGACTTCAAGGGCGACTTCTTCTCCTGGGCGTTGATGGACCGCACGACCGGCACCGTCACCGGCGCGAAGAACATGAACCGGACCAGTTCCACCGAGTCGATGCTCAAGACCTGGATCGTCGCCGACTACCTGCGCCAACTCGGCGACCGGGAACCCCCCGCCGAACTCAAGAAGGCGGCGAGCGTGGCCATCCGGGACAGCAACGACGACGGGGCGAACCGGGTCTACCGGGCGGCCGGCGGGTCGTACCAGAAGCAGCCGGGCAACAAACTGAACCCGGTGCTCCAGCGCGCCGTCAAGATCTGCGGGCTGACCGACACCAGGGCCGGCACCGTGCCCGCGTACCTGGGTTGGTGGAGCTTCACCGAGATGTCCCCCCGGGACGCCGTCCGGCTCGGCGACTGCATCGCCGACGGCAAGGCCGCCGGGCCGAAGTGGACGAAGTGGGTCATGAACGAGATGGCCAACGTCCGGGGCAGCATCAAGAGCCAGCAGGCGAAGTCCGGTGGCGGCAAGTGGGGCATCGTGGACGGCCTCCCCGCCTCGATCAAGGCCCAGGGCCCGGTGAGCATCAAGAACGGCTGGACGGTGCTCGTCTACGACGGCAACTGGCACGTCAACTGCCTGGCGGTCACCGAGAAGTGGAGCCTCGCGGTGATGATGCGCTACCCCCGCGCCGCCGGCCTCTCGTATGGATCCAAGGTGTGCGCGAGCGTCGCCACGCAGCTCGTCACCCCGCAGCCCGGCGCCGCGCTCAAGGTGCCGCAGCAGCCGGTCGGGAAGCTCTGATGGCCGGCGCCCGACGACGGCCCGGCAGTCACCGCCGCCCGCTGGCGTTCAGCGCGGTGGCGGTGGCCCTGGTCGGCCTGCTGGTCCTCTCGCTCCGGCTGGTCCCCGGTTCGCCGCTGCGGCCGACCGCCGCCTCGCATCCCGACGTGGCGGGTGACCGGTCCACCGCGCAGCCCACCGACCGTAGCGACCGGCCGGCGCCGACCCCGTCGCCGTCGCTGGAGCCGCTGCCGTTCCAGGCCAGGAACCTCGACGACCTCGACCTCAAGGGCTGGTACGCCTGGTCCGTGCTGGACAAGCGGACCGGGCAGATCATCGGCTCGAAGAACATGGGCGAGACCAGCACCACCGCGTCCCTGATCAAGTCCTGGGTGGTCGCCGACTACCTGCGCCGCAGCGCCGAGGCGGGGAAGACCCCGAGCGACGCCAAGCTCGACGACGCCACGCGGATCATCCGCGACAGCGACAACACCCGCGCCCAGCAGTTCTACGAGAGCGTGGGCAGCGCCGCCTCGATCAAGCGGCTGATCTCGATCTGCAAGCTGACCGACAGCAAGGTCGCCGCCGACGGCGGCTGGAGCCGGACGCTGCTGTCCCCGCGGGACACCGCCCGGCTCGGACTCTGCATCGACGACGGCCGGGCGGCCGGGCCGAAGTGGACCAAGTGGCTGCTCAACGAGATGCGCCTGGTGCGCGGCGCCGGCGACTTCGGCATCCGCAAGGCGTTCCCGGCCGCCGAGCAGAAGAAGATCGCCATCAAGAACGGCTGGATCGACCGGGAGAAGGAACAGGAATACCACGTCAACTGCCTGGCGATCGGCGACACCTGGACGATGGGCGTGATGGTCAAGAGCCCGTTCAGCGTCGGTGGGTGGGACTACGGCATGAAGGCGTGCGAGCAGATCACCGAGGCGCTGCGGCGCGAGCCGACCTGATCCCGGCGCGGCGGCGCTGACCATCGCCCCGGTCAGCGGTGGAAGAACTCCGGGCCGCCCGGCGGCAGCGCCGGCACCTCCCCGTACGCGGCGGCGCGGCGGGCGAACTCGCGCAGCCCGGCCACCTGCCGCTCGCCCAGCGAGAAGTCGAGCGCGCGGAAGTAGGTCGCCAGCGTCGCCGCGTCGAACGGCTCCCAGCGGGCCGCCGCCTCGGCCACCTGGTCCAGCTCGGCCAGGCAGAGGTCACGCGAGCGCAGGAACGCCTCGTGCACCTCCTTGACCAGCCCCGGGTGGGCGGCGGCGAAGTCGCGGCGGACCGCCCAGACGGCGAACACCATCGGCATACCGGTCCACTCGTGCCACGCCTGCCCGAGGTCGGTCACCGCGAGGCCCTTGCCGGGCGCCTCGTAGAGCGCACGCAGCGCCACGTCGCCGATCAGCACGCCGGCGTCGGCCTCCAGCAGCATCTGGGTCAGATCGGGCGGGCAGCGGAAGTACTCCGGACGCACCCCGTACCGCTCGGCGAGCAGCACCTGGGCCAGCAGCACCCCGGTACGCGAGGTGGAGCCCAGCGCCACCTTGCCGCCGTCCAGCTCGGTCAGCGGCCGGGTGGAGACCATGTTGACCGAGAGCACCGGGCCGTCGCTGCCGACCGCCAGGTCGGGCAGGAGCAGCAGTTCGTCGGCGTGCTTCAGGAACTCCACGAGCGTGATCGGGCCGATGTCGAGGTCGCCCCGGACCAGGTCGGCGCTCAGCCGGTCCGGTGAGTCCTTGTGCAGGTCGACGTCGAGCAGCGCGCCGGACCGCATCAGCCCCCAGTAGATCGGGAGGCAGTTGAGGAACTGGATGTGCCCCACCCGGGGGCGGGCGATGCGGTCGGCCATGACCCGACCGTATCCCCGCCCCCGTATCCCCGCCCCGCAGGGAGCCCCGGGAGTGGCCCATCCCGCACCGGGATGGAAGGAGGGGCCCCTTGTTAACGCATCCGGTGGAGAAGGGGCCCCTTCTCACCGTCCCATTCCGCGACCGCGGCGCGCTCGGCGCGTACCGCGCGGCGGACCGGCCCGGCCAGCGCCGCCACGACCAGCAGGCCGGCCACCCCGCAGCCGACGACCAGCGGCCGGGGGTCGGCCACCGCCAGCAGCAGGCCGCCGAGCAGGTAGCCGCCCATCGCGGCGCCCTGCACCGCCGCCCCGAAGACCGCGAACGCGCGCCCCCGGGCCGCCTCCGGCACCCGGCGGGCCAGCAGCAGGTTGTTGAAGACGTTGTCGCCGCCGTTGGCGATGCCCCCCACCAGCCAGATCGGCACGAGCAGCCACGCCGACGGCACCGCCGCCGAGACGAGCACCGCCAGGCAGCAGCCGCCGAGCAGCGCCAGCCCGGCCCCGAGCAGCGCGCCGTCGTCCGCGAGCCGGCGGGCGACCCGGGCGAACAGCCAGGCGCCGAGCACGATGCCGGCCGTCCAGGCGCCGGTGACCAGGCCGTACACGGTGGTGGAGCTGTTCAGCGTCTCCCGGATGAAGAAGACCTCGATCACGTTGATCGCCCCCACCGCGCCGACCACCGCGGCCACGCTGCCGACCATGACCAGCAGCATCGGGTCGCGACGCAGCCGCCAGGCGGGCGTGGCCACGGCGACGCCGGCCGCCGCCGTGGCCCGGCCACCCCGTCGGGTACGGATGAGCAGCGCGGCCACCACCAGCGCGAGGTAGCTGACCGCGTCCACGAGCAGCGGCACCCGGGTGCCGAACTGCCCGACGAGCAGGCCGGCCAGCGCGGGCCCGGCGAGCGCGCCGAGCGTGCCGGCGGTCTGGTTGAGCGCGCCGGCCCGGGGCAGGTCCTCGGCCCGGACCATGACCGGCACCAGCGCGGCGAGCACCGGCTGGGTGACCGCGAGCCCGGTCGCCAGCAGCGCCACCAGCGCGAGGATCAGGGCCGGTGCGGTCGCGTACGCCAGCGCCGCGCAGATCGCGGACTGCACCAGGCCGGCGACGATCAGCAGGGTCCGGCTGTCCACCCGGTCGGCGAGGCGTCCGGTCAGCGGGGCGAGCGCGACGAGCGGCAGCGTCGCGGCGAGCAGCAGCCCGGAGACGGCGAGGCCGCCCGCGCCGGCGGACTGGAGCGCGAGTGTCAGCGCGGTGGCGGCGAGGAAGTCCCCGCAGCTGGAGACGCCTCGGGCGGTGGCGGCGAGCCAGACGTCCGGCCAGCGCGAGGGGCCAGTTGTGAAGGACATACTTCGAAAATAATCCTTCACAACTGATGCGCGCAACCCACCTCAGTCGATGGGCATCGCCCGGTACTGCACCGCCACCTTGCGTGCCCCCGCCGGCGGATCGGTCCGGCTCCGCTGCCGGTACGGCGACGTCAGCGCCCGGACCGCCTCGTTCAGCTCGGCCAACTCCTCGGCGGTCACCAGCAGCACGCTGTCGCTGAACCAGAACGACTCGTACCACTCGCGCGGCTCGTCCGGCACCCGGCGCAGCCAGTCCCGGACCCGCTGCGCGTCGCGGACCAGGTGCGCCTCGATCAGCGCCGCCTCGGCGGCGTGCGTCTCCGGGTCGGCGTCCGGCCCGGCCTCGACCGAGTACGACGGGTTCACCGCCTGCCACACCCGCTCCCGCGCGTCACCCCGGCCGGCCGCCTCGCGGACCAGGCCGAACTTCGCCAACTCGCGCAGGTGGTAGCTGGTGGCGCTCGGCGACAGGCCGGCGACGCCGGCACACTCGGTGGCGGTCGCGCCACCCTCCACCGCGCTGAGATGTTCGATGATCGCCATGCGGGCCGGGTGGGCGAGCGCCCGCATCACCTGCGGGTCGCTGATCGTCACCCGGTGCTGTTCGGGACGCGCCTCGGTCATGTCCCCATGATCCCGCGTCGACGGGCGACGGGCGCACGAGGCAGCGCCGGCCGGCTCAGGCCACCTTGAGTTGCTCGTCGCCGAAGTCCGCGATCAGCTTCAGCGTGCCGCCGAGAGCGGCGATGTAACGTGCCAGGACCTCCTGGGTCGCCACGTTGCCCGCCTCAATCTGCGACACCCGAGCCACCGACACACCCATCCGGGAAGCGACCTGCTCCTGGGTCATCTCGCGCCGCTTCCGCAACTCGGCAAGACGCCAGCCACGAGCCTGGTCGAGCATCCCGTCGACCTCGGCCTCGAACACACGCTCGCCCCCGGCGGTATTCACCGCCCGTTCGAGATGCGTGGTGTCACGCCACCGCTTCGTCGCACTCATCGGCTCTCCTCCCGCCGTTCCTTGAGGTACGTGTCGTAGAGCTGCTCCGCCTCCGGTGTGGCTTCGCGGTACCACTGCCTCCACCGCCCCGACTTGTCGCCCGCCACCAGTAGGACCGCCGAACGCCACGGGTCGAAGACGAAGAGCAGCCTGATCTCGGTGCGCCCCGCAGACGGGGGCCTCAACTCCTTCAGGTTGCTGAGCCGAGAAGCGGTGATGCTGTCGACGAGGGGCCGCCCCTCTGCCGGCCCGTTGCGCTCCAAGACCAGGATGGCCTGGTTGACGAGACGGTGGGATTCAGGATCAGCAGCGTAGAGATTCTCAAGGAACTCGTCGACCTGGCTGGTCATCAGGATCTCCCACTCCATGCCCCACCTCCACCTTAACAATATTCTTAAGTTCGGTCAGAGGTCGACACGACTCGGGCACGGCCGGAATTCGGTGGCGTCGCCGATCCGGGCCTCCGTATAGTGGATGACCGCCCGACGGCCGCGGTGAGCATGCACCGCAGCGGACGTCCCCGCGCCGGGAGCAGGCCAACCGCCCCGGACACGCGAGCGAGCATCATGTTGAGCCCTGGGAGTTCACAGTGCCCGCACCGGAACTGACCGCCACCACCCCGCTCGACGACGAACTCGTCGCCGAACGGGCCCATCTGGACACCTCCCGCGCCGCGCTGCGCCGGATGCGGGAGCGCGCCGAGTCGCTGTTCGCCACCGGCGACAAGGTGGCCGGCGACGCGTACACCGCCGAACAACTCGGCCGGCACATGGCCCGGCGGGTCAAGGAGCTGGCCGACGATCCGACCACCCCGCTCTTCTTCGGCCGGCTGGACTTCGGCGGGCAACCCGACAGCCCGCCCAACGGGGAGACGGACCCGGACCACGCCGGGCGGAACTACCACGTCGGGCGGCGCCACGTCACCGACGATCTGGGTGAACCGCTGGTGCTCGACTGGCGGGCCCCGGTGTCCCGATCGTTCTACCGGGCCAGCGCCCGCGACCCGCAGGGCGTCGCGGTGCGCCGCCGGTTCGGCTTCAGCGCCGGCGTGCTGACCAGCTTCGAGGACGAACACCTCGACCGGGGCGAGGAACTCGGCACGGCCAGCCGCATCCTCACCGCCGAGATCGAGCGCCCCCGCGTCGGCCCGATGCGGGACATCGTCGCCACCATCCAGCCCGAGCAGGACGAGCTGGTCCGGGCCGACCTGGCCGACTCGATCTGCGTGCAGGGCGCGCCGGGCACCGGGAAGACCGCGGTCGGGCTGCACCGCGCCGCGTACCTGCTCTACCTGCACCGGGAACGGCTGCGCCGCTCGGGTGTGCTGATCGTCGGGCCGAACCGGGCGTTCCTGTCGTACATCGCGGCGGTGCTGCCGGCGCTCGGGGAGGTCGAGGTCGAGCAGGCCACCGTCGAGGACCTGGTCGCCCGCGTGCCGGTCCGCGCGGTCGACGACCCGGCCGCCGCCGCGCTCAAGCACGACATCCGGATGGCCGAGGTGCTGCGTCGCGCCGTCGACGCCCACATCGGTACGCCCACCGAGCCGATCATGGTCTCGGACGGCTCCTACCGCTGGCGGATCGGGCTCGACCCGCTGCACCGCCTGGTCACCGAGACGCGGCAGGAGGGGCTGCCCTACGCCACCGGCCGGGACCGGGTCCGGGCCCGGGTGGTGGGGCTGCTGCAACGCCAGGCCGAGGCCCGCCGCGCCGAGTCGCCGTCGGACGCCTGGCTGCGCCGGATGAGCCGGATCAAGCCGGTCACCGACCTGCTCGACGCGGTCTGGCCGGCGCTCACCCCGGACGGGCTGCTGCACCGGCTGCGGACCGACGCCGAAGCGCTCGCCGCCGCCGCCGACGGGCTGCTCAGCGCCGACGAGCAGGAGCTGTTCCGCGCCGGCAAGGTCGGGCGCACCGCGAAGGCGACCCGGTGGACCGCCGCCGACGCGGTCCTCCTCGACGAGGTCGCCGGGCTGCTGGAGCGACCCGCCGGGTTCGGCCACGTGGTGGTCGACGAGGCGCAGGACCTCTCCCCGATGCAGTGCCGGGCCATCGCCCGCCGCAGCGAACACGGCTCCGTCACGCTCCTCGGCGACCTGGCCCAGGGCACCGCGCCCTGGGCCGCGACCGACTGGCGGGAGTCCCTGGCCCACCTGGGCAAGCCGGACGCCGCGGTGGTGCCGCTGAGCGTCGGCTTCCGGGTGCCGGCCGCCGTGGTGGCGTTCGCGAACCGGCTGCTGCCCGCGCTCGCCGTCGACGTGCCCCCGGCCCGGTCGCTGCGCCACGACGGGGCGCTCGATGTGCGTACCGTCGATGACCTGACGGCCGCGACGGTGGCCGAGGTGCGGGCGGCGCTGGCACACGACGGCTCGGTCGGCGTGATCGCCGCCGACGACACGGTGGACCGGCTCCGCGCGGCGCTCGACGCCGCCGGTGTCGAGACCGCGACCGCCGACGACGTCGAGGCCGCGGCGCGCGTCACCGTCGTCCCGGCGACGCTGGTCAAGGGCCTGGAGTACGACCACGTGGTGGTCGTCGAACCGGCCGCGATCGTGGCCGCCGAGCCGCGTGGCCTGCACCGCCTCTACGTGGTGCTGACCCGGGCGGTCTCCGGGCTGGCGGTGCTGCACCGCGCCCCGCTGCCCGCCCCGCTGGCCGGCTGACCGGCCCGGGGCAACGCGGCTGGCACCGGGGCGGTACACAGGGGAGGCAGCGTTCCCGCCGCCCGAGGAGTCTTGCCATGATCCTGGCCCGCGCCGAACAGGTCAGTCGCCGCTACGGCGAGGTGCTGGCGCTGGACCGGGTCGACCTGACCGTCCGGGCCGGGGAGCTGGTCGGCCTGCTCGGCCCGAACGGCGCCGGCAAGAGCACCCTGATCAACCTGCTGGTGGGGCTGCGCCGCCCGACCGCCGGTCGGGTCGAGCTGCTCGGCGGTGACCCGCGCGACCCGGCGAGCCGGCGACAGCTCGGGGTGACCCCGCAGGAGACCGGCCTGCCCGGCACGCTACGGGTCGGTGAGGTGGTCGACTTCGTCTCCGCGCACTTCCCCGACCCGGTGCCCCGGGGCGAGCTGCTCGATCGGTTCGGCCTCACCGACCGGGTACGGCGGCAGACCGGCGGCCTCTCCGGCGGGCAACGCCGGCGGCTGGCCGTGGCGCTGGCGTTCGTCGGCCGGCCCCGGCTGGTGGTGCTGGACGAGCCCACCACCGGGCTCGACGTGGAGGCGCGGCACGCGCTCTGGGACGCGATCCGCGGCTTCCACGCCGACGGCGGCACGGTGCTGCTGAGCAGCCACTACCTGGAGGAGGTGGAGGCGCTCGCCCAGCGGGTGGTGGTGATCGGCCACGGGCGGGTGCTCGCCGACGACTCGGTGGCGGCGATCCGGGGCATCGTCGGCGTACGCCGGGTCAGCCTGGTCGCCGACGACCTGCCGGCGCTGCCCGGGGTGGTCGCCACCGAACGCGTCGACGGACGGGTCCACCTGCTCACCACCGACGCCGACCAGCTCGTCCGCGACCTGGTCACCGCCGGCGTGGCGTTCCGCGACCTGGAGGTCCGCCCCACCTCGCTGGAGGAGGCGTTCCTCGCCATCACGGCCGACGCCCGGCCCGCGCCCACCCCCGCCTAGGAGACCGCCGTGCCGCTTGCCCTGGTCCACGCCCGCTACCAGCTCCTGGAGATCATCCGGATCCCGGTGGCGGTGGTGGGCAGCGCGTTCTTCCCCGCCGCCGCGATGCTCTTCTTCGTGGTGCCGTTCGCCGGCGACGACTCCACCGGCGCCACCTACGCCACCGCCGCCATGGTCACCTTCGCGACCATGAGCGCCAACATCTTCCAGTACGGCGTGGGCGTCGCCGAGGACCGCGACCAGCCCTGGAACCCGTACACCCGGACCCTGCCGGCCGGGCCGGCGCCGCGCCTGGCCGGGCGGATCCTGGCCGGCCTGGTGCTGACCTACCTGTCGATGGTGCCGGTGGTGGTGATCGCGGCGGTGGCCACCGCGGCGCGGGTCACCGTGGCGCAGTTCCTGATCGGGCTCGCCGCGGTCGCCGTGATCTCGGTGCCGTTCACGCTGCTCGGCCTCGCGATCGGCTACTCGTTGCCGAGCAAGGCGGCGATCGTGGTGGCGCAGGTGCTCTTCTTCCCGCTGGCGTTCGGCGGCGGCCTGCTCTCCGCACCGGACCAGGCACCCGGTTTCGTCCAGGCGGTCGCCCCCTACCTGCCGACCCGGGGCGCGGTGGAGCTGATGTGGGCGGCGGTCACCGACTGGCAGCCCGACCCCCGGGCGCTGGTGATGCTGGCGGTCTGGGTGGTGGCGCTCGCCGCGGTCGCCGGCTGGGCGTACCGGCGGGACGAGGGACGCCGCTTCCGCTGACGTTTTGTCCGGTTCCGGCCCGGCGGCCGGTCCGGTGGTGCCACGATGCCGGCAGGGCGGGCCAGCGGGACCGCCCCCGGCGGAAGGGGTCACCGTGAACGGCGTCGAGCCCGGCACACCCTGCTGGACCGACCTGGCCACCCCCGGACTGGACGACGCGAGACGGTTCTACCCGCAACTGTTCGGCTGGACCGGGCGGATCTCCACCGTGCCGGACGCCGGCGGCTACACCGTCTTCCTCAAGGACGGCAAGGCGGTCGCGGGTGTGGGCCCACCGGCCACCCCGGACCAGGTGCCGATCTGGTCGACGTACGTGGCCACGGACGACGCCGACCTGGTCGCCACCCGGGTCGCGGCGGCCGGCGGGCAGGTGGTCGTCGCCCCGTTCGACGTCGCCGCGCAGGGTCGGATGGCGGTGCTCGCCGACCCGGCCGGGGCGGTGTTCAGCGTCTGGCAGCCGATGGCGATGCGCGGCGCGGAACTGTTCAACGCGCCCGGCGCGATGTGCTGGAACGAGTTGGTCACCCCCGATCCGGAGGGAGCCCGGGAGTTCTACGCGCTGGTCTTCGGCTGGCATCCCGAGGAACGGTCGACCGGGCCGGCCCCCTACATCGGATGGCGCTGCGGCGCCCGCATCGTCGCCGGGATGCTGCCGGCGGCCGAGCCGCTCCCCGCCGATTTGCCGGCGTACTGGACGGTCTACTTCGGCGTGGCGGACACCGACGCCACCGCGGCCCGCGCCGCCGAACTGGGCGGCACCATCCTCGTCCCGCCCCGGGACAATCCGGCCGGCCGCTCCGCCGCCCTCCGCGACCCCCACGGCGCGCTCTTCTCCATCTCCACCCTCCGCTGACCCACACCACGCCCACACCACCCCGCGCCACACCCACACCATCCCCATGCCACACCCAGGCCACCCCGCGCCACACCCAGGCCACCCAACGCCACCCCGCGCCCGCCACACCGCCCCGCCCCAACGCGCCCCGCCGCGCAGTTTCACGGAAAGCGTGGCTATTCGCAGCCGAATAGCCACGCTTTCCGTGAATTAGCTGAGGGCGGGGTGGGGGGAAGGGGGGCGGGGTGGGGGGAGAGGGGCGGGGTGGGGGGAGAGAGGGGCGGGTCAGTGGGGGCGGACGGGGACCACCAGGGGGCCGTGGTCGCCGGGGATCACGCGGACGTGGGCGCGGTAGTGGCGGGCGAGCAGGTCCTCGGTGAGCACCTCGGCGGGTGGGCCGGCGGCGGCCACCCGGCCGTCGGCGAGCAGCACCAGACGGTCGGCGTACTCGCCGGCGATGGAGAGGTCGTGCATGGTGGCGAGCACGGTCAGGTCGTGCTCGCGGCGGAGCTGGTCGACCAGTTCCAGCACCTCCTGCTGGTGCCCGATGTCCAACGCGCTGGTCGGCTCGTCGAGCAGCAGCAGGGTGGCGCCCTGGGCCAGCGCCCGGGCCAGGAAGACCCTCTGCCGCTCGCCGCCGGAGAGCGTGGCCAGCTCTCGGCTGCCGAACCCGGCCAGGTCGAGCCGGTCCAGCACCTGGCGCACGGCGGCCAGGTCGGCGGCGGACTCCCGACCCAGCGGCGGCATGTGGGGCGTACGCCCGAGCAGCACGTAGTCGAAGACCGCCATGCCGGCCGGCACCGCCGGTGACTGCGCCACGGTGGCCACCACCCGGGCCCGGTCGCGCCGGCGCATCGCGCGGATCGGCGTACCGAAGAGGGAGACGGCGTCCGGCGCGGGCAGCAGGCCGCCGACGGCGCGCAGCAGCGTCGACTTGCCGGCGCCGTTGGGGCCGATGACGGTGACCCACTCGCCCACCGCGACGGTCAGGTCGACGCCGGCCAGGACCGGACTGCCGCCCAACTCGACCCGCAGGTCCCGGACCTCGACCGCGGCGCTCACGCTGGTCCCCCGGCGTGCGACTGCGGGGCTCGCAAACCCGGCTCACTCCTCGCGCTCACGCTGGTCCCCCGGCGTGCGACTGCGGGGCTCGCAAACCCGACTCACTCCTCACGCTCACGCTGGTCCCCCGGCGTGCGACTGCGGGGCTCGCAAACCCGACTCACTCCTCACGCTCACGCGCGCACCCCGCGGGCGGTCCGCAGGATCAGGACGAAGAACGGGCCGCCGAGCAGCGCGGTCACCACGCCGATGGGGATCTCGGCGGGTGCCGCGGCGGTCCGCGCGACCACGTCGGTCAGTGCCAGGAACGCGCCGCCGAAGAGCATCGACAGCGGCAGGATCACCCGGTGGCTGGAACCGGCGAGCAGCCGGACGGTGTGCGGCACGATGATGCCGACGAAACCGATCAGGCCGGAGGCGGAGACCGCGGCGGCGGTGCCCAGCGAGGCGGCGGCGATCAGCAGGTAGCGGGACCGCTGCGGGTGCAGCCCGAGGCTGGTGGCCTCGTCGTCGCCGAGGGCGAGCACGTCCAGCTCCCGCCGGTGCGCCAGCACCACCACGGCGGTGAGCAGGAAGTACGGCAGGACCAGCAGCACGTCGTGCCAGCCGGCGGTGGAGAGCCGCCCGAGCAGCCAGGAGTACACCTGTTGGAGGCTGTCCGAGTGCGCTTGCAGCAGGTAGGTCTGCCCGGCGGCGAGGAACGCCGACACGGCCACCCCGGCCAGGATCAGCGTGGCCGGGGAGCGGTCCCGGCCGCCGGCGGCGCCGAGCAGGTACGTCATCGCCACCGCGCCGAGCGAGCCGACGAACGCGGCGAGCGGGACGGTGACCGGCAGCCCGGTGAGCGCTCCGCCGGCCCCGGCGCCGAGCACGATCGCCGCGGTGACCGCGAGCCCGGCCCCGGCGGCCACGCCGAGCAGGTACGGGTCGGCCAGCGGGTTGCGGAAGACGCCCTGGTAGCAGCCGCCGGCCAGGGCGAGCAGCGCGCCGACGAGCAGACCGAGCACGACCCGGGGCAGGCGCAGCTCGGTGACGATGGCGACCTCCTGCTCGGTGAGCCCGCTGTCGAGGTGTACGCCGGGCAGCAGGTTGAGCAGTTCCGCCGCGACGCTGCCGGGCGGCAGGCTGACCGGGCCGAACGAGACGCCGGCCACCAGCGCGACGAGCACCGCCGCCAGGCCGGCGAGCAGCCAACGTGTACGCAGCCCGGCCGGCCGGGCCGGAGCGTCAGCGGGTGCCGCGCCCCGGCGTGGGTGCGGCAGCCGACCGGCCGGCCGGGACGCGTCGGGCGTCCCGGCCGGCACGGGGTCCGCCGGTCGTACGGCCACGGTCAGGCCGGAACCTTGGCGGTGGCGTCGACGATCGCCTTCAGCAGCTCGACGACGCGCGGGCCCCAACGCGAGGCGATGTCGTCGTCAAGCGCCACGACCTGGTTGTTCTTGACCGCGGTGAGGCCGGTCCAACCGCTGCGTGCCTTGACCGTGTCGGCGCTCTGCTGGCAGCACTTGGTGTCGGCCAGGAAGACGAAGTCGGGGTTCGCCTTGACGATGACCTCCTGGGAGAGCTGCGGGTAGCCGCCGCTCTTGCCGCCGGCGTCGGCCGGGTCGGCGATGTTCTCCAGCCCGGCGAGCGCGTAGATGGTGCCGATGAACGTCTTGCTGGTCGCGGTGTACAGCTCCGGGCCCAGCTCGTGGTAGTAGGTCAGCTTCTCGGCGCGCTTGGGCAGGTCCTTGGTGAGCGCGGTGATGTCGTCCTTCATCTTCCGCACCACGGCGTCCGCCTCGGCCGGGTGGCCGGTGAGCTTGCCCAGGTCGGTGAGCTGCCGGTACGTGTCGTCGAGCGTGGTCGCGGCCGGGGTGAGCAGGACCGGAATCTTCAGCGCGACGAGCTGGCTGGCGATCTTGTTGGTGTCATTGGTGATCACCACCAGGTCGGGGCTCTTCGCGGCGATCGCCTCGGCGTTCGGCTGGTAACCGGAGAGGTCGGTCTTCGGGGCGTCCGCCGGGTAGTTCGACTGGTCGTCGACGGCGGTGACCTGCTTGCCGGCGCCGATGGCGAAGAGCATCTCGGTCGAGGTCGGTGACAGCGAGACGATCTTCTCGGGGCGCTTCTCCAGCGTCAGGTTGCCCACGCTGGCGGGGAACGAGCCGCCGGACGCGCCGGTGGCGGGGGTGTCGGTCGAGGTCTTCTCGGCGCAACCGCCGAGCAGCAGCACGCCGGCCGCGAGCGCGGTGGCGAAGAGCCGAGGGGTACGTCGGGTCACAGGTCCTCCTGTCGGTCGAGGAGCGTGGTGCTTCGCCGACAGGTGAGGAGAGCCCGTCCGCGAGGCGCCCTTCCTCGAAGGCGCGTGTCGCGACCGGGCAGCAGGCGACCTGGCTCGTCCCACGTCCGTCGGCGCCGGCGGGAGGCCGACGCCGACCGTACGGGGCATCACAGTTGCGGGACAGCGCCGGTTTCGCACCGGCTTCGCTGTGGCACGGTCGGTGCCACCGTAGCGCACGACCAGCGAAGATCACCCGGACGGGCGGGGTGGGCGGGGACCCCGGTGGGGGTGGAGCCGGGGTCCCCGCCGCCGGGTGAGGTCAGCAGTACTGGCTCTGCTTGCCGATCGCCCGGTACGGGCAGTCGGCGTACTCGGAGAGCGTCAGCACGGCGTCCCGGTTGCGCGAGGTCTGCGCCGGGATCACCTCGTCGGGCGGGTAGAAGCCGCCGCCGGAGGCCGAGCCGGGGTACATCTCGAACGTGTACGCCCAGATCTTGTGGGTGCCCCACATCCAGTCGATGCTGGTGCCGTCCGCGATGTAGAGGTCGCTGGACTGCTCCGGGGTGTAGCCGTTGCTGGCCGCCATCTGCTGGCCGATGGTGGCGAACGTGTTGTACTGGTCGGCCGTCATCCCGGTGGCGGTGTTGCTGTACGTGTAGCCGTACGGCCAGAGCACCAGCTGGGAATACGTGTGGAAGTCGATGTTCGCCTTGATCTGCTGCACCCCGCCGACGACCCGGCTGTTGACGAAGTTGCGCAGCGCGGCGGTCTCCGGGGCGGAGAAGGCGGACGGACCGCGGTAGGTGTCCGACGACTTCGTGCCGGATGAGCCGCCGCAGCAGCCCCACTGGTAGCTCCAGTTGCGGTTCAGGTCGGTGCCGACGTACGTGGAGCCGCTGTTGGGCTGCCGGTTCTTCCGCCAGGAGCGGTAGGAGCCGGTGGCGATGTCGTACTCGCTGCCGTCCGGGTTGACGGTGGGCACGATCCAGATCTCCCGGGAGTTCACGATGCCGGTGATCCGGGAGTCCGTGCCGTAGTTGTCGGTGAACAGGTTGAGCAGGTAGATCGCCATCTCGACGGTCAGGTGCTCGCGGGCGTGCTGCTGGGCGTTGAACAGGATCTCCGGTTCGCTCTCGTCGGTGCCGACGTTGTCGGAGATCTTCACGGCCATCAGGTCCCGGCCCTGGTAGGACGTGCCGATGCTGAGCTTGCGGGCGATGCTCGGGTGGTCGGCGACCACCTGGTTCACCACCGCGGTCAACTCGGCGTAGTCGTGGTAGTTCGAGTCGGCGGGCGGGAACGCGTACGCGGTCGCGCCGCCGGCCGTCGCCGGGGCGACGTCCTTCTCCAGCCGGAAGCCGAGCCGGGTGATCGCCTTCGCCTCGGCGGTGGTGGCCGTGACGTGCAGCACGCCGTGTTCGGAGTAGTCGATGGCGGCGCCGGTGCGGGCGACCGCGGTGCGGTCAGCGACGGTGCGCGGGCCGAGCACCCGGTAGGCGACGGCGGCCGACTCGCCGGCCCGGTCCGGGTCGGGGCGGGCGGCGGCCGGCCCGGCGGCGGCGGTGACCAGGATGAGGCCGACGGCGGCGACGAACGCGAGCCGGCGGCGCAGCGGGGACGTGCGGAGGGCCATGGACAACCTCCTCGGGGTACGGGGAGATCCCGTTGTCCGCACACTTCACCAGCACTCACATGGTCATATCAACATCCGTCGTTGTCACGTACCATCCCGACCTGATCCTCACGTCGGCAATGATTTTCCATGGCTGAACATCTGGCGAAACTTCCCGCCAAGGACGACAGTGAACGGCAACGATGCCGTTTCCCCGTGGAGCTGCCATGTTCGGAAGACCCCTGCGCGCGGTCGCCCTCGCCGGCCTGACCGCGCTCACCCTGCTCGGCACCACCGCACCCGCCCAGGCCAACGGCCCCCGGCCGGGCGTCACCCACGACGAACAGATCACCTTCCAGGAGTTCTCCCGCTACCCCGACTGGCGTACCGGCACGCACCAGGGCACCCGCGCCGTGCCCGGCCGCCAGCCGGCGCTCACCATCGCCCGGCCCGCCGGCACAGTCGAGTTCACCGACGAACACACCGGCGCCACCCGCACCTGGGAGTACGCCACCTGGACCTCACCCGAGCGGCGGATCGGGTTCGACGCCACCGAACTTGTCGCGTCCTGGAACGCCAGCACCCCCGCCGGCACCTGGATCCAGGTCGAGCTGCACGGCACCTACAACACCGGGGCCCAGACCCCGTGGTACGTGATGGGCCGCTGGGCCTCCGGCGACCAGGACATCAAGCGGGCCACGCTGGACGGCCAGGGTGACCCCTGGTCGAGCATCTGGACCGACACGTTCGCCGTCGACGACGCCTCGGCCGGGGTGCTGCTGCGCTCGTACCAGCTCCGGCTGACGCTCTACCGCGCGCCCGGACAGGCCGCCGCGCCGCAGGTCCGGATGGTCGGCGCGATGGCCTCGAACGTGCCGGACCGGTTCACCGTCACGCCGAGCCGGGGCGGCATCGCCTGGGGCACCGAGCTGGCCGTGCCCCGCTACTCGCAGAACGTCCACATCGGCGAGTACCCGGAGTACGACGGCGGCGGCGAGGCGTGGTGCTCGCCCACCTCCACCGAGATGGTGGTCGAGTACTGGGGACGCAAGCCCTCGGCCGAGGACACCGCCTGGGTCGACCCCGCCTACGCCGACCCGACCGTCGACCACGCCGCCCGGATGACCTACGACCACGAGTACGAGGGCGCCGGCAACTGGCCGTTCAATACCGCGTACGCGGCCGGCTTCCCCGGTCTGGAGGCGCGCGTCACCCGGCTGCACTCGCTGGACGAGGCGGAACGGTTCATCGCCGCCGGCATCCCGGTGGTCACGTCGCAGTCGTTCCTGGCCAGCGAGCTGGACGGGGCGAACTACGGCACCTCCGGGCACCTGTTCGTGATCGTCGGCTTCACCGCCGACGGCGACGTGATCGTCAACGACCCGGCGTCGTCGTCGAACGAGGCGGTGCGCAACGTCTACAAGCGCGAGCAGTTCGAGCAGATCTGGCAGCGCACCAAGCGCTACCGGGCCAACGGCACCGTCGCCTCCGGCTCCGGTGGCATCGCGTACCTGATCAAGCCGATCGACCGCCCGTGGCCGACCGTCCCGGGCTCCACCAACTGGTGAGCTGAGCGTAGGGGCCCCTTGTTAACGCCTGGAGTCGAGAAGGGGCCCCTCCGCACCACTCAGCCTCGGGGTTCGCCGGGCGCGTCGGTGGGCTGGTCGTCGCCGGCCAGGGCGGAGCGCAGCCGGTCCTTCTCCGCGCGACGGCGCTCCGCCGCGTCGGCCATCTCCCCGGCCATCTCGTCCCGCCACCCCTTCAGCAGGAAGAACGACAGCGTGGCGGAGAAGACCAACGCCAGCATCAGCCGCAGGAACATGTTCATCTCGACGAACCAGAGGGCCGCCAGCACCGCGACGAACAGCCCGATCCGGCCCAGCGTGTACTTGACCGCCGCGCTCATGCCCGCATTCCCACTCTCTCCGCCGCCTCAGCCCGTCCGCCGGGCCAGCCAGTGCACGCCATGAAACCAGATCACCGCGTAGACCACGGTGAAAACCGCCGCGGCCAGCGCGCCGGTGAACAGCGCCGGCAGCCCCGCGGCCAGCCCGGCCGCCAGCAACCCGGCCAGCACGCCGACCCCGAGCCCGACCAGCGCCGCCAGCACCCGGGCGGCACCGAACTCCCAGGCCCGGAAGTCGTCCCAGAACAGCCAGAGCGGCAGGATCACCGCCAGCCAGCCGTTGGTCCCCCCGAACCCGCCGGCGCCGAGGGCGGCGAACGCCCACTCGAAGAGCAGCAGCGCCAGCACGCCGATGACCAGCCCGGCGAGCGTCACGCCGAGCAGGTCGCCGAGCGTCAGGATGCGTCCCTCGGCGTCCCGCCGAGGAAAACCGCGCTGCTGCTCCCCGGTGTTCGTCACCGGGTCGGGCCCAGACCTGCCGGTGCTCATCGCCGGGTCAGGCCCAGACCTGCTGCGGCTCGGAGCGGCGCTCGGCCATCGACGGCGCGGCAGCGTACTCGCGGACGGTCTCGTAGCGGGTGTTCCGCTCCACCGGGCGGAAGCCGGCGTCCCAGATCAGGTGCAGCAGGTCGTCCCGGTGCATGGTGTTCGGCGTGCCGTACGAGTCGGCGTCGTGCGTGATCTTGTATTCCACCACCGAGCCGTCCAGGTCGTCCACGCCGAAGTTCAGCGAGAGCTGGGCCACCGAGAGCCCGTGCATGACCCAGAAGCACTTCACGTGCGGGACGTTGTCGAACAGTAGGCGGGAGACCGCGAACGTCTTGAGCGACTCGGCCGGGGAGGCCATCGTGGTGCGCGCCTGGATCCGGTTGCGGACCTTGCCGTCCGCCGAGTCGACGAAGTCGTGCTGGTAGCGCAGCGGGATGAAGACCTGGAAGCCGCCGGTCTCGTCCTGGAGCTCACGCAGCCGCAGCACGTGGTCGACCCGGTGCCGGGGCTCCTCGATGTGGCCGTAGAGCATGGTCGACGGCGTCTTCATGCCCTTCGAGTGGGCCAGCCGGTGGATCCGCGACCAGTCCTCCCAGTGGCAGGCGTGGTCGACGATGTGCTGCCGGACCTCCCAGTCGAAGATCTCCGCGCCGCCGCCGGTCAGCGACTCCAGCCCGGCGTCCATCAGCTCGTCGAGGATCGCGTCGGCCGTCAGCCCGCTGATCTTCTCGAACCACTGCACCTCGGTCGCGGTGAACGCCTTGAGGTTGACCTTCGGCAGCGCGGCCTTCAGCTCGCGCAGCACCTTGGGGTAGTAGCGCCAGGGCAGCGTCGGGTGCAGGCCGTTGACGATGTGCAGCTCGGTGAGCTGCTCGTCCTCCATCTCCTTGGCCTTGCGGACCGCCTCGTCGATCCGCATCGTGTAGGCGTCCTTCTCGCCCGGCTTGCGCTGGAACGAGCAGTACGCGCACGACGCGGAACAGACGTTGGTCAGGTTGAGGTGCCGGTTGACGTTGAACATCACCCGGTCGCCGTTGAGCTCCGTACGCCTGTGGTGGGCCAGCCGGCCCAACCAGGTCAGGTCGTCGCTCGCGTAGAGCGCGATGCCGTCCTCGCGGGTCAGCCGCTCCCCCGCGTAGACCTTCGCTTCGAGCTCGCGCTTGAGTCCGGCGTCCATCCGAAAGCCACGTCCTTCCACCTGGGGTCCCGATCGAGCGTACGTCGCGGGTCCGGCGCGCCGCCCGCGCGGTCGACCGCAGCGACCCAGTTCACCGGTCGTCACGCTCCGCACATCGACATCGTTGCGTCGGTGAGGTAAGACAGGGTGGGGCGGAACACACACCAGGGCCGCCCTGTCTCATCACGCCCACCACACGTGGCGCGCACCAGACCGGACGGGGAGCGGAATGGTCGACAGCACCAAGGCCCGAAGGCGACGGCGACGCTCACCGGTGATCTCACCGGTGCTGCGCCCGGCGCTCTGGTCCGCCCTGCTCGGGGCGGTCGCGGCCGCGGCGCTCGCGACCCCGGCCTGGGCCGATCCGCTGCCCGACACCGTTCCCAGCACCGGGTCCCGGCCGCAGGTCACCGGCCCGCTCCAGCTGCCCACCGTGCCGGGCGCCACCACCGGCCGCCCCGGCGCCACCGTCCCCGGCCAGCCCGGCGCACCGGTGCCCGGCCTGCCCGGCGGCGCGCCGATCCTGCCGGGTGCCACGACCGGCGTCACGAACCCGGCGGACGGGCCGCTGATCGCGCAGATCAACCAGGTGGACGGCCAGGTCGCCCAGCTCGGCGACAACCTCCTGCGGGTCAAGGGCGAGCGGGACGCGGCCCAGGCCGAGCTGACCGCTGCCGCCGCCCGCCTCAAGGACGCCCAGGCCGCGCTGGCCCGGGCCCAGGAGAACGCCAAGAGCGCCGCCGCCGACGCGGTCAAGGCCGACGCCGCGCTGCCGCCCGGCGAGTTCGGCGCCAGCCTGCGCCAGTTCTCCGATCTCCAGCGGATCACCCGGGGCGACAAGGCCGAGGGCGCCACCACCTCGGTGACCGGCGAGCTGCTGCGCGCCACCACCGACGAGCGGGTCGCGCGCGAGGCGCACGCCTCGGTCCAGCGCCGGGTCACCGAGAAGATCGCGGAGTTCACCCGGGTCGAGACCGACCTGCACAAGCAGGAAGCCGCGCTGCTCAAGCTCCGCCGCGACAACGCCGCCAAGCTGCTCGAGATCGAGCGCCGCGAGGACGCCGCCGAGCAGCGGCTCGGCAACCCGTACGTCGTCAACCAGAGCATCAACGGCCTGGTCGCCGACCCGCGGGCGCTGGCCGCCGTGCGCTACGCCCTGGCCCAGTTGGGCGACCCCTACCTCTGGGCGGCGGAGGGCCCGGACCGGTTCGACTGCTCCGGTCTGATGCTCGCCGCGTACCAGTCGGCCGGCTACCGGGGCCTGCCCCGCGTCTCCCGGGACCAGTACTACGCGACCCGGTCCCGCACCGTCAGCCCGACCGCCCTCCTCCCCGGTGACCTGCTCTTCTTCGCCTCCGGCGGGAGCTGGAGCAGCATCCACCACGTCGCCATGTACATCGGTAACGGCAAGATGGTGGAGGCGCCGCGGACCGGCGACGTGGTCAAGATCTCGGTGGTCCGGTGGTCCCGGCTCTACGCGGCGACCCGGGTGGTCGGGGCCGTCCCCGGGCCCGCCACGCCGGTGCCGCTCCCGACCGTGCCGGCCAACCCGCCGAAGCCCGGCGCCACGCCGAAGCCGACGCCGAAGCCGACGAAGTCCGCCACGCCGAAGCCCACGCCGAAGCCGACGAAGACCGCCACGCCGAAGCCCACGCCGACCACGTCCAGCCCGACGCCCACCCCGTCGACGAGCACCAGCCCGACGCCCACCCCGTCGGACACGCCGAGCCCGTCGCCGAGCCGCACCGCCACCGTCGCGCCGTCGTCGACCTCGGCGGAACCGACCGACAGCGCCGCCGCGCCGTCGAGCAGCACGGCGAAGCCGACGGAGAGCACGGCCGGCAGCGAGTCCGCCAGCCCGACCAGCACCGACTGACCCAACCGTCCGCTCCGACTGTGTTCCCGGGCCGGAATGTGGCACGGTGAGATCCAGGCACTTCCGGCCGGCGCCACGGTCGGGGGCGAGCGTGGGTGCGGAGGGGCGAGATGGGCGAGCACGAGGTTCCGGCGGAGACGGTCCAACCGGGACCCACGCCCGACCCCGTCGGGAACGCCGACGAGCGCCCGGCTCAGCCGGGTCCGGTCGCCGTCGCGCGGGCCCGGGTCAGCGTGGCCGGCTCGGCCGTAGCGCCGCCGTCGGGCGGGGAACGGCCCGGTCCGCCGGCCACCGCCACCACCTACCGGGCGGGTGCCCCGGCGGAGAGCGTCCCGCCGCTGGACCGCCGCCGCCCGGGGGCGACCGTCTCGCCGCCGTCCAGTTGGTCCGCCTTCGCGGCGGCCGACCGGCCGGCCTCGACCGACGACGCCGGTTCGCCGGCCGCCTCGACGCCGCCGACGCCGATTCCGGTGGCTCCGATTCCGTCACCGCCCGCCGCCCCGGCCTCGGCTGCCCCGAGCCCCGCTGCCCCAAGCCCCGCTGCCCCGAGCCCCGCTGCCCCGATCGCGCTCCCGGCCGCCGCGACGCCGGCGCCCGTTCCGACCGTGGACGCCGCCGACCATCTCGGTTCGGCTCCCGACGACGCCGCGCCGGGCCCGACCGACGGCGACTCCCCGGCCACCCCGGCCTCCGGGGCCACCCCGACCTCCGGGGCCACCCCGACCCCCAGCGCCGCCCGGATCTCCGGCGCTGCCCAGGTGCCCGGTTCGATCCAGGTGCCCAGCTCAACCCGGGCACCCGGTTCAACCCGGGCACCCGGTTCAACCCAGGTGCCCAGCGCCGCCCAGGTGCCCAGCGCCGCCCAAGTGCCCAGCGCCGCCCAAGTGCCCAGCGCCGCCCACGTCTCCGGAGCCGTTCAGGTGCCCGCGCCGCGTGCGGAGCTTCCGGACACGAGCCGGGACGCCCGCCCCGTCGGCGACGCCGGGCAGCAGCCGCCCGACCGGTTCGCCGGCCGGGTCGCGCCCGCGCCGCGCACCGAGTCCCCGGCACCGCCCGCCCGGGCCAGCGCTTCGGTGCCCGGCCTGAGCCGGGTCTCGGCGGACGAGGTCGCCGTGTCGGTGGCAGCCGCGCCCACCGCCGCGAAGCTCTACCGGGCCGCCCCGGTCAACCCGGAGCCACCGGAGCCCGCCCAGCCGCCGGAGCCGGCGCAGCCGCCGTCCCCGCCGGGCCCCGAGCCCGAGCCGGCTCCGACCCCGGTGCCCGGGCCGACGCCCCCGTCACCGGCTCCGCCCGTACCCGAGCCGGAGCCCCCGCTCCGCCCGACGCCCCCGGTGCCCGTCCCCGCGCCGGCTCCGTCCCCGAATCCGCCCGGACCGTTTCCGCCCGCACCGAATCCACCAGGGCCGAATCCACCGGGACCGGTTCCGCCGATACCCGGGCCACCCGTGCCGCCTCCGGGGCCGGCGGTGCCACCGCCGCTGCCCGGCCCGATGCCCGCGCCCCCGTTCCCGCCGCCGCCGGCGATGGCCGGCGTGCCCGGAGCGCAGCCGGTCTGGCCCCCCACCTCCGCGCCCCCCACCTCCGCGCCGCCGGCCCCGGCCGTCCCGGCGCCGGCGCCGCCGACCTGGCCGCCGCCGGCCGCTTCCGCACGGCAGACCGAAACCGCCCCTCCGGTACGTCCGCCGCTCGGCAGTCAGGACCTGGCCGGAACCGCGTACGGCGGCACGGATGGCCCGGGCTTCGCCACGGTCGCGCTCCCGCAGAGCAGCCCGTCGGAGAACACCGGTTCGCTGACCGGGCACATTTTGGCCCAGGGCTGGGCCGAGGACACTCCGGCCACCCGGGCCAGCAACACCAAGGTCATCATCGTGTTGGCCGTCGCGCTGACGGCGCTGATCGCCATCAGTCTGCTCGTGGTGTTCCTGGCCAACGACGCGTTGAGCGGTCTGACCGGCACCGTGCTGACGCGCTGACGGGGTGAGCCCGCCCACTACGGCCGCGCGATGCGGTGGCCGTGTCGGTGAAGCGCCGTACACTTGTCGGGATCACTGACCCGGCGCGCCCGACTGCGCGCCCATGGGCGATCTTGCGGGCGATTCGGCGGCGTGACGGTGCCGCGGCAGGCCATCGCGAAGATGCGCCCCGCTCGAAAGGTATTTCTTGACCACCTTCGCTGAATCCAGCATGTCCCCGTCCACCGACCCGATCACCGACGCCCCCGACTTCGCCTCGCTCGGCCTTCCGGCGCAGGTGGTCGACGCGCTCGCCCGGCAGGGAATCACCACCCCGTTCGAGATCCAGCGGGCCACCGTGCCGGACGCGCTCGCCGGCCGCGACGTGCTCGGCCGGGGCCAGACCGGCTCCGGCAAGACGCTCGCCTTCGGCCTGCCGGTGATCGCCCGGCTCGCCGACCGCAACCGGGCCCGGCCGCTGCACCCCCGCGCGCTGGTCCTGGTTCCCACCCGCGAGCTGGCCATGCAGGTCAACGACGCGCTGGTGCCGCTCGGCAAGGCGGTGGGCATCTTCCTGAAGACCGCGGTCGGCGGCGTGCCGTACGACCGGCAGATCGACGCGCTCCGCCGGGGCGTGGAGATCGTGGTGGCCACGCCGGGGCGGCTCGGCGACCTGATCGCGCGCGGTGTCTGCCGACTCGACGACGTCGAGGTCACCGTGCTGGACGAGGCCGACCAGATGGCCGACATGGGCTTCCTGCCCGAGGTCACCGAGCTGCTGGCGAAGACGCCTGCGGACGCCCAGCGGCTGCTCTTCTCCGCCACTCTGGACAACGACGTCGACTCGCTGGTCAAGCGGTTCATGACCGACCCGGTCACCCACTCGACCGCACCGGCCACCGCGGCGGTGTCCACCATGGACCACCACATGCTGCTGATCCCGCCGCACGACAAGTTCGCGGTGACGGCGTCCATCGCCGCCCGTGAGGGGCGCACCATGGTCTTCGCCCGTACGCAGCTCGGCGTCGACCGGCTGGTCGAGCAGCTCGCCGCGGTCGGCGTACGGGCCGGTGGCCTGCACGGCGGAAAGACCCAGCGGATGCGCACCAGGACGCTTGCCGAGTTCCGCGAGGGCCGGATGAACGTGCTTGTCGCCACCGACGTGGCGGCCCGGGGCATCCATGTCGACGGGGTCTCGCTGGTGCTGCACGTGGACCCGCCGAAGGACCCGAAGGACTACCTGCACCGGGCCGGCCGCACCGCTCGGGCCGGCGAGTCCGGCGCGGTGGCGACCCTGGTGCTGCCGAAGCAGCGCCGGACCACGTTGGCCATGCTGGAGAAGGCGGGCGTCGAGCCGTCCCAGGCTCGAGTCCGCGCCGGTGACGAGGCGCTGGCCGAGCTGACCGGCGCGCGGGAGCCCAGCGGCGTACCGGTCCGCGAGGAGCCGGAGCCCCGCCGTGGCGGCGGCCCCCGCCGCTTCGGCGACCGGGACGGACGCGGCTACGGCGACCGGCCCACCGGCGAGCGTCGCTACGGGGACCGACCCACCGGCGAGCGTCGTTACGGGGACCGGCCCAGCGGCGGACGCGGCTACGGCGACCGGCCCACCGGTGAGCGCCGCTACGGCGACCGGCCGACCGGCGGACGCGGCTACGGCGACCGACCCACCGGCGAGCGTCGCTACGGGGACCGACCCAGCGGTGAGCGCGGCTACGGCGACCGACCCACCGGCGGTCGTGACTTCGGCGAGCGCCGCCACGGGGACCGCCCGCAGGGCGAGCGTCGCTTCGGGGACCGCGACGGCCACACCGAGCGTCGCTTCGGGGACCGGGACGGCCACACCGAGCGTCGCTTCGGGGACCGCGACGGCAGCACCGAGCGCCGCTTCGGGGACCGGGGCGAGGCCCGACCGGCCGAGCGTCGGGGCGGCTTCCGTCCCGAGGGCCGGGGCCGGGACGACCGGCCGCGCGACGACCGGCGCGGTTTCGGTGGGCGTCCGCCGGCTCGTACCCACTGATCCGGAACCTCTGGAAGATCACTTCGGACGCCGCCGTCGAGCACCCGCTCGGCGGCGGCGTTCGCGCATCCGCTGCCGGCGCCCGGCCGGTCGCGTAACGTCCGGTCCATGCCGAAGTCGCTCTTCTGGGCCCGGACCGACACCGCCGGATCCGAGCACGTCGTGCTCGACGACCGCCAGGGGCTGACCGCGCAGGGCGTGGCGCTGGCCGTGGACCCGATCCCGTACACCTGCCGTTACCGCCTGACGGTCGCGCCGGACTGGTCGACCAGCCGGCTGGAGGTGGACGCGGACGGCGCCGGCTGGGCGCGGAGCGTACGCCTGGAGCGGGGCGGCGACGGGTGGCGCGTGCGCACCGGCGAGGAGGGTGACCTGGACGCGGCGCTGCGGGCGGCCGGGCATCCGCCCGTGGGCCTGCCCGGTACGGATGACCCGGACCGGCTGGCCGAGGCGCTCGACGTCGACCTGGGCGGTTCCCCGCTGACCAACACGCTGCCGATCCGCCGGATCGGGCTGGGCCGGCTCCCCGCCGACCTGGCGACGAGCGTGACGGTGGTGTGGGTGCTGCTGCCCGGCCTGACGGTGCTTCCCGCCGAGCAGGTCTACACCTCGCTGGGTCCGGGCCGGGTGCGGTACGCCGGTGACGGGTTCACCGCCGACCTGGAGGTCGACCCGGAGGGCTTCGTGGTGCGCTATCCCGGGCTCGCGGAGCGGGTCGACCCGCGCTGACCGTCGGGCCGGCCGATCACGCGCGTAGTCCGCGCAGCAGGACGCCGAGGTAGCGGTCGGCGGCGTCCGCGTCGCTGATCGCCACGGCGTGTTGCACGCCGCACATCAGGCTGCGCAGGTCGTCGGCCGTGATGTCGGATCGGACGGCGCCGGACTGCCGGGCCCGCACCTGGTCCGCCGTCGAGTACCCGCCGGACCTGTATGACGACCGACGCCGGTCAGGTCGGCCAGGTGCCGTCGTCCAGGAACCGGTCGACGGCGGTGAGGTACGGGGTGAGGTCGAGGCCCTGCCCGGCCACCCACCGGTCGGAGTAGTACGTGTCGACGTAGCGGTCGCCCGGGTCGCAGATCAGCGTCACCACCGAGCCGGTCCGCCCGGCGGCGCGCATCTCGGCGATCAGCCCGAACGCGCCCCAGAGGTTGGTGCCGGTGGAGCCGCCGACCCGGCGGCCGAGCACCGCCGAGCCGGCGCGCATGGCGGCCAGCGACGCGGCGTCCGGCACCTGCACCATCCGGTCCACCACGCTGGGCAGGAAGGACGGCTCGACGCCGGGCCGGCCGATGCCCTCGATCCGGGAGCCACGACCGGTGCGGAACGACCAGTCGCCGGCCTGCCACGCCGGGTAGAACGCGGAGTTCTCCGGGTCCACCACGCACAGCTTGGTGGGCAGTCGGCGGTAGCGGGCGTACCGGCCGATGGTGGCGCTGGTGCCGCCGGTGCCGGCGCCCACCACGATCCAGGCCGGCACCGGGTGCCGCTCCAGCGCGAGCTGCGCGTAGATCGACTCGGCGATGTTGTTGTTGCCCCGCCAGTCGGTGGCCCGCTCGGCGTAGGTGAACTGGTCCATGTAGTGACCGCCGGTGTCCTCGGCCAGCCAACGCGCCTCGATCACCACCTTGGCCGGGTCGCGGACCAGGTGGCAGCGCCCGCCCTGGAACTCGATCTGGGCGATCTTCTCCGGCGAGGTGGAGGCCGGCATGACCGCGATGAACGGCAGCCCGAGCATCCGCGCGAAGTACGCCTCGGAGACCGCCGTCGACCCGGAGGACGCCTCGACGATCGTGGTGTCCCGGCCGATCCAGCCGTTGCACAGCCCGTAGAGGAACAGCGAGCGGGCCAGCCGGTGCTTGAGCGAGCCGGTCGGGTGCACCGACTCGTCCTTGAGGTAGAGGTCGATCCCCCAGGCCCGGGGCAGCGGGAACGGCAGGAGGTGGGTGTCGGCGGACCGGTTGGCGTCCGCCTCGACCGTGGCGATCGCCTCGGTGAGCCAGCGCCGGGCGGCCTCGTCACACCGGTCGAGATGAGTCACGGCGGCAACGTTACAAGCGAGGGCGGCGCGCATCCGCCCGGACCCGGCGTGCCTGCCGGCGCTGCCCGGCCCGGCCGGCGGCGCGCACCACCGGCGTGAGCGCCAGCGCGAGCCGGGGGAACGCGTCGAGCAGCCGGACCTGCGCGCCGCGCCAGCGCGGCAGGCTGACCACCGGGCGCGGCCGGCGGGCCAGCCGGACCGCCCGCGCGGCCACCCGCTCCGCCGTCAGCAGCGACCCGGTGAAGGACGCCAGCGCCCCGGGGTCGTCGAGCCTGTCGTGCAGCATCGGCGTCCAGATCCCGTCCGGGCACAGACACGACACGTGTACGCCCCGGACGCCGGCCATCCGCAGGTCGGTCAGCGTGCCGAGGCTGAACGCCAGCAGGGCGTGCTTGCTGGCCGCGTACACCGTCTCGCCGGGCGCGGCGATCAGCCCGGCCAGCGAGACGACGTTGAGCACGTGGCCGTGGCCCTGCTCCCGCATGACCGCCACGGCGGCCAGCGTGCCGTTGACCGCGCCGAGCGCGTTGACCTCGATCACCCGCTGCCGGGTTTCGGCGTCTTGCTCCCAGGCGGGGCCGGTGACCAGGATGCCGGCGTTGTTCACCCACAGCCCGAGCCCGCCCGGCCCGCCGGCCGCCTCGGCGGCGACCGCCGCGCAGGCGGCCCCGTCGCGGACGTCGAGCGGACGGGACCAGCCACCCAGCGGCCCGGCGACGGCGCCCACCGCGTCGGCGTCGACGTCGGTCAGCAGCACCCGCCAGCCGTCGGCGTGCAGCGCGGCGGCGAGCGCGCGGCCCAGCCCGCCGGCCGCGCCGGTCACCACGGCGGCACCCCGCCCCGAGGTCGTCATCGCCGCACGCTATCCGCCCGCACCGGGCGCGGGCCAGACCTGTGCCGGCGCGGGATGCCCGGTTCTTCGGGGACGACGTCGGGGCCGCAGAGCCGCGCCGAAGCTGGAGGCCGACGGGCGGCAGAGGTGTCCCCCGCGATCCGCCTGCCAACTTGATGGCACAGATGACTCAGGCCCGTACCTCCAAGATCCCGGTCCACGTCGGGCCGGTGGTCGGCAACCCGGTGGGCAGCCCTGGGTGGACGGGCGGCGGTGCGCCTGAGTCGTTCGTGCCATCAAGTTGGCAGCGGTGCGACGACACCAACGTCGCCGGGCGAGGCCGGCGGACGTCCGTCAGGAGGTGGGTGGTTCGAGCGGCTGGGGACGGTTCTCCCACTTGGTCGACAGCGCGATCCCGGTGCGGGTGGAGGCGACCCCGGGCGTCCGGTTCAACCGGACGATCAGCTGTTCCAGCTCGGCGATGGTGCCGACCCGCGCCTTGAGCAGGAAGGATTCGACGCCGGCCATGAAGTAGCAGGATTCGATCTCGGGGATCTGGCGGAACGCCTCCAGCACGTCGTCGGTGTCCGCGTCGGAGTTCTCCATGATGCCGATCAGCGCGGTGACCCCGAGCCCGATCGCCTCCGGCTCGACCTCGGCACGGTACGCCCGGATCACCCCACCGGACTCCAGTTTGCCGACCCGCTCGTGCACGGCCGGGGCGGAGAGGCCGACCTGCCGGGCCAGCTCGGCGTACGACAGGCGGGCGTTGCCCCGTAGCAGCTCCACGAGGGCCAGGTCGATCGTGTCCACGGAGAGTGACCCTATCCTCTGGGCCGTGACCGGAGGTGAACGGCACCCGTTGAACATGACGGTACGTTGCCATTCACAAACGTCCCGTCACGGAGGTTCTACGCCGGTACCATTTCCTAACTTCGCAGTGTGTGCGTATTTCGCGTTTGGCGGACACGCCCGGTCCCTGGTGCTGTAATTGCCATACGTCCCTCATGACGGCTCTGGGCTCGCACCGGCCGGGGGCAGTGTGTTCAGCCGGGGGCTTCGTCGACGCGAGGAGGGGGCTGTGGACACTGGAGATCGCCTGCTGACACCGGGTGAGGTCGCTGCGCTGTTTCGGGTGGACCCGAAAACCGTGACCCGATGGGCAGCGGCCGGCCGGATCGGCAGCATCCGGACTCCAGGCGGGCATCGCCGGTTTCGGGAATCCGAGGTGCGAGCCCTGCTTGAGGGGGAGGGCATGCTGGACGAGGCGGAGGACATGGGTAAGGCCCGCAACATGGGCCCGACCGCTTCGACCGGCCCCGGCCCGGCAAACGCCGGCATGTACTGAGCGAGCGGGCGCGGTCCGGCCGGTGAGGCGGGCCGCGCCCGGCCGGTCAGGCCCCGTCCACGTCCCGGCCGGTCACGTCCCGGCGGTCCGCGGCGAGCGTGCCCGACCAGCGCCGGAACAGCGTGTGTTCGACGCCGAGCGCGTCGAGCACCTTTCCGGCCACGAAGTCGACCAACTGCTGCGCGGAGGCCGACGCCCCGGCGCCGTAGAAGCCCGGACTGGCCGGTAGCACCACCGCGCCGGCGTCGTGCAACGCGATGAGGTGTTCCAGGTGGCTGCGGGTCACCGGGGTCTCCCGGGGCACCACCACGACCGGACGGCGCTCCTTGAGGTTCACCTCGGCGGCCCGTTGGAGCAGGTCCTTGGAGAGGCCGATCGCGATGCCGGCGCAGGCCGCGGTGCTGGCCGGCACGACCACCATGCCGCGTACCCGGTAGGAGCCGCTGCTCGGGCCGGCGGCCAGGTCACCGGCGGGCCAGTACCGGAGGTCCGCGCCGGTGAGGTCACGGTCGAGCCACCCGGCCAGGTCCGCGGCCCAGTGCGCGTCCCGGAAGGGCCGGCCGGTCTCGTCGAGCACGGTCAGCCGGGCGGCCCGGGAGACGACCAGGTCGACCGCCGCGCCGGCGTCCAGCAGTCCCCGGACGACCGCCGCCGCGTACGGGGTCCCGGAGGCACCGGAGACGCCCACCACCCATGGTTCGCGCATGCCGTAAGCCTGCCAGGCCAAATGTCCGGTGGGTCGACGGGGCTTCCCGCCGCATGGGATTCTCTGAGCCGGCGATCCACCTCCATGGAAGGGCCGGTGATGACGGCGGCGGTGCTGCGGGCGCTGCGATCCGACTGCCCCGTCGCGCCCCGGTTCTCCCCGTACGCCGACGAGGTGCAGGGCTGGCTTGTCGACCACCTCGACCGGCTCGGCCTGCCGCTGGATCCGGGCACCCGCCGACGGCTGGCCCGCGCCGGCTTCGCCCGGTACGCCGGCCGGCTCTACCCGGACGCCACCGAGCCCGACCTGCGGGTGCTGTCCGCGCTGTTCACCTGGTTCTTCCTGGTCGACGACGCCTGTGACGGGCCGGACGGGCTGGCCCCGGCGCAGATCCGCGCGCTGCGCGACGGCGCGCTCGCGCTGCTCCGCGAGGGGCCGCGAGCCCGCCACCCGGGGTTCACCGGTCCGCTGCGCCGGCTGCTCGTGCAGGCGTGGCGGGAGCCACGGCACCGGATGCCGGCACGCTGGCGGCTGCGCTTCGCCGACGCGGTGGCCGACCACCTCGACGGCGTGTCGCGGGAGACGGCTGCCACGTCGGCCGGCCGGCCGCCCGGCGTCGCGGAGTATGTCCGGTTACGCCGGGCCACCTCGGCGGCGTACGTGTCGTACCCGCTGATCGAGTTCGCCGCCGGTCGCCCGCTGCCCGACGCGGTCTACCACCATCCCACGCTGCGCCGTCACGCGGACCTCGCCAACGACCTGCTCTCCTGGTTCAACGACATCGCCTCGCTGGAGCGGGACCGGGTCACCGGCGGGGGGCACAATCTGGTGCTGGCGGTGGCCGCCGAGCGGGGCGTGCCGTTGCCGGCCGCGGTCGACCTGGTGGCGGCGCACTGGCGCGCCGAGATGAGCCGCTTCATGGCGCTGCGCGCGGCGGTGCCGTCGTTCGGCCCGGCGTTGGACGAGGCCGTCACCATCCATCTCGACGGGGTGGCCGCCGCCGTGCGCGGCACTGTCGACTGGACGCTGGAGAGCGCCCGCTACCCGGTCACCGCGACGCCCTGACCGGCTGACCGGGGCCCGGGGACCGGGGAGGTCAGGGGCGCAGGCCGAGCCGGACCACCAGGTCGAGCAGCGCGAGCACGAACAACGCGATGCCGACGAACCCGTTGGCGGTGAAGAACGCCCGGTTGACCCTGCTCAGGTCGGTGGGGCTGACCACCAGGTGCTGGTAGCCGAAGGCGACCGCGGTGAGCGCCAGCCCGATCCACCACAGCCAGCCGAAGCCGACGAGCGCGCCGAAGCAGATGAACAGCGCGAACGTCACCACGTGCGCGACCGTGGAGGCGTGCAGCGCGAAGCGCCGGCCGTACCGGGCGGGGACGCTGTGCACCCCGATCTCCCGGTCGATCTCGGAGTCCTGGCAGGCGTAGATCAGGTCGAAGCCGCCGATCCAGAGGCCGACCGCGGCGCCGAGCAGCCAGGCCGGGCCGGACCCGTCCAGCGTGCCGGTGACCGCCAGCCACGCGCCGACCGGGCCGACCGCCTGGGCGACCGCGAGGATGGCGTGCGGCCAGTTGGTGAAGCGCTTGCCGTACGGGTAGACGACCAGCGGCACCACGGCCAGCGGCGCGAGCATCAGGCAGAGCGGGTTGAGCAGCGCGGCGGCGGCCAGGAAGACCACGAGCGCGACGGCCGCGCCGGTCCAGGCCGTTCGTACGCTCACCGCCCCGGTGACCAGTTCCCGGTTCGCGGTACGCGGGTTCCGGGCGTCGATCCGCCGGTCCAGGATCCGGTTGGCGGCCATCGCGAACGTCCGCGCGCCGACCATCGCCACGGTGATCAGCAGCAGGTCGAGCCAGCGCACCCGCCCCCCGTCGACCCGCATCGCGGTCAACGCCGACAGGTACGCGAACGGCAACGCGAACACCGAGTGCTCGATCGCGACGAGCTTCAGGAAGGACGTGACCCGGCCGGGCCGTTCCGCCACCGCGGTCATCAGATTCCGTACTCCTGCCAGCGCTTGTCGACCAGGGAGGTCACCTCGGGGGACATCCGCATCTCCTCCGGCCAACCTCGGGTGTACCCCTCGGTGGGCAGCTTGCGGGTGGCGTCCACGCCGGCCTTGCCGCCCCAGAACTGCTGGTACGAGGCGTGGTCCAGGTGGTCCACCGGGCCCTCGGTGAGGAGCAGGTCACGGGCGTAGTCGACGTTGCCGAAGGCGCGGAACGCGACCTCGTTGTAGTCGTGCACGTCGCAGTCCTCGTCGACGATCACGATCAGCTTGGTCAGCGACATCATGTGCGCGCCCCAGATCGCGTTCATCACCTTCTGCGCGTGCTTCGGGTAGCGCTTGCGGATCGACACGATCGCGCAGTTGTGGAACACGCCGGCGGCGGGCAGGTCGTAGTCGACGATGTCCGGGATCAGGAAGCGCAGCAGCGGAGCGAAGATCCGCTCGGTGGCCTTGCCGAGGCCGTGGTCCTCCTGCGGCGGCTGGGACGTGACGATCGAGTGGTAGACCGGGTCGCGCTGCATGGTCATGGTCTCGATGTGCAGCACCGGGAACGGCTCCACCGGCGTGTAGAAGCCGGTGTGGTCGCCGAACGGCCCCTCGGGCAACCGCTCGCCCGGTTCGAGGTACCCCTCCAGCACGACCTGCGCGTGCGCCGGCACCTGCAACGGGACGCTCAGGCAGTCGACCATCTCGACCCGCTCCCCGCGCAGGAAGCCGGCGAACAGGTACTCGTCGATGTCGGCGGGGAGCGGCGCGCTGGCCGCGTACGCGACCGCCGGGTCGGCGCCGATGGCGACCGCCACCGGCAGGCGCTGCCCGAGCCGCTCGGCGACCGCGTGGTGCGCGGTGGAGTTCTTGTGGATCTGCCAGTGCATGCCGAGCGTGTTCCGGCCGTGCTGCTGGAGCCGGTACAACCCGAGGTTGCGCTTGCCGGTCTCCGGGTGCTTGGTGTGGGTCAGCCCGAAGTTGTGGAAGATGCCGCCGTCGCCCGGCCACACCTGCAACCCGGGCAGCCGGTTCAGGTCGACGTCGTCGCCCCGGTAGACCACCTGCTGGCAGGGGGCGGTCCGGACCTTCTTCGGCGGCATGGACTTGAGCTGCATGACCTTGCCGAGCCCACCCATCATGCCGGTGAAGCCCTGCGGCAGTTCCGGCTTGAGCAGCTCGCCGATCCGCGCGCCGATCTCGTCGAGCGACTCGACGCCGAGCGCCATGGCCATCCGCTTCTCGGTGCCGAACAGGTTCACCGCCACCGGCATCTCGCCCCGGGTGGGCCGCTCGAACAGCAGCGCCGGCCCACCGGCACGGACGGTCCGGGTGACCACCTCGCTGATCTCCAGCGTGGGGTCGACCGGGACGCTCACCCGCCGCAGCTCACCGGCGCGTTCCAGCGCCGCGAGGAAGTCCTTGAGATCGTCGTACGGAAAGCCACGCCCCATGCCTCCATCCTCCCCCACCCTGCTGAGGTGCAAGGAAGGGCCCCTTGTTAACGCATTCGGCAGAGGCGGGGCCCCTTTTAACGCCCCGTCGGGCGGGTAGTCGGCGGCATGGGCGACGAGCGGGTGCCGGCGGGATTCAGCGAGCAGCGGGCCCAGGTCGGCGATGTGGAGATCAACTACGTCCGGGGCGGTCAGGGGCCGACGCTGGTGCTGCTGCACGGCTACCCGCAGTGCTGGCGCATGTGGCGGCACGTGCTGCCGGAGCTGGCGCGCTCCTTCGAGGTGATCGCCCCCGACCTGCGCGGCTTCGGCGACAGCGACGCCCCGCCCGGCGGGTACGACAAGAAGACGGTCGCCGCCGACCTGCACGGGCTGCTCACCGCGCTCGACCTGGCCGGGGACATCCGGCTGGTCGGCCACGATCTCGGCACCATGGTCGCGTACGCCTATGCCGCCGCCCATCCCGACTCGGTCGCCCGGCTGGTGCTCAGCGAGGCGCCGATCCCGGACGAGAGCGTTTACGCCATGCCCGCGCTCACCGCGGCCGGCCCGGCGGTGTGGAACTTCGGCTTCTTCACCGTGCCCAACGGCCTGCCCGAGCAGCTCGTCGCCGGCCGCGAGGCGCTCTGGGTCGACCGGTTCACCGACTCGATCATGGTGAACAAGGGCAGTCTCGACCCGGACGACATCGAGGAGTACGCCGGTCACCTGCGCGACGAGGCGCACCTGCGGGCCAGCTTCGCCTACTTCCGGGCGTTCGGGCAGGACGTCGCGGACAACACGGCGTACCGGGGCACGAAGCTGGCGATGCCGGTGCTGGCCGTCGGCGCGCAGGCCAGCCTCGGCGCCCAGGTGGCCGAGCAGGTGCGCCGGTACGCCGACTCGGTCACCGGCGAGGTGGTCGAGGACTGCGGCCACTGGCTGTTCGAGGAGCAGCCGGCGACGCTCACCGCCCTGCTGCTGCCGTTCCTCAAGGGCTGACGGGCGGGCGGGTCAGCCCCGGCGGGCCGACTCGACGAACGCGCGCCAGGCGGCCGGGCGGAACGTCAGCACCGCGCCGGCGCGGTCCTTGCTGTCGCGGACGGCGACCACGCGCGGCAGGTTGTCGGCCACCTCGACGCAGTTGCCGCCGTTGGTGCTGCTCCGGGTGCTGGTGCGCCACCGGGCGCCGGTCAGGTCCGCCATGTCTCCGCCACCTCCACTAGCAACTCCATCGACTGCCGGGGCGGCAGCGCCTCCCCCTCGATCGACTCCCAGGACGACCGGACCGCCAGCACGTCCTCGGTGTGGTCGATCACCTGACCCTTGAGCTGATCGTCCAGATAGACGACGTCCTCCCCGCTGGGGAGCGTAGCCAGCACGAAGGCCCCGGCGACACCGGGATATGCGCCGACCGAGGCGGGCACCACCTGGAGCCGGACCCGGGGCCGCTCATTGACCAGCTTGACCAGCCGCAGCACCTGCTCGCGCATCACCAGCGGGCCACCGACCGGCCGGCGCAGCACGTGCTCGTCAAGCACCGCGACGAGCTGCGGCGGCTTCTCCCCGGTCAGCACCGCCTGCCGGGCCAGCCGGGCCTCCACCCGCTGCTCCACCTCCGCCTCCTCGAACAGGCCGACGCTGCGGAACAACGCGCGAGCGTACGCCGAGGTCTGCAACAGCCCGGGCACCACCGTGTTCTCATACGACCGCAGCACGGTGGCCTGCCGCTCGTTGGCCTCCCACGCCCGCATCCACTGCGGCGACCCGAATCGGGTCAGCATCCGGCCGAACGCGCCACCGGTGTCGAGTGCCACGTCGGCCCGCTCCCAGAAATCCGGCGGCGGCTTGCGCGCCCCGGTCTCGACCATCGCCACGGTCGACGGCGAATAACTGATCGCCTTCGCCAGATCCTCCTGGGTCATCTTCCGGGCCGCGCGCATGTGTCGCAGCTCCTCGATCAGCACCTGTAAGCGGTCGTCCATCCGCACGCCCTCCTCACGGCCGCGTTCCGCGTGTCTCACCGACCTCACCGAGCGCCCGCCCCGACACACTGGGTGACCATACGCCTTCCGGCAGTAGCCCCGCCGTCCCGAAACTGGGCGCAGCGGAATCGTTCGGATCCGACCCGAAAGGACGGACGAAACTGCGGAGGGGCCGTCCGGTACGTCGGCGGCGGACGGCCCCTCCCTCCAGCCCGGCGATCGAGGAGAGGACCGTGCGATGACGCGACGGCACGACCCGCACCGCCCACTGTGGCTCTGCCGGGCCTGCGGCGGCCCGTGGCCGTGCGGCGCCGCCCGACTCACCCTGCTGGCCGAGTACGGGGACAGCCACGTCACTCTCTGCGTCTATCTCGCCGGGATGTTCCACACCGCCGTGGAGGATCTGTACCGGCTCGCCCCGCAGGACGCGCCGAAGCCCGCCGCGCTGCACGAGCGCTTCCTCGGCTGGGCCGCCCCGCGCCGCCCCCGACGTGAAGGAGGGGCCCCCGGTTAACGCCTCCGGTAGAGGCGGGGCCCCGCTTAACGCCCGCCGCCTTTTCGCCCACCGCCCGCTTCAGGCGGCCGGCTCCCAGGCGTACCGGTGCAGTGGCGCGTCGAGCGGCGCGGCGGTGAGCCGGTTCGCGAACGTCGAGATGGTGTAGGTCCCGACGCCGAGCACGACGTCCAGCGCGTGTCGTGGCTGCCAGCCGGCGGCCAGGAACGCGTCCAGTTCGGCGTCTCCGACCGCGCCCCGGTGGTCGAGCACGGCGACGGTGCACCGGCGCAGCGCCTCCAGCCGGGGCTCGGGCAGCATGCCGCCGGTTCGCAGCGCGTCGATCAGCTCGGGCGCGGCGTCCTGCCGGGTGAGCGTGGCGGTGTGCATGGCCACGCAGAGGTGGCACTCGTTGCGGGTGGCGACCGTCAGCACGACCACCTCCCGGGCGACCGGGTCGAGGTCGGTGGCCTCGAAGGCGGCGTTGGCGGCGAGGAAGCCCTTGAGCAGCTCCGGTGAGCCGGCCATCAGGCCGACGGCGGCGGGCAGGTGGCCGAGTTTGCGGTGGACGCCGGCCATGACCGGGCGGGCGGCGGCCGGTGCGGTGTCGGGTTCGTACGCGGTGAAGCGGGACATCCGCGGTCCCCTCTCGTAAGATGGTCAACGTGGTTGACCAAACCGTAAACCAGGTTGTCGAACATGGCAACGCCTGACCGCCCCGGCTTCGCGCTGCCGCTGCTCCTGCTGGCCGGCTTCCGCACGCTCGTCGACGACCTGCACGCCGAGCTGGCCCGGCACGGGCACCCCGAGTTGCGACCGGCGCACGGCTTCGTCCTCCAGGCCGTCGGGCCGGCCGGCACCACCGCCTCCGACCTCGGGCAACGCCTCGGCGTCTCCAAGCAGGCCGCCGGCAAGACGGTGGACCGGCTGGTCGCGCTCGGCTACCTGGAACGCGTGGACGACCCCGCCGACGCCCGCCGGAAACTGGTCCGGATGACCGCCCGGGGCCACGACGGGTTACGCCGCTCGGCGGTCGTCTTCGACGCGCTGCGCGACCGCTGGGCGGCCACGCTCGGCGCGGACCGGGTCGCGGCCATCGAGGACGACCTGCGCCGGATGGTCCCCACCGACGTGTTCCGCCTCGACGTGCCGGGCTGGTTCGGCGGGTGATGGACACGAACGGGGCACCCGACCGGCGTCGGGTGCCCCGTTCCGAACACCACTACCGGAAGATGACGTCACTTCTGGTGACCTTGCAGTTGGCGTCGTTCCAGCCCTCACCGAGGTAGCTGGGTTCGCTGCCCTTGGCCACGCCCTTGTACTTGCCGCAGATGACCGCCGAGCCGATCACGACCACGCGGGTGATCGTCGCGGTGTCGTTCCAGTTGCTGTTGATGCCGGCGAGCATGTCGATGTCGTCGACGAGGACGTTGTCGACACGCACGTGGCGGGTGTACGAGGTGGAGCAGTTGCCGCAGGCGCGGTACAGCTTGCCGGACCCCTTGAGGTAGAAGCCGGAGATGCTGACGGTGCCGTTGCCGTTGTGCTGGAAGGTCTTGTCGCTGCCGCTGCGCGCGCCGCCACCGATGACGTAGGACGTACCGCCGTTGGTCTGCTTGAAGGTGGCGGCGTCCTCACCGATGTCGTTCCACCACACGTTGCGCAACGTGCAGGTGCCCTCGCAGTGCACGCCGTCACCGGCGGGCGAACCGAGGATGACGTTCTGGAGCGTGCCCCCGTTGGCAATCTTGAACATCGGGTCCTGCGACTCGCCCTGCCCACCGTCACCCATGCAGCAGTACGTCTTCATTCCACCGTCGAAGGTGCCGGAGACGTTGACCGTGCTGGAGATGTTCACCGAGCCGGCCGACGACGGCCACGCACCGGTCGGCGTGCCCGGGTTGCCGGTCGGGCCGGACGTCGGACCGCTGGTGGGACCACTGGTCGGGCTGGTGGTCGGCGTCGACCCGCCGCTGGAGTACGTCTCGAACTCGGCGATCCGCGGGGTGCCGGACGCGCCGGTGATGACGAAGGAGATCTTCTTCAGCGACGTCGAGGAGAAGGTGATGACGCTCGGGGCGCTGCCGCCGCTGGCCAGGACGGAGCCCGTGTCGTAGTTCTTGAGCTGCCAGCCGCTGATCGAGCCGCCGCCCGAGGCCTGCACGATGACGGCCGAGGACACCGTGGTGGCGCTGCCCCACTTGACCGAGACCGTGCCGGTCGAGCCGCTCGGCGACCAGTAGGTGCCGGCGTTGCCGTCGATGACGTTGCCGTAGCTGGTGCCATCGGCCTTGCTGGAGCCGTCGGCGCCGGCGCCGAGGCTCAGGTTCGTGGCGGCCGACGCGCTGGGGACCTGCAACGCCAGCGCGACGACGGCACCTGCGACCGCAGCGACACCGCCGGTCAGCCACCGAGTGGCGACTTTGCGTCTCATCCGGTTTCACCTTTCAAGCGTGTGTACCCTGTGTTAGAAAGCGCTTTCAGGTAAACCATAGACATCTATCGATGTCAAGGCAAGGGCCATCCTCTCTGTCATGCTGGCCGGATGGACGACGCGTACGTGGTGGGTGATCCAGACGGCCTCAGCCCGCTTCAGACCCAGATCCGTGACGCGGTGGCCCGCGAGCTGCACGCCCAGTTCGCGCTCCGGGCCGACCGCCTCGACCTGGCCGACCTGCCCGAGGTGGCCTACCAGATCACCTGTCGGATCGACGAGGTGCTGAGTCGCCGCGTCACCGCCTCGTAGGCGTCCTCACCTCCGCCCCCGCCGTCACCGCCCTCTCGCCGTCGGTGACGGCCGCGTCACGTGCCCCCACGTCAACTGGGTTCCCGCAACGAGGCGGCCGGTCCGCCTCGACGGGCACGAGCGAACGGCCGTGGAATCGGAGATCCCATGAAGAGGCTCGCTCTCCAGGCCGGGCTGGCCGCGTCGGCCCTCACCGCCGCGCTGCTCGCCGGCGCGTCCCCGGCCTCGGCCGCCACCACCACGATCCCGTTCGCCGCCACCCAGGACAGCTACGTCAGCTCGTCCAGCCCGAACGCCAACTTCAACAGCACCAACTCCCTCGTGGTCGGCGCCGCCCCGGTCCGGATCTCCTACCTCCAGTTCACCGTCACCCGCCTGACCGACCCGGTCTCCAGCGCACGCCTGCGGCTGCACGTCCAGAACACCGCGAACGCCCCGAGCCCCAACGGCGGCACCGCGCAGGAGGTCGGCACGGCCTGGTCGGAGAGCACGCCCACCTACGCCAACCGGCCGGCGTCCGTCGGGGCTCCGCTCGGCTCGCTCGGCACGGTCCGGAGCAACACCTGGTACGAGCTGGACGTCACCGACCCCGTCACCGGCAACGGCGAGGTGGCGTTCTCGCTGTCCTCCCCCAACCCGGACGGCGCGTTCTACGACAGCCGGGAGTCCGGCACGTACGCGCCGATGCTGATCGTCACCACCGGCCCGCCACCGACCGGGGACAACGTGCTGCTCAACGGTGGTGACATCTCCGCGTGCAGCACCACCGGGGCCGCGCAGACCGCGCAGATCATCGCCCGCGAGCCCGGCACCGTGATGGCCGGCGGCGACCTGACCGACAGCGGCACGGCCGACCAGCTCGCCAACTGCTACGACCCGACCTGGGGACAGTTCAAGAGCCGCACCAAGCCCATCCTCGGCAACCACGACTACCTCACGGCCGGTGCGATCCCCACCTTCACCTACTTCGGCGCGGTCCTGCCGCCCGGCAAGGGCTACTACTCCTTCGACAAGGCCGGCTGGCACATCATCGTGCTGAACAGCGACTGCTCCCACGTGGGCGGCTGCCAGGCCGGCTCGCCCCAGGAGACATGGCTGCGTGCCGACCTGGCCGCACACCCGAACCGGTGCACTCTGGCCCACTACCACCACCCGCTGTTCAGCTCCGGCGGCCGGACCTCCTCGAACATGCGCCCGCTGTTCCAGGCGCTCTACGACGCGGGCGCCGAGATCGTCATCAACGGTCACAACCACCAGTACGAGCGGTTCGCCCCGCAGAACCCGTCCGGCGTGGCCGACCCGGAGCGGGGCATCCGGGAGTTCGTGGTCGGCACCGGGGGCCGGCCACTGATGAAGACGTTCCCCGAGCCGGCGGCGAACAGCCAGGCCAAGAACGGGAACACGTTCGGGGTGCTCAAGCTGACGCTCTCCCCGAACGCCTACATGTGGCAGTTCCTCCCGGTGGCCGGCGCGACCTTCACCGACTCCGGCAGCGGCACCTGCCACTGACCGACTGTCACACCCTCCCCACAGGATCCCCGGTCGTCGTCGGCTGAGCGGGCGACGATGCGACCGCCGGGAGTCGGGCGACTCCCGGCGGTCGGCGCCGCGCCCCGGTCGGTGAGGGAGGTGGCGACACGCGCCACCGGGGAGCCGCCGTCGTCAAGACCCCCGAACGGTGATCGGCCGGACGGCCGAAGACCGAACGGCCCGTCTCCACACACGTTCGGCAGTCCGGGCGCCCCGACGGGGCCACGACCCGCCCCTGGCGGTCCGCTTGCGCACTGCCTGTTCGGGCCCGCCAACACGAATTCCCGAGAAACGCGTCACCCGTCCGGACCGAGCCACCTGAACAATTCGTACCACCGTGGACGGTCGCCGTCGGGCAAGTAATTTTTCCGACGTTGCGATGCCCCCTCGGCGAATGGTTCGGTCAGTTCACCGAAACAATTCTCACGTGAATTGGCGGGTGACAACGGCCATGGCAACATTCGATCAGAGACACCAGACCGTGCGTGGCAACCAATTCAACGCCGACCGGATCGACCTGGGCGACGCCACGTTCACCGGGCTTCCGGACGACGACCCGGCTGCGCTCCTCCACCGGCTCGACGCCGTCCGCGCCGCGGTCACGCAGGCCACTGCACGTGGCGTCATCGACCCGTCGGCCGGCGCGACGATCGCCGAGGAGCTGCGGGTCGCCGCCACGAGCATCGCCCGCGACGACCGGGCGGAGGCGTCGACCCGCGTACGCCGGGCCACCGAGGCGCTTCAGGTCGCGGCGCCCGTGGCGGCCATCGGCGCCGCGCTGGTGACCGTGTGGAACGCGCTCGGCGGGGTGTCCTGATGGCCGGCTACGACCAGAGCAACCAACGGGTCTTCGGCGCGCAGATCAACGCCGACACGGTCATCGCCGGCGTGGCCACGAGCCCGGACGAGTTGATGGGGTACGGCCGGCGGGCCATTGCGGAGGGGCTCTATCCGAAGGCGGTCGAGTTCTTCTCCGAGGCGATCGCCAAGGGCGCGGCCGGCGCCGACCCACACTATTATCTGGCGCTCGCACTGCTCGGCGGTCGCAAGCCCAGCCGGATGGGAAGCGGCGCCCAACGGACCATGGACCAGGTGGACGATCACCTCGGTCGGGCCCTCGGGATCGAGCCGACCGCCGCCCACGTCCGCGCCCTCTGGATCGCGCTCAAACGGGACCACTACGCCGACCGCATCGACCACGGGCCGAGCGTGGCGGAACTCCAGACCGGCCTCGGCGCGGTGGCCCCGGTGCACGCCGCCGAGATCACCCCCTTCACGGAGAGCCGGGAGGACCCGCTCTGGCAGGCCACGCTGGCGGTGGCCCGGGCCGGGATCGACGCGCGTCGGCCGAACGTGCACCGCTACTTCATCCGTACCCCGAATCCACCGCTGCTCGGGACCGCCACGACGATGATGATCATCGGCGGGGTGCTGGCCGGGCTGGGCCTGATCCTGCTGCTGATCGCGCTGAAGGAGACGGCGCTGTGCTGCCTGGCGGTGCCGCTCGGCATCGGCGGCGCGGTCATGCTGGTCAAGGGCTTCCAGGAGTACACGTCGCTGACGTCGGCCTACCAGCGCGACCTGGCCGCGTCGCAGCCCAAGCCGACCGACGAGCAGATGGACCTCTGGCTGTACTTCGACAAGTTCGGCATCAGGGACCACGCGTTGCGTCACCTGGACACCGCCCTGGACGATCTCGTCTGCGAGCCGCAGCTCGTCATCGGGCCGGCGTCCCCCACCCAGCAGGCGCGCGGCCAGGACGGCGTGCTGCGCTTCTCGCGCTACAAGATCGTCATCCTGCTCCTGGGGCAGAGCCGGATCTCGGTGTTCTCCTGCGAGTGGGACTTCATCCGCTGCATCGTGTCGAACACCGACGCGTTCGACTTCCGCTACCGCGACATCACCGGCCTGCGGATGCGGCAACTGCACGGGGTCACCGAGGGCAGCCAGCTCGTGATCAAGGGCGAGGACGGGCGGGACGTCCCGGTCCACTTCAACAAGATCTTCGAAATGATCATCGCGGGCACCGACCGGATCGCCGTCACCATCGACGTCACCGAACAGGGCACCGGCACCGGGCTGCAACCTACCGGGGCCACCGCCACCGAACGTCTCATCCGACGCCAACTGGACGAGGCGGGACGCTAGACCGCCGCGGTCGGTACCCCCCGGCCGGCCGCGGCCCAGCGTCAGTTGACCCCGGCGTACGAGTGCAGGCCGGTGAAGAAGAAGTTGACCCCGAACAGGTTCATCAGCATGGTCAGGAAGCCCACCACGGCGATCCAGGTGGCCACGTTGCGTTTCACGCTCGGCGTGGCCCGCGCGTGCAGGTAACCGGCGTACACCACCCAGGAGATGAACGCCCAGGTCTCCTTCGGGTCCCAGCCCCAGGCGCGACCCCAGGCCGCCTCGGCCCAGATCGCGCCCGCGATGACCGCGAACGTGAAGATCGGGAACGCGAAGGCGTGCGTCGTGAAGGTCAGCCGCTCCAGCCCGGCCGCCGCCGGCAGCCGGCGGGCCAGGGTGTACGGGAAGCTGCGCCGTCCCTGCTCCCAACCGGCCCGCATCAGGTACGCGGCGGCCGGCACCACGCCCAGCAGGAAGATGCCCGAGGCGAAGATGATCGTCGACACGTGGATGATGAACCAGTACGACTGGAGCGCCGGCATCAGCGGCACGACCTGGACGTAGAGCTTCAGCTCGGCGAACGCCAGCAGCAGCACCATCACCAGCGTCAGGAACAGCCCGAGCCGGCGCAGCGACGGCTGCTTCCAGAGCACCACGAGCCACGCGGCCACCCCGATCCAGGTGACCGTCAGCACGAACTCGTACATGTTGCCCCAGGGCATCCGCTCGGCGGCGATGCCCCGCGTGACCACCGCGCCCAGGTGCAGCGCGGCGGCGAGCGCGGTGAGCCAGGCGGCGATCCGCCCGGCGAGCGCGGCCCGCGCGGCCGAGCGGTCGGGACGCGGCGACGCGACCGGCGCGACCGGCTCGTCGACGGTCCCCCCGGGGCTGCCGACGCCCGCGCCGACCAGTTCGCGGGCCGGGGCGGCCACGGCCACCTTCCGCGCGTTGCCCAGCGCGAACTCCACGGCGTGGCTGATCATCGCGATCAGGTACGTCAGGATCGCGAACGTGACCAGCTGATCCGAGAGTGCGGACATCACTCGTCTCCTTCTCGCGCCCGCCGCTGCTCCGGCCCGCCGCCGCTGACCGCGGCGACGAGCTGCGCGAACTCGTCGGCGAACCCTGGGTGCTCGGTGCGCGGCAGCCCACCGGCCTCCACCAAACTACTACCGCCCGTCGGAGATCCACCGTCGGGGGGCGACACCCGGAACCAGACCCGCCGCCGCCGGGCGAACAGCGAGCCCATCAGCCCGAGCAGCAGCGTGCCGCTGGCCACCAGCAGCAGCGTCTGGCCGGGCGCGTGCCGGACCGCCAGCGTCACGTACGGTCGGGTGCCGACGAACTCCAGCGTGCTGCCGTCGTCCAGGGTCCACGTCTCGCCCGGCCGCAGCAGCTTGGTGCCGATCTGCTTCAGCTTGCCGTTGTCGACCTGCCGCGTGTCGAGTTGGTAGACCGAGCCGGGGATGCCGGCGTCCAGCCCGAGGTTGCCCCGGTAGGCGGTCAGGTTCAGCGCCGGGTTCCGCTCGGCCGGGAACTGCGACGCCACGTACGGCGCGCGGTCCCCGGCGGTGGGCAGGTAGAGCCCGTCGAAGGCGACCTGCTGGTCCGGGGCCCGGGTGCCGGTCTTCGGGTCGACGTTCGCGTCCGGGAAGACCGCCACGCCCTCCTCGGTGGCGTTCGGGTCACCGGTACGCAGGAACGGGTCGTCGCTGGTCTGGCTGGTGCCGAACCGGTCGGTGTACTTCAGCACCGGCGCGTAGCCGTTGCCGAGCAGGTACACGTTCGCCGAGTCGAGCCGCAGCGGTGAGTTGACCGAGAAGCCGGCGGTGCGGGTCGGGTCACCGGGCGAGTCCACGCTGACCGTGGCCCAGAAGCGGGACGCCTGCCCGGAGTCGAGGTAGTCGGCCTCGAACTTCTCCAGCGTGAGGCAGAACGGCGGCAGGTCGGCGCTGTCCACCCGAGGGCCGAGCGACGCCTCGGCGTACTGCTGGCGGGTGTTGCAGAACGCGTTGTCCGCGCCGGCGACCAGGATCCGGTTGCCGTGCCAGCCGTACCAGGAACCGATCGCGACCCCGAGCAGGACGGCGATCAGCGACGTGTGGAACAGCAGGTTGCCGGTCTCCTTGAGGTAGCCCTTCTCGGCGGAGACCTCGTTGCCACGGACGGTGACCCGCCACCGGCGGCGGCGCAGCACCGCCGCGATCGCCGCCGCGTCGGCGGCGGCCGGGGCCTCCAGCACCGCGTGCTGCGGCAGCCGCTCCAGCCGTTTCGGCGCGGCCGGCGGACGCATCCGCAGCGCCCGGACGTGGTCGCGGGTACGCGGCAGGATGCAGCCGATCAGCGAGGTGAACAGCAGCACGTAGATCGCGGCGAACCAGACCGAGCCGAAGACGCCGAACATGCCGATCTGGTCGAGCCGGGGCGCCAGGTCGGGGTGGTCCACGAACCACTTGTCGACGTTCTCCGGGTTGACCCCGCGCTGCGGCAGCACCGAGCCGGGGATGGCGGCGACCGCGAGCAGGAACAGCAGGATCAGCGCGGTACGCATGCTGGTGAGCTGCCGCCACGAGTTGCGCAGCAGGGCCAGCACCGGGTTGACCCGCCGCCGGGGCGCCTCGGCCGGCGGAGTGGCCGGTCGGTCGTCCACGGACGTCATCAGATGCTCACCTCACCCACGCCCACGTGCGTCTGCAACCAGATCACCACGTTCGTCCAGCCGCCGGTGACCAGCGCCAGGCCGATCACGATCAGCAGGGCCCCGCCCACGCGGGTGACCCATCGGCTGTTGCGCCGGACGGCGCGGAACACCCCGAGCAGGCGTTGGAAGCCCAGCCCGAAGACGACGAACGGTACCCCCAGCCCGAGGCAGTACGCCACGGCGAGCACCACGGCCCGGTCGGCCCGGCCCTCGGTGGCGGCCAGGCCGAGCACCGCGCCGAGCGTCGGCCCGGTGCAGGGCAGCCAGCTCAACGCGAAGACCGCGCCGAGCACCGGCGCGCCGAGCAGGCCGGCGGCGGGCAGCGCGCGGATGCGGAACTCGCGCTGCATGCCGGGGATCACCCCGAGGTAGCCGAGCCCGAGCACCACCACCAGCGCGCCGATCACGATCTCCAGCGTGCGCTCGTACCGGAAGAAGAGCTTGCCGACGCCGGAGAAGAGGATGGCGGTGGAGACGAACACGGCGGTGAAGCCGGCGATGAACAGCAGCGTGCCGGCGAGCACCCGTCCCTTCACGGCGGCGGCGCTCCGCACCGGTGCCCGCTCCGCCACCGCGACCCCGCCGCCGCTGTTGACGGGGGGCCCCTCCGCTACCGGAGGCGTTAGGCGGGGCCCCTTCCTTGCACCCTCCAGGTCGGCGCCGGCGAGGCCGGTCACATACGACAGGTAGCCGGGCATCAGCGGAAGCACACACGGGGACAGGAAGCTGACCAGGCCGGCCAGGGCCGCCGCGCCGACCGCGAACAGCAGCGGGCCGGACGCGGCGAGCCGGGCGAACGTCTCGCCCATCAACGGGAGCCGTTCGGCGCCGGCCGCTCGGCGGCGACCTTCTCCACGACCGGCCGCAGCTCGTCCCGGGTCACCGCGCGGCGGATCACCACCGCGATGCGTCCGTCCCGGTCCAGCACCACGGTCGCCGGAGTGCTGTTCGGCGGGATGTCGAAGTTGAGCGCCTGCCGACTGGACGGGTCGAAGATGCTCGGATAGGTGACCCGGCCGGACTCGAACGCGATCGCCTTGTCCTTGCTGTCCTGCACGTTGATGCCGAGGAACGTCACGCCGGCGCCCTTGGTGGCCTGGTAGGTGGCCTCCAGGTCGTCCGCCTCGGCCCGGCAGGGCGCGCACCAGGAGCCCCAGAAGTTGACCACCACGACCTGCCCACGGTCGCGGGCGACGTCGTAGTTTCCGCCGGTGAGCAGCTCACCGCTCACCTTCGGGGTCTTGGACCGCTGGTCCGGGGCGCACGTCACGGTGAGCCCGTCGGCCGCGCACCGGCTCTCCTGGCTGCCGGAGGAGCAGCCGACCAGCGCCGTACCGGCGGTGACGGCGGCGAGCAGGGCGGCGGCGAGCCTCCGGGTGAGCATCAGGCCCCCTTGGCCGTCCGGGCGGTCGGCGAGATCGCGATCAGGTGGGCCGCCGGCTCGGAGTAGCCGATGCCGGCGATCCGGGCGCCGTCGAAGTGGAACGAGGTGAGGCTGGCCAGGCCGCACTGCCGGCGACGCGGGTCGTGCCAGAGCCGCTTGCGCTCGACGTAGCGGCGCAGCGTCCAGATCGGGAGCTGGTGCGAGACGAGCACCGCCTCGCGCCCCTCGGCGGCGACGCGGGCGGCGTGCAGCGCGGCGAACATCCGCTCGGCGATCACCTGGTACGCCTCACCCCAGGACGGCGTGACCGGGTCGCGCAGCACCCACCAGTTACGCGGGTCGCGGAACGAACCGTCCCCCGGGGAGACCTTCTTGCCCTCGAACCAGTTCGCGCTCTCGATCAGCCGCTCGTCGACGCCGACGGAGAGGCCGAACTGCGCCGCGATCGGCTCGGCGGTCTGCTGGGCGCGTTCCAGCGGGCTGGCCACCACGTGCACCACGGTCCGCTCGGCGAGCGCCTGGGCCGCCGCCTTGGCCATCTGCACGCCCAGCTCGGAGAGGCGGAAACCGGGCAGCCGGCCGTAGAGGATGCCGTCCGGGTTGTGCACCTCACCGTGCCGCAGCACGTGAACCACAGTCTCCGCCATTGGCTATACCCCCTTCGTTCGCGACTGCGGGGCTCGCAAACCCGGCTCACTCCTCGCGCTCACTGCGGCCCCCTTCGTTCGCGACTGCGGGGCTCGCAAACCCGGCTCACTCCTCGCGCTCACTGGCCCCCCCGTGTCCCGCTGCTGCCGCCGCCCGCGCCGCCACCGGCAGGGCGGCGGCGATCTGGTCCCACGCGGCGTCGTCGATCGCCGCCGAGACGAACCACGACTCGAACGCGCTCGGCGGAAGGTAGACGCCACCGTCGAGCATCGCGTGGAAGAACGCCTTGAACGCCGGCACCTGCTGGGTGCGGGCGCTGTCGTAGTCGCGCACGTCGGCGTCGGTGAAGAAGATCGAGAACATGTTGCCGGCGGTGGAGAGGCGGTGCGGCACGCCGGCCTCGGAGAGCGCCTCGGAGGCGAGCCTGCCCAGCGCGGCGGACGTCTCGTCGAGGCGCCGGTAGAGCGCGTCGTCCGCGAGCCGCAGCGTGGCCAGGCCGGCCGCGCAGGCCAGCGGGTTCCCCGACAGCGTGCCGGCCTGGTAGACCGGGCCGGCCGGGGCCAGCTTCGCCATGATCTCCGCGCGCCCGCCGAACGCCGCCGCGGGCAGGCCACCACCCATGACCTTCCCGTACGTCCACAGGTCGGCGTCGGAGGCGTCGAGGCCGTGCCAGCCGGCGCGGGAGACCCGGAACCCGGTCATCACCTCGTCGACGATGAGCAGCGCGCCGTGCGCGTGGGCGATCCGGGCCAGCTCGGCGTTGAAGCCGTCGCGGGGCGCGATCACGCCCATGTTGCCGGCCGCCGCCTCGGTGATGACCGCCGCGATGTGCGGCCCTTCGGCGGCGAAGGCGGCCTCGACCGCGCCCAGGTCGTTGTAGGGGAGCACGATGGTGTCGCCGGCCGCCGCGCCGGTCACGCCGGGCGAGTCGGGCAGCCCGAACGTGGCGACGCCGGAGCCGGCGGCGGCGAGCAGCGCGTCGGAGTGGCCGTGGTAGCAGCCGGCGAATTTGATGATCTTGGCGCGACCGGTGAAGCCCCGGGCCAGCCGGATCGCCGACATGGTCGCCTCGGTGCCGGAGTTGACCAGGCGCACCTGCTCGACCGGCGTCCGCGCGACGATCTCCTCGGCGAGGTCCACCTCGCCCGGGGTCGGGGTGCCGAAGCTGGTGCCCAGCGTGGCGGCCTCGCGCAGCGCCTCCACCACGGCGGGGTGGGCATGGCCGAGGATCAGCGGGCCCCAGGAGCAGACCAGGTCGACGTAGCGTCGCCCGTCGGCGTCGAACAGCCAGGGCCCCTCCCCCCGGACCATGAAGCGTGGGGTGCCGCCGACCGCGCGGAACGCACGCACAGGGGAGTTGACCCCGCCGGGCACGAGGGCCTTGGCGCGGTCGAACAGGGCCTCGGAGGCCGGAGCGTCGGCCGGGTAGCGGCCGGATCCGGCGGAAAAGGTCTCGGTCACGATGCCCCCATTGTGTCAGCGCCCGCCCCCTCCCCGACCAGCACCCCGCCCCGGGCGTTACCCGCCTCACCCCGCGCGGTTCCCCGGAAAGAGTGGCCGTCTCGCGTTCCATGGCCACTCTTTCCGGGAAACCGCGCGCGCCCGGAGGTGCGGCGGGTGGGCGGGAAGGGCGGGAAGCGCTCGACGGGCCCGTTGGTGGGGATCGCGATAGGCTGACCGGGTGGATCGTGCCGAACTGTCCATCACCGTGCACCGGACGGGTGACGAAGCCGTGCTTCGCCTGGCCGGTGAGATCGACATGCTCACGGCCGCCCAGCTCTCCACGGTGGTCAACGAGGTGCTGGCGGATCCGCCGCCGCGCATCGTGCTCGACCTGGGCGGCGTCACCTTCTGCGACTCACAGGGCCTCGGCACGCTCGTGGTGCTCAGCCGCAAGGCCAGCCACTCCCAGTGCGTGCTGATGCTGAGCAACGTGGGCGACTTCCTGCTCCGCGTCCTCGACATCACCGGCCTCCGCAGCGCCCTGATGATCCGCTGACCCGACCTCCTCGCGATCGTGCACTTTCGGCCCCACGTTTGGGTGATTCATCCCTTACGTCGGGGCCGAAAGTGCAAGATCAACGAGGTCAGGTGATGGGGAGGTCGCGGCGGCGGAAGGTGTGCAGGCCGGTCAGGGTCAGGGTGACGGCCAGGGCGGTGAGCAGGAGCAGCGGAGTGGGGGTCCAGGTGGCGCGCAGCACCTGGGGGGTGTGCGTGAACGGGGACAGGTCCAGCAGCCACTGGTTCAGGTTCAGCACCGCGCCGAGCTGACCGAGCAGCACGCAGAGCGCCAGCACCGCCCACGCGGCCGACGCGAACCGGGGCAGCAGCCCGTGCAGCAGCACGGCCAGCCCGGCCAGCACCCAGGCCGCCGGCGCCTGGGCCAGCCCGGCGCCGAGCATCCGGCCCACCTGCCGGGGCACGTCGCCCACGCTGAAGCCGTACGTGAGGCCGGTGGCCAGCCCGGTCACGGCGAGCACCACCACCGGGCCGAGCAGCGCGAACACCACGTGCGAGAGCAGCCACGTCGAGCGGCGCGCGCCGGTGGCGAGCACCGGTTCGGCGCGCCCGGCGGACTCCTCCGCGCGCATCCGCAGCGCCGCCTGGATGCCGTACCCGGCGGCGGCCAGCCCGGCCAGGCTCAGCGTGGCGCCCAGGTAGGCGTCCGCCAGCCCGGACGCCCCGCCGAGCCGGGCCATGATCTCCTCCAGCCGCGGGTTCCCCTCCACCGAGCGGCCGGCCGCCTCGGCAGCGCCGCCCAGGATCAGCCCGAGCAGGCCGAACCCGACCGACCACCAGAGGAGCTGCCCCCGGTGCAGCCGCCAGGCCAGGCCGAACGGACCGGACAGCGCGCGGTCGGCGGTGGCCGGCCCGAGGCGGGGCGGCAGCAGGCCCGCGCCGAGGTCGCGGCGGACCGAGATCGGGTACGCGAGCGCGGCCAGCAGCACCGTGGCGGCCAGCGGGAGCAGCAGCACCCACCACCGGTCCCCCTCGTACGCCCGCACCCGGGCCGCCCAGCCCAGCGGCGACAGCCAGCTCGGCCAGTCGTTGCCGGCGGTGTCCCCGACCAGGCGCAGCCCGAAGGCGGCGCCGAGGCCGGCGAGGCCGATGCCCCGCGCCCCGCCGGCCGTCTCGGTGAGCTGCGCGGCCAGCCCGCCGAGCGTGGCGAAGACCATCCCGGTCGACGCCGCGGCCAGGCCGTACGCCCAGGAGCCGGCAGCCGGCAGCCCGGTCGAGGCGAGCCCGGCGGCGGTGAGCAGCCCGAGCAGCAGGTCGGCGGCGTACGTGACGAGCAGCGCGGCGGTCAGCCCGGCGTACCGGCCGAGCACGCTGCCACCGAGCAGCTCCCGCCGGCCGGCCTCCTCCTCGGTGCGGGTGTGCCGGATCACCGTGAGCAGGCTGGCCAGCGCCACGATCACCAGCAGGAACCCGCTGCGCTGGGCGGTCAACGCGCCGACGCTGTCGCCGTAGACCGGGCCGAGCAGCGCGACGATGGACGGGTTGCGGGCGGTCCCCTCGGTGTAGGCGGCCCGCTCGGCGGCGGTGGGGAACAGCTCGAAGAAGCTGGTCGCGTACGACATCGGCAGCACGGCGAGGACCAGCACCCAGAGCGGCAGCAGGACGCGGTCCCGGCGCAGGATCAGCCGGGCCAGGTGCCGGGTCCCGGTGAGCGCGCTCACGAGGCGACCTTCTCGGGCGTGGTCTCGTAGTGCCGCAGGAACAGTTCCTCAAGCGTCGGCGGGGTGCTGACCAGGCTGCGGACGCCCAGCTCGGTGAGGCGGCGCAGCGCGGCGTCCAGCGCGGCGGCGTCCACGTCGAAGCGCACCCGGTGCCCGTCCACCCGCAGGTCGTGCACGCCGGGCAGGTCGGCCAGCCCGTCGAGCGGGGCGGAGACCTCGGCGTCGATCGCGGTGCGGTGCAGGTGACGCAGGTCGCCGAGCGTGCCGGACTCCACCGCGCGGCCGGCCCGGATGATGGTGACCCGGTCGCAGAGCGCCTCCACCTCGGCCAGGATGTGGCTGGAGAGCAGCACGGTGCGACCGTCGTGGCGGGCCCGGCGGACCCAGTGCTGGAACACCTCCTCCATCAGTGGGTCGAGCCCGGAGGTCGGCTCGTCGAGGATGAGCAGCTCGACGTCGGAGGCGAGCGCGGCCACCAGGCCGACCTTCTGCCGGTTGCCCTTGGAGTAGGTCCGGCCCTTCTTGCGCGGGTCCAGCTCGAACGACTCCAGCAGCTCGGCGCGACGCCTCGGGTCGAGCCCGCCGCGCATCCGGCCGAGCAGGTCGATCACCTCACCGCCGCTCAGGTTGGGCCAGAGCGTGACGTCGCCGGGCACGTACGCGAGGCGGCGGTGCAGGGCGACGGCGTCCCGCCAGGGGTCGCCGCCGAGCAGTCGGACAGCCCCCGCGTCCGCCCGCAGCAGGCCGAGCAGCACCCGGATGGTCGTCGACTTGCCGGAGCCGTTGGGGCCCAGGAAGCCGTGCACCTCACCGGTGCGGACGCTCAGGTCGAGTCCGTCGAGCGCCCGGGTCCGGCCGAACGTCTTCACCAGGCCGGACACCTCAATGGTGTTTTCCATACTTCGGAAGTTACGCTCGTTTCAGAAACTTGTGAAGACTGTAGGGTCACAGCGTGAGTGTCGAGGAGCCGACCATGACCGAGCTGTCCCACCACGACGACGAAGAGGTCCACCTCTTCGTCGAGCGGATGGCGATGGCCTTCGCCGACGTGGGCTTTCCCCGGATGGCCGCCCGGGTCCTGTTCACCGTGATGAGCGCCGACGAGCCGCTGACCGCGGCCGAGATCGCCGCCCGGCTGGGCGTCAGCGCGGCGGCCGTCAGCGGCGCGGTCCGCTACCTGACCCAGTTCGCCATGCTGGTCCGCGAACCGGTCAAGGGCTCCCGGCGCGACCGCTACCGGATGCCGGACAACCCCTGGTACGAGGCGACCATCACCAAGACCAACCTCTACAAGAACTTCATCGACATCGCCGGGGGTGGCGTCGACGCGTTGCGCGGGCGGAGCACGCCGGCCGGCGAACGGGTCGCCGAGATGCGGGACTTCTTCCTCTTCGTACAGGAAGAGGTGGAGTCGCTCGGCGACCGGTGGCGGGCCCGGCGTGCCGCGACCGGGCACGGCGGCCCGGCCGGCGGCTGACCGCTCAGCGGGTGTTGCCCCAGCGGGCCTGCTCCAGCAGGTCCGCCGCCCGCTCCCGGGCCGCCGGGTCGTCGTCGGCGCGCAACAGCGCGGTCGCGGCGTCCACCGCCTCGGCGAGACGCCGCCACTGGAGGTCCCGCTCCCGCACCAGGTCGGACTGGGCGGCGAGCCGCCGGGTCTTCACCCACAACTCGACGAAGACGGTTACCTTGGCCCGCAGCACCCACGGATCGAACGGCTTGGTCAGGTAGTCGACCGCACCGACCGCGTAGCCGCGCAGCGCGAGCTGGGCGTCCTTGTCCGCCGCGGTGAGGAAGATGATCGGTACGTGCCGGGTGCGCTCCCGCCGCTTGATGTGGGTGGCGGTCTCGAAGCCGTCCATGTCCGGCATCTGGGCGTCGAGCAGGATCACCGCGAAGTCGTCCACCAGCAACTGCTTGAGCGCGGCCTCACCGCTCTCCACCGCGACCGACTGCACCGGGAGCCCCTGGAGGATGGCCTCCAGGGCCATCAGGTTCTCCCGCCGGTCGTCCACCAGCAGTGCCTTGGCCGTCTGCGTCACGTGCTCTCCTCGCCCTTGCTCCGGCTGATCCAGGACGCCATCAGCCCGATCAACTCGTCCAGGTCCACCGGCTTGGTGATGTAGTCGCTGCCACCGGCCGCGAGCGCCGACTCCCGGTCACCGGGCATCGCCTTGGCGGTCAGGAACACGATCGGCAGGTCCGCGAAGCGGTGGTTGCGGCGGATCTGCGCGGTCGTCTCGTAGCCGTCCTGGTCCGGCATCATCGCGTCCATCAGCACGATGTCCACCTCCGGATGCTCGGCGAGCTGGCGCACCCCGTCCACCCCGTTGTCCGAGTACAACACGGTCATCCCGTGCAGTTCCAACGCGGAGGTCAGCGCGAACACGTTCCGGACGTCGTCGTCGATGATCAGCACGGTCACGCCGTCCAGCCGGCGGGTCGCCGGCGTCTCCTGCGGCTGCGGCAGCTCCATCGGCATGAGCAGCGACGACGGCAGGCCCGCGCGGCTCGGCGACGGCGGCGCGGGCGCGACCACCGCGTCCGGCGCCAGCACATCCGGTACGAAGAGCGTGAACGTCGACCCCTGCCCCGGCGCGGACGACACGGTGATCGTGCCGCCGAGCAGGCGGGCCAGGTCGCGGCTGATCGACAGGCCCAGCCCGGTGCCGCCGTAGCGCCGGCTGGTGGTGCCGTCGGCCTGCTGGAACGCCTCGAAGATCAGCGAGAGCTTGTCGTCCGAGACGCCGATCCCGGTGTCGATGACGGTGAACGCGATGACCCGCTGGGCGTTGGTCAGCGCCGGCACGTCGAAGACCGCGTTCTCGGCGGCCGGCCCGATGCGCAGCGTCACCGCCCCGTTGTCGGTGAACTTCACCGCGTTCGACAGCAGGTTGCGCAGGATCTGCTGCAACCGCTGGGCGTCGGTGACCAGGGCCGGCGGCAGCTCCCGGCTGACCCGGACCTGGAAGTCGAGCCCCTTCTCCTCGGCCTGCGGCGCGAACGCCTGCTCGACGTAGCCGCGGATCTCGGCAAACCGGATCTCGGCCGGCTCCACGTCCATCCGGCCCGCCTCGATCTTGGAGAGGTCGAGGATGTCGTCGATCAGCGACAGCAGGTCGGACCCGGCGCCGTGGATGGTGCGGGCGAACTCGATCTGCTTCGCGCTCAGGTTCCGCTCCGGGTTCTCCGCCAGCAGCCGCGCCAGCAGCAGCAGCGAGTTCAGCGGCGTCCGCAGCTCGTGGCTCATGTTGGCCAGGAACTCCGACTTGTACGCCGACGCGCGGGTGAGCTGCTGCGCCTTCTCCTCCAGGCCGAGCCGGGCCAGCTCGATCTCCCGGTTCTGCGTCTCGATGTTGGCCTTCTGCTCCGACAGCAGCTTCGCCTTGTCCTCCAGCTCGGCGTTGGTGCGCTGCAACTCCGCCGACTGGTCCTGCATCTCGTGCGCCAGCCGCTGCGACTGCGCCAGCAGCTCCTCCGTACGCCGGTTGGCCTGGATGGTGTTGACCGCGACGCCGATGGTCAGCACCAGCCGCTCCAGGAACGACAGGTGCAGCTCGGAGAAGGTGGTCACGCCGGCGAACTCGATTACGCCGAGCAGCTCCCCCTCGAACAGCACCGGCAGCACCACCAGGTCGGCCGGGGGCGTGTCGGCCAGCCCGGAGCGGACCACCAGCCGGCCGCCCGGCTGCGCCTTGACCCGGATCGTCCGGCGGGACAGCGCGGCCTGCCCGACCAGCCCCTCGCCGGGGCCGAACGTGACGTCGTGGCCCCGGGCCACGTAGCCGTAGGAGGCGGTGAGCCGCAGCCGCATGCTGCCCTCGGAGCTGTCCGCCAGGAAGAACGCGCCGAGCTGCGCGTCGACGAGCGGCGTCACCTCCATCATGATCATGCGGCAGACCTCGCCCAGGTCCCGCTGACCCTGGAGCAGGCCACCGATGCGGGCCAGGTTGGAGTCGAGCCAGCCCTGCTCGGCGTTCTTCTTGGTCGTCTCCCGGAGGGTGACGATCATCTGGTTGATGTTGTCCTTCAGCTCGGCGACCTCGCCCTGCGCCTTCACGTTGATCCGCTGGGTCAGGTCGCCCCGGGTCACCGACGTGGAGACCTGTGCGATGGCGCGCAACTGCGTGGTCAGCGTCGAGGCGAGCTGGTTGACGTTCTCGGTGAGGTCGCGCCAGGTGCCGGAGACCCCCTTCACCTGCGCCTGACCGCCGAGCTTGCCCTCGGTGCCCACCTCACGCGCCACCCGCGTCACCTCGTCCGCGAACGAGGAGAGCTGGTCCACCATCGTGTTCACGGTGTTCTTCAGCTCCAGGATCTCGCCCTGCGCGTCCACCGTGATCTTCTGACCCAGGTCACCCCGCGCCACCGCCGTGGTCACCGACGCGATGTTGCGGACCTGACTGGTCAGGTTCGACCCCATCGAGTTCACGTTGTCGGTCAGGTCCCGCCAGGTGCCGGAGACCCCCTTCACCTGCGCCTGACCGCCGAGCTTGCCCTCGGTGCCCACCTCACGCGCCACCCGCGTCACCTCGTCGGCGAACGACGAGAGCTGGTCCACCATCGTGTTCACCGTCGACTTCAGCTCCAGGATCTCGCCCTGCGCGTCCACCGTGATCTTCTGCGACAGGTCGCCCTTGGCGACCGCGGTGGAGACCTGGGCGATGTTCCGCACCTGGGCGGTCAGGTTGGACGCCATCGAGTTCACGTTGTCGGTGAGATCCCGCCAGGTGCCGGCCACGCCCCGCACCTGCGCCTGCCCGCCGAGCTTGCCCTCGGTGCCCACCTCACGGGCCACCCGCGTCACCTCGTCGGCGAACGACGAGAGCTGGTCGACCATCGTGTTCACCGTCGACTTCAGCTCCAGGATTTCGCCCCGGGCGTCCACGGTGATCTTCTGCGACAGGTCGCCCTTCGCCACCGCCGTGGTGACCGACGCGATGTTGCGGACCTGGGAGGTCAGGTTCGACGCCATCGAGTTGACGTTGTCGGTGAGATCCCGCCAGGTGCCGGAGACGCCCTTCACCTGTGCCTGACCGCCGAGCTTGCCCTCGGTGCCCACCTCACGCGCCACCCGCGTCACCTCGTCCGCGAACGAGGAGAGCTGGTCCACCATCGTGTTCACGGTGTTCTTCAGCTCCAGGATCTCGCCCTGCGCGTCCACCGTGATCTTCTGACCCAGGTCGCCCTTCGCCACCGCGGTCGACACCTGGGAGATGTTCCGGACCTGGCTGGTCAGGTTGCCGGCGAGCTGGTTGACGTTCTCGGTGAGATCGCGCCAGGTGCCGGAGACACCGCGTACCTGGGCCTGGCCGCCGAGCTTGCCCTCGATGCCGACCTCGCGGGCCACCCGGGTCACCTCGTCGGCGAACGACGAGAGCTGGTCCACCATCGTGTTGACGGTGTCCTTCAGCTCCAGGATCTCGCCCTGCGCCGCCACCGTGATCTTCTGACTGAGGTCGCCCTTCGCCACCGCCGTGGAGACCTGGGCGATGTTGCGGACCTGGGAGGTCAGGTTCGACGCCATCGAGTTGACGTTGTCGGTCAGGTCCTTCCACGTGCCGGCCACGCCCGGCACCTGCGCCTGCCCGCCCAGCTTGCCCTCGGTGCCCACCTCACGAGCCACCCGGGTCACCTGCTCGGCGAAGAGGCGCAGCGTGTCGGTGAGCGAGTTCATGGTGTCCGCCAGTTCGGCCACCTCGCCGCGCGCGCCGACGGTGATCTTCTGCGACAGGTCGCCCTTCGCCACCGCGGTCGCCACCTGGGAGATCGACCGCACCTGGCCGGTCAGGTTCGACGCCATGGTGTTCACCGAGTCGGTGAGGTCCTTCCAGGTGCCGGCGACGCCGCGCACGTCGGCCTGGCCGCCGAGCTTGCCCTCGGTGCCCACCTCACGGGCCACCCGCGTCACCTCGTCGGCGAACGACGAGAGCTGGTCGACCATGGTGTTCACGGTCCGGCCGATCCGCAGGTACTCACCGCGCAGCGGGCGCCCGTCGATCTCCAACGCCATGTGCTGGGACAGGTCGCCGTCGGCCACCGCCACGATGACCCGGGCGATCTCGGTGGCCGGCCGGCCCAGGTCGTCGATCAGCGAGTTGACCGCCCGCTGCCCCTCCGCCCAGGAGCCCTCCAGGCCCTCGTCGTCGAGGCGCTCGGTCAGCCGGCCGTCCCGGCCGACGATCCGGCTGATCCGGCGCAGGTCCAGCTGCTGCCGTTCCTGGAGCGACACCACGTCGTTGAACGCGTCGGCCACCTCGCCGGAGCGCCCCGCCCGCCGCGGCAGGCGGACCCGGAGGTCGCCGCGAGCCACCCGCTGCAACGCCTCGACCAGCTCGCCGAGGAGCACCTCGTGGTCGGCGGCGGACGGATCCGCGCTCACCGACTGTTTCGCCGTGGTCATCATTCCTCGCTCAGCTCGGGGCCCACCGGCTCGTGCCGACACGCGGCCATCCCATCATTCTGCCGCGCGATCCGTCGAGGTCACGGCGGGCGGGGGCGCGTCACGGACGGTATCCGCCCGAGTTTCCGGGTTCGGCCGGAGCGCTTGGCACCCGGGGCGGCGGCGGTAGAGGATACGGAGGTGTCAGCGGAGGCAGGGCCGACCCTGAGCGGCGGCGCGGACGAGCACGTCCGCCGCGTCCGCCTCCCCGCCGACCGGCGCACCCCCGCGGCGGCCCGGGCGCTGGTGCGGGCCATGCTCCTCGAAGCCGACCTGCCCGAACTGCTCAACGAGGCGCTACTGCTCACCACCGAGCTGACCACCAACGCGGTCGAGCACGCGCGCACCGAACTGGACATCGAGGTCGAGGCCGACCCAGCCGGGTTCACGGTCACCGTCACCGACTTCGCCTCCGGCCCGGTCGACGAACTGGTCGTCGGCGTGCGCAACACCACCGCCGACATCACCGAGGTGGCGGCGCGCGGTCGTGGCCTGCTGCTCGTCGACCACTTCGCCAGCCGGTGGGGCACCACGTACCTCCCGACCGGCAAGGGCGTCTGGTTCCGCCTGGACCGGCCCGGTCGGGGCGGGCCCGCCCGGCTGTCCGCCGCACCGGGCCGGACCGGCACGGAACGCCCGGACCAGGGCACGCCGAGCGCCGCGGCGATGAGCGAGCTGATGCAGACCACCCCCGACGCGTACGCCGACGATCCGCTGCCCGAGTTCGCCGCCGGGCTGCTGACCCGGGTGGGCGAGATGGTCGGCGCGGCCGGCGGCACGGTCCGACTGGACCGCGGGGACGGGCTGGGCACCCAGGTGCTCGCCCGCTACGGCCGGGCGCCCCGGGAGGGCAACGAGCTGCTGCGCGTACCACTCGCCGTGCACCGCCCGTACGCCGGTGAGCTGGAGCTGGACGCGGCGCCCTCGGCGTACGCCCGGCCGCTCGCGGTGCTGGCCGCCGAGCGGCTGTCGCTGCACCTGGAGAACGACCGGCTGCGTCGCGCCGACGTCCGCCGGTCCGCCTGGCTGACCTTCCTCGCCGAGGCGAGCGAACTGCTCGCCCAGTCGCTCGACGTCGAGCTGACCATGGCGCTCGTGCCGCAGCTCGTGGTGCCCCGGCTCGGTCAGTGGTGCGCGGTGCACACCACCGACGAATGGGGGCGGCTGCGCCTCGCCGCGTCCAGCCACGCCGACGAGGCGATGCTGCCCCACCTGCACCGGGTCCTCGCCGAGACCGGCCCGGACTCGATCCAGTCCCGGCTGCGCGAGGCGTCCCGCAGCCAGACGCAGGTGCCGTTGGGCGGGCCGATGGAGGGCTTCGCCGTCCCGTTGATCGCCCGCGGGCAGCGACTCGGCACGCTCGCCGTGGGCCGCCACCAGCGGCACCGGCACGACCCCGACGAGGTCTCGGTGCTGGAGGACGTGGCCCGGCGGGCCGCGCTCGCCATCGAGAACGCCCGCATCCACGCCGAGCGTCGCCGGGTCGCGCAGACGCTCCAGCAGTCGCTGCTGCCGCCGGTGCTGCCGGTGGTGGAGGGCATCGGCTTCGCCGCCGAGTACGTCCCGACCGGCGACGACGCCGAGGTCGGCGGCGACTTCTACGACGTGGTGCCGCTGCCGGACGGTCGCTGGCTGGTGGTGGTCGGGGACGTCTCCGGCAAGGGCGTGCAGGCCGCCGCCGTGACCGGCCTGGTCCGCGACGTGATCCGGGTGCTGGTGGGCGACGGCAAGCCGCTGCCGGAGGTGCTCGGCCGACTCAACGAGACGCTTGTCGAGCGGGGCGGCGGGCGCTACTGCACGCTCGCGCTGGCGGCGGTCACCCCCGGCGACGGCGACCAGCTCGACGTCTCCCTGCACCTGGCCGGCCACGACCGGCCGGTGCTGCTGCACGGCGGTGGCGGCGCGACGTTCGTCGGCGCCAGCGGCACCGCGCTCGGCCTGCTCGACGCCATCACCACCCCGACTGCCGAGCTGGCGCTCAAGCCGGGCGACGCGCTCATCTTCTACACCGACGGGGTGACCGAGCGACGGCGCGGCCGGGAGCTGTTCGGCACCGAGCGGCTGCGTGAGTCCGCGGCGCCGCTGGCCGGCTACTCCGCCGACGTGGTCGCCGCCCGCCTGCGCGCCGCCACCATCGCGTTCTCCGCCGAGCCTCCGCGCGACGACATCGCCGTCCTGGTGCTCCGCAACGACATCCCCTGACCGTCCAGGCTGCTCGGGCTCAGAGGCCGCCGGGGAGGCGGCCGGGGGCCAGCCGGCGGTGCGGATCCAGGTGCGCCTTGGCGCTACGCAGTCGCGGCAGCGCGGGCAGCTCGCCCCAGAGGTCGACGCCGCGGCGCACCGGGGCCGGCGCCGCCACCACCACGCACCGGCCCTGCCGGGCGATCAGCACGCCGCGGACCGCGGTGAGGATCGAGGCGACCCGCTCGGGCGCCAGCGACCCGGGCAGGGCGGCGTACGCGGAGCCGATCCCGGCGGAGCCGCGCACCGGCATCGGGGTGCCGGCGGCGTCGCGCAACGCGTAGACCGCGGCGTGCAGGTCGGTGGCGGGCAGGTCGATGCGCAGCGCGGTGTCGCCCGGGGCGAACGGATAACGGCCCCACCACTCGGGCGCGTGGTGGTTGACCACGGCCTCACCGCCGAGCACGGCGGTCAGTCGCTCGGCGCGTCCCGCCACGTCGGACGGGCCGCCCTCCAGCAGCACCACCAGGCTACCCACCGCCGGCCGACCGGTGACCGCCGGATGGTCGGGGCGGCCGGCCACCGAGGGATGGCTGGCGGGGATCCGGCGGCGGGGCAGGGGGATCGGGACCGGCAGGTCCAGCTCGACGGCGGCCGGATCGACCCCGGCGGCCTGCACCGCCCGCACCAGGTCGGGCAACTCCAGCGGCGACCAGAGCGGGCGGGACACCCAGACCCGGCCGGCCGGCGCCGCGTGCACCCGCATGGTGGCCGAGACCAGGACGCCGAGGCCGCCCTGCGAGCCGCAGAGCAGCCGGGCCACGTCCAGCCCCGGCAGGCCGCCGGCACCGAGGACCGCGTCACCACCACCGGCAACCGGGCCGCCGGCACCGGGGCCACCACCGACGGCGACGAGGCCACCGAGGTCGAAGCCGCCCGTCGGGGCCGCGCGTTCGAGGCGTGCCGTGCCGGACTCGCCGACGCTGACCAGCTCGCCGTCGGCGTCGAGGTAACGCACGCCGACGAGTTGCGCGCACGGGCTGCCGTGCCCGTGGCGCAACGGGCCGGCCTCGTCGGCGGCCAGCACCCCGCCCAGCGTCGCCCCCGGCGAGGGCGCGTCGACCGGGAGCCGCCGACCGGTGCGGCCCAGCGTGGCCTGCACCGCCCGCAGCGGCGTACCGGCCCCGATCTCGGCCACCGCGGCGTCCCTCGGCTCGTGCCAGACGCCGGCCAGCCGGCCGGTGTCGAGCATGATGTCGACCCGGCCCGGGGCGGCACCCCAGTCGATCTTCGTGCCGGCGCCGCGCGGCACCACGGTCAGGTCGTGCGCCGCCGCCAACCGGAGCACCTCGGCGGCGGCACGCGGGCCGCCCGGCACGGCCACCCAGCGGGCGGTGCGGCCGGCCACCTCGTCGGCCGGGCCGGCGAAACGGGCGAACGGACGGCCGCAGATCTCGGCCAGCTTCCGGGTGATCTCGAGGGCTCCGGGTCGGTCGGTGGAACGCGCAGCAGCCGCCATGGCGGCAATCGTACACATGTTCGAAGATGCTGGCGGCGCATCGCGGGGCTTCGCGCGGCGCGGAGCCCGGCGGCGGTGCGTCGACCGGTAACGTGACGCCGTGACCACGACCCCACAGCCCACGGCGAAGCGCGTTCCGGCCGAGCGGACCCACCACGGTGACACCGTCGTCGACGAGTACGCCTGGCTCGCCGCCAAGGACGACCCGGAGACGATCGCCTACCTGGAGGCCGAGAACGCCTACACCGAGGCGCGCACCGCGCACCTGGCCGAGCTGCGGGCCGAGCTGTTCGAGGAGACCCGCCGGCGCACCCAGGAGACCGACCTGTCGGTGCCGACCCGCAAGGACGGCCACTGGTACTACACCCGCACGGTCGAGGGGCAGCAGTACGGCGTGCGCTGCCGGCGCGCCGTCCGCCCCGGTGAGACCACGCCCCCGGTCAGCGCGGACGGCGCCCCGCTCGACGGCGAGGAGGTGCTGCTCGACGGCAACCAGCTCGCCGAGGGGCACGACTTCTTCTCGCTCGGCGCGTTCGACGTGAGCCCGGACGGCCGCTGGCTGGCCTACTCCACCGACTTCTCCGGCGACGAGCGGTTCACCCTGCGGATCAAGGACCTGTCCACCGGGGAGCTGCTGCCCGACGAGGTGCCCGACACGTTCTACGGCACGGCGTGGTCCGGCGACGCCTCCACGCTGTTCTACGTCACCGTGGACGACGCCTGGCGGCCGAACCGGGTGTGGCGGCACACCGTCGGCACCGGCCCGGACGAGGACGTGGTGGTCCACCAGGAGGACGACGAGCGGTTCTGGGTGGGCGTCGAGCTGACCCGCTCCGAGCGTTTCGTGGTCATCGACATCCACAGCAAGATCACCAGCGAGGTCCGGGTCATCCCGGCGGCCAACCCCACCGGCGAGCCGGCGATCGTGGCCCCGCGGCGACAGGGTGTCGAGTACGCGGTCGAGCACCACGGCCACCGCTTCCTGATCCTGCACAACGACGGCGCGGAGGACTTCGCGCTGGCGTACACCTCGGCCGACGCGCCGGGCGACTGGACGCCGCTGATCCCGCACACGCCGGGCACCCGGCTGGAGTCGGTCGATGCGTTCGAGAACCATCTCGTGGTCTCGCTGCGCAGCAACGGGCTCACCGGGCTGCGGGTGGTGCCGGTCGGCAGCGACGACAGCTGGGACATCGACTTCCCCGAGCCGATCTACAGCGTCGGGCTGGACGCGAACCCGGAATACCGCACCGACGCGATCCGACTGCGCTACGCCTCGCTGGTCACGCCCGAGTCGATCTACGACTACGACCTGACCGGCCGCGAGCTGACGCTGCTGCGACGCAAGCCGGTACGCCCCGGCCCGGACGGGCGGGCGTACGACCCGGCCGACTACGAGCAGCACCGGGACTGGGCGCTGGCCGACGACGGCACCCGGGTGCCGATCTCGCTGGTCTGCCGCCGGGACACCCCGCGCGACGGCTCCGCGCCGGCGGTCATCTACGGCTACGGCTCGTACGAGGCCAGCATGGACCCGTGGTTCTCGATCGCCCGCCTGAGCCTGCTCGACCGCGGCGTCATCTTCGCGGTCGCGCACATCCGCGGCGGCGGCGAGCTGGGCCGCCGCTGGTACGACGAGGGCAAGCTGCTGGCCAAGAAGAACACGTTCACCGACTTCGTGGCCTGTGCGCGGCACCTGGTCAAGGCCGGCTGGACGACGAGCGACCGGCTGGTCGCCCGGGGCGCCTCGGCCGGCGGCCTACTGATGGGCGCGGTGGCCAACCTGGCCCCGGACGCGTTCGCCGGGATCGTCGCGCAGGTGCCGTTCGTGGACGCGCTCTCCTCGATCCTCGACCCGTCGCTGCCGCTGACGGTCACCGAGTGGGAGGAGTGGGGCAATCCGCTGGACGACCCCGAGGTCTACGCGTACATGAAGTCGTACACCCCGTACGAGAACGTGAGGTCGGCCGACTACCCGGCGATCCTGGCGGTGACCAGCCTCAACGACACCCGGGTGCTGTACCACGAGCCGGCCAAGTGGATCGCCCGGCTGCGCGCGCTCGCCCCGCAGGGCGACTACCTGCTCAAGACCGAGATGGGCGCCGGCCACGGCGGGCCCAGCGGCCGGTACGACTCCTGGCGCGAGGAGGCGTTCGTCAACGCGTGGACGCTGGACCGCCTCGGCCTCGGGTAAGGGCCCGGGTGAGCGAGGAGGAGCAGCCGGCGGCGCGACGCGGGCCGACCTGGCTGATCCTCGCGGTCGTCGCCGCCGCGCTGGTGGTCTGCTGCTGCTCGACCGCGATCGGCCTGGCCGTCGCCGGCCCCGCCGGCCTGCTCGGCCGCTGACTCAGGTGGTGCCGGCGGCGCAGACCTACGGCCCGCGTCGGCCGAGGCGGACGCGGGCCGGTCGGTTCAGCGGGGCCAGGCCGGGTCGCGTCCGGTCCGGCCCAGCAGCGCGTCCAACGTGCCCGGGGCCGCGTCGGTCGGCACCGGCGCGGCGAACACGCCCATCTGCTGACCCATGTCGCCCCGCTCGTCCAGGAACTCGTGCAGGGCCGTCACCACCGACGGGTCCACGGTGAACTCCTGGTCGGTGGCGCGGGCCAGGTCCCAGCCGTGCACGGTGAGATCGATCAGAGCCATCGAGCCGATCGTCTTCTGGGGCACGCCCATGCCCGCCGAGACGCCCTCCAGCACGGCCGGATCCGACCACGTCTCGACCAGCCGCGCCGCCTCCTTCGGGAACCGGTCGCGCCAGCCGCTGGTCAGGTGGTCGGTCCGGACCGACCAGTCGGCCTCCTCGCGCCGGGCCAGCGCCTCGAAGTTGACCACCACGTCGAACAGGTGGTTGAGCAGGTCACGCACCGTGTAGTCACGGCACGGCGTGGGTCGGTCGAGGTGGTCGTCGGAGATGCCCCGCACCACCGCCACCGTGCCCGGCTCGGCGAGGGCCAGCAGCTCACTAGTCTTCGTACTCATAGGACCCAGGGTATGAGCGCGGTCTTGCAGAAATGCGACACGAACGGCCCTGCCGGGACGGGCCGCGTGCCGACCGGCCCGTCGAGGTCGCCACAGTGGGCGGTTGCGGCGGTTCGTCCAGGTCAAGGCGTTGCGCTGCGTGACGGCGGTCGGCACTGTCGACGTCCTCGCGAACCGCCTTTGCTCTGCAGCCACGGAGGCATCACGCACGGAAGGTGACGATGCTGACCCGATCGTCGTAGCATCACTCGGCGCGCAAGACCTGCTCAAGACCATGCTGCGCCGGTGGCTGCAGAGCAAAGGCGGCGGAAGCCCGCACCCACCGCCCGAGCCTACGAACACCGTCAGTAACCACTGCGGACAACTACTGTGAGTGGTCGACCGGGAGTCAGCGGCGGCGGACCGCCACCACCGCGACATCGTCGTGGATCTCCGGCGGCGCCAGCTCGATCAGCAGCCGCTGGCAGAACTGGTCGAGGTCGTCATCCACCCGGGTGGCCGCCACGCCGAGCGCGGCCATCCCGTCGTCGATGGTGGCGTCCCGACGCTCGATCAGCCCGTCGGTGTAGAGGACGAGCGTGGCGCCGGCCGGCAGCACGAACTCCAGGTCGGGCGGGCGGGGCGCGCGCACGCCGAGCAACGCCGCGGACTGCGAGACGAACTCGACCCGCCCGTCCCGGCTCAGCAGCGCCGGCAGGTGCCCGGCGCTGGCCATCCGGATCAGCCCGGTGCCCGGGTGGAGCAGCAGGACGCAGATGGTGGCCAGCTCGGTCGGCAGCAGCGTCCGCATCAGCTCGTTGACCCGGTCCAGGATCACGCCCGGCTGGTGCCCCTCGACCGCGTACGCCCGGACCGCGTGCCGCAGCTCGGCCATCACGGTGGCGGCGTGCAGCGAGTGCCCGGCCACGTCGCCGATCGCCACCAGCAGGTGCCCGTCGAGCATCACCAGCTCGTAGAAGTCCCCGCCCACCTCGGTCTGGGCGCTCGCCGGCTCGTAGCGGACGGCCAGGTCCAGGCCGGCCACCTCGGGCAGCCGCCGTGGCAGCAGGCTGCGCTGGAGCGTCACCGCGATCCGGTGCTCCTCGTCGAAGGAGCGCTGCGCCTCCACCGCCGATGCCACGGCCTGGGCGAGCTGCACCAGCACCGGCGTCCGCACGGTCTGGGTGGACGTCGGCACCACCACGTAGAGCGGGGCCCGGTCCTCCCGCAGCCGCGTGGCGGCCACGGTCACCGTGTCGCCCTCCGGCCAGTCGGTCAACGGCCAGTTGCCCGGCTGGTCCACCCACACCCGGGTGCCGATCGGCACGCCGGTGTCGTCCACCACCCACGGCACGATCCCGGCCGGCGTGTGCGGGTCGGCGGCCACGCCCGCCAGACAGTCCCCGTCGAACGTCTCGGCCACCACCGCCGCCGGCGACCGGAAGATCCGCGCGGCGCCGGACGCGGCGGCCTCCAGCAGCCGGACGAAGTTCGGCGACGCGTGCATCTCCACCGTGGCGTCGGCCAGCGCCGCCAACCGCTCGGCGAGCTGCTCGGCCCGCCGCCGCGCCTGGTAGTAGCGCAGCACCGCGTGCGCGGTGGCGACCAGTTCCTCCGGCTCGATCGGCTCGGCCAGGTACGCGTCCGCGCCCCGGGTGAGCCCCTGCGCCCGGTCGATTACGTCCACCGCGTGCGCGGAGACGTGGATGACCGGCACGGACGGGTACGCCTCCTTGATCCGCTCGCAGACCTCGAAGCCGCTCATGTCGGGCAGTCGCACGTCGAGCACGACCAGATCGACCGGCTCCCGGGCCACCCGCTCCAGCGCCGCCGTGCCGTTCTCGGCCTCCACGGTCACGAACCCGGCCCGGGTGAGCCAGTTCACCAGCAGGTAACGCTTCGGGCCGCTGTCGTCGACCACCAGCACCGTCGCCGGCCCGCCCTCCACCGTCACGCTCCGCCCACGGGTAGGACCACGGTGAACGTGCTGCCCCGGCCCGCTTCGCTGGTCAGCGTCAGCGTGCCGCCGAGCAGGGCGACCAGCCGCCGGGCGTACGGCAGGCCGAGGCCGGTGCCGCCGACCCGGGTCGTGCCCGGCACCTGGTAGAACTCCTCGAAGATCCGTTCGTGCAACTCCGGCGGGATGCCGACGCCGGTGTCGGTGACCGAGAGCGACCACACCTCGTCCCGACGCTCGGCGCGCAGCCGCACCTCGCCCCGCTCGGTGAACTTCAGGCCGTTGTGCAACAGGTTGCGCAGCACCTGGGCGAGTAGCACCTCGTCCGAGCGGACCGTCGCGGGGACCGGCGGCTCCTCCACCACCAGCTCCACCTCGGGTCGGGTGGCCAACGCCCGCAGCGTGCCGCGAAGCTGCCCGAACACGGCCCGCAGGTCGACCTCGGACCAGTCCGGCTCGATCCGGCCCGACTCGGCCTTCGCCAGATCGAGCAGCTCGTTCACCAGGGCCAGCAGGTCACCCGCGGAGGACCGGATCAGCCCCACCTGGCGGGCCTGCTCGCCGGTCAGCGGATCGGACGCGGAGTCGGCCAGCAGCCGCCCCAGACCGATGATCGCGGTGACCGGGGCACGCAGCTCGTGACTGACGTTGGCCAGGAACCGGCTCTTCGACTCGCTGGCAGCCCGCAACTGGGCGGACTTCTCGTCCAGCTCGGCGTAGAGCGCCACCACGCCACGGTTGGTCTCCTCCAGCTCCTCGGTGAGCTGGTTGTAGAGCGCCATCACGCCCTGGTTGGTCTCCTGGAGCTCGGCGTTGAGCACCGCCAGCTCGTCCCGCTGCGAGCGCACCTCGTCGAGCGCGGCGATGAGCTGGGCGTTCTGTGCGGCCAACTCGTCCAGCGCGGAGCCCGGAGCGCGTTCCGCCAGCTCGGCGCGGAGCTGGTCGGCGCGTTCCGGCGTCAGCTCCTCGGCGTGGTCCGGCACTCGTCGGGACATCCTCACGACGGTAACGCCCTCGACCGACATCACCCGCAACGAGTCCACGAGACGAGCGACCGCGCCGGACTGCGGCTCGTACCGGCCGTCGGGGAACGGACGGACCGGAGACAGGTCCACCCGCAGCTCCGTCCGGCCGGCCGTGACGTCCCGGTCGACGGCGAACGTGACGTCGGCGCCGGCCACCCCGTGCAGCAGTTCCCGCGCCACCTCGCTGAGCGCGGTGGCGATCCGGACCTGGTCCTGGTGCTCCAGCCCGATCGCCGCGGCCACCTCCCGGCCCCGCTGCCGGACCAGGAAGATGTCCTGCTCGACCCGGAGCGCCAGGTGCAGGAGTGGTTCACTCATGGGGCCACCCGGGCGACCAGGACACAGGCGTCGTCACGGCGGGTCCCGGCGTCGCGCAGCAACGCGGCGGCGGCCAGCAGCGGCGGGCGGGCGACCAGCCCGGGGTAGTCGTCCAGGTCCCAGCGGTCCACCACGCCGTCGCTGTGCATCACCAGCGTCGCGTCGGGCGGGAACGGGTAGTCGTACCCCCGGACCGTGGGGCGCTGGTGCCCGGCGATGCCCGGCAGCGACACCAGGCCGCGCCGCCGCTCGCCGGTGGCCACGATCATGGCGGCGATGTTGCCCAGGCCGGCGTAGTGCAGTTGCCCGGTCCCGGCATCGGGCTCGGCCACCGCGAGCGCCGCGCCCCGGGTGTGCGAGATGGCGGCGTGCAGGTGCCGCACCACGGCGTCCGGCGGGCCGGCCGGGGCCGAACGGAACGCGGCGACCGCGGCACCGGTGGCGGCGGCGGCCAGCGGGCCGTGTCCCAGGCCGTCGCAGACCAGCACCTGCCGACGGCCCTCGACCAGCCGGACCGCGTACCCGTCGCCGCTGTCCTGCTCGCCGGTGATCGGCCGGGCCAACCCGCCGGCCCAGTCCGGCGCCGGAGGCGGCCCGTCCCAGACCTGGGCGGTCAGGACCGTGCCGCGGCCGGGCCGCGAGTAGGCGTCGAACCGGCTCGACTGCCGGGCGATCGCGCCGAGACCGATGCCGAGCGTGCCGACCGTGGAGTGCCCGTCGGCCGAGGAGACCGTGAGATCGGCCATCCCCGGGCCCGAGTCGATGGCCACCAGTTCCACCCCGGCCCGCCCGTCCCGACGCGCCGGACGGAGCAGCAGGGCGCCCTCGCGGGCGTGCTTGACCAGGTTGCTGGTGATCTCGGCGGTGACGATGGCCAGATCCGCGATGCGCTCCGTGCTGAGCCCGAGCTGCCCACCGAGCCGCTCGGCCACCCGGCGTACGCCGCCGGCGGTCGCGCCGTTGTCGACCCGGAACCACACGCCGTGGTCGGGGACCACGTCGGTGCTCATCGCGACCACTTGGTGATGGTGATCTCCGTGCCCTCGCCGACGGCGGTCCGGATGTCGAAGTCGTCGACGAGCCGACGGGCGCCGCTGAGGCCCAGGCCCAGCCCGCCGCCGGTGGTGTAGCCGTCGGTGAGGGCCAGGTCGAGGTCGGGAATGCCCGGGCCCTGGTCGGCGAAAACGATCCGGACGCCCCGCCGCCGGCCGTCGGAGACGGTGCTCACCTCGGCGCTGCCCCCGCCGCCGTAGATCAGCGTGTTGCGGGCCAGCTCGCTGGCGGCGGTGACCAGCTTGGTCTGGTCGACCAGGGAGAGCCGGACCGCGACCGCGGTGGTCCGCACCAACTGCCGGACCCGCACCACGTCCTCGTCGCTACGGATCGCCTGCGTCGCCGGCACCCCCAGGTCGACGCCCGTGGTCATGGCGTCGCCGTCGTCTCGGTGTCCTCGTCGTCGACGAGCGCCGCGTCCCAGTCGTCGGCGCGACTCGCCGCGATCAGCTCCATGCCGCGCTCGACGTTCAGCGCGGTCCGGATGCCGTTGAGCGACAGCCCCAGCTCGACAAGCGTGATGGCGACGGCGGGACGCATCCCGACCACCACCGTCTCGGCGTCCAGCACCTTCGAGATGGACGCGATGGTGGAGAGCATCCGGCCGACGAAGGAGTCGACGATGTCCAGCGCCGTGATGTCGATGATGACGCCGTGGCAGCCGGTGGCGACGATCCGCTCGGCCAGATCCTCCTGGAGCTGGACCGCCGTCTGGTCGGACATGTCGACCTGGATGGAGACCAGCAGGATGTCGCCGATCTTGAGGATCGGCACCCGCTCCATCACGCCTCCCGGCGGGCGCGGCGGGCGGTGGTCTCGACCCCGGTCAGGCGCAGCACGTGACGGAGCGCGTCGGCCAGGCTCGCCTTGGTGGCGATGTCGCCGAACTCGATGCCGAGCGCGACGATCGTCTGGGCGATCTGCGGGCGGATGCCGGAGATGATGCAGTCGGCGCCCATCAGCCGGGCGGCCACCACGGTCTTGAGGATGTGCTGGGCGACCTGGGTGTCCACCGCCGGCACGCCGGTGATGTCGATGATCGCGTACGGCGAACCGGTGTCGACGAGCGTCTGGAGCAGGCGCTCCATCACCACCTGGGCACGGGCCGAGTCGAGCGTGCCGACCAGCGGGACGGCGACCACGCCCTCCCAGAGCTTGACCACCGGCGTGGAGAGCTCCAGCAACTGCTCCGCCTGGTCGGCGATCAGGCTCTCCCGGGCCCGGACGAACGTCTCGAAGGTGAACAGCCCCATCTGGTCGATCAGCGCCGAGAACGCGACGAAGTCGCGGAGCGTGTCCTCGCCCCGCTCCTGCTCCATCAACTCCAGCAGGGCGTCCTTGATCGCGAACACGCTGATCGCGGTCTCGGTGGCGCTGAATCCCTGGCGGGCCCGGCTGGTGGAGATCTCGGCGAGCACCGCCCGCAGCTCCCCGCCGTGCTCGTCGGCCAGGTCGCCGATGCCCTGTCGGCCGGCGTCGGCCACCGCGCGGTGCAGCTCCTGCACCTGGCGGGCCAGCTCGGCCCGACTGAGTCGGCCGCGCAACGAGCCGGCGACGATCTCGATCCAGCGGTTGGTCAACCGGTCCGCGTGCTGACTCAGCAGTTCGGCGAGCCGACCGCCCTGCTCTGCGCCCAATGCCACGTTGACCTCCCAGATCTGGACGGGCGGACTCTATCACCGGGGGTTGCCGCACTACTTGCCACGGGGCAAAGAAATGATCGACAGCACCTGTGCCGGCTCCCGTTCTGCGCGGCGCGGTCATTGTGGGATACCGTTCCCCCGAACACAGGAGGTCGACGAATGTCCCTGACGGTGCACACGGAACAGCGCGGCGACGTGGTCGTGGTGTCGGTCGCGGGCGAGCTGGACATGGCCACCGCACCGCAGCTCCAGGATCAGATCACCGACCTGCTCGACAAGGGGCGCAGCCGCCTCGTGTTCGACCTGGCCGAGGTGTCGTTCTGCGACTCGACCGGGCTGTCGGTGTTCGTCCGCGCCAAGAACAGCTGCGACGAGGCCGGCGGCGTGGTCCGGCTGGCCGCCCCCCAGCGTGGCGTGTTGCGCATCCTTGAGGTCAGCGGCCTGGTCGAGGTGCTGCACACGTACCCGACGGTGGACGAGGCCGTCGCGGGCAACCCCACCCCGGCCTCTTCCTGACCGACTCCGCTCAGCGCTCGTCCTCGATGTAGCGGGGACGGGCGATCACCATGCCCGCGGTCGTCTGCACGGCGAGTGCCACCAGCAGGAAGCCGAGCGGGGCGGTCCAGCCGCCGGTCGTCTCGTAGAGGATGCCGACCAGCAGCGGGCCGAGCGCGGCGATGACGTACCCGGTGCTCTGCGCGAAGGCGGAGAGCGCCACCGTGCCCTCGGCGGTCCGGGCCCGCAGCCCGATCGTGGTCAGGATGAGCGGGAACGCGCCCTGGCCGAGCGCGAGCAGCAGCACCCAGAGCGGCGCCAGGCCGCGCGGGGCGAGCGCCAGTCCGACGTACGCGGCGGTGGAGAACGCGGTCAGCGACAGCACCAGCGGACGCAGGGTGGCCAGCCGGCCGGCCAGCGCCGGCATCGTCAGCGCCACCGGCACGCCGAGCGCGGTCACGCCGGCGAGCAGCAGGCCGGCCGCCTCGGGCCGGTAGCCGGCGTCCCGGAAGAGCTGGGCCAGCCAGCCCATGATCGCGTACCCGCTGAGCGACTGCGCCCCGAAGTAGACCGCCATGGCCCAGCCGAGTCGGGTCCGGCCGGGCCGTACCCGCGCCGGGGCCGCGACCACCGCCGGGGGCGCGGTCCGGTCGGCCGCCCGGCGCGCGGCGCGCGCCCGCAGCGCCAGCGGCACCCACGGGATCACGGCCAGCGCGGCCAGCCCGGCCCAGACGCCGAGCCCGGCCCGCCAGGAGCCGAAGGCGTGGGCCACCGGCACCGCGGAGGCGGCGGCCACCGTCGTGCCCACCGTCAGCGCCATCGTGTACGCCCCGGTGACCAGCCCGGTGCGGTGCGGGAAGTGCTGTTTGACGAGCATCGGCAACAGGATGTTCGCCACCGCGATGCCGGCCAGCGCGAGCGCGCTGGTGAGCACGAAGACGGCCGCCGAGCCGGTGACCGCGCGCAGCACCTGGCCGGCGGTGAGCGCGATCATGGCCAGCACCAGCACCCGGGGCGCCGCCCAGCGGCGGACCAGCCACGGGGTGAGCGCGCCGAGCCCGGCGAACGCGATGGTGGGCAGCGTGGTGACCAGGCCGGCCATGGTGCCGGAGAGGCCCAGCCCGACCCGGATCTCGTCGAGCAGCGCGCCGAGGCTGGTCACCGCCGCCCGGAGGTTCAACGCGACAAGCAGCATCCCGACCAGCACCAGGAGCCCGCCGCGCGCCGGGGAGACCGCCGCCGGCGGGTCCGGGGTGGCCGCCGGCGCCGGCCCGGGGGTGACGTCGGCGGAGGGCACGGTCGCGGTGGGCGGGGGTGGCGGCGTCATGACCTCGAACCTACAATCATGGGATGAATTTCGGCAGCAGGTGTAACCGGTGACACCCGCCGTGGATTCCGTCGTCGTGCCGCCGCGCGGCCATCGGGTCCACCGGACGATCGAGCAGCTCCGGGCGCGCATCCTGGGCGGCGAGTGGCCGGTGGGCGCACGCATCCCCACCGAGCCGCAGCTCGTGGCCGCGCTCGGCGTGGGGCGGAACACGGTCCGCGAGGCGGTCCGCGCACTGGTCCACGCCGGCGTGCTGGAGTGCCGGCAGGGCTCCGGCACCTACGTGGTGTCGACCGACGAGCTGGCCCCGGTGGTGGCCCGCCAGCTCACCGACGACCGGATGACCGAGGTGGTCGAGGTCCGGCGCGCGTTCGAGGTGGAGGCCGCCCGGCTCGCCGCGTTGCGGCGTACCCCCGAGGACCTGGCGGCGCTCGACGCCGCGCTCGACGCCCGGGAGGCCGCGTGGCGCTCCGGCCGGGTGGACGAGTTCGTGGAGGCGGACGCCGCGCTGCACACGGTGGTGGTGGCCGCCGCGCACAACCCCATGCTCGCCGAGCTGTACGCCTCCGTCGGCGCCGCGCTGCGCCGCACCGTCGCGCAGGCCATGGGCCCGGCGCTGACCCCCGAGCGGTACGTCGACCACGGTCGACTGGTGGCGGCGATCCGGGCCGGCGACCCAGCGCGGGCAGCGATCGAGGCCGGTGCGTTTCTCGAGGGGCCGACCGAGGCATAGGTTGTGCCGGACGCAGATTCGGACAGCACGGGAGAGCGGATGCTCAAGGGCTTCAAAGACTTCATCATGCGCGGCAACGTCGTCGACCTCGCGGTCGGCGTCGTCATCGGCGCCGCGTTCACCGGCGTGGTCACGCAGCTGACCAAGTCGTTCCTGGAACCACTGGTCCGCGTGTTCATCGTGTTGATCACCGGCAACAAGAACGGGCTCACCGGCTCGACCCCGAGTTTCCGGGGCATCCCGTTCGACTGGGTGGCGTTCATCAACGCGTTGATCACGTTCGTGCTCACCGCGGCGGCGCTGTACTTCCTGGTCGTCTACCCGATGAACAAGCTCGCCGAGCGGCGCAAGCGCGGCGAGGAGCCGCCGCCCTCCGCGCCCAGCGAAGAGGTGAAGCTGCTCACCGAGATCCGGGACGCGCTGCTCGCCGGCAACCACGGCACGCCCGCCCAGCGCGGCGCGCTGGACGACGTGCTCGGCCGCCGGCAGGAGCCGCCGGCCCCGCGCTGACGCCATAGCCCACCGGCCCCCGCGGAGATTCCGCGGGGGCCGACCCGAATCGAACACATGTTCGATAGAGTCCCGGCATGGAGCAGCGTAGGCACTGGTGGAACGGGAAATGGGGTCGGCTCGCGCGGCGGGACGTCTTCCTCCGGGTGGACGGCGACCGCTGGCACGTGGAGCAGCGCGCCGGTGGCGCCGAGGGAGTCTCCCGCTTCTACGAGCACACCAGTGTCGAGGAGGCCGAGGAGACGGTCCGCGCGCTGCTCGACGGGCCGGATACCTGGCGCGAGTTGTCCCCCCGCCCGCCGGGCGGCTGGGCCCCCTCCGTTTAGCGCCCGCGCGCCCCGGGAACCGCTTCGGCATGAGCCAGCAGCAGGACACCGTCTCCCGGGTCACCACCGGCATGCGGGTGGTCGACTCCACCGGCGTCGAGGTGGGCACCGTGGATCTCGTCCAGCGCGGCGACCCCGCCGCGGTGACCGTGGAGGCGCCCGCCCCGGTCGACCCGGGCAGCAGCCTCGACGAGCTGATCGAGTCGGCCGCCGTCGACGAGCCGGACGTGCCCGCCGACCTGGCCGCGCGGTTGCTGCGCGAGGGCTACCTCAAGGTCTCCACCGAGTTGGCCGACACCGGCGCGGTCTACGTGCTGGCCGACCGGATCGCGGCCGTGACCGACGGCGCGGTCCGCCTCACCGTCCCGGCCGCGGAACTGCCCGCCGAGGAGTGACCCGCATCGGCGCCGACGTCTCCCTCTGCGAGGTGCCGCAAGCCTTCCTGAGGTGCCGTAAGCCTTCCGCGAGGTGCCGCAAGGTCAAGGGCCTCGTCCGAGCCCGTTCCGCACGGCCCGGACACCTGCTCGTGGCTGCTACGAACTTGATGGCGTAGATGGCTCACGACCGGTGAACCGTTCACGCCATCAAGTTCGTAGGCGCTTCGGGCACACTTCAGCGTGTCGGGAAGCAGGACCTGTGACCGGCGGTCGACAAGCCCAGCGCCAGGACGCGGCCGGGAGCCAGGACACGGCCGGGAATCAGGACGCGGCCGAGCCCTTGTGGCGCGAGCCGGCCGGATGGTCAGCCCGGCCGATGTGACACCGCCAGATCGGGGCCGACTTCGGGCCGTCCGTCGGGATCGGCCGGCGGCGCGGCGGCCGGGCGGCGGAAGAGCAGGAGCATCAGGCAACCGGCGACCAGGCCCCAGAACGCGCCGCCGATGCCGAGCAGGCTGACCCCGGACGCGGTGACCACCAGCGTGACCACGGCGGCCTCCCGGGTCTCCGGCCGGGCGACCGCCGCCGACACCGCGCCGGCCAGCGCGGCGAGCAGCGCGAGCCCGGCCACCGCCTCGACCAGCACCGGCGGGGAGAGCAGCACCAGGGCGGTCGCCACGCCGGCGCCGAGGCCGAGCAGCGCCATGCCGATCCCGGCGGTGACCGAGGCGATCCAGCGCCGGTCCGGGTCGGGGTGGGCGTCCGGGCCGGCGGCGAGCGCGGCGGTGATCGCGGCCAGGTTCACCGCGTGGCCGCCGGCCGACGCGCCGAGCGTGGTGGCGAGCCCGGTGACCCGTAGCGCGGAGCCCAGCGGCGCCCGGTATCCGTAGCCGGCGAGCACGGCGGTGCCGGGCACGTTCTGCGCGGCCATGGTGACCAGGAACAGCGGCAGCGCGAGCCCGACGACGGCGGGCAGCGTCCAGGTCGGCGCGGTCAGCGCGACGACCGGGGCGACGTCCAGCCGGGCCGGCCCGGAGGTGGTCAGCGCGATCGCCACCACGGCCACCGCGAGCGCGCCGGGCACCGCCCAGCGGCGCGCGAACCGGTGCAGCAGCAGCCAGACGAGCACCACCGGCCCGGCCAGCCGGGGCACCTCCACCAGGGCGCGTACCGGCGCGGTGCAGAGCGGCAGCAGCACCCCGGCGAGCATGGCGGAGGCGACCGGGGCGGGGATCGCCGCTACCGCGCGGCCGAGCGCGGGGATCAGCCCGGCGGCGATGATCAGCAGACCGGTGAGCAGGAAGGCGCCCACGGCGGCGGGCCAGCCGCCGGGGACCGGCCCGGTAGCGACCAGCAGCGCCGCGCCCGGCGTGGACCAGGCGATGGCGAGCGGCAGCCGGTGCCGCAGACCGAGCCAGACCGCGCAGGCGCCGCTGGCCACGCAGAGCGTGAGCAGGCCGGAGGCGGCCTGGGCCGGGTCGGCGCCGACCGCGCGCAGCCCGGCCAGCACGACGGTGAACGAGCTGGCGAAGCCGACCAGGGCGGTCACCACGCCGGCCAGTACGGGTTGGAGTCGACCGGCCACGCTTCCTCCTCCGGTGTTCCGTTTACGGAACGACATGATGTAGCACGATAGCCCCATGGACGTCGGCCCGCGGATCCGCGCCCTCCGGATGGAACGGGGGATCTCCCTCTCCGAACTCGCGCGGCTGGCCGGCGTCGGCAAGGCCACGCTCTCCGGCCTGGAGAACGGCGTCCGCAACCCCACCCTGGAGACGCTGTACGCGATCACCGCGCAGCTCGGGGTGCCGCTGACCGCCGTGCTCTCCGCCCCCGAGCAGACGCCGACCGTACGCGGCGCAGCGGTCGGCGCGACGCTGCTGGAGGTGTTCCACGACCGCGACGCGACGTACGAGCTGTACCGGATGCGGGTCAGCCCGGGGCCGGCGCAGCTCTCCCCCGCCCACCAGACCGGCGTCACCGAACACGTGACCGTCTTCTCCGGCGTGCTCCGGGCCGGCCCGGTGGACGCCCCGCTCACCGGCGGCCCCGGAGAGTATCTGCGCTGGACCTCCGACGTGCCGCACAGCTTCGCCGCGGTGGGTGAGGAGCAGGTCCGGGCCAGCCTGCTGTTGCGCTATCCGCGTCCATCCGCGAAGGACAGTTGACGGGCACCCGGGATGCAAGTCGGTGACATTTCTTTCCACCGACCCGGCAGCGCGTAGAGACGCGGAGCGGGTCTTCTTGGCAAGCTTGTCCCCATGACGCTCATCCTCCGCTCGGCCATCCTCAACGACGTCGGCCTCGTCCGGACCAACAACGAGGACTCCGCCCTCGCCGGTGACCGCCTGGTGGCGGTGGCCGACGGCATGGGCGGCCTCCCGGCCGGCGAGGTGGCCAGCGAGATCGTCATCCGGATCCTGGACGAGCTGACGCCGCCCACCGGCGCCGAGGAGGCGGCCGACGCGCTGCGCGCCGTGGTCAGCACCGCCAACCAGCGGATCCGGGCGGCCATCACGGTCGACCCGGCCCGCGACGGCATGGGCACGACGCTGACCGCGGCGCTGCTGGCCGGTGACCGGCTGGTCCTCGCCCAGGTCGGCGACTCCCGCTGCTATCTGCTGCGCGACCACGAGCTGACCCAGCTCACCCGCGACGACACGTTCGTGCAGGCGCTCGTCGACCAGGGCGCGCTCTCCCGCGACCAGGCCCGGCACCACCCGCAGCGCTCGCTCGTCACCCGCGCGGTGCAGGGCCAGGACGCGCCGCCAGCGGTGGGGGCGCTCACCGTCTTCCCCGGCGACCGGCTGCTGCTGTGCAGCGACGGCCTCTCCGACTACGTGGAGGACGCCGCCATCGCCGCCGCGCTCGCCACCTACGGCGACCGGCAGCAGTGCGGCGAGCAGCTCGTGAAGCTGGCCCACCAGGCCGGCGCACCGGACAACGTCACGGTGGTCATCTCCGACGTCGCCGAGGCCTGACGGCGAACCATTCGGGTTGCGACCCGGGGGCGGGCACGTTGGGATGAACGGATGCACATTCGCCGGCTGAGCGCCGAGGAACGCCTGACCACCAGCTTCCCGCTCCAGGCGTACGCGTTCGAGGCGTCGCCGATGACGCCGGCCCGGACCGACGAGTTCCGCGCCTACCTGCCGACCAACGCGGGGAACACCACGCTTGTGGTCGAGGAGGACGGCGTCGCCACGGCCGCGGCCTCGGCGATCCCGATGCGGCAGAACCTGCGCGGCGCGGTGCTGCCGATGGCCGGTGTCGCCGGGGTGGCCACCCACCCGCTGGCCCGCCGGCGCGGGCACGTCCGGACGCTGATGCACCAGCTCCTCGACGGGATGCGGGACGAGGGGCACCAGCTCAGCGCGCTGTACCCGTTCCGGCCCTCGTTCTACGAGCGCTTCGGCTACGCCGGGTTGCCCCGGCGGCGTACCGCGGTGTTCGCCCCCGCGGAGCTGGCGCCGCTGCTGCGCGCCGAGCTGCCCGACGAGCTGGTCTGGGAGCGGATCGGGGCGGGCTACCCGCGGTGGCGCGCCTACACCGACCGGTGCCTGCGCGAGCGGCACGGCTTCGCGGTCTTCCCCGACTTCCGGGCGGTCGGCCTGCGCGAGCGGGACGACCGCTGGCTGCTCAGCGTGGTACGCAGCGGTGAGACGGTCGGCGCGGTGACCTACCGGATCGACGACCACGCCGGCACGCTGATCGCCGACGACCTGCTCTTCGACGACCCGTACGCCCGGGCGTCGCTGCTCCAGTTCTTCGCCCGGCACGTCGACCAGGTGAACCGGGTCAGCGTCGAGCTGGGCCCCGACGAGCTGCCCGAGCAGTGGCTCACCGACTTCGACGTGCACGTCGAGACGCGGGCGCACCGGCCCGACTCCTCCGCGCCGATGGCCCGGCTGCTCAGCCTGGAGGCGCTGGCCGAGCAGCCGGTCGGGGTGGGGCGGGTGCTCGTCGAGCTGGTCGGCGACCGCTGGCTCGCCGGCCGGCACCTGCTCGACGGCACCACCGGCAAACTGGCGGTGCTGCCGGCCGACAGCGCCGCCGAGGGCACCGTGCCGGCGGCCCGGCTGACCGCCGCCGGGCTGTCCGCCCTGGCGTACGGGGTGCTCGACCCGGTCGAGGTGGCGGTACGCGGGCTGGGCGAGGTGCCGGTGGACGCCGCCGTCGAGCTGCGCCGACTCTTCCCGCGCGAACTGCCGTACCTGTTCGCCGACTTCTGATCGGGTTGCCGGCATCGACGCGGGGGTAGTTTCCTCCGGGTGCCGGAATGGTTGGAAGCGGGATTCTGGGGTCTGCTGGCCGGGTCCGCCCTGTTGATCGGGGCGGCCGTCGGGTTCTTCGCGCGGGTGCCGCGCCGGGCCACCGCGTCGGTGATGGCGTTCGGGGCGGGCGTGCTGCTCTCCGCCGTCTCGTTCGAGCTGATCGAGGAGGCGCACGAGCAGGGCGGCCTGCTGCCGGTGGCGATCGGCGCGGCGGTCGGCGCGCTCACCTACACCGGGGCGAACGTGCTGCTGGCCCGGCACGGGGCGCGGCACCGCAAGCGCTCCGGCGACGAGCAGCCCTCCGAGCAGGAGCAGCCCGGTTCGGGTAACGCGATCGCGGTCGGCGCGCTGCTCGACGGCGTACCGGAATCGGTGGTGATCGGCGCGAGCCTGCTGGCCGGCGGCCCGGTCAGCTTCGTCACCGTGATCGCGGTCTTCCTCAGCAACGTGCCGGAGGGGTTGTCCAGCGCGGCCGGCATGCGGCAGGCCGGGCGGTCCCGGCGGTACGTGTTCGGGCTCTGGGCGGCCATCGCGCTGATCTCCGGCGCCGCGTCGCTGGCCGGGTACACGCTGCTCGGCGGCGCCCCGCCGGAGGTGCTGGCCACCATCACCGCGCTCGCCGCCGGCGCGATCCTGGCCATGATCACCGACACCATGGTCCCGGAGGCGTTCGAGGACGCCCACCTGCTGGTCGGCCTGATCACGGTGCTCGGCTTCCTGGTCGCGTTCGCCCTCTCGCACACCTGACCGGGCTTAGCCGCGGGTTAAGGATCGCCGACGGAGTCGTGCCGGGGCGGCCGGTCCCCTAGCATCGGCGGGTGCGCGTGAAGTCCGCTGTCTCCCTCCTCGTCCTCGCCCTGGCCACCGCCGCGCTGCCCGGGTGCGGCGGCGAGTCGTCCGACCGGACCGCCCCGACCGCCGCCACCGGCACATCGTCCGGTGCCACCGAGGCCGCTGCCCCGGCCGCCCCGGCCGCCTCGCCGAGCGCTCGCGCCGGCCTGGGCACCGCCAGGCCGAGCCCCGGCCCGGCCGCTGTCGCGTTCCGCGCCGGCAACCCGGACGGTCGGGCCACCGTGCCGGCCGAGGCGCGGGCCGTGGACACCTCGCGTCCGACCCGTACCGTCGGCACCGGCACGCCGGCGAGCTGCACCTCGGCGGCGGTGGTGAAGGCGGTGGCGGCCGGCGGCATCATCACGTTCGACTGCGGCCCGGCGCCGGTGACCATCACCATGAAGGCCACCGCCAAGGTGGTGAACGCGCACGGCCCGCGCATCGTGCTGGACGGCGGCGGCAAGGTCACGCTGAGCGGCGGCGGCAGCCGACGGATCCTCTACCTGAACACCTGCGACCCGGCGCAGGGCTTCACCACCTCGCACTGCCAGAACCAGGACCACCCGCAGCTCACCGTGCAGAACCTGACGTTCGCGAACGGCAACTCGACGGGCGAGCGGACCGAGGGCGGCGGGGGCGGCGCGATCTTCGTCCGTGGCGGCCGGGTCAAGGTGGTCAACTCCCGGTTCGTCGACAACCGCTGCGACCGTACCGGCCCGGACCTGGGTGGCGCGGCGCTGCGGGTGCTCAGCCAGTTCGAGAACAAGCCGGTGTACGTGGTGGGCAGCACGTTCACCGGCGGGGTGTGCGCCAACGGCGCGGCGTTGAGCAGCATCGGCGTCTCCTGGACGGTGCTGAACAGCGTCTTCCGCGACAACCAGGCGGTCGGCACCGGCGCGAACCCGGCCCGGGGCGGCACGCCGGGCGGCGGCAGCGGCGGCGCGGTCTACTGCGACGGCAACGAGTTCACGGTGAAGCTCGCCGGCACGATCGTCGAGGACAACAGCGCCAACGAGGGCGGCGGCGCGATCTTCTTCGTCAGCAACAACCGCACCGGCACCCTGTCGATCACCAGCTCGACCCTGCGTCGCAACCCCAGCCGAGGCTTCGAGACGAGGGGCGCCCCCGGCATCTTCTTCCTCGGCGCCCGCCTCACCCGAGGCTGAAGGCCGGGCCCCGGCCTAACGCCTCCGCTAGCGAAGGGGCCCCTCCTCACCCCGCTGGTCAGTACGGGTTGGGGTGGCCGGGGAGGTGGCCCTTGGGCACGGCAGCCGCGCGGCCGGGGAGGGTGGGGTCCGTCGACAGCGGCGGAGACTTGGTTCCCGACCTCGTCGACATGCCGGCGATGAGGTCCTTCAGGGCGGTCACCGTGTCGATCCGGGGCGCCCAGCCGAGGTCGGTCTCGGCCCGCTGCGCGGACATCAGCGGGACGTTCAGCGCCAGGTCCACCCACCCGGTGTCGACCGGTTGCAGCCGGGCCCGCCAGGTCACCGCCGCCGCGGCGCGCAGCACCGGCACCGCCACCGGCACGGTCCAGCCGTGGAAGTGCCGCGCCACCAGCGCCGGCGTCAGCACCGGGTCGGTCGCCACGTTGAACGCGCCGTGCGCGTCGCCCAGGACCGCCCGGGCGTACGCGTCGGCCACGTCGTCGGCGTGCACCGCCTGCATCCGGAGCCGCCGGTGCGAGGGCACCAGCGGGAACCGGCCGTAGCGCAGCAGCCGCACCGGCACCAGCGGACCGAGGAAGTAGCGGCTGATCTCGGTGCCGGCGTCACGCTGGAAGATCAGACCCGGCCGCAGCCGGACCACCCGCAGCCCCGGGTGCTCCTGCCGCACGTCGTCCAGGAGCGCCTCCACCTCGGCCTTGTCCCGGCTGTACGACGACGTCCGCACCCCGGTCGCCGGCCAGTTCTCGCTGACCGGATGGTCCTTCGGGCCGGGCGCGTAGGTGCCGACGGACGACGCGTACACCAGGGCGGGAACGCCGGCCCGGACGGTGGCCTCGACGACCGCGCGGCTGCCGCCGACGTTGGTCCGGTAGAGCGTGCGCCGGTCGTGGCTGGGCTGGATCTGCCAGGCCAGGTGCACGACCGCCCGCGCCCCGGCGAAGATCCGCACCAACTCGTCAGCCGCGCCGGGCGCGCCGATGTCGCAGGAGTGCCACTCGACGTCGTCGTACGGCTCACCGGCGTCCGGTCCGGGCAGCCGGCGGGCCACGCCGACCAGTTCCGCCCCCGACTCCTGCCGCAACCGGCGCAGGACCGCCGTGCCCACGTTTCCGGTCGCCCCCACGATCACGATGCGCATGCCCGATGCGGTACCCGCTGAACCGGACAGCAACCGTTCAGGGGCGTGGGTTCGTGCGGACCCAGCCCTTCTCCCGAGCACGACACCACCACGGGAGTACGGGATCCCGGCGCGTACGCCCCGGGTGGTAGCCCGACCGGCAACTCCGGCATGACGCGCCGCGACGAGGCCGGTCCATACGCTGCCGTCCGTACCCGCGGTCCACGACCCTGAGGGAGTCCCGATGTCGATCAGCAATCTGCTCGCCACCACCCTGGCGGCACCGCACGTCCCGGTCGCCGCCGGTGGGATCGGCGGCGGCCGACCGCCGGCACCAGGGCCGTCGCCGCCACCCGGTCGCGCCATCGCCAGCTCGACATGGCCGAAGCGTAGCGGCCCGGGCGGGGAGGCCGCCCGGGCCGCGGCCGTCAGCGTCCGGGCCGCGCCCGTCAGCGTCCGGGCCGCCGCGCCCGTCAGCGCCGGACGAGCGTGAAGCCGCCGGGCAGCACAACCGCCGGCACCGTGCCACCCCGGGTCCGGGTCCGGGAGCGTCGCACGCCCTGCGCGTCGTACGTCTCGACGCACGCCGTCCCCGCGCCGGGCACGGTGACCGGGACGGTCCGGGGCGTGCGGGCGGCGCTGCGCAGCAGCGCCGTCGTCGATCCGGTGCCGGCGATCACGTACCGGGAGACGAGCGGTTCGAGCAGCACCGCGTCGACCACGGCGTCCCCGCCGGCCGAGACCGCGACCAGGTCGACGACGTCGGCCGGTGCCTCCGCCGGGCCGCTCGGCGTCACCGGCAGCAGCGCGCCGGGCGTCGGGGAGGTCCCCTGCGCGCCGACCCGCCCGTGCCGGACGGTGCCCACGGTCCGCGCCCGGCCGTCGGGCGAGGCGGCCGACCACCGGGTGACGGCCGGGCTGCCCGGCCGCAAGTCGACCACCGGCAGCACCAACCGGGGCTGGTCCGCGGCCGGCAACCGCCAGCGGGCGGTCGCACCGGCCGGCAGCAGGGCGTACGCGCCACTGAACGCGAACTCGCCGGTCCACGTCGACTCGGGGGTGACCACGTCCGCGCCGCCGGTCAGCGTGGCCTGTTCGGCCTCCACCACGGTCCCGCCGACCCGCGCCACGATCCGGCCCTGCCGGGCCAGCGCCGCCACCTCGGCGTGGGCGTCCAGCGCCAGCATGCTGAGCAGGCCGTGGATTGTCGACTCGGCGCCGGCGTTGCGGTTGACCGTCCCGTCACCGGCGATGCCGTCGACGGTGCGCCCGGTCGCCGGGTCGTACCCGGGCACGCCGGCCGCGTTGGCGCCGAAGTACCAGGCGGCCACCATGCCGGCGAGCTGCCGGAACCCGTCGCGCCCGGTGGCGTCGGCGACGGCGAGCAGCGACTGCACCCGGGAGTCCACGCCGTAGGCGATCTGCGACCGGTCCGTCGGGGTGGGCTGCCGCCCGTTGTCCGGGCCGCCGGAGGTGAGCAGCCACGGCGTGAAGACCGCCGAGTCGGTCACCGCCGGCGTCAGCAGCCGCCGGTCACCGAGCACCCGCGCGGCGACGGCCAGCGCCGCGGGCATCTGCGAACCCCAGGCGTGCCACACCGAGCGGGACAGCGCCCAGGGGCGGACCGCGCCGAACGGCCACTCCCGGACGTCCCCGTCGGCCAGCGCGGCGATGCCCTCGGCGAACCGGCTCAGCGCCCGCCGCGCCCCGGCCCCGCCACCGGCCCGCACGTACGCGGCCAGCCCCAGCACGGCCTCCGCGGTGGCGTCCGCGCCGTCCGCGATCAGCCAGCCGGGCGTCCGCTCGCCGTCGACGACCTGCCAGGTGCCGTACCGGACGAGCACCTGGCGTTCCAACGCGTCGACCGCGAGGTCGAGGCGCCCGCGCAGGAACGACGCGAACCCGGGGTCGGCGGTACGCCAGGCGGCGTACCCCTCGCCCAGCGCCCAGACGGTGCGGGCCAGCCAGTACGACGGGCCGCTGTCGGACGGGTCGGGCAGCTCGACCGGTTCGGCGCTCGGGTTCAGCGTGCCGTCGGGCTGCATCCAGAGCACCACGTTCCCGGCGTCCGGCCCGGTGGCGGTCTGGAGATAGGTCAGGCCCCGCAGCAGGGCGTACGAGGCGTCACGGCTGGTGGTGGCACCGGTGGACCGCCAGTGTCGCAGGTAGACCACGGCGGCGCGGGCGATGTCGTCGGCGTTGTGGGCGCCCTGCCCCCAGGTGTCCGCCGCCGGGTCGTACGCCCCGCCGCCGACGCGCCGGAACGTGCCGTCCGGGTTCGGTTCGGCGTACGTCCGGAGCACCCCGACCGTCGGCGTGTCGGCGAGCCGGTACGTGGTGTGCCCGGCCTGCGCGGGCGGGGTGACCCGGTCGAGCAGGAAGTCCAGGTGGGACAGGTTCGTCAACGGGTCGGCGGGGGCGGCCCCGGCGGGGGCGGGCGGCGCCAGCAGCGGTCCGGCCAGCGCGAGGCTGCCGCCCAGCAGGAGGGATCGGCGTTTCATGGGGTCTCCTCGGGCGTCAGGGGGTGTGGTCGAGCCGGGCGACGCCGATCTTCGTGTCCGCCATTCCGTAGAACACGAACCGCACGCCGTCGACCTCCTCGATCGCGGTGGGGAAGACGACGTTGGGCACGGTGCCGGCCTTCTCGTCCTCGGTGTCCGGCACGAGGATGGGCTCGGCGGTGCGGGCCAGCACCCGGGCCGGGTCGGCCGGGTCCAGCAGCATCGCCCCGGCCGCGTACTCGACGCGTTGGGTGGTCGGGTCCCAGCCGCTGGGGACGTGGCCGGTCACCCCGTGGTGGAGCAGCAGCCAGCCCTCCGGCACCCGCAGCGGCGGCGGGCCGGCGCCGATCTTCAGCTCCTCGTAGGGGAACTCGGACAGCGCCACGCAGCGGTGGTCGCGGGGGCGGGCCAGCGCGGTGACGTCGGCGCGCACCTCGTCCGCCGGCACGTACGAGATCCAGATGCCGGGCCGCTCGTCGGTGGTGCCGGCCGGCAGGTGCACGCCCTCGCCGGGGCGGAACCAGCCGAGGTCCCACATCGGCCGGTGCAGCATGGCGTAGCAGGGCCGGCCGTCCGGGCCGGGCACCGGTTCGGGGAAGAACACCGCGTCCTTGTTGGGGAACAGGTTGAGGTCGGTGTCCAGGTCGGGCTGGTAGGCGAACTGCACCGGGCCGAGCCGCCGCCAGGAGCGCAGGTCGGTGGAGACGGCCAGCGCGAGGCGGGGGCCGAGCGGCCCGTACGCCACGTACGTCATCAGGTGCTGGCCGAGGTCCGGCACCCAGGTGGTGCGCGGGTCCTCCACCCCGGCGTTGTTGAGGCCGCGCTCCCAGCCCTCGTCCGGGGCCAGCACGACGCCGTGCCGGCGCACGCCGACCGGTACGCCGTCGCGCAGTTCGACCTCGGCGAGCCCGACGCGGGACACGTTGCCGTCGGCGACCAGCCGGGGCAGCAGGTGCAGCCGGCCGTCCGGGGTACGGCCGCTCGCCGGGTTGAGCACGCCGGCGGCCTCGAAGGGTTCGGCCGGGTCAGGCGCCATCAGCACGCCCAGCCGGGTCAGCGTGTACGGGACAGTGGTCGAGACAGGCATGTCAACCTTTCACACCGGAACCGATGTCGGTGGAGATGAAGTGTCGTTGGAAGGCCACGAAGAGGCCGACGGCCGGCGCGGCGAGCACACAGGCCCCGGCCAGCACCGCGCCGTACGGGTTGGCGGCGCGGGCCGCCACGTTGCTGATGTAGTTGGCCAGGGAGACCGCCAGCGGCTGCATGTCCGCCTGCTTGGTGATCAGGAACGGCCAGAGGAACTCGTTCCACGGCCCGATGAAGGTGAGCAGCACCGCGGTCAGCAGCGCGGGGCGGACCAGCGGCAACGCCACCGACCAGAGCAGCCGCAGTTCCCCGGCGCCGTCGATCCGGGCGGCGGCGAACAGCTCGTCCGGCAGTTGCAGGAAGAACTGCCGGAAGACGAAGACCGCGGTGGTGTTGATCGCGAACGGCAGGATCATCCCGAGGTAGGAGTCGGCCAGCCCGTACCCGCGCACGATCAGCACGTAGAGCGGGATCAGCAGGAGCTGGAAGGGGATCACCTGAACCAGCAGCACCAGCGCGAACAGCGTGCCCCGGCCGCGGAACCGCAGCCGGGCCAGCGCGTAGCCGGCGAGCACCCCGAAGACCACGGTGCCGAGGATGACGCCGCCGGTGAAGACGCCCGAGTTGATCAGCGAGCCGAGCAGGTCGACCCGGGAGTTGATGTCCCGGTAGTTGTCCAGGGTGAGGCCGGAGGTGGGAAACGCCCCGGCGACCGAGGTGTCCGGTTCGGCCTGGAGACTGCCGATCAGCATGTAGTAGAAGGGGAAGAGGAACAGCAGGGCCCCGGCGAACAGCACCACGTGGCGCAACAGCCCCGGCCAGCGGGCGGTGGAGGTCGGTGTCACGTCAGTCCCTCTCGATCAGCCGGCGGTTGACCAACGAGATGAGCAGCACCCCGATCACCAGCAGCACACCGATGGCGGCGGCCACGTCCGGCTGGCCCTGCTGGATGCCGCGCTGGTACATCACCAGCACCGGCGAGGCGGACGCGCCGTTCGGGCCGCCCCCGCCGGTGAGCAGGTAGGGCTCGGTGAACAGGTTGGCGCCGGTGATGGTGGCCAGGATGACCACCAGGGCGGTCGCCGGGCGGACCGCCGGCACGGTCACCGACCGGAACCGCCGCCACCAGCCCGCGCCGTCGACCGACGCCGACTCGTACAGCTCCTTCGGCACGTTCTGGAGCGCGGCGAGGTAGAGCAGGATGAAAAAGCCGAGCTGCTTCCAGACCACGAACACCGCGATGACCGGCATCGCCAGACCGGCGTTCACCAGCCAGGACGGGTCGGGCGCCAGCGGGCCGAGCACGGAGTTGACCAGGCCGTCGGCGTTGAACAGGAACAGCCACACCCCGACCACCGCCACGCTCGCGGTCACGTACGGCACGTAGAACGCGACCCGCAGGAACGTCCGGGCGTGCACCACCCGGTTCAGCGCGACCGCCAGCAGCAGCGCCAGCACCGTGGTCAGCGGCACGTTGATGACCAGGAAGATCCCGATGTTGCCGAACGACTGGCGGACCGCGGGGTCGGCGAGCACCGCGCGGTAGTTGTCCAGCCCGACGAAGGGCCGGTCCACCACCGCGCCCGGCGCGGCGAAGAAGTAGTCGTGGAAGCTCATCCAGATCGCGAAGCCCAGCGGATAGGCGAACACCACGGCGACGAACACCGCGTACGGCGCGGCCAGCACCATGCCCACCGGGTGGCGGCCCAGCACGGCCGCCACCCGGCCCCGACCGGCCGGTTTCGGGCTTCGCGCGGCGGCCCCGGGGGCGGGGGCCGCCGCGGTGGAGGTGGTGGACATCAGGAGCCGGCGGCGAGCTGGTCGACCTTGTCCGCGGCGGCGCCGAGAGCGTCGGGCACCGGCTTCTTACCGAAGATCACCGACTCGGAGTACGCGTCGCGGAACGCCTGCCAGACGGCCACCGAGTTCGGCACGTTCGGCACCTCGACCGTCCGGGCCGCCTGGTCGGCGAACGCCTGGTAGGCCGGGTTCTTGGCGAAGTGGTCCGGGTAGGCGGCGGCCAGGTCGGTGCGCAGCGGCATCTGACCGGTCTTGGCCAGCAGCGCGCCGTCCTGCTCCTTGCTGGTGGCGAAGCGCATCACGTCCCAGGCGGTGGCGCGGTTCTTGCAGGCGGAGTACATGGCGACGTTCTTCGCGTCGCTGAACGTGCGAATCTGGTCGGCCGGCTTGCCGGTGGACGTCGGCACCGGCACCGCGCCCCACTTCACCTTGTCGCCGTACACCGAGATCGCCCACGGGCCGACGATGGCCATGGCGGCCTTGCCGTCGGCGAACGAGTCGCCGTTGTACTTCTCCTTCGGCGCGAGGCCCTCGGCGTAGAGGGTCTTCCAGAACTCCGCGACCCGCTGCCCCTCGGGCGAGTCGAACTGGGCCTTGCCCTGGTCGACGAGCTGCTTGCCGCCGGTCTCGGCCGCGAACAGCGGGTAGAAGTCGAACCAGGACTGGAAGAACTCACTGGTCGGGGCCGGGTAGATGGCGGCCTGCGCGGCGCCCGACGACTTGATCTTCCGGGCGGCGGCGAGGAACTCGTCGTACGTCGCCAGCGGGGGCCGCTCCGGGTCCAGGCCGGCCTTGGCGAAGACCGTCTTGTTGTAGAAGATCATCACCGGGTTGGACTTCCACGGCAGTTGGTAGAACTTGCCGTCCGGCGACTTGTACTGGTCCGCCGTCTGGCCGGTGCGCTCGGCGATGTAGGCGGCACCACCGTCGAACGAGTCCAAGGCGACCAGGCCGCCCTGCTTCTGGAACTGCGGCACGGCTGCCGGCGCGGTGTTGAAGATCAGGCAGGGCGCGTTGCCGGCGGTGATGGCGGCCCCGATCACCTCCTCCGAGCTGGTGCCCGCCGGGATCTCCTGGGCGGTGATCTTCTGGTCGGCGTGCTCCGCGTTCCACGCCTCGACCATCGCCTTGCCCCAGGCCAGTTCCTCCTGGTTGTTGGAGAGCCAGATGTCGATCGGGCCACGGGCGGCGTTGGCCTCGGCGGCGTCGCCGCCACCGCCGCTGCCGTCGCAACCCGCGGTGACGGCGAGCGCGGCGGTCAGCAGCAGGGCCGGAAGGGTACGTTTCATGTCTGCTCCGATCGGGACGGTGCGGGGGAACGACGCCGCTGGGCGGGCGGCGCCGGTGGTGGTGCGGTGGAGGCACGGAGAACGAGTTGCGCGGGCGGCGTGGGCACGTCGGCCACCGGCTCGCCGTCGATGAGTTCGAGCAGGACGTGCGCGGCGGCCCGCCCCCACTCGAACGGGTCGGTCCGCACGGTGGTCAGCGGCGGGCTGACGTAGCCGGCCAGCTCCGCGTCGTCGAACCCGGTCACGGAGAGCTGTCCGGGCACGTCGACACCGAGTTCCCGGGCCACCGCGAGCCCGGCGATGGCCATCAGGTCGTTGGCGTACACGATCGCGGTGGGCCGCTCGGCCCGGTCGAGCAGCACGCGGGTGGCCTGTGCGCCGCCGGCCGCCGAGAAGTCCGACGCCACGCAGAGGTCGGCGGGCAGGCCGGCGTCCGTCAGCGCCCGCTCCCAGGCCAGCCGGCGGACCCGGCCGTGCAGGAAGTGGTCCGGCCCGGCGACGTGCCCGATCCGCCGGTGTCCCAGCTCGACCAGGTGGGCGACCGCCGCGGCGATGCCCGGCCGGTCGTCGATCAGCAGCGCCGGCCAGCGGGTCGGCGCCATCGGTCGGGCGATCGTCACCGCCGGCAGCCCGAGCTGTTCCAACAGCGCGAGCCGTGGGTCGTCCACCCGCAGGTCGAGCAGGAAGACGCCGTCCACCCGGCCGTCGGCGGCCAGCTTCCGGTAGCCGGCCTCCTCGGCCGACTCCGGCACCACCTGGAGGACGAGCGCCTGACCCCGGTCGGACAGGGTCCGCTCCACCCCGGCGATGAAGGCGGGGAAGAACGGGTCCGCGCCGAGCAGCTCGGGCGGGCGGGCGATCACCAGGCCGACCGCGAACGCCCGCGAGGCGGACAGCGCGCGGGCCCGGTGGCTCGGCTCCCAGCCCAGGGCGCGGGCGGCGGTGAGGATCCGCTCCCGCGTCTCGTCGGCCACCCCGGGGCGGCCGTTGAGCGCGAAGGACACCAGACCCTTCGATACGCCGGCCGCACGGGCGACGTCGCGGATCGTCGGTCGACCTGGCCGGGTCACCGGCACCTCCCTCGTCGGACGGATGACTAAACCGGTTTAAGCAACGGAGGTTAGACCGGTTCCCCCGACTGCACAACAGGAGACGGCCGATCGATGCGCGGCGGCTCGACGGCAGGTCAACGCGCTGGTCGGGCGGATCCGCCCGGCGAACGAGGGTCGACCAGCGCCAGCCCGGGTGGCGTCAGAGCTGAGAACACGAGCCGGGTGTTGGCTCGGGTGAGCGGCGGCGAGCCCGTCGAGATCACGACCGTGGACACCCGTCGCGCGACTGGTTCTGGCAGGAGACGGCAGGTCGGTGTTGCGCCACCGTTGGTGGCGGCAGGGCGAGCCGTCGCCCCGCCAAGCCGGACCTCAACTCCCGGGCCGGTGATCCGGTAGCCTGTGGCCCGACGGGCCGTTAGCTCAATTGGCAGAGCTGAGGACTTTTAATCCTTAGGTTCTGGGTTCGAGTCCCAGGCGGCCCACCCTTGGAACATCAGGCAAGCGGCCTGGTCGAGCGACCATCGACCGGGCGCTGATTGGACTCGAACTTCGGGTGCGTTTCTTGTCGCTCTGACAACCACAGACGCACCCAGAACCCACTCGTCGCCACCTACCCGCTCCGACGGCGGGCGCGGGTACCCCCTTGACGTGGACCTGTCCGTCGCCACACCTCGGGAGCATGATGCCGGTCATGAACCAGCATGTGGCTGCGTACGCCTTCCTGCACGAGCTGTACGAGGACGACTACTTCCCGAACCATGTCGTCGACAGGGGCCGAGCGATCCTGGTGCGGTTGTGCGAGCGGATCGAGGCGGAGCAGCCGAAGGATCTGGCCGCCCTGTACGTGCTCACCGATGCCGCGACGGACGAGTTCAACCTGCTGGAGGCGGAGTTCGAGGAAGCCGGTAGTGAGATCGAAACGACTGCGCGTGAGGCCATCGGCGAGGACTTCTGGTTCATCGCGACCAGCTACGGATTCATCGACGCCGACACCGAGCGACTGATCGCGAATCGGGAATGGTGAGCCGGCCACGCGAGCACGGCACCTGCGACGAGTTGCTCGACCACCTGGCCGAAGCCGTCGGGTCCGTCACCGCCACCCACCCGACGCGCGTCGCCGTCGACGGGCCGCCCGCCGCCGGCAAGACCACCCTCGCCGACGAGCTGGCCGCCGTCCTGCGCGAGCGTGGCCGCGAGGTCATCCGCGCGACCGTCGACGACTTCCTGTTTCCCCGGGCGCAACGCTATCCGCGCGGTGAGTTCTCGGCCGAGGGCTGCTACGTCGACGCCCACGACCGGGAATCGCTGATCCGGGTGCTGCTGGACCCGCTCGGCCCGGGCGGGAACCGGCGCTTCCGCCCCGCCGTCTACGACCACGCCACGGACGCGGTGCTGTCCCTGCCGGTCACCACCGCCCCCGCCGACGCCGTGCTGGTCTTCGACGGCGTCTTCCTGCTGCGTCCGGAACTGCTCGACCGGTGGGACCTGCGGGTCTTCGTGTCGACCGCACTCGAGAAGACCGTGGAGCGGGCCGTGGTCCGGGAGCGCCAGGTGTCGTCCCGGGCGGAGGTCGAACGGCGCTGGCGCGAGCGGTACCTCCCCGCCCAGCGGCTCTACTTTGCCATGGCCCGCCCGACCGAGCACGCGGACATCGTCGTGCACAACGACGAACCACGGCAGCCGGTCTGGGAGAGCCGCGCCGGTTGGAGGCAGGATGGTGGCCGTGACCGCCGCACCCCGTCCTCCACTGGCCACGCTGGAAGCGGTCCTGGAGCGCCTGACGTACGTCAACGAGGAGACCGGCTACACGGTGGCCCGGGTGGCCACCGAGCGGGGCAGTGACCTGCTGACCGTGGTCGGCGCGCTGCTCGGCGCGCAGCCCGGCGAGAGCCTGCGCCTGCACGGACGATGGTCGTCGCATCCGCGCTACGGCCGGCAGTTCGAGGTCGACTCGTACACCACCGTGCTGCCCGCCACCATCCAGGGCATCCAGCGCTACCTCGGTTCGGGTCTGGTGAAGGGGATCGGGCCGGTGTTCGCCGAGCGGATCGTCGCGCACTTCGGCCTGGACACGTTGCGGGTCATCGAGGAGGAGCCGGCCCGACTGGTCGAGGTGCCGGGGCTGGGCCCGAAGCGTACGGCGAAGATCACCGCCGCGTGGGAGGAGCAGAAGGCCATCAAGGAGGTGATGGTCTTCCTCCAGGGTGTCGGCGTGTCGACCTCGCTGGCGGTGCGGATCTACAAGCAGTACGGCGACGCCTCCGTCGACGTGGTCACCAAGGAGCCGTACCGGCTGGCCGCCGACGTGTGGGGCATCGGCTTCAAGACCGCCGACACGATCGCCCGGTCCGTGGGCATCCCGCACGACAGCCCACAACGCGTGATGGCCGGCCTCCAGTACACGCTCTCCGAGGCCACCGACGACGGGCACTGCTACCTGCCCGAACCGGTGCTGGTCGCGGACGCGACGAAGATCCTCGACGTGCCCGCCGACCTGGTGGCCCGCTGCCTCGACGACCTGGCGGCCGACGAGGGGGTGGTCCGCGAGGCGCTGCCCGGCGGGGACGGGGAACCGGTGCCGGCGGTCTACCTGGTGCCGTTCCACCGCGCCGAGCAGTCGCTCGCCAACTCGCTGACCCGGCTGCTGCGCGACCGGGTCGACCGGCTGCCCCACTTCCACGACGTCGACTGGGACAAGGCGCAGCGGTGGTTGCGCGCCCGCACCGGCAACGACCTCGCCGAGGAACAGGAACAGGCCGTCCGGCTCGCGCTGACCTCGAAGGTCGCGGTGCTCACCGGCGGGCCGGGCTGCGGCAAGAGCTTCACCGTACGCTCGATCGTCGAGCTGGCCGTCGCGAAGAAGGCGAAGGTCACGCTCGTCGCGCCGACCGGCCGGGCCGCGAAGCGTCTCGCCGAGTTGACCGGCCATCCGGCCGCCACCGTGCACCGGCTGTTGCAGCTACGCCCCGGTGGTGACGCCTCCTACGACCGCGACAACCCGATCGACGTCGACCTGCTGGTGGTCGACGAGGCCAGCATGCTCGACCTCATTCTCGCCAACAAGCTCGTCAAGGCGGTCCCGCCCGGCGCGCACCTGCTGCTGGTCGGTGACGTCGACCAGCTTCCGTCGGTCGGCGCCGGTGAGGTGCTCCGCGACCTGCTCGCCGCCCCGTCGATTCCCCGGGTGCGGCTGACGCAGGTCTTCCGCCAGGCCGCCGAGTCCGGCGTGGTCACCAACGCGCACCGCATCAACGCCGGCCGCCCGCCCCTTCTCCAGGGGCTGCCGGACTTCTTCCTGTTCGCCTGCGACGACACCGAGGCCGCCGCCGCCCTGACCGTCGACGTCGCCTGCACCCGCGTCCCGGCCAAGTTCGGCCTGGACGCCCGCCGCGACATCCAGGTGCTCGCCCCCATGCACCGGGGCCCGGCCGGCGCCGGCGCGCTGAACACGCTGTTGCAGCAGAAACTCACCCCGCCCCGCGAGGGGCAGCCGGAACGGCGGATGGGTGGGCGGGTGTTCCGCATCGGCGACAAGGTCACCCAGATCCGCAACAACTACGACAAGGGTCAGGCGGGCGTCTTCAACGGCACGCTCGGCATCGTCACCGCCATCTCCCCGGAGGACCAGACGCTCACCGTCCGCACCGACGAGGACGAGGACATCGCGTACGACTACGACGAGCTGGACGAACTCAGCCACGCGTACGCGATGACCATCCACCGGTCCCAGGGCTCGGAGTATCCGGCCGTGGTGATCCCGTTGACCACCAGCGCCTGGATGATGCTGCAACGCAATCTGCTCTACACCGCCGTCACCCGCGCCAAGCAACTGGTCGTCCTGGTCGGTTCCCGCCGCGCGCTCGCCGCCGCCGTCCGCACCGTCGGCGCCGGACGACGACACACCGCCCTCAACCACCGCCTCACGTGACCGCCCCGAGCCGACCTTGGACGACTGCGGTGGCCCACCGTCGCCACGGTGAGCCACCGCCTGTCGGTCAGTTGGCGACGAGCCGGAACTGCTGGTTGGCCTGGCCGTTGCAGTCGTAGAGCTGGATCTGCTGGCCGTTGCCGGCGCCCCAGACGTCCAGGCAGCGGCCGGACTGCACGCCGCTGATGGTGCCGTTGGAGTTGACGTTCCACTGCTGGTTGGTCTGCCCGTTGCAGGCGTAGATCTGGACCGCCGCGCCGTTGCCGGAGCCGGCCGCGTCCAGGCAGCGGCTGCCGCCGTAGATGGTCAGCTGCTTGCTGCCGGTGTACGTCCACTGCTGGTTGGTCTGGCCGTGGCAGTCGTAGAGCTGCACCCGGGTGCCGTTGGTCTGCGACGAGCTGGGCACGTCGACGCACCGACCGGACTGGCTGCCGACGATCCGGCTGGCGCCGCCGGACGGCGGCGGCGTGGTCGGCCCGGAGGTCGGCGTCGCGGTCGGCGAGGTGGTCGGCCCGGGGCCGGCCGCGTTGAGCGCGTTGAGGACCGAGGTGTACGCGGCCTTCTTGTTGCCGCCACCGTCGAACAGCAGCGGGTTCTCGTTCGAGCGCCACGAGTCGCTGTCGCGCACCCCCCACACCGTGATGCCGATGCAGCGCGGCACGTTCAGGCACGCCTGCGTCAGACCCTGGTACTGCGAGGTCGACGAGTTGGTGACGTCGACCTCGGTGAGCGCCACGTCCACGCCGAGCGCCGCGAAGCTGGACAGCGTGGTCTGGAAGTTGCTCGGCAGCGAGCTGCCGCCGGTGAAGTGGGTCTGGAGACCGACGCAGTCGATCGGCACGCCCCGGGACTTGAAGTCCTGGATCATCCGGTAGACGCCCTGCGTCTTGCCGTACGACCAGTTCTCGATGTTGTAGTCGTTGTAGCAGAGCTTGACCGACGGGTCGGCCGCCCGCGCGGTGCGGAACGCCACCTCGATCCAGTCGTTGCCGGTGCCCTGGAGGTTCGAGTTACGGCGGCTGCCGTCCTCGTTGAACGCCTCGTTCACCACGTCCCACGCGGCGAGCTTGCCCTTGTAGTGGGCCATCACCCCGTTGATGTGGTTGATCATCGCGCTGCGCAGCGTGCTGCCCTGCATGTTCTGCATCCAGCCGGGCTGCTGGGCGTGCCAGGCCAGCGTGTGACCGCGCACCTTCAGGCCGCGCTGGGTGGCCCAGTTGTAGATCTGGTCGCCGGCGGAGAAGTTGAACTGGTTCTGGTTCGGCTCCGTCGCGTCCGGCTTCATCTCGTTCTCGGCCGTGATCATGTTGAACTCACGCGCCGCGATGGTGCTGTACGTCGAGTCGTTCAACCGGCTCGCCGCGATGGCGGTGCCGAAGTAGCGGCCCGACTGCGCGGCGGCGGCGCCCAGCGTGCTGGCGGCCTGGGCCGGGCCGGGCACCACAAGCGCTGCCCCGGCCAGGGCCAGCGAGCCGGCGGTGGCGGCCAGCAGCAGGCGGTAGGGGCCACGCCTGAGTAGACGTTTCATGACACTCCTCTGCATAACGGATGAGGATGCGCAAGGCTGTGTGCACGGACCGCGCACCTGGCGGGGACACCACCGGGACGGTGGTGCGCGGTCCGGGTCACCGGCCCCGAAACTTCCGGAAGACTACCGGTAACTTCACCGCAACATACTCGCGAGATGTTGATCGGTCAACGTCAATGAGCCCAGAAACCGGCTCGGCCCAGCCGCCGAAACTTCCGGCCCCAGGTGCCGCGCATCAAGGACGCGAAGAACCGACCGGGATTCGGCAACTCGTCCGGACCCCGGCACGTACCGCGCCGACGACGATCAGCCGAGCGCGGTGTACTGCGGCGGGAACCGCAGCTCCAGCTCGACCGTCTGCGCCTCCGTCCGGCTGACGGTGATCGGCTCGGGTCGTCCGGTCCGGTAACCCTGGGCGAAGTCGACCCCGAGGTTCCGCAGCAGCTCGACGGTCTGCTCGTCCTGGACGTACTCGGCGGCGACCCGGATGCCGAGCGCCTCGCAGAGCTTGACCAGCATGGACACCAGGGCCTGGCTTGCCGGCGACCGGCAGAGGTCGACGATGAACGTCCCGTCGATCTTGACGAGATCCACCGGGAGTTGTTTCAGATGGGCGAGCGTGCTGTAGCCGGTGCCGAAGTCGTCAAGTGCCAGGTGGCAGCCGACTTCCCTGATCCCCGTCGCGAAGGCCAGCGCCTCGTTCCGGTTCTCGATGAGGGCGGTCTCGGTGATCTCGAACGTCAGACACTCCGGCTTGACGCCGTGCCGGTCGATCGCCTCGGTCACGAAGGCGAGCAGCCCGGGGTCGGCGAGCGACCTGCCGGAGAGGTTGACCTGGTAGTGGGAGGTCTGGGCACCCCGGCCGATCAACTCCAGGGCATGGTCGACGACCCACTTGTCCACCGTGAGGATCTCCCCGACCCGCTCGGCCATGTCGAGGAACGCCCAGGGTGCGACCGGCTCACCGGTGTCACTGCGGACCCGCAGCAGGATCTCGTGGCGGGTGACCTGGTTGAGCTGGAGATCGACGATGGGCTGCGCGTAGAGGGCGAATCTGTTCGCCGCGACCGCGTGCCGCACCCGGGAACGGCACCGGTCCGCCCGCTCGTCGTCGGCGACCGGCTGGTCGAGCACGGTGATGGAGGCCGCGTTGCGGCGGGCGTCGCGGGCCGCGTGCTCGCCGTCGACGAGCAGGTCGAACCCGCTCGCACTGATCCCGCCGTCGAAGTGCACCACGCCCGCCGAGGTGTTGAGTCGCACCATCTTCTGCCGGACGCTGAACAGGTGGTTCCGGAACCGCTCGACGATCCGAGCCGCCAGGCGCTCGGCGTCGTCCCCGGCCGGCGTGAGAAGCACTCCCCAGAGGCCGGAGCCGACCAGGCCCCCCGTCAGCTCGCTCCCGACGACCGTCCGCAGGAGACGGGCGACCGCCGCGGTCAACTGGTCGCGGTCCTCGTCGGTGAGCGCCTCCGGCAGCCGGGTGGCGGGTTCGGTCGCCACGACGACGACGGCGCCACCGGCGGTGCGGCGGGCCCGATCGACCTTGTCGATGACGTAGCCGCGGGTCGCCAGCCCGGTAAGGGCGTCCCGCGCGGCCGGGTCGGCGCAGAGCATGCGGCTGCGGACGGCGAGCCGACGGCGTTCCCGCCGGGCGAGTTCGAGCGTGGTGACGTCCTCACCGGTGGCGATGATTCCGGACGGCTCGCCCTGGTCGGTCGTGATCTCCAGGTGGCAGTGCACGTGTCGGATGCTGCCGCCGGGGCGGATCACCCGGAAGCCGACCTCGCCGGGACGCTTCCGCTCCCATACCGCCCGGACCGCCGCGCGGAGCCGCCCCGCGTCCCCGGGATGCACGAGGCCGAGAAGTGTGTCGGGGGTGAGCCGGAACGTCCCTGGCGCGTGCCCGAAGATCCGCGCCATCTCGTCCGACCAGAAGATCCGCCCGACGCCCCCGGTCCCACCGGCCGTCCAGGTGACGGTGCCCAACTTCGACAGTTGGGCGATGCGCGCGACCCGGGCCGCCTCGTCCGCGTCGCAGGTCAACGGGTCGACGAGGTCGGCGTCGACCAGGATCTTGTAGCCCTCGGCGAGGGAGACGTCGTACTGGCTCTGCGCGGCGCGCGCGACCCGCCGCGCCCGGGCGAGTTCCAGCGGGCTGGGCGTGGTCTCGGCCAGCGCCAGGATGTCATCGAGATCCACGGCTCTCCCCCTGCCGCCGGTGGCCGTCCGGGCCGGTGTAGCCGGCCTCCTCGGCCAACTCGCGCAGCCCTCGCCGGGCGGCCACCTTGTAGGAGCGGACGCTGTTCTCGGTCAGTCCGAGGATGCGGGCGATCTCCTGGTTGGAGAATCCCTCCTGCGCCATCTGGAACACCTCGGCGTGCCGCGTCGGGAGCTGGTGCAACCAGCCCCGCAGCGTCTCCTGCGCCTCCCACACGTCGGCGATGTTCGAGCGCGGCACCGGCGGCAGGTCCTCCGGGGCCATCGCGGCCTCCCGCTGACACCGCTGACGGTCCTTCATGATCTTGAATCGGGCGGTCACCACGATCCAGCCGATCGGCCGGTCGTGGGCCCGCAGCTCGGACCACTTGACCCGCCCGTGCAGGTAAGCCTCGTTGAGCGCGTCCTCGACCACCTCGCGGTCCCGGCACGCCGACCTGAGGATCCGCTCCACCTGGTGGTAGGAGGCCTCGGCGAACACGGCGAACTCCTGGTCGTGCGCGGCCTTCACGCGAGCGGCCTCAGCCTTCCGCGGCGTCTCGCGGTCGACCTGGTCCGTCGTCAGGGCGGCGGCGCCCTCGAACTCCATCACGCCGCCTCCTCGACGGCCTCGGCCTTCGCCGCGCCGCGGCCACCCAACTCCACCTCGCGGTGCCCGTCGCGGTCGCGCTCCACGATCCGCACCATGTCGTGGTCGGTCTCCGCGAGCCTGATCAGCCAGGTGACCCGGGCTGTGGTACGTGTCGTCGCCTCGCGTTCCTCCTGTATGCGTGCCCGGTACGCGACCCACACGCGTACCAGTCCGGCCGCCGCCCCCGCGACGGCCACAGCCACGGCCATCACCTGATAGCCGGTGAGCGGTTCCGCCAGCGCTTCGTTCATCGTTCCCCTGCCCCCTTCGGTCGCCAATTACTATCCGTGGCGGGCAGCGGATGTAGACGCCTCCGCGTCCACAATGTTCTCGAAGATCGATGATCAAGGCTGCTGTCAGCACATACAGCACAAAGTCATCTCATCGGAACGCTGCGCGAAGTGGTCATGACAATCCCATGGGGGCAATTTGCACGTAGCTCTCCGTCACTCTTGGCTACCGGTCAACCACCACGGCCGGTCCCGCGCGCCCGGTCCAGCACCTCTTCGACGGTGAGCGGGCTGCGCGGGTGGTGGCTCAACGACAGCGGCGTCCGGATCTTCCGCGGCGCGGCGCCCTCGGCGGCGAGGTAGAACTCGCCCACCGTCAGCCGCGAGATGTCCGGCACGTCCCCGCCCTTGGCGCGGGCCATCTCGCGCGCCGCCTCGATCTGGATGGGGCTGTTCATCAGGCCGTACACCTGGGTCGCCGCGTTGCCGGGGATGCGGTTGTGCAGCCCCTTCGGCGCCTGCGTGGCGAAGATCAACCCGAGCCCGTACTTGCGGGCCTGGGCGGCCAGCGCCAGCGTGCTCTGGGTGCAGGCGGTCATCGCCCCGGACGGGGCGAACGTCTGCGCCTCGTCCATCACGAGCAGCCCCAGCAGCGGCCGGTCACCGGCCGGGTGCTTCTTGATCCAGGCGAACAACGCCATCTGGAGCTGGTTGACGAAACTCTGGCGGACGTCGTCGGACGGCAGCCCCACCAGGCTGACGACCGAGACCCGGGCCCGCTTGCCGGCGGCCGGGGTGAGCAGCACGCCGGGGTCCATCGGCGTGCCCTCGCCCCCGAAGAGCGGGTCGTTCACCATGGCGGCGGTGAGCGTCTGGGCGAGACCGAGACCGATCTTGTCGGCGTCCTCCAGGTCGATGATCCCGTCCGGCAGGTCGGCGAGCGTGTCGACGAGGCCCTTCAACCGGGAGCCGCCGCGCCGGCCGTAGTGCTCGACGGCCTTGCGCAGCACCGCCAGCCCCAGGTGCGCCCGGGTGGCCCGTCCGGTGACCATGGCGCGTGGCGCGAGCGCCGCGACGGCCGCCTCGACGGCTTCGCCGAACTCGTCCGGGTCGTCGCGCACGCTGGTGAAGTCGGGCAGCGGCTGGAAGCTCAACGGGCGGCCCGAGCTGCGGCGCGGTGTCCAGACCACCACGTCGGTGTGGGCCAGGTAGTCCGCCGCCCGGTCCGCGTCACCCGGCCGCCACTGCGGAGGCGGGTCGGGCCACGCCTCCCCGAGCCGGGCGAGGTCGTTGTTGGGGTCGAGCACGATGGCGGAGACACCCTCGAGGGCACACTCCTCGACGATGCGGCGGATGAGCACGGTCTTGCCCGATCCGGAGCCGGCGAAGATCGTGGCGTGTTTCCGGAGCGCTTCCAGGGCCAGCGGGACCGGCGCGTCGTCGTCGTACCCGTGGCCCACGACAAACGCCGGACCGCTCGCGGCCGAGGGCGGCGTGGGCCGGGTCGCAGGCCGGGTCGATGCGGGCGTGGGCCGGGTCGATGCGGGCGTGGGCCGGGTCGATGCGGGCGTGGGCCGGGTCGATGCGGGCGTGGGCCGGGTCGATGCGGGCGCCGGTGGCGGCCCGTCGGCCGCCGTCCACCCCTCGGCGTCCGCCAGCGCGTGCCGCAGGAACGTCAGGCTCCGGGCCGGACGCCGGTCGGCCAGCCAGCCGCGCAGGTCCATGGTGGTCTCGGCGAGCATCACCCGGAGCGCCGAGAGGGTCCGCAGGTCCTCGTCGTCCAGGCCGATCGTCCGGCCGCCCGCCGTGTGGAACGCGTCGAGCGTCCGCCGGGTGGCCGCGCTTGCCGACCAGTCGCGGTTGCGCAGCAGGAACAGTTTGCGTTTCGTCAGCCCGGTGTCGAGGGCCGACGCCACGCACGCCTTGCGGAGCCGGGCCAGCGCCGCGTTGCCGTGGTGGTTGTCGCTGACCGCCCGGAAACACCAGTGCACCTGGTCCTCGGTGTGCTCGTTCAGCGTCAGGCGCAGCCGGGCGTGCAGCGGCGGGTCCGTGCTCGGCGGCGGATCGACGCTGAACGCCGCCCCGGCGTCACCGCGTTCCAGGATCCAGGCGGTGAGCCCGGCGGTCAGCAGTGCCGGCATCGTCACGTCCTCCGACGCACGATCGCGCGGCGCGACGAGATCGGCGGCTGCTCGCAACTCCGCGAAGCGGGCGTCGTAGCGGTCGGTCTCCTCGGTGGTGGCCGTCGGCGGAGCGGGCCGGGGCGCCCGGGACGGCGCGGCGGACGGCTCGCCCAGGCCGGTCATCTCCCGGACCTCGTCGTCGGCGAGGCAGGCCCGGATGTGCCCGTCGATCTCGATCAGCAACTGGCGCGGGGTGAACGATCCGGCCCCGGCGAAGGCGCCCGGGGACACCGGCCAGGAGGGGTACGGCGGGGAGAACCCGACCCCCTGGTAGCGCAGCGCGAACCGCTTCTCGACGATCGCCCGGCCCAGGTCGGCGTCGTCGATGCGGCGCAGCATCGGCGTCTCCCGGAACCGGTCGGCCACCGTGTCGGCGGCGGTGGACCGGATGATGGTCCACGAGTTCGGGATGCAGGCGAGCACGGTCAGCGTGCGCCGCGTCGTCTGGCGCAGCGACATCAGGCCGTCCGCCATCCGGGCCAGCGTCAGCGCCTGCTCCGGGCTCATCGCGGCGCCCACCACCGCCGGGTCGCTCTGGATCGCCAACTGGGCGATCAGCGTGTCGATCTGGTCGATCGCCACCACGGACGGGCCGGTGAGCGCCAGCAGCCAGGACAGGTCCTGCACGATCTGCTGGGCCGGGCGCGGCACCCGACGCATCCCCCAGGCCGCGCGTTCGCCGGGCGTCATCTCCTCGCCGGAGAGGAAGTAGTTCTCCGCGACGTCCCGGTGGGCGATGTTCTCGGAGGCGCTCAGCGCGAGCGCCCGCGCCGTCTCCTGGCAGGTCCGGGCCGCGTGCCGGTCGAAGTCGCCGAGCCCCTCCAGGAACGCGTCGAGTGCGGCGCGGGTGAGTTCGGTGTCGCCCATCACCGCCCGGCGGGCCGTCCGGGGCGCGCCCACCAGCGCCGACAGCCGCCGCAGCAGCAGCTTGAGCTGCGTTTCCGGGCTGCCGGGCACCGGCCGGGCCAGGCCGTCCAGCATCGCGGCGAGCACCCCGTCCCAGAAGCTCTCGGCGTCGAGCAGGCCGACCAGGAAGAAGTAGCCGCCCCGCTGCTGCACCCGCTCCCGGATCACGCCCAGCAGGTGGGTCTTGCCGGCCCCCCGCTGCCCCTGGACGACCAGCCCGAGCGGGCTGCCGTGCGGATTCGACGCGGCCTCGTCCACGCCGGCGAGGACGTCCCGGACGACCGGGAGGTGCAGGCCGTCGACGTGGAAGGGCAACGGCCGCCACACGTCGTCGGGCACCGGCGCCCAGTCGAACCGCAGCGCTGCCAGCGCGGCCCGTTCCGCCTCGTCCATCACACGCCGATCGCCAGCAGGTGGTTCTCCTGCCCGCCGAGTCGCAGCGCCGCCGCGTGGTCCGCCTCGGCGAGCGTCTTCTGGTTCGACTCCGGTGCGATGCTCACGCCGTCGCTCCGGCTGAGCCCGCGCAGCGCCTCGTCCAGGTGCTCCCGCGACACGTCGGCGAAGAACGGGCGCAGCCGGCGCAGGCTCACCCAGGCCCCCGGCTCGTCGGCGAGCGCCCGGTAGGCGCTGACCACGCGCGCCTCCATCGACCCGGTCGGCCCGGCCGCCGGAGCGGGAGCCGGAGCGCGCACGTCGGTCAGGGCGAACAGCTCGGCCAGCGTGGCGCAGCCGCTGCGCGCCAGGACGCGTTCACGCAGGTTGGTCTGGAGGGCGGCCAACGCGGCACCGAGCGCGGATGCGCCACGCAGCGTGAAGTTGAGGTCGGTCTGCATGCGTACCCAGCCCTTGTCGTCGAGCTGGAGGGCGTACGTCGGCCCGCTCCGGCGGCTGGCGACGTACTGCAGGCGGGTGAGCTTGTCCCGCTGCGGCTTGCGTACGTCAAGCTGGTAACGGTCGCGGAGTTCGGTGTTCAACACCTCCCGCGCCTCGGCCATGAGCACGACGAGGATCGCGCTCTCGGATGCGGTCAGCTCATCGCCGGCCATGCTGCCGTCCTTCCGCCATGTCCCGGCGACGGGTCCGCAGATACGTGCCGATCTGCTGGACCACGGCGCCGACGTCGTGGATCACCCGGGCGTTCGTGAAGCGCAGGACCGTGTAGCCGTCCAGCTGGAGCTGGACGTCGCGCTGCCGGTCAGCCTCGTAGTGGACCGGACGGCAGTGCTCCGGCCCGTCGATCTCCACCACGCACCGTTCGTCCGGCCACAGTAGATCGAGTCGCACCGGCGTGGCCAAGCCGTGCGACTGAAAGCTCTGGTTCCACCGTCGTCCGGCCGCCCAGCTCTCGGCCGCGAGTGCCGCCTCCAGCCGTTTCTCGACCTCGCTGCCCGGATGGGGCTTGCCCGCCACCGCCTCGGTCCAGGCGGGCAGGGCGGGCGGCGACGCGACGCGGAACTCCGGCAGCCCGTCCCCGCCGATCCCCACCAGCCAGACGGTCGGGCCGCCGTGCTGCCCGAGCCAGGCCGCCCCGGCCGCGACCACCGCGCCGTCGCCGGCCGCCGGTTCGACGAGCAGCACCACCCGCCGCCGCCCGAACGCGCCAGCGACGAGGCGGGTCAGCGCCGCCGCCCGGGTACGCACCGGAAGCGGCGTGGTGGTGGTGACCCGTCGGCCGGTCACCGCGTAGCGGGCCAGGTCGGGCAGGAACGTGCCGGGATACCGCTCGCGGCGGGCCCGCGCGGTGGCCGCGGCCCGGACCGCCGCCAGCCCGGCCGTGTCCGGGCGGACCCCGTCGGCGATCTCGGGCAGCCAGGCCGGCAGCAGCTCCACGGCGACCTGTTCGAGCCGGTCCAGCGCGGCGTGCACGACGTCCGCCGGCATGACGGGTCGAGTGGCCGGGCGGTGCACCACGGCGGCCAGGTCCGGGTGGTCGCGGGCGATCAGCATGGCCAGCGCGTCGGTCTCCGCGTCGGGCAGGGCGACGACGCGATCGGTGGGGACGTCGGCGAGGCCTCGGGTCGACAGCAGCGTCAGCCCCTCCCCCCACCCTCGACCGGGACATCCCGAAACAGACTATGAATCACTTGCCGGCAGCACCAGACCGCTGTCGGTGATCAGCGATCAGTTCTGGCCGCGTCCATCCCGCGTTGCCGCCTCGTGAGTGGGGCTTTGGGAAGCGCTGGCGCACCCTCGCGCGAATAGGTACAGTTTTCTGTACATCTCCGGAGGTGATCGTCATGCGCACGGTGAACTTCACTCAGCTACGCCAGAACCTGGCCGCTGAGCTGGACAGCGTCATCGACGACGCGGAAGAGGTCGTGGTCACCCGCTCGGGCCACGAGCCGGTGGTCATCGTGCCGCTCGCCGAGTACGAGGCGATGAAGGAGACCGAGTACCTGCTCCGCAGTCCGAGCAACGCCGCCGCTCTGCGCCGGTCGATCAACGAGTTGGAGCAGGATGACGGCGAGGAACGAGAGCTGATCGACCCGGCCGACGTCCGGGATGTCGCGTGAGGCTGGTCTTCACGCCCACCGCCTGGCATCAGTACATCAGCCACACCGACCGCAAGCTCGTCAAGCGCATCAACGAGCTGGTCGCGGACGTCATGCGCAACGGTTACGAGGGCATCGGAAAGCCCGAACCCCTCCGGGGGGAGCTGTCCGGCTTCTGGTCCCGTCGCATCGATCGCGAGCACCGGCTCGTGTATCGGATCTCCAAGAACGACATCGAGATCGTCGCCTGCCGGTACCACTACGGCGATCGCTAGCGGCCCCGGCCCGGCAACGATTGCGGGCCGGGCCGCTCCCCCGTCGGTCAGCGCAGCGCGGCGGCGAACATGCCGGCCTCGTACGAGCCGCCCCGCTGGTGCACGATCACCGCGACCCGGTTCGCCGCGTTGATCAACCCGACCAGGCAGACCAGCGCCGCGACCTGGTCGTCGTCGTAGTGCTCACGCACCCGCGCCCAGGTCTCGTCGGACACCCCCTGGTGGGCGTCGGCGAGCCGGGTACCCTCCTCGGCGAACGCCAGCGCGGCGCGTTCCGCCTCGGTGAAGACAGTCGACTCGCGCCAGGCGGCGACCAGGTGCAGCCGGACCGCGGTCTCCCCGGCGGCGGTGGCCTCCTTGGTGTGCATGTCGATGCACCAGCCGCAGCCGTTGATCTGGCTGGCCCGCAGCGACACCAGCTCCTGGGTGGAGTGCGGCAGCGGCGACTGCTGGATCACCAGGCCCGCGTTGGCGAACCGCTTGAAGAAGTTGGCGGAGATCGGGTTGTCGAACAGGTTGAATCGGGTCTCCATGGTGTCGCCCTCTCCGGTGGCGTGGCGTTCGGTCGGACACGAGATGCCGGCGGCGGGGCCGGCGTGACACCGTGGCCGGGTGACGACCGCCACAGCCGCGCGGTGTCACAGCGGGCCGGCGGCCGGCGTCTGGTGGGGAACGCAGTCGAGCAGCGGAGGAGCCAGCCATGGCGGACCCGGCCACCGAGGAGTTCCTCGCCCACCGGAACCTGCTCTTCACGGTCGCGTACGAGATGCTCGGCTCGGCCGCCGACGCCGAGGACGTGCTCCAGGAGACCTGGCTGCGATGGGCCGGCGTCGACCTCGACGAGATCCGGGACCGGCGCGCCTACCTGGTCCGGATCACCACCCGCCAGGCGCTGTCCCGGCTGCGCGCGCTCGGCCGGCGCAAGGAGTCGTACGTCGGGTCGTGGCTGCCCGAGCCGCTGCTGACCACGCCCGACGTGGCCGACGACGTGGCGCTGGCCGACAGCGTCTCGATGGCGATGCTGCTGGTGCTGGAGACGCTCGCGCCGACCGAGCGGGCCGTGTTCGTGCTGCGTGAGGTGTTCGACGTCGGGTACGACGAGATCGCCGAGACGGTCGACCGGACGCCGGCCACGGTGCGGCAGATCGCGCACCGGGCGCGCGCCCATGTGGCGGCGCGCCGGCCCCGCCGTACCGTCTCCGCGGCCGAGACCCGCGACGCGCTCGACGCGTTCCGGCGGGCCGTCGAGACCGGCGACCTCCGGTCGTTGCTCGCGGTGCTCGCCGAGGACGTCGTGCTCGTCGGCGACGGCGGCGGGATCCGGCAGGCGATTCCGCGCCCGGTCGCCGGGGCCGACAAGGTGGCCCGCCTGCTGGCCGGCGGCTGGCGTCGGGTCGCCGAGGCGGCGTCGATGGCGCCGGCGCAGGTCAACGGGTACCCGGCGCTGCTCGTGCGGCTCGACGGCGAGCTGGACACGGTCGTGGCGGTACGCCTCGACGACGGCCTGATCACCGGGCTCTACGCGGTGCGCAACCCGGAGAAGCTGTCCCGGATGAGCCGGGAGACGACGCTGAGCCGCCGTGCGACGATGCCCGGATGAGCAGTGACGCCCCCGCCCGAGCCGGGATGAGCAGTGACGCCCCGCCCGACGTCACCGCCCTCGCCATCAACGTGGCCGTTCCGGAGGCGTTGCGCTGGACCGACACCCGGCGCGGCGAGGAGTTCACGCTGACCACGCTCAACATCCGGCTGCTGCCGGACGGCCGGCTCGCCGCGAAGGCCTACGGCCGGCCCACGGCGGGTGGGCGCGGCGCGTACGTGTCGTTCCGGGTGCCGGGCCGGCCGGAGCTGGCCGCGCTGGTGGCGGCGGCGGCCGGCCGCGCGGCCACGCTCTGGGCCGCCCACCGCGGCCTCGGCTGACGGTGGAGGCCGTCGGGAGGTCAGCGACGCACGCCCACCCCGCCGTAACCGTGTGACACCGCGGCCTGCGGCTCGCCGTCCGGCCGCCAGTCGGCCAGCCGGACCAGACCGGGCTCGACCAGGTCGTACCCGTCGAGGAAGCGGGACACGTCGGCGTGGGTGCGGGGCACCAGCGGCGCGCTGCTGCGCCGGTAGACCTCGGTGCCGGCCCGCGCGGGCAGCGGCGGCGCGCCGTCCAGCGTCAGGTGCGACAACGCGAGCAGGCTGCCGGGTGCGGTGGCGTCGCGCAGCCGGGCCACGGCCGTCCACGGGTCGTCCGCGTCGGGCACGAAGTGCAGCACCGCGACCAGCAGCAGCGCCACCGGCTCACTGAGGTCGAGCGTCGCGCGCAGCGTCGGGTCGGCCAGCAGCTCGTCGGGCCGCCGCAGGTCACCGCGGACCACCACGGTGCGACCGCCGTCGGTGGGCAACAACCGCCTGGCGTACGCGACGGCCACCTCGTCGGTGTCCACGTAGACCACTCGGGCGTCCGGGTTCACCGCGCGGACCACCTCGTGCACGTTGCCCTGGGTGGGCAGCCCGGCGCCGACGTCGAGGAACTGGCGTACGCCCCGCTCGGCCGCCCACCGCACGGCCCGGCGCAGGAAGGCGCGGTTTGTCTGGGCCGCCACTCCGGTGTCCGGAAAGATCTTCAGGATCTCCTCGGCGGCGGCCCGGTCGGCCGCGAAATTGTGGCATCCGCCCAGGTAGTAGTCGTACATCCGGGCCACGTTGGGTCGCGTTTCAGCAGCCGTCACGCCCTGATGTGTAGCACCCTGGGCGACGAACCGCTGACCCGTTGTTCCCAGGAGGTACCGATGACCGATCGGCGACAGACCGTGGAGGTCGACCCGGTGCTGTTCCGCGCCGTCTACGACTCGCCCGCCTCGCTACCGGGGCGGCACCGGTGGACCACTCCCGAGTCGGACGTACGCCGGATGGAGCGGCTGCTGAACATCCCGGCGCACAGCATCGGCGCGCCGCTGTGGGTCAGCGGCGACGAGCCGGACTGTCCGACGTGCGGACGCCGGGTGACCTGGTACGACATTGTCTCGTCCGCGCTGCACCGGGTGCACGACACCGCGATGATCGCCCGGGTGGTGCTCGGTGAGCGGAAGTACGTCAACACCGAGGTGCCGGACGCGGTGCCCGGTGTCCACTGTGCCGACTGCCGTACCCCGATCACCGGGTTGCGCAGCTTCAAGTGCCACAACTGGGCGTACGCGTTCGAGGCGCTGGAGAAGATCGTCGAGCGGATGTCCGGCGTACCGGCCCAGCCGCCGGGTGACCGGGGCACGGGGTGTTAGGCGGGGCCCCTTCCGATACCGAAGGCGTCAACAGGGGCCCCGCCTTACCTGCGGGCGGGACGGCGGCCGGGTGGGGAGGCTGGCTCGGGGCCGGGGGTGGGCAGCGGGGGCATCGGGCGGGCCACCGGGCTGTCGCCGGTCACGCGGAGCTGCTCGCCGTGGTGCCACAGCTCGACGGTGTCGTCCCCGGTGGCGTCGGGCAGCTCGTAGCGGGCCTCGTCCGGGGTGAGCGTGACCCGCAGGCGGTGCCCGTGCCAGCGCAGGTGGAACGCGAGCCGGGTGATCCGGCGGGGCAGCCTCGGCTCGAACGAGAGCACGCCGCGGTCGTCGCGCAGGCCGCCGAAGCCCTGCGCCACCACCAGCCACGCGCCGGCCAGGGACGCCAGGTGCAGCCCGTCGGCGGTCTTGTCGCCCAGGTCGGCCAGGTCCTGGAGCGCCGTCTCGGCGAACAGGTCGTACGCCAGGTCCAAGTGCCCGACCTCGGCGGCGAGGATCGCCTGCGCGGACGCGGACAGCGACGAGTCCCGGACGGTGCGGGCCTCGTAGTAGGCGACGTTGCGCGCCTTCTCGTCGGCGGTGAAGTCGCTCGGGCTGCGCAGCATGGCCAGCACCAGGTCGGCCTGCTTGACCACCTGCTTGCGGTACAGCTCCAGGTAGGGGAAGTGCAGCAGCAGCGGGTAGTCGTCCGCGTCGGTGCCGGCGAAGTCCCACTCCGGCCGGTCGGTGAAGCCGGCCGACTGCGCGTGCACGCCGCGCTTGCGGTCGTACGGGACGTGGACCGCGTCGGCGGCGGCCCGCCAGCCGGCCACCTCGGCGGGTTCGACGCCGAGCCGGGCGGCGACCTCCGGGCAGGACTGCGCGGCGTCGGCGGCACCCCGCAGGTTGCGCCGGGCCATCAGGTTGGTGAAGACGTTGTCGTCGACGAGCGCCGAGTACTCGTCCGGGCCGGTGACGCCGGTCAGGTGGAAGACGCCGGCGTCGTCGAAGTGGCCGTAGCCGTGCCAGAGCCGGGCGGTCTCGATCAGCAGCTCGGCGCCGCACCCGGCGAGGAACGCGGTGTCGCCGGTGGCCGCGACGTAGCGCAGCACCGCGTCCGCGATGTCCGCGTTGACGTGCAGACCGGCGCTGCCGGCCGGCCAGTAACCGGAGCACTCCCGGCCGCTGAGCGTCCGCCAGGGGAACGTCGCCCCGGTCAGCCGCAGCTCGGCCGCCCGCTCCCGCGCCTCGGGCAGGTGGGCGTGCCGCCAGCGCAGCGCCGAGCGGGCCAGCTCCGGCGCCAGGTAGGTCAGCACCGGCAGCACGTAGCCCTCGGTGTCCCAGAGCACGTGGCCGTCGTAACCGTTGCCGGTCAGCCCCTTCGCCGGGATGGTGTGGTCGGCGTCGGCGCGGCCGGCCTGGAGCAGGTGGAACACGCCGAACCGCACCGCCTGTTCGAGTTCCGGGTCGCCGTCCAGCTCGACGTCGGCGGTGGCCCAGGCCGCGTCCAGGGCGGCGCGCTGCGCGTCGAGCAGCGCGTCGAAGCCGTCCGCGCGGGCCGCCTCCGCCTCCGCCACGACCAGGTCGGCGAGGTCGTCGGCCGGGGTGCCGTCGACGGGCGCGCACTCGTACGCGGCGAACTTGGTGACCCGGATCCGCTCGCCGGGTCGCAGTGTCCCGTCGAGCGCCAGCCGGAACCGGTCGTCGGTCAGCTCGGTGGCGGTAGCCGTCGCGTCGGGCTTTTCGACCCGGTGCGCGACCGCGACGGCGACGCGCTGGCCGCTGCGCCCGGTGCGGTGCACCAGCACGCCGTCCAGCCCGTCGTGCCGGCCGGTCTCGGCGGTGAGCGGGTCCTGGATCACCGAGGCCGCCCGGGGGTCGCCGGAGCGTTCCGGCACCCGCTCGTTGGCGAGCAGGTCGGCGCAGACCCGCACCCGGACCGGCCCGTCCAGCGGCTCGACCGCCCAGTCGACGGCGGCGACCGGCCGGCGCGGCAACGAGACCAGTCGGGTGCTGCGGATCCGTACGCCCCGGCCGCCCGGTGAGATCCACTCGGTCTCCCGGCGGAGCACCCCGGCGCGCAGGTCCAGCTCACGGTGGTGGCGGCGGACGGTGCCGGTGCTCAGGTCGAGCCGTTCGCCGTCGACCCAGAGCCGGACCAGCGCCGCGTTGGGTGCGCTGATCACGGTGTCGCTGCGCTCCGGGAACGCGTAACCGTCCTCGGGGTAGGTCAGCTCGTGCTGCTCGTGGAAGCCGTTGAGGTAGCTGCCCGGCATGCCGTACGGCTCGCCCTCGTCGAGCGTGGCCCGCCAGCCCACCCAGCCGTTGGCGAGCGCGAAGACCGACTCGGTCTCGTCGAGCCGGTCCATGTCGGCGGTGGTGCGCCGGATTCGCCAGCCCTCGTCGATTCGCCGGTCCTCGTCGCCGTGCGCCACGTGCCCTCCCGAGTCCCGGTGCCTGGACGGCCACCGAACCAGACCCGGCTGAGAGGTGGCTGGGGTTCCCGTACCCGCGGCGCGGACGCGCGTACCGGAGCGTGGCCGATCACACGCCGCGGGTGGTGAGCAGCAGCGTGGCGGCGGTGCCGAGGATGAGGAACGGCCCGAACGGCAGGTGGCTGCGCCAGCGGACGCGGCGGACGGCGAGCAACGCCAGCCCGCCCACGCCGGAGAGGGTGACCGAGAGCACCAGCCCGGCCACCAGCACCGGCCAGCCGTACCAGCCGAGCAGCGCGCCCGCGCCGAGGGCCAGCTTGGCGTCGCCGAGGCCGAAACCACGCCGGCCGAACAGCACGGTGGTGGCCGCGAAACCGGCGCCGAGCGCCAGCCCGGCCGCGACGGCCCGTACCCAGGGCGCCGGGCCCGGTCCGGCCAGCGCGGTCACCCCGAGCAGCACCGCGGTGCCGCCGGCGGCCGGCCAGGTCAGCCGGTCGGGCAGCCGGTGCGCCGCGGCGTCCACCAGCGCCATCGGCACCGCCCAGGCGAGCCACCAGGCCAGCGCCAGACGCGCGCCGGGCAGCCCACCGGCCAACGCCAGCACCGCGACGGCGACCGCGAGCGCCACCTCCGCCACGGCCGGTGGCGCGCCGATCCGCGCCCGGCAGCCGGGGCAGCGGGCCGCCGGACCGAGCGCCGGCCACGACCGGTCCAGCCCGATCGGCGTGCCGCAGGCGTCGCACGCCGTCCGGTCCGGGCGGTCCGGCGGTACGGCGTAGCGGGCCACCGCCAGCCGGACCGGCGGCCCGATCGCGAGGGTGGCCAACAGCCGGACGAGCGGGCGGCGGGTGACGGCCGGCGGGTCGGGGTGGCGGACCCGTTCGGTGGTCATACCGGCTCCCCCGTCCGGTCGCCGGTGGTTCCACTGCGGAGCACGCAGAGTGACGTCACCATGATCGGCGTGTGGCGGATGGCGCGGAAAACGGCGTCCGGCGGGGTCCCGGAGCGGCCGGTGCCGGCGACGGGTGCCGGGCGTGGCCGGCCGGTGGGACGGATCGGACGAGCAGGGTGCACCCCACCCATACCGATGGCGCGGCGGCCGGACGGCGCGGGCGGGTGGAGGGGTGCGGGTGAGCGCACACCGACCGTCGGGGAGGCCGGGGAGGACCCGCTCGTCACCGTCCGGAACGCCACCGGCCGCCACCACCCGTCTTCACTCAACGTGTTCACGTGAATTGCCTCTGTTGCATCGGCGGACGTCAGCCTATGCTCGCCCCTTGGGTACGACGCAACCCCCGCTCAATGGCGTCGGAGGCGGACCGGAGACAGCACTTCCACATTTGACGAAGATCAGCACAGGTAAATGCACACGGTGGCGGTCGAGGTCCGGTCCGACAGATCCGGGCGTGCTTCCGCATGCCCGGAGCGCTCCGCGCGACCGCACCGGGCCGGCACCGAGGAGGGCTCGGCGTTGCGCACATGGCAATCCCGCCGATGGGAAGGCGGCCTGCTCAGCCTCGTACTGGCGGTCGGCGCCGCCGGCTGCGGCACCGGGCCCGAGGCGACCACCGGCCCACTGACCGGCCGCGCCGCGGCACCCGCCGCGCATTCCACCGCCGAGGAGAAAGCGGCCGAAAAAGCGGCACTCACCGCCTATTCCGGCTATCTCGCCGCGTCCCGGGCGGCGAGCGCCCGCAGCGATCCCAGCCATCCCGCCCTCGGCCGATTTCTGGCCGACCCGCTGCTGACCCAGGTTCGGTTGGCAATTCGTGACGCGAAGGAGCACGGCGCGATGCGTACCGGAAAACTGGTTTCCACCCCCACGGTGGTCTCGGTCGACCTGGCCGCCGAAACGCCCACCGTCGAGATCCAGGACTGCCTGGACGCGACCGGCTACCGGCTGGTCTACGTCAAGAACCGCAAGCCCGTGCCCGGCACCGACGACGGCCGGTACCTGGCCACCGCGACCGCGGCCCGCTATCCCGACGGCCGCTGGCTGGTCAACGCCGGCGCCGCGCACCGGGACCAGCCGTGCTGACCTGGGGAGGAGGGAGCGTCCCGGCCGACCGGGTCGGGACGCCCCGCCGGTGGTTCGTCGCCGGCCTGGTGGCGGTGCTGACACTGGCCGGCTCCCCCGCCCGCGCCGCTGACCCGGGCGGGTCCTGCCCACCCGACCAGAACAACTGCGACGTCTGGGACGACGACCCGGGCGTCCCGGGTGGCGGCGGCGGGCCGGGCGGCGGCGGCAACGACGGCGGTGGCAGCGGCAGCGGCGGCGGCACCGCGAAGTGCCAGTGGAACGGCCAGGTCGTCAAGTGCTACGACGACGTGATGGGCTGGTTCAACAACAGCGACGGCTGCTACTACAAGCTGGCCGAGCCCCAACTCCCCGCGCCCGACGGCCAGCAGTGGTACACCGCCAGTTGCGTCGGCGGCGCCACCGGCCAACAGGGAAACGTGCTGCTCGACGCGCCGCCGGGTGGCTTCGGCACCCCGCCCGACCCGGAGGAGCTGGCCCGTCGCGCGCTGGCCTCGATCTCGCTGCTGCCGCCCCGCGCGGCGGTCGCGCCCCGGCGCAGCAAGGGGCCCGGGCTGGTCGGCCTGCCGGTCTGGATGTGGGCCAGCCCCGGCAACTCCTACTTCGGACCGCTCATTGCCTCGGCCTCGGAAAGAGGACTGACCGTCAGGATCACCGCGAAGGTCGACCGGATCGTCTGGCACATGGCCGACGACCTCGACGTCACCTGCGACGGGCCGGGCACGCCCTACAACGCCAGCGGGCCGCACGCCGGGGCCAAGTCGCCCGACTGCGGCCTGCCCAACGGCTACCCGAAGGCCGACACGTACGAGGTCTACGCCACCACGTTCTGGACCGTCACGTGGTCCGGCGGCGGGGAGAGCGGCGTGATCGACCAGAGCCGGGTCAGCGGTGTCGTCCCGGTGCAGATCAACGAACTTCAGGTGGTGACCCGATGAGTGTTGTGGCGGCCCGGAACGGGACCCCGGTGGAGGCGCCGGTGGCGCCGCCCAAGGTGGTCCGGCAGCGGCGCATCCGGCCCGGCCTGCTCGGCCTTGCCGTCCTGCTGATCGCGCTCGGTGGGCTGGGCGCGGCGTTCGCGGTCACCTCGGTCCGGTCCACCGGCAGCTACCTGGCGGTGGCCCGCCCCGTCGAGGTGGGCCAACAGCTCACCGCCGAGGACCTGGTGCCGGTGCGCGTCTCCGGCGGGCGCGAGCTGCGGCCGGTGCCGGCCGACCGGATGAAGGAACTGCTCGGCCTGCGCGCCGCCGTGCGGCTCACCCCCGGCACGCTGCTCACCCCGGCCCAACTCACCGACGCCCCGCTGCTCGGCCCCGGCCAGCAGCAGATCGCGCTGGGACTGGCGGCCGACCAGGTGCCCGCCCGCGAACTGCACCCCGGCGACAAGGTGCTGCTGGTCAGCACGCCGACCGCCGGCACCAGCGGCTCCGACTCGGCCCGGGGCGGCGGCACCCGGTTCGCCGCCACCGTGATCGACACCGCCACGCCGGAGAACGGCGACGTGGTGGTCTACCTGGCGCTGGCCGTCCGGGACGTGCCGGCGGTGGTGGTGCTGGCCGCGGACGACCGGATCGCGCTCGTGCTCACCGAGGCGGCCTGATGGCGATCATCGCCCTGGTGTCGGCGAAGGGTTCGCCCGGCGTCACCACCACCACGCTGGCCGCCGCGCTGAGCTGGCACCGCCGGCTCGTGCTGGCCGAGTGCGACCCGTCGGGTGGCTCCATCCTCGCCGGCTACCTGGGCGGCGCGCTCGACGGCCCGCGCGGCATCGGCGAGCTGGCCGTGGGCGAACTGCGCGACGGCAGCCTGGAGAGCACGTTCTGGTCCCAGCTCGTCGACCTGGACGCGCCCCGCCGCGAACGGCTGCTGCTGCCCGGCGTGGTCGACCCGGCCCAGGCCGGCAGCGTGGTCCCGCTCTGGCAGCGCTTCGCCGACTACTTCACCGGGCTGGAACGCGGCGTGCCCCCCTACGACGTGCTTGTCGACTGCGGCCGGCTGGCGGTCGCCGGTCCACCCTGGCCGCTGCTGCGGGCCGCCGCGGTGGTGCTGCTGGTCACCCGCGCGCACCTGCCCGACCTCTCCGCCACCCGGGCCACGGTCCGGGCGATCGAACGCGACCTCACCGAGCACCGCGTCCCCCCGGGCAACCTGCGCCTGCTGGTGGTCGGCGACGGGCACGGCACCAGCGAGATCAGCAAGGCGCTGCGGCTGCCGGTGATCGCCCGCCTGCCGCACGACCCGCGTACCGCCGAGGTGCTCGGCCGCGGCGGCACCGTACGCGCCAACCGGCCGCTCATGCGCGCGGCCAGCGCGTTGGAGGTGCCGGTCCGGGCGCTGCTCGACCGGCGTCGGGCCCGGCTGTCCTGGCCCGGCGTGACCGCCGCGGCAGCGGTCAACGCGCCGATCGCGCCGGGGGTGCCCGGTGCGGTTTGAGCCGGTCTCGCACGACCCGCGCGGGCAGCAACCCGGCGTCGTCTCCACGGTCCCGCCGCTGGCGCCACCGAACGGACGGCACCACGTGGCCGGCCCGGCGCTCCCCGCCGCACCGCCCGCCCCGCCGCCCCGCCCCCGGGTCGACTTCGCGGTCGTCCGCGAGCTGCGCCGGGAACTGAGCGAACGACTCACCCACTGGCAGCGGGGCCGGGAGTTCGACGCCGACGCCGAGGAGGTCGAGCGGGCCCGACTGGCCGTCGCGGTGGTCTCCGCGTACGCCGACTCGGTGCGCCGGGCCGGCACGCCGATGCCCGCCGACGCGGAACGGCTGCTGCTCGACCAGGTGACCGCCGAACTGGTCGGGCTGGGCCGGCTCCAGACGCTGCTCGTCGACGACACCATCGAGGAGGTGCACATCCTCGGCTGCGACCAGGTGCGCATCACCCGGCACGGCGGCGGCGTCGACTGGGCCGAGCCGATCGCCGAGACGGACGACGAACTGGTGGAGATCCTCCAGGCGGCGGCCCGCCGGGCCGGCGCCACCGAGCGGTCGCTCTCCACCTCCAAGCCCACGCTCGACCTGCAACTGCCCGACGGCAGCCGGCTCGCCGCGGTCTTCCTGGTCAGCCACCGTCCGTACGCGGTGATCCGCAAACACAACACGCTGGACGTGAGCCTGGAGGACATTACCGGCGGCCGGCCCGACCTGGACGAGATGATCGACCCGCTGCTGCGCGACTTCCTGCGCGCGTCCATGCGGGCCGGGCTGAACATCATGGTCGCCGGGCTGGCCGGGGCCGGGAAGACCACTGTCATCCGGGCGTTGATGGACGAGATCCCGGTCGACGAGCCGTACGTGCTGCTGGAGGAGAGCCGCGAGCTGCTACCGGCCCGGCGCGGGCACAAGCACCGGGCGGTGATGAGCTTCGAGTCCCGGGAGGGGCACGGCGAACGCGGCGCGGACGGGCGACCGGCCGGTGAGGTGAGCATCGCCGACCTGATCCCGGTGTCGCTGCGGATGGGCGTGCTGCGGATCATCGTCGGCGAGGTGCGGTCCCGGGAGATCGTGCCGATGCTCCAGGCGATGACCACCAGTCGCGGGTCGATGTGCACCATCCACGCCCGTACCCCGGCCGGGGTGAGCGAACGGATCATCGAGCTGGCGCTCTCCCACGGCCGGGAGATGACAGTCGACCAGGCCCGCCGGATGGCCGGCAACGCGCTCGACCTGATCGTCTACGTCACGGTCGAGGACGAGACCGCGATCGGTGGCCGCAAGCACCGCTTCGTCTCGCACGTCGAGGAGGTCATCGGCGTCGGCGAGGGCAACCGGATCACCACCACCACGGTCTTCGGTCCCGGGCCCGACGGCCGGGCGGTCCCCCGCCACCTGCCGGAGCGGATCCGCGACCAGTTGATGCGCGTCGGCTACGACTCGCGCCTGCTCACCCGGTTCGTGGAGGCCGGCGTCGGCGCCTGGCGGCGGCCCCGGCACACCCGCCTGGGTCGGCGGCCGAACGGGGGCCCGGCGTGACGCAGATCGAGCTGATCGCGTTGGTCTCCGGCGCGGCCTGCGTGGCCGGGCTGGTGCTGGCCGTGGTCGCGCTGGTCGGCACCCGCCGGCCACCGGGGTCGACGCCGGGCAGCGCCGGTCCGGGCCTGAGCCGGCTCTGGACCGGCGCCGGGGCCGGTCGCGCCGACAAGCGACGCCACCAGCTCCTGCTGGGCGGCGCGGTGGCCGCCGGCGCGGTGGCGTTCCTGCTCACCGGGCTGCCGGTGGTGGGCCTGCTGGTGGCGCTCGCGGTGCCCGGGGTGCCGTGGCTGTTCGCGGTCGGCCGGGCCGAGCAACGGGCCATCGCCCGGGTCGAGGCGGTCGGCGAGTGGACCCGGCGACTCAAGGACATCTCGGCCACCGGGCAGGGGCTCCAGCAGGCCATCGTCGGCACCATCACCACCGCGCCGGAGGAGATCCAGGAGGAGGTACGCACACTGGCCGCCCGCCTCCAGGCCGGCTGGCTGGCCAAGTCCGCGCTGCTGGCGTTCGCCGACGAGATCGCCGACCCGGTCGCCGACCAGGTGGTGGCCGCGCTGATCCTGCACCTCACCGACCGGGGCGAGCGCCTCGGCGACGTGCTCCGCTCGATCGCCGGCGCCGCGTCCGCCGAGGTGGCCACCCGGCGCGAGGTCGAGGCGAAGCGGACCCAGCCCCGGTTCGCGGTCCGCTTCCTCACCGGCATGACGCTCGCCACGCTGGCGTACGGGCTGGTGAACAGCGACTACATCCGCCCCTACGGCACGTTCACCGGCCAGCTCGTGATGGCGGTGCTCGGCGCGGCCTTCATCGGCCTGCTGATCTGGGTCCGGTCGATGAGCCAGCCGCCCCGCCCGGCGCGTTTCCTGCCGGCGCCCGACCCGGAGGAGGCGATCGCGTAGTGGTCCTCAACTGGCAGCTCGCGGTGGCGGTGCTGGGCGGATCGGCGATCGGCCTCGGTCTCTTCCTCGTGGTCCGCGAGGCGCTACCGGCCACCCCGGCGCTCGGCCCGGCGCTGCGCCGGCTGCATCAGCCGCCCGGTCAGGCCCCGACGGCCGGGGCGGGGCCGGACTGGCTCGGCGGCTTCGCCCGCTGGCTGCGCCCGCCGACCCGGCAGCTCGCCCTGCTCGACCAGACCCCCGAGCAGTACGCGCTGTCGGTGCTGCTCTCCGCGCTGATCGGGTTCGTCACCCCGGCGGTTCTCTCGGCCGTGCTCTTCCTGGGCGGGGTGTCCCTGCCGGTGGCCGTGCCGGTGCTGGCCAGCCTCGGGATGGCGCTGCTCGCCGGCCTGGTCGCGCACCGCTCGGTGCTGACCAGGGCGGACGCCGCCCGGGACGAGTTCCGCCAAGCGGTCTGCACCTACCTCGACCTGGTGGCGTTGCAACTCTCCGCCGCGCACGGCCCGGTGCAGTCGCTGGAACGCGCGGCGGCGGTCTGCGACGGCTGGGTGTTCGACCGGATCCGGGAGGCGTTGCGGCTCGCCCAGCTCCAGATGCACTCGCCGTGGGACGAGTTGCAGGAGCTGGCGGACCGGATCGGCATTCCGGAACTGGGTGACGTGGGCGCCATCATGCGCTCCTCCGGCAGTGAGGGCGCCCAGGTGCACGAGACGTTGCGGTCCCGTGCCGACTCGCTGCGCGACCAGATCCGTACCGACAACCTGACCCGCGCCGAGGGGGTGACCAGCAAGTTGGACATTCCCGGATCGCTGCTGGTCTTCGTCCTGCTCGGCTTCGCCGTCTATCCGTTCCTCGCCCGCCTGTGAACCCCACCCCCGAGAAGGAGAAGACCATGCACCTCTACGCCTACCTGTACGCGACGGTGAGCACCCGTCTCGCCGAACTGCGCCGGGACAACGAGCGCGGCGACAGTCCGGTTCCGACCGCCGTGATCATCTTCGGTCTGGTCGCGGTGGCCATCGCGGTCACCGGGCTCGCCCTGGCCAAGGCGAACGACTGGATGAACGCCATCCCGAACAACACGGCGCCGAAGGCCCCGTGATGACTCGCCCCGCCCGTCCGGTCCGGCGTCGGCCGGCGGACGCCGGCCGCCTCGCCGGTCCGCGCGGTCCGGGGCGGATCGCCGCCACGCTGCGCGCCCGCCTCAACGCGGGCGGGCGCGAGCGGGGCGCCAACCCGGTCGAGCTGGCCGTGATGATGCCGGCCATCCTGGTGCTGCTCTTCGGCTCGATCCAGGTCGGCGTCTGGTTCGTCGCCCGGTCCACCGCGCTCAACGCGGCGCAGACCGCTGTGAACGCGCAACGCACGTTCGACGCCGGACCGGACGCCGGCCGGGCGCAGGCGATCACCTTCCTGCGCCGCTCCGGCGACTGGCTGGTCGGCTGGGACAAGAACGGCCCGACCTGCGTGGAGACCGCGGCCGACGTCACCTGCACGGTGCGCGGGCGCTCGCTGTCGGTCGTCCCGGGCGTCGACTTCGAGGTCACGCAGACCGCGCACGGTCCCGTCGAACGCTGGACCACGGGATGAGGCCGGCGCCACGGGACCGCGGTTCCGTCTCGATCGAGGTGGCGGTGCTCGCCCCCGCCTTCATCGGGCTGATGGTGCTCGCCGGGGTCGCCGGCCGTACCGCCGTCGCCGACGAGGCGGTGGAGTCCGCCGCGCACGACGCCGCCCGGGCTGCCTCCCTGGCGCGCGACGCCCGCGCCGGCGAGAAGGCCGCCGAGCAGGCGGCCCGTGACCAGCTCAACTGGTCCGGCCTGCGCTGCACCGCCCCGCCGAGGCTGGACCTGAGCGGGTCGGTGGGCGGGCAGGAGACCACCTTCGCCGCCGCGTACCGGAGCGCGGCCGGCGTGCGGGCGACCGTCACGGTGACGGTCACCTGCACCGTCTCCTTCGACGACCTGCGCGCGCCCGGCCTGCCCGGGGTGCCGGGCGGCAAGACGGTCGCGGCGCGCTTCACCTCGCCGCTGGACACCTACCGGAGCCGCGGATGACCGGCCGGCGCGGGGCGGAGAGTGGCCGGGTGAGCCTGTTCCTGGCCGTGGCGATGACCGGCGTGCTGGCCGTCGTCAGCCTCGCCTACGACGGCGCCGGGCAGCTCCGAACGCTGCAACGCGCCGACAACCTGGCCGCCGAGGCAGCCCGCAGCGGCGGTCAGATGATCGACCGGGCGAGCGCCATCGAGGGCGGTCCGACGCGGATCGACCAGGTCGCCGCCCGTGCGGCCGTCGCCGACTACCTCAACGCCGCGGGTGGGGTCGGTGGCCACGAGGTCGACTTCCCCGTGGTCGGCTTCGAGACCCAGATCCGGGTACGCGTCCGGATCACCTACCGCCGGGACCTGATCGGGCTCTTCGGCGCGCAGAAGACCGCCACCGTCACCGGTGAGGCCACCGCTCGGGCGCTCACCGGACCGTAGGAAGGGAAGGCCGCCATGGGTGCACCCCGACGCTCCGCCGTCCACCGCGCCGGCCAGGTTCTCACCGGGCTCGGCGCTCTCGTCGTGCTCGTGGGACTGCTGGCCGGCGGACCGGTCGCCCTGCTGGCCTTCGCCGGCAACCCGCTGCCCGATCACCTGCCCACCCTGGCCGAGGTGGGTACGGCGTTGACCAGCCGCGACGACGGGCAACTCTTCCTGCGGGCGCTGGCCGTGGTGGGCTGGTTCGGCTGGGCCACGTTCGCGTTCTCGGTCGTGGTGGAACTGCTCGCGTCGGCGTTGCGCCGACCCGCGCCGAAGCTGCCCGGCATGCACCGCCAGCAGCGGGCCGCCGCCGCGCTGGTCGGCTCCGTGGCGTTGATCCTGGCGGCGAGCCCGGCCGCGGCCAGCGCCGCGACGCTGGCCGCGCCGCAACCGGTGGTCGCCGCGCCGGCCGTCACCACGGCGTACACCGCACCTCAGGTCGCGACGCCGACGCCTGCCGCACCGGACGCCACCGGCCCGGCGGTGTACCGGGTTGCGAAGGGCGACTACCTGGGCGAGGTGGCCGATCGTTACCTGGACGACTTCGACCGCTACCGGGAGCTGGCCCGGCTGAACCGGCTCGCCGACCCGGACCGGATCCGCCCCGGCCAGCTTCTCGAACTGCCCGGCGGCGCGGTGGACGAGGGGGCCCGCCGACACGCCGCCGGCCGGCTGGTGGTGACGCCGGCGAAGCCCGCCCCGGCGAAGCCCGACGGAGGCGGTACGTCCGCGATGGCGCCGAAACCGAAGCCGAAGCCCGCGCCGCACACGCCGGCGCGGGACACCACGCCCACGGTGGAGGCACCGGAGGGACAGCCGCCGGCCATGGCGGCGGGTGCCTCCCGGGCCACGGCCGAGGAGGGCATCAACCGCCCGTTGGCCATCTCGGCGGTGCTGGCGGTGGCGAGCATCGTGGGCGCCCAGATCGGCGCCGTCCTCGGGCTGCGCCGCCGGCCGGTAGCGGCCCGCGCACTGGGCAACGGACGGCACCGCCGCGACTGAAGCCGATGCGCGGCGGCGCGACCGAAACCCGTGCAGCGCAGCGCGACCGAAACCCG
>NZ_JBITFD010000004.1:158400-574855 GCF_044455765.1 Micromonospora sp. NPDC051141
CGTCCACCGCAGCGCGACCGAAACCCGTCCACCGCAGCGCGACCGAAACCCGTCCACCGCAGCGCGACCGAAACCCGTCCACCGCAGCGCGACCGAAACCCGTCCACCGCAGCGCGACCGAGGCCGGTGCGCCGCCGCTCGCCGGGTGCCGGATGCTCCGGATGCGCCGCCGGCGGCCGAACGGTGGGCACGCAGCCGGATGCGCCGCCGGCTCAGGGCAGCCGGCTCAGGGCAGCCGGCTCAGGGCAGCCGGCTCAGGGCAGCCGGGCCTCGACCCGGCCGGAGACCACGCGGGTGGGCAGCACGATCTGGTCGTTGGCGGCCGGGCCGTGCACCACCTCGCCGCCGTTGAGACGGAACGCGCTGCCGTGCCACGGGCACACCACGCAGGCGTGGCCGTCGATCTGCCGCACCTCACCCTCACCGAGCGGGCCGCTCTGGTGCGGGCAGCGCTCCAACATCACGGTCACGTCGTCACCGTGCCGGTAGAGGATCACCGAGACGTCGTCGATCTCCCGGGTGACCAGTTCGCGCTGCGGCAGGCTGTTCAGGTCGCCCACCGGGTGCCAGCCGTCGCCGATCAGGTGCAGGTCGGAGACGCTCTGGCTGACCTGGGCGCCCTGCTTGTAGGCGAGGTGCCCACCCAGGTACGCGCCGCCGCCGGCCGCGGACAGCCCCAGGTAGGCCAGCGCCCGGCCGAGGCCGTGCCGCCCGTTCAGTCGGGCCGCCAGCGAGCTGGCGTAGAGCGTGAGGCCGACGATGTTGGCCCCGGCGTGCACGAGCCCGATCCGCCGCTGGTCCCGGGAGAGCGCCGCCCAGTCGTTCCACCCGGCGACCGCCGCCGGCAACGCGCTGACCGTGCCGAGCCCGACCAGCGCGGTGGCGGCCCGGCGCTGGCCGGGCAGCAGGTCCACCACGGCGGCGGAGATCCACGCGCCGACCGGTACCTGCACCATGGCGGGGTGCAGCGGATGGCCCAGCCAGACGCCGTGCAGCGCGTCCCGGACGCGTTGCGAGCGCAGCGTGCCCTGCACGACGCGCTGGACCCGGTCGCCGACCCGGTCGAGCCCGGAGGCCTGTTCAAGCTTCGTCAGTAGTTGGCGCACCTGTTCCGACTTCCCGGCAGCAGAGCCCCCAAACCGGACGCCGGCATTCCTCGCCTGCAGATTCACGGAAAGAGTGCCCATCACGCCTCGGATGGGCACTCTTTCCGTGAATCTGCGCGCCCGGTCGGCTGGTAGCGGGTCCGGTCGGCTGGTAGCGGGTCCGGTGTCGTCGCGGGCATGCTGGGGTGGTGGGGGTACGCGTCGAGCACGCCGATGGGGTTACCACGGTGATCCTGGATCGGCCGGAGGCCCGGAACGCGGTGGACGGGCCGACCGCCCGGGCGCTTGCCGACGCGTTCCGCGCGTTCGACGCCGACCCGGACGCGGCGGTCGCCGTGCTCTGGGGCGCGGGCGGCACGTTCTGCTCGGGCGCCGACCTCAAGGCGATCGGCACGGCGCGCGGCAACCGGGTCGAGGCCGAGGGCGACGGTCCGATGGGTCCGACCCGGATGCGTCTGTCCAAGCCGGTCGTCGCCGCGATCTCCGGGTACGCGGTGGCCGGCGGCCTGGAGCTGGCGCTCTGGTGCGACCTGCGGGTCGCCGAGTCGGACGCGACGCTCGGGGTGTTCTGCCGGCGCTGGGGGGTGCCGCTGATCGACGGCGGGACGGTCCGGCTGCCCCGGCTGATCGGGGAGAGCCGGGCGATGGACCTGATCCTCACCGGGCGGCCGGTGCCGGCCGACGAGGCGTACGCGATGGGGTTGGTGAACCGGTTGGTCCCGCCCGGTGCGGCCCGGGCGGAGGCCGAGCGGCTGGCCGCCGAGATCGCCCGGCACCCGCAGACCTGCCTGCGCAACGACCGGGCGGCGCTGCTCGACGGCGCCGGCCGGCCGGAGCCGGAGGCGCTCGCCGTGGAGCTGGCCTACGGCACGGAGTCGCTCGCGGTCGACGGGGTGCGCGGCGCCGGCCGGTTCGCCGCCGGTGCCGGCCGGCACGGTGCGCCGGCCGGCTGAGGCGTCACTTCAGGTTGCGCAACGCGTCCTCGATGGCCCGGTGGAACGTCGGATACGTGTAGATCATGTGCCGGAGCTGGCTGATCGGCACCGCCGCGTGCACGGCCACCAGCAGCGCGGAGAGCACCTCGCCGCCGGCCGGGCCGGCCGAGGTGGCGCCGACCAGCACGCCCTGGTCGGCGTCGGCGACCAGCTTGACGAAGCCGGCGTTGCCGGTCTTGTGGATCCAGCCCCGGGTCGACGAGGTCAGGTCGGTGAACCCGATCTGGACGTTGATGCCCCGGTCACGGGCCTGCTGCTCGGTGAGGCCGACGGCGCCCACCTCGGGGTCGGTGAACGTGACCCGGGGCAGCGCCCGGTAGTCGGCGACCGGGACGCTGCCCGGCGCGACCGTCGACCCGCCCGCGCTCATCGCACCGCCGACGGCGCTGACCACGCCGGCCGCGCCGCCAACCACGCTCGCGGTGCCACTGGCGTCCGGGCCGCCCCGGGTCCGCCGCATGTGGTCGAGCACGTCGGCCACCACGATGCCGGCCTGGTACATCGCGATGTGGGTGAACGCGCCCTCGCCGGTGAGGTCGCCGACCGCCCAGATGCCCTCGGTGACGTGCATCCGGTCGTTGACCGGCAGGTAGCGCTGCGCGGCGTCCACGCCGACCGTGTCCAGTCCCAACTCCTCCAGGTGCGCCCGGCGGCCGGTCACCACCAGCAGCTTCTCACCACGGAACGTGGCGCCGTCGCCGTGGACGGTGAACTCGTCGCCGTCGTGGCTGACCCGGCCGGCCTTGACCCCGGTGTGGATCTCCACCCCGTCGGCGCGCAGCGCGTCGGCGGCGAGCGCGGACGCCTCCGGTTCCTCGACGGCGAGCACCCGGTCGGCGGCCTCGACGACGGTGACCCGCACGCCGAACCGGGCGAACACCTGGGCCAGTTCCAGCCCGATCGCGCCGCCGCCGAGCACCAGCATCGTGCCCGGCAGCTCCTCGACTTCAATGGCCTGGTGGTTGGTCCAGTACGGGGTGTCAGCCAGCCCGTCGACCGGTGGGATCGAGGGCCGGGTGCCGGTGCCGAGCACCACCCCGTAGCGGGCCTCGAAGACCTGGTCGCCGACGCGTACCCGGTTCGGGCCGTCGAGCCGGCCGCTGCCGCGTACGAACCGGCCACCCTTGCCGGTGAAGCGGTCCACCGCCGCCCTGTCGTCCCAGGTGTCGGTGGCCTCCTCCCGGATCCGCTTCGCCACCGGCGCCCAGTCGGGGCGCACCTGCGCGGACCCGGCCAGCTCGTTCACCCGGTGCGCCTCGGCCAACGCGTTGGCCGCCCGGATCATCATCTTGCTCGGCACGCACCCCCAGTAGGGGCACTCGCCACCGACCAGGTCCCGTTCGATGCCGACCACGTCGAGGCCGGCCTCGGCGAGCCGCCCGGCCACCTCCTCGCCGCCGACGCCGAGCCCGACCACGACCACGTCCACCAGTTCCGGCTCTGCCATCCCGCCAGCATTCCGCACGGCCGGGGCCGCCGACCACCGGACCCGGCCGGAATTCCTCCGCCGGTAATGAGTGCGACGGCCTACCGTGACCGGATGCACGCGCGTTTCGCCCCGGTCCGGGACTGCTTCCACGACCTGTTCGCCGCCGGCCGGGAGACCGGCGCGGCGCTGTCCGTCTGGCACGACGGCACACCGGTGCTGGAGCTGGTGGGCGGCAGCCGCGCCGCCGTACCGCCCGGTGCGGTGACACCGGCCGTCGGGGCGGGTCGGCCATGGCTGCCGGACACGCTCGTCGACGTCTACTCGGTGGGCAAGCCGGTGGTGGCGTGCTGCCTGTTGTGGCTCGTCGACCGGGGTCGGGTGGAGCTGGACGCGCCGGTGTCCGCGTACTGGCCGGGGTTCCGGGCCCCGGCCACCGTGCGGCAGGTGCTCGACCACACCGCCGGGTTGCCGGCCTTCCCGGTGCCCCGGCCCGCCGAGGCGGTCACCGACTGGGAGCTGCTCTGCGCCGACCTGGCCGCGGCCGAGCCCGAATGGGTGCCGGGCACCGTCGCGGGCGAGCACGCCTGGACGTACGGGCACCTGGTGGGTGAGCTGGTCCGCCGGGTGGACGGGCGGTCGGTGGGGCGCTTCCTGGCCGAGGAGATCGCCGGCCCGTGGCGGCTGGATCTGGCCTTCGGACTGGGGTCGGCCGACCGGCGGCGGTGCGCCGACCTGTCGTACGGCGATCCGGGCTGGCCGGACCGAACGCGCGGTGAGCCAGGCTCGCTGCGGGCCCGGGCGCTTGACAACCCGCCGGGCGGGCGGGACGTCGCGGTGGTGAACGGCGACGCGTGGCGGGCCGCGGAGATCCCGGCGGTGAACCTGCACGCCACCGCGTCCGGGCTGGCCCGGTTCTACGCGGGTCTGCTCGCCGGCGGCATCCTCGACGGGATCCGGCTGTTCGGTGCGGACCTGGTGGCCGAGGCGACCCGGGTGCAGTACGCCGGCCCGGATCTGGTGCTGGACCGCACGGCGCACTGGACGCTCGGCATGCAGTGGGAGCCGGACGGCAGTTGGGGCATGGGCGGGCTCGGTGGCAGCAGCGCCTGGGCCGACCCGGCGCGCGGCTACACGTTCGCCTACGCGACCGCGCGGCTGGCCGACCACGACCGGGTGGACGAACTGGCCGAGGCGTTGCACTCCTGCCTCTGACCCGCTCGCTACCGAGCGTGACGATGGAGCCTTGTTGCGCAGGGTGATCCTCCGGCGGGAAGACCCCGCCCCCAGTTTTCGCCTTTGCTCTGCAGCCAATGGCGCAGCATGGTCTTCAGCAGGCAGTTCAGCCGCCGCGCCGCAACGGCGTGGGCGGGCTGTCAGCCACGTTCCGTTACCGGTGCGGATATGGCTGCAGAGCAAAGGGAACCGGAGGCAAGGTTCCGGCCGGACGCTGAAGTCACGGAAGGTGATCGGCGTGCGCCGGGTCGACTCAGCGCATCCAGACCGGGTCGCTGCCGGGGACGTCCAGCGGCGGCGGGTAGTCGAGGCCCCGGCGGGTCTCGTCGGGCAGCCGCCACGGCTGGTGCACCGCCTTGCCCGGCACCGACTCCAACTCCGGCACCCAGCGCCGCACGTACGCGCCGTCCGGGTCGTAGCGCTCGGCCTGCCGCACCGGGTTGAAGCCCCGGTACGGCCGGGAGTCGTTGCCGGTGCCGGCCACCCACTGCCAGTTGCCGGAGTTGTTGACCCGGTCGCCGTCGAGCAGCCAGCGGAAGAAGACGTCCAGGCCCGGCCGCCAGTCCAGCCCGAGATGCTTGGTCAGGTAGCCGGCCGTGATCAACCGGGCCCGGTTGTGCATCCAGCCCTGGGCGCGCATCTGCCGCATGCCGGCGTCCACGATCGGCATCCCGGTGCGCCCCTCCGTCCAGGCCGCCAGCGCGTGGCTGTCGTCCCGCCAGTCCTCCCGGGCGCCCCGCCGGTAGGCGGTGGTGGACAGGTCCGGGAAACCGGCGACGACCTGGTGGTAGAAGTCGCGCCAGCAGAGCTGCCGAACGAACGGCCCGTCGCGGTCACCGGCCCGGTTCGCCACCGCCAGCGGGGAGACGCAACCCCATCGGAGGTACGGGCTGAGCCGGGAGGTGTCGTCGCCGGCCATGTCGTCGTGGATGTCGTCGTACCGGTCGAGGGTGGGGAGCCAGGCGGTGAGGCGGCGCCGGGCGACGCTCTCCCCGCCCTCGGCGGCGTCCGGGCTGTCGCCCTTCGGCGGTTCCGGCAGCCGGCCCGGGTCGACGCCGTCGGGCAGCCGGACCCGCTTCGGCGCGGCCAACTCCTCCCGGAGTTGCACCCCCTGCCAGGCGCGGAAGTAGGGGCTGAACACCCGGTAGTGGTCGCCGCCGGTCGGCCGCAGCGCGCCCGGCTCGACGATGGTCAGCCCGGGGAATAGCCGGAGGAACATCCGGTGCCGCTCGCACTCGGCGCGCAGGCGGCGTTCCCGCCGGTGGGCGTACCGGGTCACGTCGGCGGAGAGCCCGATGCCCTCGGCGCCGACCTGCCGCGCCAGCTTGACCGTCTCGGCCACCGGATCGCCGCGTCGGACGACCAGGTCGCCGCCGCGTTTGCGCAGCGACTCGCGCAGCTCGGCCAGGCTCTGGTGGAGGAAGCGGGTGCGGTTCGGGGAGAGCTTCGCAAGCGTCGGGTCGAGCACGTAGAGCGGCACCACCCGGTCGAAGGCCGAGACGGCCGCCGCGAGCGCCGGGTGGTCGTGCACCCGCAGGTCGCGGGTGAACAGCACGACGGCCGTACGCTCGGTCATCCGGCCAGGGCCGGGGTGAGCGCCGGGCCGGGCACCCGCACCGGCGTGCCGGTCGGGGTGAGCAGCGACCGGGCGGCCACCGACATCCGCCGCCGCTGCGGCACCAGGGCCCGGCGGACGAAGACGTCGAAGTCCTGGGCGGCGACCTCGTCGAGGATGCCGCCGTAGAGCGCGTACGCGGTGCGCATGCACGCCTGCGAGGCGGGGTTGAGCAGCGGGATGCCGGGCGCGGCGGCGAGGTAGTGGGCCTGGGCGCGGGTCACCTCGTACTCGATCAGCTCGCGGATCGCCGGCGTGGTCCGCCCGGCGGCCTTCGCGGCGAGCAGGTCGTCGCGGGTGACGTCGAACTTGGCCAGGTCCTCGTCGGGCAGGTAGGTCCGGCCGCGGTCGAGGTCCTCGGCGACGTCCCGGATGAAGTTGGTGAGCTGGAACGCGAAGCCGAGTTGGCGGGCGGGTTCCCGGGCGGCGGCCGGATCGGAGCTGCCCAGGATCGGCAGCATCATGGTGCCGATGACGGCGGCCGAGCCCTCCATGTAGTCGAGCAGGTCGTCGTAGGTCGGGTACGACATCACCGTCAGGTCCATCGCCATGCTGCGCAGGAACGACGCGAAGTCGGCGCGGTCCAGGTCGAACACGGCGATGGTGTGCAGCACGGCGGGGAGCAGCGGGTCGTCGACCGACGCACCGTGCAGACCGGCGACGAACCGGTCCGACCACTCGCGCAGCCTGGCGGCCCGCTCGGCGGGCGGCAGGTCCTCGGTGCGGTCGACGATCTCGTCCGCGTAGCGGGTGAAGCCGTACAGGGCGTGCACATGCCGCCGTTTCCAAGCGGGGAGCAGCCGGGTGGCGAGATAGTAGGTACGGCCGTGACGCCGGTGCAGCTCGCGGCAACGGTCATAGGCAGCGGTGAGATCCGTGTCCACCGGCCCTCCTCAGTTTCGACGCAGCAATCGACGCAACTCGTAACCCTAGGGTACGCTCCCTCACATGGCCAACGACGCAGTTGCGGGTAATGCGCTCCGCGTCGCGCCGGCACAGCCGGAAGCGACGGACGATCCGGTCCGCGGCGTACTGGCCGCGTTCACGAAAGACCTGGTCAGGGGCGTCGACGACACGTTGGCTGCATTCCTGGCCGCCGAAGTCGACGCACTGACCGAGATCGACGCAGCCATGGGCGGTTTCGCCGCGACCGCACGGGACTCCGTGCTGGCCGGCGGCAAGCGGGTGCGTCCCACGTTCGCGTACTGGGGGTGGCGCGGGGTGGTCGGCGGCGACGCGCCGCTCGGCACGGTGCTGCCCGCCCTCTCCGCGCTGGAGCTGCTGCACGCGTTCGCGCTGGTGCACGACGACGTGATGGACGCCTCCGACACCCGGCGCGGCCGGCCCACCGCACACCGCGCCGCCGCCGCGCGGCACCGGGCCGCCGGGCACACCGGCGATCCCGACCGGTACGGCGAGGCGGTGGCCGTGCTCATCGGCGACCTCTGCATGGTCTGGGCCGACCGGCTGATGGCACACGCCACCGTGCCCGCGGACCGGCTGCTCGACGTGCGCCGCTGCTACGACCAGATGCGGGTGGAGACGGTCGCCGGGCAGTTCCTCGACGTGCTCGGCGAGAACGACGCGGCGAGCTGGTCGGTCGACCGGGCGCTGCGGGTGGCCCGCTACAAGACCGCCAGCTACACCGTCCAGCGACCGCTGCTCTTCGGCGCCTGCCTGGGCGGCGCCGACGCGGACGGCCCGCTGATCGCGGCGTACACCCGCTACGGGCTGGCCGTCGGGGAGGCGTTCCAGCTCCGCGACGATCTGCTCGGCGTCTACGGCGATCCGGCGGCCACCGGCAAGCCGGCCGGGGACGACCTGCGCACCGGCAAGCCGACCGTGTTGCTGATGCTGGCCCGGCAGCTCGCCGACCCGACGCAACGCCGCACGCTGGACCGGGCCGGCACGGTCGCCGACGCGTCCGAGGTCGCTCACCTGGCCGACCTGGTCCGGGACACCGGGGCCGCGGCCGGGGTGGAACGGATGATCGCCGAGCGGGTCACCGAGGCGTTGTCCGCGCTCGACACCGCACCCATCGACGAGACCGCGCGCACCGCGCTGACCGGCCTCGCCACCGCCGCCACCGCGCGGCGGTCCTGATGAACACCTCCGTGAGCACGAGCAAGGGAGCCGGAATGCGCACCGTGAACGGACGGACCGACCGGGTGGTCGTGGTCGGTGCCGGGCTGGGTGGGCTGGCCTGTGCGCTGCACCTGGCCGGCAGCGGCCGTCAGGTGACCGTGCTGGAACGCGAGCCGGTGCCCGGCGGGCGGGCCGGCCGGCTCAGCGTCGACGGGTACGAGTTCGACACCGGGCCGACCGTGCTCACCATGCCCGACCTGATCGCCGAGGCGCTGGGCGCGGTGGGCGAGGAGCTGGGCGACTGGCTCGATCTGACCCCGCTCGACCCGGCCTACCGTGCCTACTACCCGGACGGGTCGACGCTCGACGTCATCACCGACACCACCCGGATGGCCGCCGAGATCGCGAAGGTCTGCGGTCCCCGGGAGGCGGACGGCTACCTGCGCTTCGTCGACTACGCGCGCAACCTGTGGAAGTGGGAGCGGGCCGACTTCATCGAGCGCAACCTCGACGCGCCGACCGACCTGCTCACCGGCAACCTGCTGAAGCTGTTCGCCAACGGCGCGTTCCGGCGACTCCAGACAAAGATCAACCAGTTCTTCCGCGACCCGCGTACCCAGCGGATCTTCTCCTTCCAGGCGATGTACGCCGGCCTGTCGCCGCACGACGCGCTGGCCATCTACACGGTCATCGCGTACCTCGACTCGGTGGCCGGGGTCAGCTTCCCGCGCGGCGGCATCCACGCGGTCTCCCGCGGCATGGCCGGCGCGGCCGAGAAGCACGGCGTGCAGATCCGGTACGGCACCACGGTGACCCGGGTCGAGACCGCCCACGGCCGGGCCACCGGCGTGATCACCTCGGACGGCGAGTTCGTCCCGGCCGACGTGGTGGTGCTCAACCCCGACCTGCCCGTCGCCTACCAGGAGCTGCTGCCGGAGAGCCGACAGCGCAAGCTCACCTACTCGCCGTCCTGCGTGGTCCTGCACGTCGGTTCGACGCAGGGCTATGGCAAGATCGCCCACCACAACATCCACTTCGGACGTGCCTGGAAGGGCACGTTCGACGAGGTGATCCGGCGAGGCGAGCTGATGACCGACCCGTCGCTGCTGGTGACGAACCCGAGCCGCACCGACCCGTCGGTGGCCCCGGCCGGCCGGCACACCTACTACGTACTGGCCCCGGTGCCGAACCTCGACCGGGCGCCGTTCGACTGGGCCGGTGACCTCACCGGGCGCTACGCCGACCAACTCGTGGCCACGCTGGAGGAGCGCGGCTACGTCGGTTTCGGCGACGGCATCGAGGTGCTGCGCACCGTCACACCGGCCGACTGGGCGGCGCAGGGAATGGCCGCCGGCACCCCGTTCGCCGCCGCGCACAGCCTCTTCCAGACCGGCCCGTTCCGGCCGTCGAACCTGCACCGCACGCTGGGCAACGTGGTCTTCGTCGGCTCCGGGACCCAGCCCGGCGTGGGGGTGCCGATGGTGCTGATCAGCGGCAAGCTGGCCGCCTCCCGGATCACCGGGCACACCTCGTGACCGGGCGGGAGAAGCACCTGGTCGAGCTGGTCGACGACGGTGGCCGGGTGATCGGCGAGACCACCGTGGCCACCGCCCACCAGCCGCCCGGCCGGCTGCACCGGGCCTTCTCGGTGCTGCTCGTCGACCCCGCCGGACGGGTCCTGCTCCAGCGGCGGGCCGCGGTCAAGACCCGGTTCCCGCTGCGCTGGGCGAACTCCTGCTGCGGGCACCCGCTGCCCGGCCAGACGCTGGCCGACGCCGCCAACCGCCGGCTCGGCGAGGAACTGGGCGTCGATCCGGTCGGCCTGACCGAGGTGGGGACGTACCTCTACTACGCCGAGGATCCGGCCACCGGCCGGGTCGAGTTCGAGTACGACCACGTGCTGCGCGCCGACGTGCCCGCCGACCTGCCCACCCGGCCCGACCCGGAGGAGGTGGCCGAGTTGCGGTGGGTGGATCCGGTCGCGGTGATCGCCGACCTCGACGCCGACCCCCGGGCGTACGCGCCCTGGCTGGGCGGCGTGGTGAACCGGCTCCTGCACCCGGCCGACCCGGCCCGGTCGGGCGGACCCGCCGAATCGTCCCGGTCGGGCGTGCCCGCCGCCGAGGCACCGGAGCGGTCGGGTGGCCGATGAGGCGCTGAGCGCGGGGGCCGTCGCGCGCCGGTTGGGCGTGGCGGTCACCACGCTGCGTACCTGGCACCAGCGGTACGGTCTCGGCCCCAGTGAGCACGTGCCCGGCCACCACCGGCGCTACACGCCCGCCGACCTCGCCCGGCTGGAGATCATGCGGCGGCTGACCGTGGAGGGGGTGTCGCCCGCCGAGGCGGCCCGCTGGGCCCGGCAGGCGCCGGCCGTGCCGCCGCCGGAACGGCTCGGCCTGAAGGCCGGCGTCAGCACCGCCCGGGACGGCGGCGGGGCCACCATCCCGGTCGGGCGGGCCGGGCCGGTCGCCCGGGGCCTGGCCCGGGCCGCCATGCGGCTGGACTCGGTGGCGATCGGCCGCACCATCGCGGAGTCGCTCGCCGCGGACGGCGTGGTGGCGACCTGGGAGGGGCTGCTCCGGCCGGTGCTCGCCGGCATCGGGGAGCGGCATGCCGCCACCGCCGGTCTGATCGAGGTGGAGCACCTGATGTCCCGGTGCGTCTCCGAGGCGTTCGCGTCGGTGGCGCGCGCGCACCCGGCCGTCGGAACGCCTCGGATCCTGCTCTCCTGCGCGGACGAGGAGCAGCACTCGCTACCCCTGGAGGCGCTGGCCGCCGCGCTGGCCGAGATCGGTGTGAGCTATCGCATGCTCGGGGCCCGGGTGCCGACGCCCGCCCTGGTCGAGGCCGTCAACCGGACCGGGCCGGCGGCCGTGGTGGTCTGGTCGCACATCCGCGCCACCGCCGACCCGCACCAGCTCATCGCACTGCTGGCCGCCCCGCGCCGGCCGCTGCTGGTGCTGGCCGCCGGGCCGGGCTGGCGGGCCGACTCGCTACCGGCCGGAGTCGTCCGCCCGGTCGATCTGGCCGAGGCGCTCTCGCTGGCCGTTGCCGTACGGGATTCGCTGGATCAGTCGACGGCCGGCTGAGGCCCCACTCCCGCTCCGGGGTGGCGTCCACTACGGTCGGAAAGTCCGTCTGACCCGACCCCCTCCGGGAGCGACAGATGCCTCGACGCACCCTGTTGGCGTTCGCCCTCGGCCTGGTGCTTCTCGTCACCGGCTGCGGCGGCCCGGGCAGGACCCCCCAACGGGTCACCGCCCAGCCGTCCGTCCCGGCCGCGCCGCCGCCGACGCCGACACCCAGTCCGAAGCCCCAGCCGAGCCGCACCGCCCCGAAGCCGAAGCCGACGCTGCGTCCGCTGCCCAAGAAGCTCCCGGCCGGGCTGCACCGGCGCAGCGGGAGCCCCGGGGTGGCGCTCACGTTCGACGACGGGCCGGATCCCCGCTACACGCCGCAGATCCTGGCCCAGCTCCGGGCGGCCCACGTCACCGCCACGTTCTGTCTGGTCGGCAAGCAGGCCAAGCGCTACCCACACCTGGTGGCCCAGATCGTCCGCGAGGGGCACCAGCTCTGCAACCACAGTTGGCGACACGACGTGGACCTCGGCCGGCGGCCGGCGGCCGAGATCCGGACCGACCTGGAACGGACGAACCGGGCCATCCGCGCCGCCGCGCCCGATGCGCCGATCACCTGGTTCCGCCAGCCGGGCGGCCGGTGGACCGCCGAGGAACTGACCGTCGCCCGGCAACTGGGCCTGCGTCCGTTGCACTGGAGCGTCGACCCGCAGGACTGGGACCACCCGCCGGCAAAGAAGATCATCGCGCGGGTGGAGTCGGCCGCCCGTCACGGTTCGGTCGTGCTGATGCACGACGCGGGCGGCGACCGGACCCAGACCATGGCCGCGTGCCGGCGCCTGATTCCCGATCTCAAGCGGCGGTACGGCATCGTCCGGCTCCGCTGACACCGCTGCTGAGCTGCGGCTTCGCTCGACGGTGTGCGGGCGGCCATACCGGTTTGGTCGTCCGAGGAGGGATGACATATGCTTCTCCTGCCTCCGGCGGGGCCGGATGGGAGCAAGTCCGCTTGAAGTTGCGAGTGTGCAATGATGGCGGGGCCGCCCTCATCGTCTAGCGGCCCAGGACGCCGCCCTTTCAAGGCGGTAGCACGGGTTCGAATCCCGTTGGGGGCACGGTCCGGCTCGCGCCGGATGCAATATCAGCAAGGTCCTGTGGAGCAGTTGGAGTGCTCGCCGCCCTGTCAAGGCGGAGGTCGCGGGTTCAAGTCCCGTCAGGACCGCAAGCGCTGACGCCGCGCACCTCATGCGCGGCGTTCTGCGTATCGGCCGTGCGGTAGCATGTGCCGAGCACCACGGCCAGGTAGCTCAGTTGGTACGAGCGTCCGACTGAAAATCGGAAGGTCGGCGGTTCGACCCCGCCCCTGGCCACATAGCCTTTCGCCGGGCTACAGAAGCGCCGACCAGCGGAAACGCCGGTCGGCGTTTCGCTGTGAACAGACCGATCCCGTCGCACGACTCGCGGGTTTCGTAGGAGATCTAGGAAGCTCCGGGCCCCTCCGAGGGCCATTTCCTTCCAAGATCTGGCGTGGCGGCCCCGCGCCGCAGGCGGCGCTTGCGGACGGCCGGGCTGGGCGCGCGTTTCATCGTCTCGGGCGGTGCTGGCCCATGCCGCCCTGGATCGCCTCCCAGACGCTCCGGCCGGCCTGCCGCAACGTCTGCCCGGCCTGCCCGGCCAACTGGGCCGCCCCGGTACCGGGCGGTTGGCCCGCCCCGCCCGACCCGGCCTCGCCGCCGGACCCGGCGTCACCTCCGGACCCGGCGTCATGGGTGGAGGCGGTGCCGGCCACGGCCCCCGAGCGGGCTGCCTCACCTTCCGCCTCCGACGCCGGCTCACGCACCGATCCGGTCTCGGCCGGCCGAGCACTGCCGGCCGGCTGTTCCGCTGCCGGGGCTGAGGATCCCGCCTCCGGACCGCCCCCGGACGGTGCCCGCGCACCCGACCCGGAGGGCGTCCTCCGCTCGATCTGGCCGGCCCGGTCGACCACCTCGCCGGTCTCGGCCACCTGCCGTCCGGTCCGGTCGAGCACCGCACCGGTCTCGGCCACCTTCTCCACGACCGGCCCGGCGACCCGGCCGGCCGCCCGGTGCACGTCGTCGACAGTCACTCCGACGGAGCGGGCCAGCGCGTCGATCAGTTGCGGGTTGCGGTCGATCGTCGTCAGCGCCCGGTCCAGGATCTGCACCAGTTTCTCCAGCCGTACCTTGAGCAGCGCCTCGGCCCGGACCCCGGTGATGTCCAACTCGACGCCCTCCAGGTGCACCCGCACGCCCGCGTCGAGTTGGAGCAGGTTGGCCAGCCGGGCCCGCAGCGAGAGGTCCGCGTCGAGCCCGTCGACCGTGAGCCGGATCTCGTCGACCGACAACTCCGGCACGTCGAGCAGGACGTCCGGCTCCGGCTCGGCCGCGGCGCGGGAGACGGTCGGCTCCCGGGCCCTTTCGGTGGCTCCGCTGTCGCTCATGCTCCGCTCTCCCATCGGTCGGTCCGGGCCAGCGGCGGTTACCCGCTTTCGGATACGACATCCGCCGGGCGGTTCACGGTCGGGAACCGGCGTTCCCGCTGTCCGGAAGCAGCCGAAAGCAAAGCTGCACAGCGAGACAGCAGCCGGTATGGTCCGGGCTTATGGGACAGGAGATGGCCGATCCGGATGAGGTCCGGCAGGAATCCGACCGCTTCTACCTCCGCAGCAGCATCCTCGTCCCGGCGTCCGGCGAGCGGGCGTACGCCGTCTTCACCGGCGCGCTGGCCGACTGGTGGGTGCGCGAATACACCTGGTCCGGGCCGGAGGCGCTGGCCGCGCTCGGGGTCGAGCCGAGGGCCGGCGGCATGCTCTACGAGATCGGCCCGTACGGCTTCCGCAACGACTGGGGCCGCGTGCTGACCTGGGACCCGCCCCGCCGGCTGGTCTTCACCTGGCAGATCGGGCCGGACCGGGTGCCGGTGCCGGACCCGGCCCGGGCCAGCGAGGTGGAGGTGCTCTTCCACCCGGAGGGCCCCGACTCGACCCGGGTGGACGTCGAGCACCGTTACTTCGACCGGCACGGCTCGGCCGCCGAGGGCTACCGCGAGGCGCTCACCGCCGGCTGGCACGAGCTGCTCTGCCGCTACCTGGCGACGGTCACCCGGACCACCGACTGACCGACCCGCCGGGCGACCACGCGGCTCAGCCGGCGATGCCCCGGCTCGCGCCGCTGCCGGTCAGTCCGGTGTCGCCCAGGTCGGCCCGGCGGCCCGCGGCGGCGCCCGAGCCGAAGCCACCCCCGGCGAGGCGGCGGCGTGGGGCGGTACGCAGGCGCGGGTACGTCTCGGCGAGCCGACGCTGGACGCGGTCGGAACGGTCGGCGAGCACCAGCGCCACCGACGGCACGCCGGCCTCGGCGGCGGCGCCGGCCTCGGCCGCGCGGAGCCGCTCGGCGATCACCTGGGCGAAGCCGGCCAGCCAGGTGCGGCGGAACGCGGCCGGGTGCTCCCCGACCGGCACGGCGGCCCCGGCCAGCCCGTGCGCCGCCTGGACCAGCAGCGAGGTGAAGAGCAGCTCGACCCGTTCCAGGTCGCTGGCGAAGCCGAACAGGTGCATGACGAAGCCGGTGCCGTGGCGGCGGCGGACGCAGCGGCAGCGCAGCGGGTCGGCGACGGCGGCGAGCAGGCCGGCCTTGTCCCGGGCGTACGGGGCGACCACCTCGACCGTCCGGTCACCGACCGGGTCGACGGCCGGGTCCCGGGCGGCGAGCAGTGCCCGGTCGACGCCGTACCGGGCGATCAACTCGGTGGCCTTGGCCATGAACGTGGCCGCCTCGGCGGGCGTGCAGGCCGGGTCCTCGGCCTGGGCGAGCAGCTTGCGCACCTTGCTGAGCATCGCCTCGGACATCAGTCAGGGTTACCACAACGAGGCGACGGCTGGTCAGTCCTCCCGGCTGCGCAGCGTGGCGATGGTCGAGCCGGCGAGCGTGAGCAGGCAGTCGGGCAGCAACCCGTCGGCTGCCGCCGCACCGAACAGCGCCTCGCCGGTGTCGGCGTCGTCGTTGGCGTACGCGCTGACGAACCGGGCCACCCAGCGGGTGTCGTAGTCGGCCTGGTCGATGTCGGGGAAGTCGAGCGCGGCGGCGCCCGCCGGGGCGTCGTCGCCGAGCATGGTGGCGGCCAGGCACCAGGCCACCCCGTACGCACCGGCCAGCCCGGAACGGTCCACCACCGCGTCGAAGGCGCCGACCACACCGGCGCCGTCGCCGGCCAGCGCCGAACGGAGCACGGCGGTCGCGTCGTCCAGCGTCTGCTGTGCGTCATCGGTCACCTGCGGAACAGTAACGCCGGGGGTCAAGCGGTGACCCGGAACCCGCATGTCGATCACCGAGAGTTATTCCCGCAGTCGGGGTGCCGACGGAGCCCGGTCCACAGTCCCGCGTGCCGCACCGGCACGCTAATGTGCGCAGCGGACCTTCGCCGGAGGAAGGACGACCATGCTTGGAAATCGCACGTCGCGCGCGGCCCTGTCCATGGCCTGCGCGGGGCTCCTGCTCGCTACCAGCGCCTGCGGGAGTGACGAGCCGAAAGACGCGGGCACCACCCAGGTCCGCCTCTACGGCACCGACGGCAACATGCAGAACTCCTTCGCCGCGGAACTCAAGGACCGGGCGAATCTCCTCAACGGCATGAAGGGCACCACCCCGCTCACGCCGCTGCCGGAGAGCTTCAAGGAGCGGCTACGCAACGTCAATCCGAAGCTGACGGACTATCTCTACTCCGCCGAGTCGTACGACGCCGTGGTGATCAGCGCGTTGGCGGCCCAGCTCGCCGGCACCACCGCGCCGGCCGAGATCGCCAAGCAGATCGTCGGCGTGACCACCGGCGGCCAGCGCTGTGACGAGGCGGCCGTCTGCCTCCAGCTCGCCCGCGCCGGCCAGGACCTGGAGTACCGGGGGGTGTCGCTGACCCGGGCCGGTTTCACCGACAACGGCGAGCCGGCCACCGCGAGCTACGGCACGCTGCACTTCGACAACCAGCAGCTCGACGACGCGAAGACCGAGTTCGTCGGCGCCGGTGAGGAGTCCGGGGCGAGCAGCAAGACGCCGCCGCGGGGCCGCAAGCCCCGGGGCGGCAAGGCGAAGGACGCGCCGCTGGTGCTCGGCGGCCTGCTGCCGAAGACCGGTGACCTGGCGTTGGCGTACCCGCCGATGGCCGCCGCGGTCACGCTCGCGGTCAACGAGATCAACGCCGGCGGCGGGGTGCTCGGCGAGCCGGTGAAGTTCGTCGAGGGCGACGACGGCACCAACCCGGCGGTGGCGAAGGCGACCGTGGCCACGCACGTCGCCCAGGGCATCCCGGTGATCATCGGCGCCGGCGCGTCCGGCATCTCCCGGGCGGTGCTGCCGGACGTGGTGGCCGCCGGGCGGATCCTCTTCTCGCCGTCGAACACGGACGCGGGGCTGAGCACCGTGGACGACAAGGGGCTCTACTTCCGCACCGCCCCGCCGGACAGCCTCCAGGGTCGCGCGCTCGCCGACGTGATGCTGCGGGACGGCCCCCGCAAGATCGTGCTGCTGGCCCGTAAGGACTCCTACGGCGAGGGCCTCCAGGAGAACGTCCGGGCCGAGCTGGAGAAGGCCGGCGTCGGGGCGGACCGGGTCAAGCTGCTGACCTACACGCCGCCGGAGGACCCGAAGACGCCCGTCGACTTCACCGGCATCGCCGGGGACATCAAGAGCTTCGGCCCGGAGGCCGTGCTGGTGATCGGATTCGGCGAGTCGGCGGCTGCGATCACCGCGCTGGCCGACGCCGGGGTGCAGATCCGGGACTGAGCCCGACGAGCATCGAGGGCCGCGCCGGGACGTCCCGGCGCGGCCCTCGGCGTTCGGGGTTCAGCGCCCCCGGCGCCGCTCCAGGAACTCGGTCATCCGCCGGTGCTTCTCCTCGTCCTCGAAGAGCACCGCCTGGCTCAGCAGGTCGAGCTGCGGGTGCGCGGCCGACGGCGCGTCCACCGCCAGCTTGGTCAGCCGCAGCGCCAGCGCCGAGCCCTTGGCCATCTCGTCGAGCAGGCCGTGCGCGCTGGGCAGCAGCTCCGCCGGGTCGTCCACCACCCGGTTCACCAGGCCGATCCGCAGCGCCTCGTCGGCGTCCACCCGCCGCCCGGTGAAGAGCAGCTCCTTGGCCCGGGCCTCGCCGATCAACGCCGGCAGCCGGTAGGTCGCGCCGGCGCCGGCCAGGATGCCCAGTCGCACCTCGGGCTGGCCGAAGACGGCCCGGCCCGTGCACACCCGAAGATCGCAGGCGTACGCCAGCTCGGCGCCGCCGCCCAGCGCCGGCCCGTCGACGGCCGCCACGGTGGGCATCGGCAGCGCCCGGATCCGCGCGAAGACGCCCTGGTTGATGGCGGCCAGCGCGTCCAGCCGACCGCGCTCGCGGAGCTGCCCGATGTCGGCGCCGCCGGCGAAGATGCCCGCCGCCCCGCCGGTGAGCAGCATCAGCCGGGGACGCGCCTCCAACTCGGCGCAGACCGTGTGCAGCTCGCCGACCAGGTCGGCGTCGATCGCGTTGCGCTTCTCCGGCCGGTCCAGCGTGACCACGAGCCGGTCCGGCAGTTCCTCGATCCGCAGCCCGCTCATTGTTTGACGCCGCCTTCCCAGGTGTAGAAGCCCTGCCCGGACTTCTTGCCCAGCCTGCCGGCGGCGACCATCTCCACCAGCAGCGGCGGCGGCGCGAAGCGGTCCCCGTACGCGGCCTGGAGCGTCCGTGCGATGTCGAGTCGGACGTCCAGCCCGACCAGGTCGGTCAGCTCCAGCGGGCCCACCGGGTGCCGGTAGCCGAGCACCATCGCCTTGTCGATGTCGGCCGGGGCGGCCACCCCGTCGGCCACCATCCGGATCGCCTCCAGGCCGAGCGTGACGCCGAGCCGGGAGGTGGCGAAGCCGGGCATGTCGCGTACCACGACGGGGTCCTTGCCCAGCCGGGCGGCGAGCGCGACGGCCGCTTCGGTGGTCTCCGGCGCGGTGGCCGCGCCGACCACGACCTCCAGCAGCGTCATCGCCCAGACCGGGTTGAAGAAGTGCAGCCCGAGGAAGTCCGCCGGGCGGTCCAGCCCGTCGGCCAGCTCGGCGATCGGGATGCTGGAGGTGTTGCTGCCGAGCAGCGCCGGCCGGCGGCCCTCGGCCTGGCGGAGCACGGCCCGCTTGAGGTCGAGACGCTCCGGGACCGCCTCCACGATCACGTCCGGTCCCTCGGCCACCTCGGCCAGCCCGGCCCGCAGGGTCACCCGGACCCGGTTGGCGGTGGCCGCCTCGGCGCTCAGCTTGCCCCGCTGCACGGCGCGGTCCCACAGCTCGCCGAGCCGCCGGACCGCGTCGACCCCCCGGTCGGGGTCCACCTCGACCAGTTCGACCGCGTACCCGGCGCCGGCCGCCACGTACGCGATGCCGAGGCCCATGGTGCCGGCCCCGACGACCACAAAACGACCACTCATCGTGTCCCCTCGCCGCGGCGGTGGCGCGCGGGGTCTCCGCCGCGCCGGACCGGCCGCTCGCTCGTCGCTGGATGCGACCCTATGCGCCGACGGGTCCGCCGGGCATGCGTGGGGGCCGGCCGGACGGGGTAAAGACCGGCGTCAACGCCGAAGGAAGGAACGAGATGAGCCAGGCACCGGAGAGCGCGGAGCGCACCGAGACGGTCGAGACGCGCGGTGACGAGCGGGTGGACCTGCTTCGTGCGGACACCAACAACGACGGCAAGACCGACGTGTGGGTGGTGGACACCGACGGCGACGGCAAGGCCGACCTGTTCCAGTTCGACACCGACGGCGACGGCAAGGTGGACATCACCATGGTCGACATCGACGAGGACGGCACGCCGGACGAGGTGGTCGACGGCGACGGCGGCCTCCCGCCCGAGGAGACCACGCCCACCGTCCAGGTCTGAGACACCAGGAGGGGCCCCTTCTTGTCGCGTCGGCGATGGCAGGGGCCCCTTCCTAACGGCGCAGTGCCAGCGTGGCGAGGTAGTACGGACGGTCGGTGTCGTCCACGTCGGCCAGTCGCCACGGCGAGCCGTGGACCAGCTCGGCGAACTCGTCGGGCGAGCACACCAGGTAGTCGAACCATTCGGTGCCGAGCAGCCGGTAGCGCAGCCGCAGCCGGAGCTGCCCGCCGAGCCGGCCGCGCCGCCGGTTCGCCTCGTGGTAGCCGGTGTGCACCGGGTCGGTGGTGCCGTACGGGTCGGTGCCGTGCGCGATCACCCGCGCGCCGGGACGGGCCAGCGCGGCGAGCGCGGCCAGCAGCGCGGGGGCGCGCTCGCGCCCCTCGAACAGACCGAGGTTGTTGCCGAGCAGCAGGAACGTGTCGTAGCGCCGGCCGTCCGCGACGTGCTCGTCGACGGTGCCGTGCACCAGCTCGCGGACACCCCGGTGGCGGCTGACGCGCAACGCGCCGAGCGAGGTGTCCAGCCCGGTGACCGGCACGCCGCGCTCCTGGAGGTGCAGCGCGATCCGGCCGGCGCCGACGCCGACGTCGAGCACGTGCCCGTGCACCCGGTCGACCGCCCGGTGGTCGTGCGGCTGCCACTGCTGCGGCGGGTCCAGGTAGTGCCGGGCGGGCGCGCCGTTGACCAGCCCGTCGTCCCGTTCGATGATCTCGATGACCGGTCGTGGCAGCCGTCCGCCGGCCATCGGACGGGGGCCGACGCCGGTGGCCACCGCGTACGCGTCGCGGATCATCTCGCCGAACACGTCGCCGATCGTGGGGTCCCCGGTCATGGGTGCACGCTATCCGGGCTCGGTCCCGCCGTCGCAGCCGTATCCTGGGCGGCGTGACCGACCTGGACCGCCTGGCGGCGGAGAAGTACGTCCTGCTCACCACGTTCCGCAAGGACGGCCGGGCGGTGCCGACGCCGGTGTGGGCCGTGCGCGACGGCGACGCGTTGGCGGTGTGGACGGTGTCCGACTCCGGCAAGGTGAAACGGATCCGGCGGGACGGCCGGGTCACGGTGGCGCCGTGCGACGTGCGGGGTCGGCCGCACGGCGAGGCGGTGCCGGGGCACGCGACGATCGACGACCCGGAGAGCACGCGCCGGGTCCGGGAGCTGCTCAAGCGCAAGTACCGGCTGATCGGCCGGTTGAGCCTGCTGGGCAGCCGGTTGCGCCGGGGCGAGGGCGGCACGGTGGGGCTGCGGATCGTGCTGGACGCGCCGGCCCCCGGACACGACTGAGGGCGGCGGATCGTCGCTGTCGCGACGTCCCACCGCCCCTGATCGGAACGCCTGAGAGATCGTCCGGGTCGTCAGTCCCCCTGACGCTGCTGGGGGATCTGCCCCTGCAGCAGGGCCCGCACCTCCGACTCGCGGTAACGGCGGTGGCCGCCCAGGGTCCGGATGGCGCTGAGCTTGCCAGCCTTGGCCCACCGGGTCACCGTCTTCGGGTCGACACGGAACATCGACGCCACCTCGGCCGGTGTGAGTAGCGGCTCGGGTTCGTGCGTTCGCGATGCCATCGGGGTCACTCCTCCACATGTATAGACATCGGCCGGGGTCCCGCCGGCCGACGCGTCTCCCATGGTCCGGCTAGTCCCCGATGTCCGACATGGGCCGAACGGCTGAAGGTCCCTAGACGGACGGATGAACCATGCCCGATTTTTACGACTTTTACACTGCAGAAAGTACCTTAATAGGACTCATGATCACGGTTCGTGATGCGTCAATTACGAGACACTCTCACAGTGCCCGCCAGTGAAGGGGGCAAACCGGGTGTCAGTTGCAGCGCTCCAGAAGCTGCACCGCACGCCAGCGGGCGACCAGCTTGTCGTACGCCGCTGACGCCTCCTCGGCCTCGCCCCGGGACAACCCGGCGAGTCCCGCAGCGACCAGCTCGGTCGAGTCGTCGGCCGCCAGCGTCTCGTCCGGCAGCAACTGCACCAGGCCGCCGTAGTCCAGCTCCACCACCGAACGCGGATGGAACTCCTCCAGCCAGCGGGCGGCCTCCTCGACCGCCTCGGTGATCGGCGCCTCGCCGACCGACTTGCGCAGCACGGACAGCGCCCGGGACGAACGGCGTCGTGCCTTGGAGATCTCCGTGCGGTAGCGCAGCGCGCGTCGTTCCGGCTCGGTGACCAGGTGCCGCTCAGCGGCCTCGAACAGCACGAACCAGCGCAGCGGCACGCCCCACGTGGCGACCTGCTCGTGGACCCGGGGCACCCCGTGCTCCAGCACGCGCGCCCCGCTGCGCCAGTCCTCCACCACCGCCTTGGCCTGACCGGCCAGGACCGGCGGCACGAACGCGTCGGCGAGCACCGACGGCACGCCGTCGCGAGCGCTCAACGCCGCCTCGGCGACCCGGATCCGCAGGTTCCAGGGGCAGACCAGCAGCGCGTCGTCGGATTCCAGCACGTACGCCTCGTCGGGCAGGTCGGGCAGCCGGGTCCAGCCCGCGCCGAGCGCCTCGATCACGGAGGTGCGCTGCCGGCCCGGCCCGTCCAGCGGGGCGACCGCCCGGCCCTCGCTGACGTACCGGCGCCAGTACGACTGCCGGTCCCGGTCGAAGGCGGTAAGCGGCTCGTACACGCGCAGGTATGAGGCGAAGAGCGACGGCACGGCGCGATCCTCCCACGAGACGGGACCGTCCGTCGTCGCCGTCACACCGGCGGCGTGACGTGCGCGACAGTACGGTTCCGGCCGATATTAGGCTCAACGGCACCGGCACCATCCCGCCGGCGTGCCACCTCAGGTTCCGCACCCCACAAGGGCGCACACCGACACAGGAGTCAGCCATGGGCGTATTCGCCAGCACCGACGACCCGTCATCCTCGGGTCACGAGCAGGTCGTGTTCTGTCAGGACAAGCAGTCCGGCCTGAAGGCGATCATCGGGATCTACTCCACCGCGCTGGGCCCCGCCCTCGGTGGCACCCGGTTCTATCCGTACGCCAGTGAGGCCGACGCCCTCGCCGACGTGCTCGACCTGTCGCGGGGCATGGCGTACAAGAGCGCCCTGGCGAACCTGGACCTGGGCGGCGGCAAGGCGGTCATCTGGGGTGACCCGGAGCAGCTCAAGAGCGAGGCGCTGCTGCGCGCGTACGGCCGCTTCGTGGAGTCGCTCAACGGCCGGTACTACACCGCGTGCGACGTCGGCACCGACGTCAGCGACATGGACATGATCGCCCGGGAGACCCGCTACGTCACCGGTCGCAGCGTGGCGCACGGCGGCGCGGGGGACTCCTCCGTCCTCACCGCCTGGGGCGTCTACCAGGGCATGCGGGCCGCCGCCGAGCACGTCTGGGGCAGCCCGACACTTGCCGGCCGCCGCGTCGGCGTGGCCGGCCTGGGCAAGGTCGGCAAGTACCTGACCGCGCACCTGCTCTCCGACGGTGCGGAGGTCGTGGCGACCGACGTCAACCCGCGCGCCCGGGAGTGGGTGCGCACCACCCACCCGCAGGTCACCCTGGTCGACGACACCGCCGCGCTGGTCGCGTCCGACATCGACGTGTACGCCCCGTGCGCGCTGGGCGGCGCGCTGAACGACGAGACCGTGCCGGTGCTGCGGGCCAAGGTGGTCAGCGGCGCGGCGAACAACCAGCTCGCCCACCCGGGCATCGAGAAGGTGCTCGCCGACCGGGGCATCCTCTACACGCCCGACTACGTGGTCAACGCCGGCGGCGTGATCCAGGTCGCCGACGAGATCGAGGGCTTCAACTTCGAGCGGGCCAAGCTGCGTGCCACCCGGATCTTCGACACCACCCGGGAGATCCTGCGGCTCGCCGACGACGAGGGTGTTCCGCCGGCGGTGGCCGCGGACCGGCTCGCCGAGCGGCGGATGGCCGAGGTCGGCCGCCTGCGCACCATCCACCTGCGGTGAACCGGCGCCCGGGGGCGGGCGTCGGTCCACCCCCGGGCCACACCTGGGCCCGAGTTGGGCGTTAAGCTGTCTTTGGTGTTTACGTAGCAGTTCGTCCGCTGTCACGGCCGGTCCCGGCAGTCGCTCCTTACCGGGTACACTGTGTGACGGTCGGAACACTGCGACGCGCTGGGCCGGTCGACGGTGACCCGAGGTGCCGAACGGTGGCATCCCCATGTACCGTAAGAGCCACGAGAGATGCCTGACGTCATCGGGGCCCGCCTTCGGGCTGCCCCGCATTCTGTGCGAGGGGGTCGAGCCATGGGGCGCGGCCGTGCTAAGGCCAAGCAGACGAAGGTGGCCCGGGAGTTGAAGTACCACTCCCCGAACACCGACCTAACCGCCTTGCAGCGTGAACTGGCGGGTAGTGGAAAGTCTGAGCACAACTTCGACGACGACTACAAAGAGTATGTCGACGACGATGACGAGGACCACGCGGACGACGACCCGGACCCCTGGGCCCGTCCGGCCCGCTGACCTCCGGTCACATCTGAGCACGCGGTAGCCCCCGCGTGCTCACGCATGTGCCCAGCCGGAGCCGACGGAGCACCGACGATCAGGGACCTGCCGCACCGGGACGCCTCCCCGGCTGCGCCGGCAGGTCCTTGATCGCGGACCGGCAATCAGCGCGGGCGGTTGTTCCAGTTGTAGAACGTCGGAATGTTCTCGAAGTGGTTCCACGCGCACACCGCGGTGCTGCCGTCGCCCGGCGCCTCGGCCCGCAGCAGGCGCGCCGCCTCCGCCTCGTGGAGCAGCGCGGTCAGCCCCGCGGCGGCATCCCGCACCCGGCCGGCGACCGTTTCCCGGTCGGTGTCACTGGTGATCTCGGGCATGCTCCAACACTCCCTCCAGTAGGCGGATCTTGCTGTTGCGGCAGTGCTCGGTCTCCGTACCGTCGAACCGCCCCTGCTCGAAGTAGCGGTTGGCGGCGTGGCCCCCGCCGCAGAAACCGAAGTACGGACAGGACGCCCGGCACGCCTCCACGCCGGTGAGGAACTCGCCGACCCAGGGCGTCCGCCCGGCCCCGGCGAGGATCTCGCCCAGCGGGGTGACGAGCACGTTCCCGCTGCCGAAGTCGCCGTACCGGGGATCGGTGAAGCCGGCCAACTCCGGCGAGAGCACCACCACCGAGCCGTCGTGGCCGACCGTCGGGATCGGGTCGAGCCGACGGGGCAGCAGATCGTCCGCGGCGCCGGCCAGCACCGCGCCGGCGTACCGCAGCGACCACTCCACCTCGCGCAGGTGGATTCGGGGATCCTGACGCCAGGCGGTGACCAGCTCGGCCCAGAACCCGGTGACCGAGGCGCCGTCCCGGGCGTTCGACCGGGTGTTGACCCCCTCGGTCTCCTCGATGTTCACGCCCAACACCTCGCAGCCCAGGTCGAGGAAGTAGGCGTACAGCTCGGCCGCCAGGCCCGGCTCCGGCCGGGAGACCACCGCCAGGGCCGAGAACGGCAGCCCGTGCCGGCGCAACGCCGCCACCCCGGCCACGATCCGGTCGTACGCCGGCCGGCCGCCCCGGGTCACCCGCTCGGCGTTGCGCGCCCGCGGGCCGTCCACGCTCACGCTCACCCGCACCCGGTGCTCGGCGAAGAACGCGCACCAGGCGTCGTCGATCAAGGTGGCGTTGGTCTGCACGTGGTGCTCGACCTCCGCCCCGAACGGGGCCAGCAGCGCGGCGAAGTGCTCCCGGCCGGCCGCGAGCGGCTCCCCGCCGTGCCAGACCACCGAGCACCGCCCCTGGGCCGCCCACCGGTTCACCGACGCCGCCACCGCCTCGGCCACCGCCACCGACATCCGCCGGTCCGCCGCGCGCAGCGGCAGGTAGCAGTAGGCGCAGTCGAGGTTGCACAACGTGGTCGGCTGCATCACCACGTACGAGGGGACGGCGGCGATGCCGCGCATCCCCCCGGGCGGGCGTGCAGCCATCGAACCTCCCCCGCGCGCCGGAAAACCGAACCTTCAGGCTAGGCGGAGGCGGCCACTCGGGTGAACCCCCGATCAGGTGCCCGGCTGATCAGCGCAGGGTGACCAGCGCGATCAGCCCCGGGTGTGCTGCCCGACCATCTGCACGTTGCCGGAGCCCTCGATGATCTCGCCGGCCTGCCACGCGTCGACACCGCGACCGGTCAGGGTCGCCAGCGCCCGGTCGGCGTCCTCGGCGGCGACGATGGCGAACATGCCGACGCCCATGTTGAACGTCGACTCCATCTCCGGGTCCTCGATCCGGCCCTTGGACTGGATCAGGTCGAAGATCGGCTGCGGCTTCCAGGTCGACCGGTTGACCACCGCGTCGACGTGCTCCGGCAGCACCCGGACCAGGTTGCCCGGGATGCCGCCGCCGGTCACGTGGGCCAGCGCCCGCACCTCGGCCTCGGCGATCAGCTTGAGGCAGTCCTGCGCGTAGATCTTGGTCGGGGTGAGCAGCTCCTCGCCCAGCGTGCGCTGGCGGCCGAAGTCCTCGATCACCACGTCCAGCCGCATCCGGGCGGCGCCCAGCAGCACGTGCCGGACCAGCGAGTAGCCGTTGGAGTGCAGGCCGGAGGAACGCATGGCGATCACCACGTCGCCCACCTCGACCCGCTCCGGGCGGAGGATCTCGCTCTCCTCCACCACGCCGACGCCGGTGGCCGAGATGTCGTACTCGTCCGGGCGCAGCACGCCGGGGTGCTCGGCGGTCTCGCCACCCAGCAGCGCACAGCCGGCGTACCGGCAGCCGTCGGCGATGCCGGCGCCGATCTCGGCGACCCGGTCCGGGACGACCTCGCCGGTGGCGATGTAGTCGAGCAGGAACAGCGGCTCGGCGCCGCAGGCGACCAGGTCGTCGACGACCATGGCGACCAGGTCGATGCCGACCGTGTCGTGGATGTCGAGCTGCTGGGCGATCACCAGCTTGGTGCCCACCCCGTCGGTGGAGGAGGCCAGGATCGGGCTCTTGTACTTCTTCGTGTCCAGCCGGAACAGGCCGGCGAAGCCGCCCAGGTCACCCATGACCTCCGGGCGCCGGGTCTCCCGGACCTTGGACTTGAGCAGCTCGACCGCGCGGTCGCCCGCCTCGATCGACACCCCGGCGTCGGCGTACGAGACCGAGCGTTTGCGCTGCGTGCGCCCGGACCCCGCCGACCAGGGCTGGCGGTCGCCGCCGGCGCCCGTCGGGCTGGATCCTGCGCCGCTGCGCTCGGACACGTGCGTCACGGTTCTCCCCTTTGTGGTTCCGCGGGGCCGGAACGCCGGACCCGCGTCGGTGGTGCTACGGGTGATGGGTCGGTGTGGCGACGAGTGGGCCGGTGGGCTCGGCCGCCTCGGTGACGACCCGGCGGCCCACTCCCTCGAGCACGTGCTTGCCGATCAGGTTCCCGGCCGGCAGTTCGATCGGATACTCCCCATCGAAGCACGCCCGGCAGAGTCGGGTCTTCGGCTGCTCGGTCGCCGCGATGAGACCGGGCAGCGAGACGTAGCCCAGCGTGTCGGCGCCGATCGACCGCCGGATGCCATCGTTGTCCAACCCGTTGGCCAGCAGCTCGGCCCGGGTGGCGAAGTCGATGCCGTAGAAGCAGGGCCAGCTGACCGGCGGCGAGGAGATCCGCACGTGCACCTCCAGCGCGCCCGCCTCGCGCAGCAGCCGGACGATGGCCCGCTGGGTGGTGCCCCGGACGATCGAGTCGTCCACCACCACCAGCCGCTTGCCGCGGACGTTCTGCCGCAGCGGGTTCAGCTTGAGCCGTACGCCGAGCGCGCGCAGCGTCTGCGAGGGCTGGATGAAGGTGCGCCCGACGTACGGGTTCTTCATCAGGCCCTGGCCGTACGTGATGCCGGACTCCTCGGCGTAGCCGATGGCCGCCGGGGTGCCGGACTCCGGCACCGGGATCACCAGATCCGCCTCGACCGGGTGCTCCTTGGCGAGCTGGCGGCCGATCTGCACCCGCGCCGCGTGCACGTTCCGGCCGGCGATGGTGGCGTCCGGCCGGGCGATGTAGACGTACTCGAAGAGGCAGCCCTTGGGTTCCGGCGCGGCGAACCGGCTGGAGCGCAGCCCGTCCTCGTCGACGGCGATCAGCTCGCCCGGCTCCACCTCGCGGACCACGCTCGCGCCGACGATGTCCAGCGCGGCGGTCTCGCTCGCCACCACCCAGCCGCGCTCGAGCCGGCCGAGCACCAGCGGGCGTACGCCGTGCGGGTCACGGGCCGCGTAGAGCGTCGACTCGTCCATGAAGACGAAGCTGAACGCGCCGCGCAACTGCGGCAGCACCTCCAGCGCGGCCGCCTCGACCGAGAGGTCGGGCCGGCTGGCCAGCAGCATGGTGACGAGCGACGTGTCGTTGCTCGACCCGTCGGAGTCCAGGCCGCGGGCGGACACCTCGCGCTGCAACTCGGCGGTGTTGACCAGGTTGCCGTTGTGGGCCAGCGCGATCGTGGTGCCGGCGCTGGTGGCCCGGATCGTCGGCTGGGCATTTTCCCAGGTCGAGCCGCCCGTGGTCGAGTAGCGCGCGTGCCCGATCGCGACGTGCCCGCGCAGGCTGGCCAGCGTCGGCTCGTCGAACACCTGGGCGACCAGGCCGAGATCCTTGTAGACCACCACGCCGGAGCCGTCGCTGACCGCGATGCCCGCGGCCTCCTGACCGCGGTGCTGGAGGGCGTAGAGCCCGAAATAGGTAAGGTTCGCGACTTCCTCGCCGTGCGCCCAGACACCGAAGACGCCGCACGCGTCCTGGGGGCCGGGTCGCTGGGGGTCAAGGTCGTGGCTCAGCCGGCCATCGCCTCGGGGCACCTGCCGCTCCCTCGTGCTGGGGGGTCTGGACTGGCCTGGCGGAGTCGGGGGGCAGCTCCGCACCGTGGGCCGGGACCGTCGTCGGCCACCAGTGTACGCGAACCCGCGTCGCCACCGACAGTCACGAAGGGTCTGCTGAGCGTGGCTCGGAACGCCGACGCCGGGCGGTTAAATCGGGAGGTACGCGGAGAGGTCGGCGCGGTTGCCGGAGACCCGGACGCGACCCTCGGTGACCGCCTCCGCCCAGCCGAGCCGGCCGGTGGCGATCGACAGCCAGGTGCCCGGGTCCATCTCCACCACGTTCGGCGGGGTGCCCCGGGTGTGTCGCGGCCCGGCCACGCACTGCACCGCGCCGTAGGGTGGGACCCGTACCTCCACCGATCGGCCGGGAGCGCGCTCCGTGAGGGCGGCCAAGAGCATCCGGACCGCTTCCCGGAGCACCGGCCGTTCGGGCGTACGCCCCTCGTCCAGTGCCGCCAGAGCGGTGCGCACCGAGTCGGAATAAGCGTGCGGAGAGGACACGACGGGACGATACGACCCGGCAGAAGGCGGCCCGACGCCGGCCCTGGGTAGAGATGATCCGGTCAGACAAGGCATAGTTGCCGACGGCGTAATTCGTACCGTGAGTGATCAACCCGGCCGGACCGGCCGGCGGGAAGATCAGACCCGGAAGGCGGTGGACGTGTCCACACACCGACGTGCCTGGCAGCATCGGGCCGGTGTGGTCGTAGCGCTGATCTTCGGCGCCCTGCTCACCGTCCCCGCCACACCCGCCCTCGCGGCCGACGTCAGCGTCTCGCCGGGCTCGGTCACGGTCAACGCCGGCAGCGACACCACAGTGACCGTCCGGGTCACCCCCGGCGAGGGCGACCAGAACGCGCAGATCGGCATCACCGGCCTGCCCTCCGGCGTCAGTTGCGTCTCCGGCTGCGGCCAGGTCAACTTCGCGCCGGGCAACCCGATGCCCAAGACGCAGCTGCTCACCATCCGCGCGAACGACAACGCCGGGGACGCCAACGGCTCGGTGACCGTGCAGGTCCAGCCGGACAAGTCGGACCCGGCGACCGGCACCTTCAACCTCACCGTCAAGGGCAAGGCCGCGCCGCCGCCGCAGCAGCCGCAGACCGTCAAGACGGTCTCCGGCAAGGTGGTCGACTCCAACGGTGAGCCGATCTCCGGCGCACTCGTCATGCTGCGCGACAGCGCCGGCAAGGAGCGCCGGACGAACACGAACGGCAGCGGCAACTTCACCTTCAGCGGGTCCGCCGACAACCCGATCGCGCCGGGCCGGATCGACCTGGGCGCGTCCGCGGACGGTGCGACCCCCAGCGCCAAGTCGATCAACGCCGCCGCCGGCCAGTCCGTGACCGGCATCCGGATCGGGGTGGCGCTCAAGGCGTCGGCGAGCCCGAGCGCGACGCCGTCGGCCAGCGAGTCCGCCCCGCCGTCGGAGGAGGCCACCGAGGAGGAGGTCACCGAGGGCCCGGCCACCGAGGCCCCGGCCGCCCAGCAGCCGACCGCCGCCGAGGACTCCGGCGGCTTCGGCAACTGGCTGCTCATCCTGCTGGGCGGCCTCTTCGTCGCCGTCGGCGTGGGCACCATCGTGCTGCTCTACATGCGCCGCAAGAACGACGAGGGCGACGGCGACGGTCCCGACGGACCGGCCGGTCCGGGTGGGCCCGGCGGCGGTGCCGCGGCGGGCGCGATCCCCGCGGCCCACGGCGCCTACCGGGGCGTGGACGACCAGACCCGGGTGGTCAACGGCATGGGCGCCGGTCCGGCCCCGACCATGGTCGGGGGCGCCGCGATGAGCGAGGCGCCGACCATGCTCCAGCGCCCGGTGGTGGACGACGTCCCGCCGGACCCGTACGGTGCGCCCCCCGGGCCCGCGTACGGCGTCGGGGCGGGACAGGCCGGCTACGGCTACGGCGACGACGCCCCCGGTCAGGGCGGCTACGGCTACGGCAACGCCCCCTCCTCGGGCGCCGGCAACGGCTACGGCAACGCGCCCTCGTCGGGCGGCGGCTACGGCAACGGCCCGTCCTCCGGTGCCGGCTACGGCAGCCCCGACTACGCGGCCGGTGCTGCCGGGGCGGCCGGCTACGGCGCGGCCCAGGGCGGCGGCGGGTACGCAGGCGAACGTTTCGACGAGCCCACCGGCCGCTACACGGGCGACAGCACCCAGTACGCGCCGGCAGCCGACCCGTATCCGACCAGCACCTACCAGCCGGAGCAGGGTCGGGGCTACGACCAGTCCGGCCCGGGTCAGTACGGCCGGGGTGCGGAGCAGGCCGACGGCTACGGTGCCGGGGCCGGCTACGGAGCCGCCTCGGGCGGTGGCTACGACGGCAACCCTGCCGGTGGCTACGACGGCGGCCGGCAGCAGGGCGGTTACGGCGACGCCCCCGGCTACGGCGACAGCCGGCCGGGTGGCGGTTACGGCGACGCGCCCACCGGCGGCTATGACGGCGGCCGGCAGCAGGGCGGCTACGACAACGCCCCCAACGGCGGCTACGACAACGCCCCGGGCTACGGCGACAGCCGGCCGGCCAGCGGTTACGGCGACGCGCCCACCGGCGGTTACGACGGCGGCCGGCAGCAGGGCGGCTACGGCGACGCCCCGACCGGCGGCTACGGCAGCCACCAGGGTGGCGGCTACGACGGCCGGCAGCCGGGCGGCTACGACGGCGGCCAGGCCGGCGCGGCCTACGGCAACGCCTCCGGTGGTTACGACGGCGGTCACCAGCCGGGCGGCTACGACCAGCAGGGTGGGTACGACCAGCGCGGCGGGTACGGCCAGCAGGGCGGATACGGTCAGGAGCCGCCGCAGCAGCGCGGTCCCGGCTACGACAACCAGGCCGGCTACCCCGACGATTCGGCGCAGTCCGGTCGGGGGCGGGCGGACGGTACACCGGATCGGGGCGGGCGACGCCTCGACTGGCTGGACGACTGACCCGCGTTCTTCGCGCCACCCGTGGCCGTCCGGCACCCGCCGGGCGGCCACGCTCGTCAGGTCACCAGAGCACCGGTCCATCGGCCCAAGATCTTGGTACGGCACGGCCCCTACGGGGGCGGCCTCGTACCAAGATCTTCAGTCGCCGAAGGCGAGGAAACCGTCAGGCGGGGGCGAAATACCCCTGGCGGAGCACCGGCACCACGTCGGAGACACCGATCTCGGCGGCGACCTCGACATCCTCGGCGAACCCGCCCTCGGCCAGCTCCCGGCCGGAGACGCAACCCCGCACCGCCGCCGGCACGTCGGGCGTGCTGGCGAGTGCCGCCAGCGCCATGGCCGCCTCCACCGAGAGGCCACCCGCCACGCCGGCCAGGGCGTCCAGCACGCAGGCGGCCCCGAGCTGGTCCTCCACGCTGGGGCGCAGCGACCCGTCCGGCCAGCGCTCACCGGCGGCCACCACGCCCACGGCGGCATCGTTCGTGCCGTACCCCTGGTGGCGGAGCCATCGCCCGACGGCGCGTGCGTTACGCAGGCACGCCGCCACCACCGGCATCCCGGTGGCGCTCGCCGCGGCGCTGATCGCCGAACCGTTGGGCGACGGCAGCACCAGGTCGGCGACCACGGGTGCGGTCCGCAGCGCCGCCGGGGAGAGCGACCACGGATGCTCCGGGGTCGTCTGCCGGCGACCCACCGCGGCGACGGCGCCGACCCGGCGGGCGTACTCGGCCGCCTGCTCGCCCCACGGGAACGGGTGCACCCGTGAGCCCCGGCTCACCGCCACCTCCACGGCGGTGGTGAACGACAGGACGTCCACCACCACCAGGACGGCACAGACCCGGCCGAGTTCCGCCGCTCCGGTCAGGCCCCAGTCGAACCGGGCACCGGCACCGGGCTGCGTGAAGACGCCCACGCTCGTGACCTCAGCGCTGATCCGGCTCACCGGAAGCCGGGCGGGCATCGCCCGGGGTGGAGTCGGACGGCGGCCCGGTGACCTCCGCCGGGGACGCCTCTGCCCGTGCCGTGGCCGGCCCGGCCGGCTCGTCGTCGACGCGCGCCGGAGCGGACCCGCCGGACTGCGCCCCGGCCCGCGCCGGAAGCGAGCCGGTGTCGCCCCGCGACGGGTCGGCGGAGTCGGTGCCGGCCGCTGTCGCGGTCGGACCGGTCCGACCGGTCGGACCGGTCGGCGCGTCCCCGGCCTCGGGCGAGCCGGCTCCGGCCTCGGGCGAGCCCTCCCGGGCCGGGGCGGACCCGGTGCCCGCGTCCGCCCGCGTCGGGCCGCCCGACGGTGCCGGCGCTTCCGCGTCCGGGGTCGTCCGGGCGATGGGCTCCGCGTCGACCCGGGCCGGATCCACCCCCACCGGCTGCTCGGCGGTCGCCGGCAGCACGGTGGTGGTGCCGGTACGGGTCGCCGCCACCTCGACGCGCGGCGCCTCGGCGTCACCGAACAGGCGCGGCAGCGTCGCGCCGTGCGCCTCACGCAACTCGTCCAGGCCGATCCGGAACTGGCCGCGCACCTCCAGCGCGCCCCCGGCCGGGTCGGTCACGCCGATGTACTCCCACGGCACCCCGCGCTCGGCGCAGAGGGCGGTGAACGCCTTCTCGTGCCCGCGCGGCACCGACACCAGCACCCGGCCGGCGGACTCGCTGAACAGGAACACGAACGGCATCGAGCCGTCGGCGAAGTGCTCCGGCAGGGTGACCCGGGCGCCGACGCCGCGACGCAGGCTGGACTCGACCAGGCTCTGCGCCAGGCCGCCGTCGGAGAGGTCGTGCGCCGAGCTGACGTGCCCCACCCGGGCCGCCTCGGCCAGCAGCTCGCCGAGCTGCCGCTCGCGGGCCAGGTCCACCTGCGGCGGGATGCCGCCCAGGTGCTCGTGGGTCACCCAGGCCCACTCCGAGCCGGACAGCTCGACGTGCGTCTCGCCCAGGAGGAAGAGCTGGTCGTGGTCGCCGGCCGGCCGCGGCACGAAGCCCATCGGCACCCGCGCGGCGACGTCGTCGAGGATGCCCAGCACGCCGACCACCGGGGTCGGGTGGATGGCCGCCGCGCCGGTCTGGTTGTAGAAGCTGACGTTGCCGCCGGTCACCGGGATGCCCAGCTCCAGGCAGCCGTCCGCCAGGCCGCGTACGGCCTCGGCGAACTGCCACATCACGCCCGGGTCCTCCGGCGAGCCGAAGTTGAGGCAGTTGGTCACCGCGATCGGCTTCGCGCCGGTCACCGCCACGTTCCGGTACGCCTCGGCCAGCGCCAGCTTCGTCCCGTGGTACGGGTCGAGGCGCGCGTACCGGCCGTTGCCGTCGACGGAGAGCGCGACACCGAGGCCGCTGCGCTCGTCGATCCGGATCACGCCGGAGTCCTCCGGCTGGGCGAGCACGGTGTTGCCGAGCACGTACCTGTCGTACTGCTCGGTCACCCAGGTCTTGTCGGCCAGGTTGGGCGACGCGATCATGCGCAGCACGGTCTCCCGGAGCGCGTCCGGGGTGCTCGGGCGGGGCAGCGTCTCGGCCCGGTCGGCCTGGAGCAGGATCAGGTCGGCCGGCTCCCGCATCGGGCGGGCGTAGACCGGCCCGTCGTCGACGAGCGAGCCCGGCGGCACGTCCACCACGAGCTGGTCGCGCCAGGTGATGACCAGTCGGCCCGGCCGGCCGTCCGGCGACGGCGGGGTGACCTCGCCGATGGCGGTGGCCCAGACGCCCCACTTCTCGGCGGTCTTGAGCACCGCCTCCAGCTTCTCCGGCGTCACGACCAGCAGCATCCGCTCCTGGGACTCGCTGGCCAGGATCTCGTGCGGCTCCATCGAGGGCTCGCGCAGCGGCACCCGCTCCAGCCACACCCGCATGCCGGTGCCGGCGGAGGCGGCGGTCTCGGTCAGCGCGCAGGTCAGGCCGGCGCCGCCGAGGTCCTGGATGCCGACGACCAGTTCGGCGTCGTACAGCTCCAGGCACGCCTCGATGAGCAGCTTCTCCATGAACGGGTCGCCCACCTGCACGGACGGGCGGCGCTGCTCGCTGCCCTCGTCGAAGGTGGCGCTGGCCAGCACCGACACGCCGCCGATGCCGTCGCGGCCGGTCCGGGCGCCCATCAGCACCACCACGTTGCCGGGGCCGGTGGCGTCCTTCTTCTGGAGCCGGTCGACCGGCAGCACGCCCAGGCACAGCGCGTTGACCAGCGGGTTGCCCTGGTAGCAGGGGTCGAAGACCACCTCGCCGCCGATGTTGGGCAGGCCGAGGCAGTTGCCGTAGCCGCCGACGCCGGCCACCACGCCGGGCAGCACACGGGCGGTGTCCGGGTGGTCGGCCGCGCCGAAGCGCAGCGGGTCCATCACGGCCACCGGGCGGGCGCCCATGGCGAGGATGTCGCGGACGATGCCGCCGACACCGGTCGCCGCGCCCTGGTACGGCTCGACGAAGCTCGGGTGGTTGTGCGACTCGACCTTGAAGGTCACCGCCAGTTCGTCGGAGACCCGGACCACGCCGGCGTTCTCCCCGATGCCGGCGAGCAGCCGGTCGCTCGGCGGCGCCTTCTCCCCGAACTGACGCAGGTGCACCTTGCTCGACTTGTAGGAGCAGTGCTCGCTCCACATGATCGAGTACATGGCCAGCTCGGCCTGGGTCGGCCGGCGGCCGAGGATCTGCCGGATCCGGTCGTACTCGTCGTCGCGCAGGCCGAGTTCGGCGTACGGCTGAAGCTCCTCCGGCGTGCCGGCGGCCCGCGGCACGGTGTCCACGCCCGGCGCCCAGTCGTCGGTCGGGCCGGCCTGCGGCGACACGCCCTGCGGCGCCCGCAGGCCCGGATCCGGATGGGTGGTCATGACGTCTCCTTGCTGCGCTCGCCGTCGGGACGGCGGGTGAGCCGACCGATGGTCACGCCGGGGCTCCCACCAGGTGCTTGAGCACCGAGGTGAAGAAGCCGAGGCCGTCCAGGGAGGGGCCGGTGAGCGCCTCCACCGCGTGCTCGGGGTGCGGCATGATGCCGACGACGTTGCCGGCCTCGTTGGTGATCGCGGCGATGTCGCGCTGTGATCCGTTGGGGTTGCCACCGACGTACCGGGCCACGACGCGGCCCTCGGCCTCCAGCCGGTCCAGCGTGGCGGCGTCGGCGACGTAGCAGCCCTCGCCGTTCTTGACCGGGATGAGCACCTCCTGGCCCGGCTGGAACGTGTTGGTCCAGGCGGTGCCGGTGGCCTCGATCCGGAGGACCTGGTCCCGGTTGCGGAAGTGCAGGTGCTGGTTGCGGGTGAGCGCCCCGGGCAACAGATGCGCCTCGCAGAGGATCTGGAAGCCGTTGCAGATGCCGAGCACCGGCAGGCCGCCGCGGGCGGCGTCCACGATCGTCTCCATCACCGGCGCGAACCGGGCGATGGCGCCGCAGCGCAGGTAGTCGCCGTAGGAGAAGCCACCGGGCAGGACGACGGCGTCCACGCCGTGCAGGTCCGGGTCGCCGTGCCAGAGCCGGACCGGCTCGGCGCCGGCGATCCGGACGGCCCGGGCCGCGTCCCCGTCGTCGAGCGAGCCGGGGAAGGTCACCACACCGACCCGGGCGGTCACGAGTGCGCGCCCGCGGTCTCGTCGGCCTCGACCACGCGGACCGTGAAGTCCTCGATGACCGGGTTGGCGAGCAGCTTGTCGGCGATCTCGCGGGCCCGGTCCAGGTCCGGTTCGCCGGTGAACTCGATCTCGATCCGCCTGCCGATCCGGACCGAGGCGACGTCACCGACGCCGAGCCGGGGCAGTGCGTTTGCGACGGCCTGGCCCTGTGGATCGAGGATCTCGGGCTTGAGCATGACGTCGACGACGACGCGAGGCACTGGGCACTCCTGACTGTGTACGCAGTTGGGTGCCGGCCCACAAACGGCCGAGCGCAGCCAGCCTACCTGGCAGATACCGCCCGACCCGCACCGGCCGGGGCCAGTTCGAACAGTGGACGGCGGGACCCGGGAGACCGTTGCGCGTTCGTTGCGGCGTCGATACGTATTCGTTGCGCAGCGCCTCCGTCCAGAGGCCGGGGCAACGGCTCTCACCAGGCGTTTCACGTCCCATCGCCGGGCGGATGGGGCTGACTTCCGACAGCGGGCCGACACACCCGCCGACACACCCCGAGACATCGAGTCAATCCGATTCATGTCTTGTGACGGGACTCGCCCCGGCCGTAGCATGCATCGTCAGATGTCGATGTGAGTGATCGATGTCTCCCGCCGGCCCACCCCGCCCGGCGGGCACCGATCCGCGCCCGGGGATCCCGGGCGTCGCGCAGAAGGAGCCCCGACATGCGCCTCCGTCCCCTGCTCGCCGTGCTGACCACCGCGCTCGCCGGCGTGCTGGCCACCGCATCCGGCGCCGGCGCCGCACCGGCCGGTCCGCAGCCGATCATCGGCGGCAACACCGTCTCGTCCGCGCCGTGGGCCGCGGCCGTCTTCAGCAACGGCTCGTTCACCTGCTCCGGCAGCGTGATCGCGTCCCAGTGGGTGCTCACCGCCCGACACTGCGTCAGCGGCACCATGTCGGTACGGGTCGGCAGCGTCTACTACGCCTCGGGCGGCGTCACCCGCAGCGTGAGCGCCTCCTACACCCGCTACGACCTGGCCCTGCTCCGGCTCTCCAGCACGGTCAGCACCTCCGCCGTGTCGCTGGCCAGCAGCAACCCGCCGGTCGGCTCCACCAACTCGATCTACGGCTGGGGCATGACCTGCTACAGCGGCTGCGGCGCGTCGCCCCAGCTCAAGACCGCCAACGTCCAGGTGACCAGCACCAACGTCACCGACGCGTACGGCGGCCAGGCGATCCGGAGCACCCGGATCAACGGCAACGCGTGGCGGGGCGACTCGGGCGGCCCGCAGTTCTACAACGGCCGGCAGGTGGGCGTGGCCTCCACCGCCGACGGCTCCAGCATCCAGAACTACGGCAGCGTCGCGTACAACCGGTCCTGGATCACCTCCGTGGCCGGTGTCTGACGGTTGATGCCGAAGCGGCGCGGATGGCCGGGACCCGCCCGACCGTCCGCGCCGCGCCGTTTTGCAGCATCCGATCGGGTGCCCACGGCACCCGAACGGCTCCGCCGGCGGCTGACAGCATCGAAACCGTGCTGGTCGTGACGACGGATCAACTGCCCGGCTACGAGATCCGCCAGATCCTCGGCGAAGTGGTCTCCTCGATGGCGAGGACCCGCAACCCGTACCGCGAGGGGGTCAAGAATCTGCGCGGTGGCGCCTACGACCCGATGGCCCCGGACAACCTCACCCGGTGGCGGACCGACTCGGTGGCCCGACTGGGTGAGGAGGCCCAGCGGCTCGGCGCGAACGCGGTGATCGGGATGCGTTTCGACAGCCGCGACTGCGGCGAGATGTGGATGGAGATCTGCGCCTACGGCACCGCGGTGATCGTCGCGCCGAAGATGCCCGACGTCATGCCGCCCGACCAGCCGATGATCGCCGCCGAGACGGCCCACGACCCGGAGATCGCCAGCGCCCCCGGCGGCATCGCCGAACCGGCCAGCGCCCCCAACCTCTCGACGGCCGCCGAAACCCCCACCGGCCCCTGACCCCCGCGTCTCCCCGCCGCCTCGCCGCCGTCTCCCCGCCGTCTCGCCGCCGCCTCGCCGCAGCCTTGTCGCCGCTGATTCACGGAAAGTGCGGCTATCGAGCGCGAAACAGCCACTCTTTCCGTGAATCAGCGGGCACTAGCTCAGCGGGCACTAGCTCAGCGGGCACCAGAAAAGGTCGGTCAGAGGATGGGGGGTGGGGAGTAGGCGGCGGCCTCGGGGTGGGACTGGACGATCTTGGTGACGCGGGCCACCAGGTGGGACACCTGGGTCTCGGCGGCGCCGGTGAAGGTGTTGCGGTCGGCGACCAGCGCGTCGATGTCCGCGCGGGTCAGGTTCAGGCGGCCATCGGCGGCCAGACGGTCGAACAGGTCGTTCCCCGCCGCGCCCTGCTCCCGCATGGCCAGCGCCACGGCCACCGCGTGCTCCTTGATCACCTCGTGGGCGACCTCCCGACCGACGCCCCGACGCACGGCGGCGACCAGGATCTTGGTGGTGGCCAGGAACGGCAGGAAGCGCTCCAGCTCCCGGTTGATCACCGCCGGGTACGGGCCGAACTCGTCCAGCACGGTCAGGAACGTCTGGAACAGGCCGTCGGCGGCGAAGAACGCGTCCGGCAGCGCCACCCGCCGCACCACGGAACAGGAGACGTCCCCCTCGTTCCACTGGTCACCGGCCAGCTCGCCGACCATCGACAGGTAACCCCGGATGATCACCGCGAAGCCGTTCACCCGCTCCGAGGAGCGGGTGTTCATCTTGTGCGGCATCGCGCTGGAGCCGACCTGCCCCGGCTTGAAGCCCTCGGTGACCAGCTCCTGCCCGACCATCAGCCGGATCGTGGTGGCCAGCGACGACGGCGCGGCGGCCACCTGCGCCAGCGCGGAGAGCACGTCGAAGTCCAGCGAACGCGGGTAGACCTGCCCGACGCTGTCCAGCACCCGGGCGAACCCCAGGTGCCCGGCCACCCGGCGCTCCAACTCGGCCACCTTGTCGGCGTCGCCGTCGAAGAGGTCGAGCTGGTCGGCGGCCGTGCCCACCGGCCCCTTGATCCCGCGCAACGGATAGCGGTCGATCAGGTCCGTCAACCGCTCGTACGCGATCAGCAGCTCCTCCGCGGCGGACGCGAAGCGCTTGCCCAACGTGGTGGCCTGGGCGGCGACGTTGTGCGACCGGCCGGTCATCACCAGCCCGGAGTATTCACCCGCGTGCCAGGCCAGTCGCGTCAGCGTGGCGACCAACCGGTCCCGGATCAGCTCCAGCGACGCCCGGATCTGGAGCTGCTCGACATTCTCGGTGAGGTCCCGGGAGGTCATCCCCTTGTGCACGTGCTCGTGCCCGGCGAGCGCGCTGAACTCCTCGATCCGGGCCTTCACGTCGTGCCGGGTGACCCGCTCGCGAGCGGCGATCGAGGCCAGGTCGACGTCGTCGACCACCCGCTCGTACGCCTCGACCACCCCGTCCGGCACCGGCACGCCGAGATCCCGCTGGGCCCGGAGCACCGCCAGCCAGAGCCGGCGCTCCATCCGGACCTTCTCCTCCGGCGACCAGAGGGCGACCAGCTCCGGCGAGGCGTAACGGTTGGCGAGCACGTTCGGGATCGTCGTCACGTACCGCATTCTTTCGTACGCCCCGGAAGGCCGGCCACCAGGCCGGTCCCGGCGGCCGTTCCGACGGGATGTCGACGATGCGACAGTCACGCTCCGGCGCGAATTCCACGGATATGCTGTCCGCCCTCCGTCAATGATCCTCGATCCGGGAAGGCGTCCCCGATGTCCCAACCCGTAACCGATGTCGACACTCTGCCCTTTCTGGTGTCCGTGGACGTGTCGGACGACCCGGACACCATGGGGCTGTTCCGCAGGGGCGAACGCGAGGTGGCCGTCAGGAACATCCCGATCGCCGTGCTCCGGGAGAGCGTCCGGCACACCGTGGCCGCGCTGCGCACGGTCTTCGACGAGGTGACCGAGGAGACCGGGCGGCTCCGGCTCGCCGAGGCGCAGTTCAGCTTCGAGGTGTCCGCCAAGGGCGGCCTGAACCTGGTCGGCACCACCGAGATCGGCTCCAAGGGCACGGTCACGCTGACGTTCCGGGAGTAGCCGTCGTGGCCGCCTTCCGCGCTCTCCTGCTCGGCGTCGCGGAGTACGACGACCCGCAGATCGTGCCGCTGCCCTTCGTCCCGAACGACATCGGTGCGCTGAGCGTGGCCCTGGAGGAGACCGGATACCGCGTCCGAACGCTCGACGGTGGCCGGCTCAGCCGGCCGAAGATCTGCGCCGAGGTCACGCAGTTCCTGGACGACGCCCGGCCGCACGACAACCTGCTGATCTACCTCAGCGGGCACGGCGCCCACACGGACGGCATCGACTACCTGGTGCCGTCCGAGGCGGATCTGCGCATCCCGCTCACCGAGTCGATGGTGCCCCTCAACTATTGGGCGGGTGCACTCGAACGGAGCCGGGCCGGGCAGGTCGTCTTCGTGGTGGACGCCTGCCGCGAGGGATTCGACCAGGAGTCCATGGCGCTTGAACTACGGCGGTGGAGCACCGGACGGATCAGCCACGTGGCGCGGCAGCGCGTCGCCTTCCTGTTCGCCTGCGGACCCGGGGAGAAGGCACAGTTCGTTCCCGGTACCGGAGATTCCTTCAGCATCTTCTCCCGGGCTCTCCAGCAGATCCTGGTCAACGGTCAGGCCGGCCGGACACTCGACGATCTCGTCACCGCGGTCAACGAGCAGATGCGGGAGTTGGCGGCTGTCCACGACCGGCGGCCCCAGACCGCCCTGGTCCATCCGGACGGTGCGGAGATCACCCCCTTCCCGCTGTCGTCGCGTCGGGCGACGCAACGGTCGTTCGGCTGGGTGGCCCAGGCGCAGTCCCACCGGGCCTGGGAACTGGTCACGCCGTCGCTGGTCAACGAGGAGCTTCGCGCCTCCACCGTCAGCCTGGTCGAGCACGTGGTACGCCTGCGCCGGGACGCCGCCCGGGCGCTGACGCACGATCCGTGGCACGAGCCGGACCTCGCCACCCGCATCAGTCGTCGGGTCGAGTTCCTGACGAACCTCCTCGCCTACCCCGGCGCGACCTCCGCCGACGAGCTGCACCTCTCCGCGGCCGAGGCCGCGCTGCTGGTCGCCGGCCCCTACCTGTACGACACGTGGTGGGCGCTGCGTGCCGCCCGAGCCGCCCACGTCGATCCGGCCACCTGGCCCGCGCCCGAGCAGCCCGATCCCGACAGTGACTCCTACCGGCGCTTCGCACAGAGCTTTCCGCGGTTGTGGCGCCGCCTGAACGGCCAGGCGCAGCACCCGGACGTCGCCGGGCAGATCGGCTGGTGGCTGTTGCACCGCTGGATCGCACGGCAGTCCCTGACCCGGTCGTCCGACGACGACGTCGCCGAGTTGATTCCGCTCGGCGTCGCGTCACTGCACCTGTCCGCGCGGGTCTTCGAGAAACCCCGGGTGATCGAGCTGATCCGGAGCCTGCGCGGCGGTCCGGGCTTCCTCACCCGTACCGACCGGCCCGGACGGCTCCGTAGCCGCCGCACGGTCGGCGCGGGGACCGCCGAGGAACAACCGGTACGGGAACGTCTGGTCGCCTACCTGCTGGCCGCGGGGCGGGCCATGGCCATCGAGGCCCCCGCGCTGCCCGAGGTGGTCGTCGAGCACATGGGGATCAGCGACCCGGTGTCACCTGACGAACTGCACGCCTCCATCGACGCAGTGGAGTGGGAATCCCGCGGGCCGGTGCGGGTACTGCGCACCACCTGCGCCCACCCGGCCATCGAGATCGCCCTGCGGGCCCACGTCGAGTTCTTCGACACGCTCCTGGTCGAGATCCAGGACGCCGCCGCCGAGGACACCCACCTCCACCCGCTCTCGGCCCTGCCGGCACACGCCTCGGCGGATCAGGTCCGCCCGAGCGAGGGGCCGGAGGGGCGGGCCTACCAGTCCGCCGGGGTGCGGTTCCACCTCGCCGAGGACCGCATCCAGGAACTGCTGATGGGTGAGCAACTCTACGGCGATCCGCTCCTGGCCATCCGGGAGCTGTACCAGAACGCGCTCGACGCGTGCCGCTACCGAGCCGCCCGGAACGAGTACCTCGGGCGTACCGACGGGGCCGTCCTCCCGTGGGAGGGCCGGATCGACTTCGTCCAGGGCCGGGACGAGCAGGGCCGCGCCTACCTGGAGTGCACGGACAACGGCGTGGGCATGGGGGTCCGCGAGCTGACCAACGTGTTCTCGCAGGCCGGGACCCGCTTCGTCGAGACGTCCGAGTTCGTCGAGGAACAGTCGCGGTGGGCACGCCTGGAGCCGCCCGTCGAGTTCTTCCCGAACAGCCGCTTCGGGGTGGGCGTGCTGAGCTACTTCATGCTCGCCGACGAGATCACCGTGGAGACCTGCCGATTCGGCCAGGAGGGCCGCCCGGGCAACCGCCTCTGGGTGTCCATCGCCGGACCGGGCAACCTGTTCCGGATCCGGGAGACCGGGCTGGGACAGGATGCCGGTACGAGGGTCCGGCTCTATCTCCGGAGCGACACCGAAGATCTCTCCAGCGCGGATTTCCTTCGTCGACTCCTTTGGGTGGCGGAGTTCCGGACCACCGTGACGCACGACGGTGAGGTCATGCTGTGGGAACCGCGCCGGCTGTCGCCGATCGCCCCGTTGGGTACCGCCGACCCGCTGGAGTCGAGAGAAGACGTCCACGTACTGCCAGGCTGGGACCGGGTCGTGATCGGCTCGGAGGCCCATCCGGTGTGGTGGTGCAATCGCTCCGGCGCCGTCCTGGTGGACGGCATCTGGGTCCAGGCATCGGACATCACCGCCGTGGTCAACCTGCACGGCACACGCGCGCCACGGCTGTCGGTCAACCGGACGCAACTGTTGGACGACGAGTCGCAGCAGGTGACCGAACTCCTGGAGAAGGCAGCCGAAGCCGCAGGTGCCGCCGACAGTCCACTCTTCAACCACTCCTGGCTCTCGGAACTCACCACGCGCGTACCGCTGGTGGCGGATGCGGTGTTCGAGTTGGCGCTTCGGGCGGGTCGGACGTCCTGGCCCGGAAGCCCTCTGGAGGACGAGCTCCTCACCGTCGGTTGCTATCCGCCCGACGCTGGGGTGCTGGTGTTCCGCCTCAACCCGGCAACAGCCCGCCCCGGAGGGGAGCGAGTAGCCGCGGAGATCACCGAACTGATCCAGCCGGACGGAATCTGGCGCCTGGTCGCATGGGTCGCCGCCGGCCGTTACGGCCCCGAGCTGACGGTGACTCACGGCGGGATCGTCCGGGCGAGACCGAGCGACTCCCTGCTCACCCGCGTCGACGGCAACAGACGCTCGCTCGATACGGTCCAGCCACTCCCGATCGGTCACCTGATCGAGGGGGCCGCCAATCCCGGCCCGTCCCTCCCGGCGGTTGTCGAACGACTTGTCGAGCTGGGTTTTCCGGCGCCCCGGCACGATCTGCCAGATCTGTCGAGCCCGATCGATCGGCTGCTGCTCAGCCGGGACCTCGACGGGCGGGAGCCGTGGTTGGACCAGGCCGACGAGGTGGCGGTCCCGCACGTGATGACAGCGGCGGTGGAGGCGGGCATCGCCGCCGACGTGGCCGCCGATCGGCTCCGTCAGCTCGGCTTCACCGTACGTGACACTCCGACCGGCGATCTGGACCCGGTCGACTACGTTGTCGCGAGCCTCCGGATGAACGGCCAGCGGCCGTGGCTCCCGCCCGACCAGGCCGTCTCCGGCGGGCATGTCGTCGTCGCCGCGTTCGTGGCCGGAATCCCGGCGGAGGAGGTCGTCGCCCGGCTACTTCGGCTCGGATACGTCGCGGTGGTCCCACCACCCGGGGGCCTACCTGCCGAGGTGGAGATAAAGCTGGTCTGGGACACCGACGACCTGCCGAGTGCCCCGCCCCCCATGCCATCCGACCGCGTCGTCCCCCGGGGGCCCCGGTACGGCGCTCCGGGGGTGGCCGCGGTGCTGGACGCGTCAGAGTCGTTGCCTCCGCACGCGGTGGTCGAAGCGGCCGCGCGCAGCGATCTGAGCCCGCGCCGGGCCGCCGAACGGCTACAGCAACTCGGTTACCGGCTCGTCGGACAACACTTTCCCGACGCCGCCGCCGAGAACGATCTCATGCTCCTCAGTAAGGATCTCGACGGACGGCACCCGTGGTTGGACCCGGACGTCACCGTCCTGTCCTCCCACCTCGCCGCCGCGGCGACTCGACTCGACGTGACTCCCGCCGAGGTGGCGTCGCGGCTCGCGGAGTACGGCTTCACCATTCCGGCGGTGGTGCTCCCGACCGCCGTCACCTTCACGGACGTCGGCCTGCTCAGCCGCGACCTGGACGGAGACAAGCCCTGGCTGGACGGGACGAGGACCGTTCCTCCGGGCCACGTCCTGCTCGGTGCGAGACGCACCGGGCTCACCCACGCCCAGGTGCACGAACGACTCCAGGGCTTCGGCCTCACCACCCGGCCGGACCTGCCGCCCGACGACGTCACGTCGGCTGACCTGATCCTTCTCAGCGTGCAACTGGACAGTGAGCCGCCCTGGCTCGACGCGGATGAGGAGGTACCGGTCGGCCACCTCGTCGCCGCGGCGCACCGCACCGGCCTCAGCCCGGCCGGGGTCGCGGAACGACTCCGGGCTCTCGGCCACGCGACATCCCAGCACGCCTTGCCGGAGTACGTCTCGGCTGACGACCCGGTGCTCGTCAGCCGGTCCCTCGACGGTCACGCTCCCTGGACGGATCCGGCTGAGCCGCTCACCCTCGAACGCCTCGTACTCGGCTCCGACATCACCGGGCTCAGCCCGGCGCAGGTGTCGCGGCGGCTCGAAGAACTCGGTTTCCAGGGCTTCGACGAGTGGCACGTCGGGCCTTCGGTCGGTCTGCCCGGGGGTGCCACCGTCCGGCTCGTCCCGCCTGTGGTCAGCGCGGAGACGGACGGCCGGTGAGCGCGCGCCAGAGCCCGTCGCCCGCCTCCTCCTCGGTGTCGAAGCGCTGCCGGACGTCGTACGTCCCACGCTCGTAGGCGCCGATCTCCCAGCCGCCGGCGCGGGCCCGGCGCAGGAACCAGAAGTCGGGCGGGACCGGCACGTGTTCGTGCACGCCCTCCAGTGCGAACGCGTCCGGGGACAGCCCGGCCGCCAGCAGCGCGGCGCGTACCTGGTGCCGGTCCACGCCCGACCTCCCGTCTCGTGTCAGGGCCGTGGCCTGTGCTCACACCCCGGCGGTCAGATCCTCTTCCACCAGGAAGCCGTTGTCGAGCAGCCACTGCACCGTCAGCATGGCCCCGGCCTGCGGCAGGTACGCGGGGTTGAGCTGGAACTGGGTGCCCATCCCGGGCTGGGCGAACCAGGACGCGATCGGGCCGGAGTCGACAGTGAACGGCTTGGCCACGCAGTAGACGTGGTAGTTGGCCAGCGGCGCGTTCGCCGGGGTGTTCAGGCTCTGCGGGGTGAGCGCGCGCGAGCTGAACGGCGTGCCGAGCGGGGCGAGGAACGCGCCACCGGTGAAGCCGAAGCGGTCGAGCCGGTAGCCGGCCAGCAGCGTCTGCGCCTGCTTGATCGGGCGGCCGTCGGGGGCGATGACGAACCCGTTGGCCGGCGGGTAGACGTACGCCGCCGGGGTCCCGGTGGTGTACTGCGCCAGGAACTGGCTCTCGGTCAGCGCCCCGAACCGCTGGTAGCCGGCGAGCAGCGGCCCGACCGGCGAGGCGAGGGGCAGCGTGGCCGGCCCGAGCATCGGGTTGTTGTCGTAGAACTCGGTGGTCGGCGGCGCGGTGGGCGGGGTGCCCGGCCGGCAGAGACTCTGCGTGGGCGTGGGCGTGGGCGGGGGCTGCGGCTGTTCGGACGTGTCGCCGACCGGGGCGAGGGCGACCGTCCGGGCGGCGAGCGTGGTGGCGGCGACCGCACCGACCGGTTGGGTGGCGCCGGGTACGAGAACGAATGCCGCCCCGGAGACGAGAGCGAGCAGCCAATGACGTGTTTTCACCGAGAACCTCCAAATTGGGCTGGATCAGCACAATCCATCCTGAGAGGTTCTCGGTATTAATATGAGGACTTGTCCGTTTAGCTACCTGATCGAGCTAGCGCTCCAGGATCGCGGTCACGCCCTGCCCACCGGCCGCGCAGATGGAGATCAGGCCGCGTCCGCTCCCCTTCCGGTCGAGCAGCTTGGCCAGCGACGCGACGATCCGGCCACCGGTGGCGGCGAACGGGTGCCCGGCGGCCAGCGAGGAGCCGTTGACGTTCACCCTGTCCCGGTCGATCGGGCCGAGCGGCGCGTCCAGGCCGAGGCGTTCCTTGCAGAACTCCGGCGACTCCCAGGCGGCCAGGGTGGCCAGCACCTGCGAGGCGAACGCCTCGTGGATCTCGTAGAAGTCGAAGTCCTGGAGCGTGAGGCCGGCCCGCGACAGCATCCGGGGCACCGCGTACGCGGGGGCCATCAGCAGCCCCTCGTCGCCGTGCACGAAGTCGACCGCGGCCGTCTCGGACCAGGCGAACCAGGCGAGCACCGGCAGGTTGTGCGCCCGCGCCCACTCCTCCGAGGCCAGCAGCACGGTCGACGCGCCGTCGGTGAGCGGCGAGGAGTTGCCGGCGGTCATGGTCGCCCGGTCGGCGTCCGGGCCGGTGGTGCCGAAGATCGGCTTGAGCGAGCCGAGCTTCTCCAGGGAGGTGTCCGGGCGGAGGTTCTGGTCGCGGGTCAACCCCAGGTAGGGGGTGATCAGGTCGTCGAAGAACCCGTCCTCGTACGCGGCGGCGAGCCGCTGGTGCGAGCGGAGCGCCAGCTCGTCCTGGGCGGCCCGGTCGATGTTCCAGCGCAGCGCGCTCCGGGCGGCGTGCTCGCCCATGGACAGTCCGGTACGCGGCTCGGCGTTGCGCGGGATCTCCGGCTTGAACGGCTGGAGCGGGCGCAGCTTCGTGGCCAGCCGGAGCCGCTCGCCGAGGGTCCGGGCGGAGTTGAGCTGGATCAGCGTGCGGCGCAGGTCCTCGTTGACCGCCAGCGGCGCGTCCGAGGTGGTGTCCACGCCCCCGGCCACCCCGACGTCGATCTGCCCGAGGGCGATCTTGTTGGCGACACCGATGGCGGCCTCCAGCCCGGTGCCGCACGCCTGCTGGACGTCGTACGCCGGGGTCTGCGGGTCGAGCCGGGAGCCGAGCACCACCTCGCGGGTGAGGTTGAAGTCCCGGGAGTGCTTCAGCACCGCGCCGGCCGCCACCTCGCCGAGCCGCTCGCCGGCCAGCCCGAACCGGGCGACCAGCCCGTCGAGCGCCGCGCCGAGCATGTCGGCGTTGGACGCGTGCGCGTAGCGCGAATTGGAGCGGGCGAAGGGGATGCGGTTGCCGCCGACCACCGCGACCCGCCGGACACTCTGCACGATCGGCCTCCTCGAAGCTGTTGCCCGTACCCTACTCACCAGTAGGCTACGCCCATGACCGACAGGTACGCGAGCTTCGTCCAGACGGGGGCCGGTCGCGCGCTGGTCAAGCGCCTCGGGCTGCCCGACCCGCCCCGACTGCGCCGGCACACGCCGGGCGACCCGCTCGTCCCCGGGCCGGTCCTGCTCGGCTCCTCGACCGGCGGCCAGCTCACCGAGCCGGTCCGGCAACGCCTGACCGCCGCCGGGGTCGAGCTGGCCGACCCGGCCGCCACCGCCGCCGACAGCCGGTTCGCCGCCCTGGTGTACGACGCCAGCGGCGTCACCGACTCCACCGAGCTGCGCCAGCTCTACGACTTCTTCCACCCGCAGGCCCGGTCGCTGCTGCCCAGCGGTCGGGTGATCGTGCTGGGCACGCCCCCGGAGGAGTGCGACTCGCCCCGGAAGGCGACCGCCCAGCGCGCGCTGGAGGGGCTGACCCGCAGCATCGGCAAGGAGTTCGGCCGGGGCGTCACCGCCCAGCTCGTGTACGTCACCCGGCATCGCGACCCCAGCACGCCGGTGAGCCTGGAGTCCACGCTGCGCTTCCTGCTCTCCGGCCGCTCCGCGTACGTCTCGGGTCAGGTCGTCCGGGTCGGCGTCGGCACCGCCGTCGTGCCGGCCGACTGGGACCGGCCGCTGGACGGGCAGGTGGTGCTGGTCACCGGCGCGGCCCGGGGCATCGGCGCGGCGCTGGCGAAGGTGCTGGCCCGCGACGGCGCCCGGGTGGTGGCGCTGGACGTGCCGGCGGCCGGGGACGAGCTGGCCGCGGTGGCCAACGAGGTCGGCGGCAGCGCCGTGCAGCTCGACCTGACCGCGCCGGACGCGCCGGCCCGGCTGGCCGAGCACCTGGCGTCCCGGCACGGCCGGGTCGACGTGGTGGTGCACAACGCGGGCATCACCCGGGACCGGACGCTCGGCCGGATGGACGCCGACCGCTGGGACTCGGTGATCGACGTAAATTTGTCCAGTCAGGAACGGATCAACGATGTGTTGCTGGAACGCGACCTGATCCCGGCCGGCGGGCGGATCGTCGCGGTCTCCTCGATCGCCGGGATCGCCGGCAACCGGGGGCAGACCAACTACGCGACCAGCAAGGCCGGCGTGATCGGTCTGGTCGACTCGCTCTCCCCGGTGCTGCGCGAGCGCGGGATCAGCCTGAACGCGGTCGCGCCCGGGTTCATCGAGACCCGGCTGACCGCGCGCATCCCGCTGACCATCCGGGAGGCGGGCCGCCGGATGAACAGCATGGCCCAGGGCGGCCTGCCGGTGGACGTGGCCGAGACGATCGGCTGGCTCTCCTGGCCGGCGACCGGCGCGGTCAGCGGCAACGTGGTCCGGGTCTGCGGCCAGAGCCTGCTGGGGGCGTGATGGCACCGCGCGACCACGACCACGAGGATCTGACCCTGCCCGACCTGATCGAGGGCCCCACCCGGGACCTCACCTCGGCCCGTGCCGCCGCGTTGGCCCGCGCCGGCGATCATGAGGTGGACGGCACTTCCGGGGATCCACGAGGCGGTGAGGGGCCGGGTGGACGGCGTCAGGAGGTGCTGGGGCGGCTGCCGGCGGCCGGTGGGCTGTACCGGCGGGCGCTGCTGGGGGCGGTGCCCGGCCTGGGCGGGCGGCGGGGGCGGGAGCTGCCGGCCGTCGAGCTGACCGTCGCCGGGGTGCCGGTGGATCCGGCGCACCTGGCCGCGTACGACCGGGTCTGCGGGTTCCGGCTGGCTGACCGGTTGCCGGCCACGTACCTGCACGTGCTGGGGTTCCCGCTGTCGCTACGGCTGATGACCGCCGCCGACTTCCCGATCCCGCTCACCGGCGTGGTGCACGTGGCCAACCGGATCACCGTGCACCGACCGGTCCGGGTCGGCGAGACGGTCGACTTCCACACGTACGCGGAGAACCTGCGTCCGCACGAGCGGGGCCGGCAGCTCGACGTGGTGCTTGTCGGCTCGATCGACGGCACGGAGGTGTGGCGCGGTGTGTCGACGTACCTCGGGAAGGAGCGTGCGGCCGGCGGTGGCCCGCGGCGCGACCGGGGTGACCGCCCGACGCCGCCGGCCACCACCGCGCAGTGGCGGGTGACGCCGCGGGTGGGCACGGACTACGCGCGGGTCTCCGGCGACCACAACCCGATCCACACCTCGAAGCTGGGCGCGCGGCTGTTCGGCTTTCCGCGCCCGATCGCGCACGGCATGTGGAGCAAGGCCCGTTGCCTGGCCGCGTTGGAGGCCCGGCTGCCGGACGCGTACACCGTGGACGTGGCGTTCAAGCTGCCGGTGCCGCTGCCGTCCACGGTGGCGTTCCGGGCCGCCGCCGACGACGCCGGCTGGGACTTCGGGCTGCACGGCGCACGGGACGGACGACCACACCTGGTCGGCACCGTCCGCTGAGGAGAGGGGGGCTTGCCGGCCCCCTCTCTCGTGCGTTAAGTTGTTCTCAGATTGAGTTGTTCTCAACCTGAGAGAGTGAGTGCCGTGAACGAGCAGGACTTCCTCGCCGGATACGACCCCCGCGACTACCCGGCGGTCGCGGTCACCGTCGACGTGGTGGCACTGACCATCCGCGAGGACGCGCTCCACCTGCTGCTGATCCGCCGGGGCGCGCCGCCGTACGAGGGGCACTGGGCGCTGCCCGGCGGTTTCGTCCACCCCGACGAGGACCTGGCCGCCGGCGCGCGACGCGAGCTGGCCGAGGAGACCGGGCTCGGCGGCGAACGGCTGCGCCGGGTGCACCTGGAGCAGCTCGGCAGCTACGGCGCACCCGACCGGGACCCGCGCATGCGGGTGGTCTCCGTCGCCCACCTGGCGTTCGCACCCGACCTGCCCGACCCGGTCGCCGACAGCGACGCCGACGAGGCGGTCTGGCTGCCGGTGACGGCGCTGACCAGCCGGCAGCTCGCCTTCGACCACGGCCGGATCATCGACGACGGGTTGGAGCGGGCCCGGTCCAAGCTGGAGTACACGCCGCTGGCCACCCGCTTCCTCGCGCCCGAGTTCACCGTCACCGAGCTGCGTGCGGTCTACGAGACGGTCTGGGGCCACCCGCTGCACGCCGGCAACTTCCACCGCAAGGTGCTCTCCGTGCCGGGCTTCGTGGAGAGCACCGGCGCCAGCACCGAGCGCGGCGGCGCACGCGGCGGCCCCCGCGCCAAGCTCTACCGCCCCGGCGACGCCCGCCTCCTCCACCCCGCCCTGCTGCGCCCCGCCCGCGAGGAAACGATCCGATGAGGCGCAAGGAAGGGCCCCCGCTTGACGCCTCCGGTAGAGCAGGGCTCCCCTCTCACCGGCAGCTCAAGGCGCCGCAGCATCCGAGCGACAACGACCTGATGGCCCGCGAGGCACGCGCGCTGCGACGGATCGCCGCGCGGGGCGACGCCCGCCACCTGGCGTACGTGCCCCGGCTGGTCGACTCCTATTCGGTGCGTGACCCGTCGACCGGCGCGGAACTGCTTGTCAACGAGTTGGAGACGGTCCCCGGGCTGCACAGCCTGGAGGACGTGCGCCGGGCGTACCCGGACGGGGTCGACCCGCGCGACGCGGCCTGGATGTGGCGACGGCTGCTGGTCGCGCTCGGCCTGGCCCACTCCGCCGGCGTGGTGCACGGTGCGGTGCTCCCCCGGAACGTGCTGATCGAGCCGGACGCGCACGGCCTGGTGCTCGTCGACTGGTGCTTCTCCACCGAGCCCGGTGGGCTGGTGCCGGCCCTGGTCACCGGCATGGCCGACTGGTACCCGCCGGAGGTCACCGGGAAGCGGCCCTGCGGCCCCGGCACCGACATCGCGCTGGCGGCCCGCTGCCTGACCTGGCTGATGGCCGACCGCGCGCCACGCGAGCTGCGCGCGTTCGCGGCCGGCTGCCGGCAACCCGCGCTGACCGCCCGGCCGGACGACGCCTGGCGGCTGCTCCGCGAACTCGACGAGGTGCTGGAGCGGCTCTACGGGCCGCGCACCTTCCGACCCTTCACCCTCAACCCCTAGGGAGGCTGCCATGGGCAGCGGAATCTGGTCCACCGACGTGTACGACGCCGCCGACCGTTACCGGCGCCGGACCGGCAAGAGCGCGTTCTCCTACAGCGACAGCGGGGCCCGGCAGGTGCACCCGGCACTCGACCCGCGCGACGCGACGCGGGAGAGCCGCGACTCCGCCGAACACCCGCAGTCGACGCCGATCGCCGTGCTCTTCGACGTCACCGGCTCGATGGGGCACGTGCCCCGGGTGCTCCAACGCAAGCTGCCGCAGCTGCTCGGTCTGCTGACCCGTCAGGGGTACGCCCGCGACCCGCAGGTGCTGTTCGGCGCGATCGGCGACGCCACCTGCGACCGGGTGCCGCTCCAGATCGGGCAGTTCGAGTCCGACAACCGGATGGACGACGACCTCGGCCGGATCGTGCTGGAAGGCGGCGGGGGCGGCCAGATGATGGAGTCGTACGAGCTGGCGCTGCACTTCATGGCCCGGCACACGGCCACCGACAGCTGGGAGAAGCGGGGCCGACGCGGCTACCTGTTCATCATCGGCGACGAGCTGGCGTACCCCCGGGTGAAGGCGCGGGAGGTGACCCGGCTGATCGGCGGCGGCCTGGCCGAGGATCTGCCGATCCGGCAGGTGGTGAACGAGGTGACCGCGCGCTGGGACACCTACTACCTGCTCCCGGCCGGCAGCCACTACGCCGGCAACCGCAAGGTGCTCGACTTCTGGCGCGACCTGCTCGGACAGAACGCGGTCGAGCTGGACGACCTGGACGCGGTCTGCGAGACCATCGCGCTCACCGTCGGCCTCGGCGAACAGGCCATCGACCTGGACGCCGGGCTCAGCGACCTGGACCGGCACGGCTCGACCGCCGCCCGGACCGTCTCCCGGGCGCTCGCCGGGCTCGGTGGCGGCCGGCGCGCGGTCGCGGCGCTGCCGTTCGCCCCGACCGACGGCGGGAACGGGGTCACCCGGCTGTGAACCACGTGCTGGTGGTCGACCTCGGCTACGGCGACGCCGGCAAGGGCACCGTCGTCGACGCGCTCTGCGCGAGCCGGCCGGTGCACACCGTGGTCCGCTTCAACGGCGGCGCGCAGGCGGCGCACAACGTGGTGCTGCGCGACGGGCGGGCGCACACGTTCGCGCAGTTCGGCGCCGGCACGTTCCGTCCCGGCGTGCGGACGCACCTGGCGCGGCACGTGGTGGTGGACCCGCTGGCACTGGCCGCCGAGGCCGACCACCTCGCGTCGGTCGGCGTGCCCGACGCGTTCGACCGGCTGACCGTGGACGGGGAGGCGTTGTTGGCCACGCCGTACCACCGGGCCGCCAACCGGGCCCGGGAGATCGCCCGGGGAGCCGACCGGCACGGCTCCTGCGGGCTCGGGGTGGGCGAGGCGGTCGCGTACGGCCTCGCCCACCCCGACGAGGCGCCCCGGATCGAGGACTGCCGCCGGCCGGCGGTGCTGCGAGGCCGGCTCACCGCGCTGCGCGACCGGCTCACCGCCGAGCTGGGGGCGCTGGACGCGCCGCCGGTCGACGACTGCCTGCCCGCGTACGCGGCGTTCGCCGACCGGGTGGCGATCGTCGACCGGAGCTGGCTCGCCGGGGCGCTGCGCGCCGGCACCTGCGTGTTCGAGGGCGCGCAGGGCGTACTGCTGGACGAGTGGCACGGCTTCCACCCGTACACGACGTGGAGCACCACGACGTTCGCCAACGCCGAGACGCTGCTGGCCGAGGCCGGGATGGCCGGGACCGCGCAGCGGCTCGGGGTGCTGCGGGTGACCACCACCCGGCACGGTCCCGGCCCACTCGTCACCGAGGACCCGGCGCTGCCGTTCACCGACCCGCGCAACCCGACCAACGAGTGGCAGGGCCGGTTCCGGTTCGGGCACTTCGACGCCGTCGCCCACCGGTACGCACTCGACGTGGCGGGCGGCGTGGACGGGCTGGCGCTGACCCACCTCGACCTGGCCGGCCCTCGCCTGCGCATGTGCCGGCGGTACGCGGACGGGCCCGACCGGCTCGTGCCCGGCCCACCCGGGGACCTGGCGCGGCAGGCCGCGCTCACCGCCCGGCTGATGCGTGCCCGGCCGGTGCTGGACGAGGCGCCCACCGACTGGCCGGCGGCGGTGTCGGAGGTGCTCGCCACCCCCGTGCTGCTCACCTCCCACGGCCCCACCGCCGAGGAGAAGGAGGGGCCCCTTGTTAACGCATTTTGTATAGGAAGGGCCCCCGCCTAACGCCCAGCGTCGAGCATGGGGGCATGGGGGATGTGCTCGACCTGCTGCACCAGACGGTGACCTCGCCGTGGGTGTACCTGGTGATCGTCGCGGTCACCGCGGTCGACGCGTTCTTCCCGGCGGTGCCGGGCGAGACCGTGGTGATCACCGCCGGCGTGTTCGCGGCGAGCGGTGAGCCGAACCTGGTGGCGGTGATCGTGACCGCCGCGCTCGGCGCACTGGTCGGCGACCACGTCTCGTACGCCATCGGGCGCGGCGGGGGCGCGCACCGGCTGGCCCGGTTGCCCGCCGACAGCCGGCGGCGGGCGAGTTCCGAGTGGGCCCGCCGGGCGGTCGACAGGCGGGGCGGGATGATCCTGACCACCGCGCGCTACGTGCCCGGCGGCCGTACCGCGGTCACGCTCACCATGGGCGCGGTCCGCTACCCGCTGCGCTCGTTCCTGCTCTACGACGCGTTGGCGTGCGGCACCTGGGGGATCTACTGCGGGCTGCTGGGCTACTTCGGCGGGCTGGCGTTCGAGCACAACCCGGTCACCGGGCTGCTCGCCGGCATCGGCATCTCGGTGGCGGTCACCGGCCTGTTCGAGGCCGCCCGCTGGGCCCGCCGCCGGGCGCGCGCCCGGGCCGCGGCGCGACGCGACGCGGGTTGTTAAGCGGGGGCCCCGCCCATACCGCAGGCGTTAACCGGGGCCCCTCCTTACCCCGCACCGGGGCGCCAGGTGACGCCTCGCAGGAGCTGGTCGGCACCCAGCCAGGCGACGTTCATCATCCGGGTGGCGGTCTTCTCGGCGTCGGCCTCGGGGTGGTCGGCCAGCCAGTCGGCCAGCGACTCGGACGCGCCCACCAGCGCGTACGCCACCACCTCCAGGTCGGTGGCGCCGACCTCGCGGCCGGAGGCGCGCAGCGCGTGGTCGAGCATGCCGGCGACCACCTCGACCAGCCGGTCGCGCATGGTAGCCAGCTCGGCGGCGAACGGCTGGGAGCCCCGGGCCTGCCGGTAGAGCACCGCCCAGCCGTCCCGGTGCGCGCCGACGAAGCCGAAGAACGCGCGCAGCCCGCGCCAGAGCCGCTCGTCGGCCGGCAGGTCGGGGGCGGCGGCGCCGGCGATGGCCTCCATCATCCGGGTGCCCTCGCGGTGCAGGCAGGCGACGAAGAGTTCCTCCTTGGTGCCGAGGTAGGCGTAGACCATCGGCTTGGAGATGCCGGCGTCGTCGGCGATCTCGTCCATGCTGGCGGCGTGGAAGCCACGCCGGGAGAAGACCTTGACCGCCGCGTCGAGCATCTGCTGCTCGCGTACGGCGCGGGGAAGGCGCTTGAACGTCGGTGTGCTGGACACCCTTGCAAGCATACCTACTCGTGCGTAAGGTTACGCCGGAGTAACCAAAGTCGAGAGGTGCCTTCCCATGACTGACTTCGACCCGGCCAACTTCGCCAACGTCGGCCCGAAGGAGTTCGCGCAGCTGGTCAAGTCCACGCCGGACGACAAGATCGCCGAGATCATGTCCGGTGACGCGCGCGGCAAGATCCTCAGCGAGGTCTTCAACCGGATGCCCACGCTGTTCCGGGCCGACCGCGCCGGCTCCACCAACGCGGTCATCCACTGGAACATCACCGGCCGTCCGGACGGCGGCACCGACACCTACGAGATCGTCATCGAGAACGGCGCCTGCACCGTCTCGGACACCCCGACCCGGGACCCGAAGCTCAGCCTCACCATGGGTCCGGTCGAGTTCCTGAAGATCGTCTCCGGCGGCGCCAACCCGGTGATGATGTTCATGACCGGCAAGCTGAAGGCCAAGGGCGACCTGGGCCTGGCGGCCAACATCGCCAACCTGTTCGACATCCCCAAGGCCTGACCATGGCCGAGTTCTCGCTCGACCTGAACGAGGAACAGCGGGACCTTCGCGACTGGGTGCACGGCTTCGCCGCCGAGGTCGTGCGCCCGGCCGCGGCCGAGTGGGACGCCCGGGAGGAGACTCCCTGGCCGGTCATCCAGGAGGCGGCGAAGGTCGGCCTGTACGGGTTCGAGTTCCTCGCCACCTGCTGGGCCGACCCCACCGGCCTCTCCCTGCCGATCGCCAGTGAGGAACTCTTCTGGGGCGACGCCGGCATCGGCCTGAGCATCTTCGGCACCGCCCTCGCGGTCGCCGGCATCTACGGCGCCGGCACCCCGGACCAACTCGTCGAGTGGGTGCCGCAGTGCTTCGGCGACACCGACTCCCCGGCCGTCGCCGCGTTCTGCACCACCGAGCCGGAGGCCGGCTCCGACGTCGGGTCGATGCGGACCCGCGCCGTCTACCACGAGGCCACCGACGAGTGGGTGCTCAACGGCCAGAAGGCGTACGCCACCAACGGCGGCATCGCCGGGGTGCACGTGGTCACCGCCTCCGTCGCGCCGGAGCTGGGCTCGCGCGGGCAGGCCGCGTTCGTCGTACCGCCGGGCACGCCCGGCCTCAGCGCCACCCGCAAGCTGCGCAAGCTCGGGCTGCGCGCCTCGCACACCGCCGACGTCTTCCTCGACGACGTCCGGGTGCCGGGCCGCTGCCTGCTCGGCGGCAAGGAGGCGCTCGACGAGCGGCTGGCCCGGGCCCGCGCCGGCCAACGTGCCTCCGGCCAGGCGGCGATGCGCACGTTCGAGCTGTCCCGGCCGACCGTCGGCGCGCAGGCGCTCGGCGTGGCCCGCGCCGCGTACGAGTACGCGCTCGACTACGCCAAGGAGCGGGTGCAGTTCGGGCGGCCGATCATCGAGAACCAGGCGGTCGCGTTCGCGCTGGCCGACATGCGGATGGAGATCGACGCCGCCCGGCTGCTGGTCTGGCGGGCGTCCTGGATGGGCCGCAACAACCGGCCGTTCACGGCCGGCGAGGGCTCGATGTCCAAGCTCAAGGCCGGCGAGGTGGCGGTCTCGGTGACCGACAGGGCGGTCCAGCTCCTCGGCGGCGCCGGCTTCCTGCGCGACCACCCGGTCGAGCGGTGGTACCGGGACGCCAAGATCTACACCATCTTCGAGGGCACCTCCGAGATCCAGCGGCTGGTCATCTCCCGGGCCATCTCCGGGATGCAGATCCGCTGATCGCCGCCGGAGGACGGCCCGCGACGGCACGCCGTGCCGGGCGTACCGATGCGCGCGGCCGGGGTCGACCCGGTCGCCGTCGGCGCCGTCGCGGGCCGGGCCCCTCGCGCGACCGACCAGGTCGGATGCATGATCGGGAGACCTCGAACGCGAAGGAGGTTGCGTCGTGGACCTGCCGTTCATCGTCGCCACGCTGACCCGACGCGGACTGCTCACCCCGGGCCGCCCGATCCGGGTGGCCTCGCAACTGAACGCGCTGCGCCGGTGGGGCTGGAGCCTCGCCGGGGAGCTGCGCCAGGCTGCCGCCCGCGACCCCGGCCGGGTCGCCGTGGTGGACGAGCACGGCGCCGCGCTGACCTACCAGGAGCTGCTGGACCGCTCGGAGCGGTTGGCCCGGTCGCTGCGCTCCGGCCTCGGCGTGCAGGCCGGCGACCGGGTGGGGCTGCTCTGCCGCAACCACCACGGGCTGATCGAGGCGATCGTCGCGTCGATGCTGCTCGGCGCGGACGCCGTCCTGGTCAACACCGGGCTCTCCGCGGCCCAACTGGTCACCGTCGCCGACGAGCAGGGCCTGCGCGTGCTGGTGCACGACGCCGAGTTCGCCGACCGGGTGCTCGGCCTCCCGGCCGAACTGCACCGGGTCGACGAGCGACGGCAGGAGGAGCTGATCGCCGGCGCGGTGCCCGGCGACAAACTCCAGCCGCCGGAACGCGACGGCCGGACCATCGTGCTGACCTCCGGCACCACCGGCACGCCCAAGGGCGCCCGCCGGCCCACCCCGCACGGTTTCGGCCCGCTGGTGTCCATCATCGACCGGATTCCGCTGCACGCGCGGGACGTCGTCATGATCGCCGCCCCGATCTTCCACACCTGGGGGTACGCCGCCCTCCAGGTCTCGTTCGCGCTGCGCGCCACGGTCGTGCTGCACCGCCGCTTCGACCCGGCCGCCACGCTGGCCGCGCTGGCCGACCAGCCGTGCGACGCGCTCTTCGCCGTACCGGTGATGCTGCAACGGCTGATGGAGGTCGCGCCGCCGCCGCACCGACCGCCGCTCAAGGTGGTCGCGGTCAGCGGCTCCGCGCTGCCGGGCAACCTGGCCACGGCGTTCATGGACCGCTACGGCGACGTGCTCTACAACCTGTACGGCTCGACCGAGGTCTCCTGGGCATCCATCGCCGGCCCGGCCGAGCTGCGCGCCGCGCCCACCACGGCCGGCCGGCCGCCGCACGGCACCCGGCTGGAGATCGTGGACGAGGCGGGGCGACCGGTCCGTGACGGTCGGGTCGGCCGGATCTTCGTCGGCAACGAGATGCTCTTCGAGGGCTACACGTCGGGCGCCGGCCGGGAGAGCCGCGACGGGCTGCTCGACACCGGCGACCTGGGCCGGCTGAGCCCGGAGGGCCTGCTCTTCGTGGACGGGCGGGCCGACGACATGATCGTCTCCGGTGGCGAGAACGTTTTTCCCTCCGAGGTGGAGGATCTGATCGCCCGGTTGCCGCAGGTCCGCGAGGTGGCCGTGCTCGGCGTGCCGGACCCGGAGTACGGGCAGCGGCTGGCCGCGTTCCTGGCGCTGCGTCCCGGCGAGACGCTCGACCCGGAGGCGGTCCGCGAGTACGTCCGGCGCTACCTGGCCCGCTTCTCGGTGCCCCGCGATGTGATCTTCGTCAAGTACCTGCCCCGCAACGCCACCGGCAAGGTGCTGGGTCGGGAACTACGCCGGTACTTCGGCTGATCGGCTGACCACAGAGGACGGAGCACGGTGCTACCTTTGCCCGCGTTTCAGTGGGTGAACGGGGAAAAACACCATGGTCCGACTCCGCCGACGAACCGCGCTCGGCCTCCTCCTCGGCGGCGCGTCCGCCTCCGCGCTCGGCCCCCTCGAACCGGTGCGCGGCGAGCACCGCGAGAGCCCTCCGGTCCCGCGGCAGCTCCCGCCGGTCGAGATCGAGAACCACGCGGCCGGCGCGCCCTGGTGGCCGGCGGACGGCGGCCGGGCCGCCGACGACCGGCGACGTCAGATCCAGGGGTACGCGTCGACGACGAGCGTCGCCCCCGGCGAGACGATCGACTTCCACGTCGCGGTCGAACCGGCCGGCCCGTTCCGGATCACCGTGCACCGGATCGGCTGGTACGCCGGCGCCGGCGCCCGTACGTTGCTGACCAGCCCCGAGCTGGCCGGCGAGCCGCAGCCGGTGCCGCCCGCCGACCCGGCCACCGGCGCGCTCGACTGCCGGTGGCCGCGCTCCTGGCGCCTGCGCGTGCCCGAGAGCTGGGTCTCCGGCCTCTACCAGGCGGTCTTCACCTCGGCCGCCGGCTGGCGGGCGGCCACCCCCTTCGTGGTACGCGACGACCGGCGGGCCGCCGCGCTCTGCGTGGTGCTGCCGGTGACCACCTGGCAGGCGTACAACCAGTGGCCACGCGACCGGCGGGCCGGCCGGAGCCTCTACAACGGCTACCGCCCGACCGGCCGACGCGATCCCGAGCTGCGGGCCCGGGCGGTCTCCTTCGACCGCCCGTACGCCGGCGCGGGCCTGCCCACCCAGGCCGACCGCGACCAGGACGCGATCCGGTGGCTGGAACGCAACCGCTACGACGTCAGCTACGCGACCAGTTTCGACCTGCACTCCGGCCGCCTCGACCCGGCGCGCCACCGGGGGCTGGTGTTCTGCGGGCACGACGAGTACTGGTCGGCGGAGATGCGCCGGGCCGTGGAGGCCGGGCTGGCCGGCGGCAGCAGCCTCGCCTTCTTCGGCGCGAACAGCGTCTACTGGCACGTACGCGTGGCCGCCGCCGCGGACGGCCGCCCGGAACGCCTGGTCGAGTGCGCCAAGACCCGCCCCGACCCGGGCGAGGACGCCGCCGGCCCGACGGTCACCTGGCGCGACCTCGACCGGCCGGAGCAGGCACTGCTCGGCGTGCAGTACAACGGCATCGTGCTGACCCCGCAGCCGCTCGTGGTGCGCTCGGCCGACCACTGGGTGTGGGCCGGCACCGGCGTGGCCGACGGGGACCGCATCCCCGGCGTGGTGGCCGGTGAGGCGGACGGCCTGAACGCGGGTGTCCCCCGCCCCGGCGGGACGATGCTCAGCTCGTCGCCGTACCCGGCGCAGCAGGGTGGCCGGCGGCTCCAGGGCACCCACGTCCACGAGACGCCGCAGGGCGCGGTCGTGTTCGCCACCGGCACGCTCGGCTGGACCATGGCACTGGACCGGCGCGGCCACCGCGATCCACGCATCGAGCGGGCCACCGCAAACGTGCTCGACCGGATGGTCGGCCGGGACCGGTCCGCGCCCGCCTGACGGCCACCCACGGGACCTCCACCCAGGACCGACCACGGGTGCGGCGCCGGATCGTCCCGGATGTCCGGTCGGTCATCCGCGCGGCGCTCGCCGTGCCGCCGCCCGCGCCCCCGGTCAGCCCGGGATCGTGATCCGGCCGTCCACCGCCGCCGCCGCGATGTCGGCGCGGTGGTGCGCGCCGGCCAGCCCGATGCCGCGTACCAGCGCGTAGGCGGCGTCGCGCGCGGCGGCCAGGTCGGGGCCGGTGGCCGTACCGCAGAGGACCCGGCCGCCCGCGGAGCGCAACGTGCCGTCGGCGTCCCGGCGGGTGCCGGCGTGGATGATCCCGGCGCGGTCCGCGCCGGTGATCACATCACCGGTACGCGGGCCCGCCGGGTAGCCCTCGGCCGCGACCACGACGGTGACCGCCGCGCCGTCGCGCCACCGCAGCGGCGGGTGCGCGCCCAGCGTGCCGGTGGCGGCGGCGTGCAGCAGCCCGGCCAGCGGCGTCTCCAGCAGGGCGAGCACCACCTGCGTCTCCGGGTCGCCGAAGCGCGCGTTGAACTCGATCACGCGAGGACCCTTCGCGGTGATCGCCAGGCCCACGTAGAGCAGGCCGGCGAACGGGGTGCCCCGGCGGCGCAACTCGGCAAGCGTCGGGTGCACCACGTCACGCATCACGTCGTCGACCAGGCCCGCCGGCGCCCACGGCAGCGGCGCGTACGCGCCCATGCCGCCGGTGTTCGGCCCGGTGTCGCCGTCGCCGACGCGCTTGAAGTCCTGCGCCGGCAGCAACGGCAGCGCCGCCTCGCCGTCGGTGACCACGAAGAGCGAGACCTCGGGACCGTCGAGGAACTCCTCGATCACCACCCGGCCGCACTCGGCGGCGTGCCGCTCGGCGACCGCCCGGTCGTCGGTGACCACCACGCCCTTGCCGGCGGCGAGCCCGTCGTCCTTCACCACGTAGGGCGCGCCGAAATCGTCAAGCGCCCGCGCCACCTCGGTCGCGTCGACGCAGGTGTACGCGCGGGCGGTCGGCACGCCGGCGGCGGTCATCACGTCCTTCGCGAACGTCTTCGAGCCCTCCAGTCGGGCCGCGTGCGCGCCGGGGCCGAACACCGCGATGCCCTTGGCGCGTACCGCGTCGGCGACGCCGGCCACCAGCGGCGCCTCCGGACCGATGACCACCAGGTCCGCCGCCAGCTCGACGGCGAGCGCGGACACCGCGGCCGGATCGGTCGGGGTCACCTCCCGCAGCGCGGCGACCTCCGCGATCCCCGGATTCCCGGGCGCCGCGACAAGCGCCTCCACGGCCGGATCACGAACCAGCCCGAGCGCGAGCGCATGCTCCCGCCCCCCACCACCCACAAGAAGAACCCGCACGACCGCATCCTACTGACCCCACCACCCCACCCCGTTGATCAAGGAGTTCGCGTCCCAGAATCACGCACCCGTCGACGCGAACTCCTTGATCAACGGGGTTGGCGCAGGGCTTGCCGGACCGTGGCCGGGATGTAGTCGGGGCGGAGCGTGTCGGCCCAGGTGAAGCGGAGGATGCGCCAGCCGGCGTTGACGAGACGGTTCTGCCGGAACCGGTCGGCGAAGATCGCGTCCGGGGTCAGGTGCGGCACCCGACCGTCCGCCTCGGCGATCACCCGGGCGGCCCGCCAGCCCATGTCCCCGACACCCAACAGGTAGCCGTCGTCGTCCCGGACGTGCAGTTGCAGGGCGTCGGGCGGCACACCGCCGTCGACACATCGGAGCCGGGTGCGGGTCTCCAGCGGTGACTGCGCCCGCCCGTCGGCCTCGGCGAGGTGCCGGCGGGCGGCGACCGCTCCGCGACGCCCGGCGAGCTGCCTGAGCAGCAGGTGCAGATCGGACTCGGCCAGGATCTGCCGGTTGAGTGCCGAGTCGAGGAGACACACGGCCGGGTAGCGGTCCACCCGCAGCACGAGGTCCGCCACCGTACGCAGCGGCGTCGTCGTGGGCACGCCGTCGACCTCGCCGATCTCGGCGGGGCCGAGCGTCAGTTGGTGCACCACCAGCCGTCGCTCCGCCCGACGCTGCACGTGGGGGCGAGGCGGCGGCACGGACACGTGTATCGCCGCAGACGGCCGGAGACCACCGATGCCGTGCAGTTCCGCGGCGGTGTCCAGCACGGCGACCGCGCCCGGGCCGAGGCTCCTGATCACGGCGCGGATGCGGGTCCGTCGTAGTGCCGCCTCCGGTGGAGCGGCCATCGGCAGATAGCAACCACGCGAGACCCGCGTCCATCGGCCGGAGCGGACCAGATGCCGGATCTGGTCCCGGCTGAAACCCAGCCGCAGTGCCTGCTCCGCCGCCACGAACCCACCCTGGCCGGCGGCCAACCGCCTCAGTTCGCCGAACTCACCCACTCACGCACGTTCCCGCGCACCCCCCACCTCCCGAAACCCCTGTGGACAACCCTGTGGACAATTCCCTCCCCACCCACCCGTTCCCTTCAGAGGTGATCAAGGAGTTCGCGTCTGATCCCGTGCCCAAGGCCGACACAAACTCCTTGATCACCGGGGAGAGTGCCCTGGGGGCCGGGGGGCCGGGGGGGTGGGGGGGTGGGTGGGGCGGGGAAGGGTGGGGTTAGGGGAGGAGGGGGTGGCGGAGGACGTTTTCCTCTCGGCCGGGGCCTACGCCTACGACGCTGACCCGGGTGTTGGTGAGTTCCTCGATCCTTGCGATGTAGCGTCGGGCGTTCTCCGGGAGCTCGTCCTCGGTCCGCGCCTTGGTGATGTCCTCCCACCAGCCGTCGAGCTCTTCGTAGATCGGCGTGGCGTGGTGGAAGTCGGTCTGCGTCATCGGCATGTCGTCGAAACGCTCGCCGTTGATGTCGTAGCCGACACAGATCGGCACCTTGGGCAGGCCGGTCAACACGTCCAGCTTGGTCACCACCAGGTCGGTGACACCGTTCAGGCGGCAGGCGTACCGGGCCACCACCGCGTCGAACCAGCCGCACCGGCGCTCCCGACCGGTGGTGGTGCCGTACTCGTGGCCGACCTTGCGCAGGTGCTGCCCGTTGTCGTCGAACAGCTCGGTCGGGAACGGGCCGGAGCCGACCCGGGTGGTGTACGCCTTGCTCACCGCGATGACCTTGGTGATCGCGGTCGGCGGGATGCCGGCGCCCACGCACGCCCCACCGGCGGTCGGGTTCGACGAGGTGACGAACGGATACGTGCCGTGGTCCATGTCGAGCATGGTGGCCTGGGCACCCTCCAGCAGCACGGTCTCGCCGCGGTCGAGCGCGTCCCAGAGCATCACCCGGGTCTCGGCGATGTACGGCCGCAGCCGCTCGGCGTATTCGAGGTACTCCTCGACGGTCTCGTCGACATCGATCGCCTTGCGGTTGTAGACCTTGAACAGCGTCTGGTTCTTCTCCCGGAGCGCCAGCTCCAGCTTCTTGCGCAGGATGCCCGGGTCGAGCAGATCCTGGAGCCGGATGCCCATCCGGGCGACCTTGTCGCCGTACGCCGGGCCGATGCCCCGGCCGGTGGTGCCGATCCGGGAGCTGCCCAGGTAACGCTCGACCACCCGGTCCAACGCCCGGTGGTGCGGCATGATCAGGTGCGCGTCGCCGGAGATGCGCAGCCGGGAGACGTCCACGCCGCGCTCGGCGAGCCCGTCGATCTCCTGGAGCAGCACCTTCGGGTCGACCACCACGCCGTTGCCGATGACGATCATCGCGCTCGGCGAGAGCGCGCCGGACGGCATCAGGTGCAGCGCGTACTTCTGGCCGTCCGGCGTGATCACGGTGTGACCGGCGTTGTTCCCGCCGGAGTAGCGCACGACGTAGTCGACCCGCTCACCCAGCAGGTCGGTAACCTTGCCCTTGCCCTCGTCGCCCCATTGGGCGCCGAGGAGCACGATCGCTGGCATCTTCTCCGCCTCCAGAAGGCTCGGGTGCCAGGTGGCGACCGGTCGGCGAGCCCGGGGTGTCAGGCTAACAAGTAGTGACGGCGGGACCGGCAGGGGTTCGTCGAGAAGCAGGAGGCTCGTTCGTGTACGACGTGGTGCTGCTCACCCTCGGCTCGGAGCGGGACGCTCCCGGTGCGGGCTGCGGCAGTGGCGGGGCCTGCTGCGGTGGCGCGGACGAGACCGTCGAGGCGGCCGGCGAGGAGCGCTGCGAGACGCCGCGCGTACCGGTGCTGGCCTGCGCGGACGCGCTGACCGCCCGGGGTGCGCGGGTGACCACGGTGACCGCCCGGTCGGATGCGGAGATCGACGAGGTGCTGGCCCGCCTCGACGGCCCGCCCCGCCCCGACGGCCTCACCTGGCCGGACCCCGACGGCAAGACCCGGCTGATCGTCGCCACGGCCAGTGACGGTCAGTTGCGCGCCGTGCTGCGCCGGCTGGTCCGCCGGTACGCTCCGCCGCCCAGCCGCCGCCCCGCCGACCTCGCCGAGAATCGCACACTGCCCGACCTGCCCCCGGTCGGCGTACTCCCGCTCGATCCGGCCCGGGCCGGGGCGGCGCGGGACCTGGCCGCGCAGCTCGGGCTGCCGCGTGACCCGGCGGCGGTGGCCACGGCGGTGCTGGACGGCACGGCACGCCGACTGGACCTGCTGCGCAACGACGGCGGCTCGGTGACGCTCGACGGCGCGCTGCTCGGTGCCGCCGACGACGCCGGGCGGCCACTGCACTGGCGGGCCCGTGTCGAGGTCGACGGCGCGGTGCTCAGCGACGGCACCGAGCCGATCACCGCGTGCGCGATCGGCAACGCCGGCGGGTACGCGCGCCTCGGCGAGGTGACACTGCTGGCCGACCCGGATCCGACCGACGGCCGGATCGCGGTGGGCGTGGCCGTGCCCGTGGTCACCCGATCCGCGTTGGGCCGGAAGAGGGTCCGGCTCGAGGTACGCCGGGCCCGGGGCCGGGCCGTGGCGGTCGTGCCCCGGGACGATCGGGTGCCCTTCCTCGACGACGGCGTCGAGGGTGAACTGAGTCGGAAACGGTCCTGGTGGACCGAGCCGGGTGCCTGGGCGGTCTGGACGGGCTGACCCTGATCGATCCGTGCCCGGGCCACGCCGCTGGCCGGACCGCCTATCCTCGGCGGGAGGGATCTGGAGGAACCGTGGTGCACGAGAACGACGACCGGGCCCACGTACCGGGCCGACCGCAGGTGCCGGAGCGGGACATCGAGCCGCTCTGGCCGCCCGAGGAGATCGACGGGGTGGTCACCGCGCCGCCGTGGGCGGCCCCGGCCCAGCCGGCCGTGCCACCCTGGCCCCTCCCCCTGGCCGACGCCCCGGTTCCGTCACCGCAGGCCACCCCGGTCCCGTCACCGCAGGCCACCCCGAGCCCGACGCCACCGGCCACCCCGAGCCCGACGCCACAGGCCACGCCGGTGCCCGTTCCGGGCCGGGGCGGGCCGCCGGCTCCGGCGTGGGCCGCCTCGGCAGCCGACGTCGATCGAGTCGGGCCGGCGGCGCACCCGTACCGGCCGGCGACGCTGCACGACCAGTCCGCTGCCCCGGCGACCGGGACCGGGGCCACCGCCGCGCCCGTGGACGACGCCGGTCCAACCCCAACGCCTGTGAATGGTGGCGGTGACGCCCCGGCGAACGGCCGGACCGCGTCACCGTGGGCGCAGCCACCGCAGCGCGCCACCGCCGAGGCCGCCACCGCTCCGGTCGGTTCGGCACCCGTGGACGGTCCGCAGCCGGTGGCCGGTCCGGGCGAACCGGCCGAGGAGTCCCCGCCCCGGCTCGGCCCGTTCCCGCCGTCGCCGGGCGTGCCCCTGCCGCAGCAGCCACACGGCACCGGCACCGGCACCGGCACCGGCACCGGCACCGGCACCGGCACCGGCACCGGCACCGGCTCGGTCTACCCGTCGGTCACCTACCCGCCGCAGCCCGGCCAGCCGGGTTGGTACCCGCCGGGCTGGCCGCCACCGCAGCCGGGAGCGCCGCAGGAGGCGGGCGGACCGGCCCCGGCCGCCGGACCGCTCCAGGCGGGGGGACCGTCACAAGTCGGCGTACCGCCACAGGCGGCCAGGTCGGCCCAGACCGGGGTGCCGCCGCACGCGGGGCTGCCGCCGCACGCCGGGCGGCCGGAAGCGGGTGTGCCGGCACAGCCGGCACAGCCGCCGGCGGCCGGGCCATCGGCGACCGGGACGGCGTATCCGCCGCTGCCGAGCCAACCGGCAGTCGGGGTGGCGTATCGAGAGGCGTCCGGGCCACCGGCGGCCGGGACGGCGTACCCGCCGCTGCCCGGGCCGGCGCGTCAGCCGGCCGTGCCGCCCGGGGTGTACCCGGAGCAGGGCTGGCCGGCGCCACAGGTGGTGCCGCCGACGGCGGAGGACTTCGCCCGGCGGCGTCAGGTCCGGCCGGTCGACCCGGTGGCCACCATGGGCGTCCGGGCGGTGGTGAACCGGATCGGGCTGGTCCGGCTCGCGCCCGGCCGGCACGAGCAGGAGATGAAGCGCGACATCGAGATGGTCCGCCGCAACTTCGGCGGGCTGCGCCAGGTGACCGTGGTCAACCCGAAGGGCGGCGCCGGCAAGACGGTGGCCATCCTGCTGCTCGCCATGACGTTCGGCCAGAAGCGCGGTGGTTACGTGCTGGCCTGGGACAACAACGAGACCCAGGGCACCCTCGGCATGCGGGCGCAGCAGGACTTCCACGCCCGTACGGTGCGGGACATGCTGCGCGACCTGGGCCAGTTCCAGGGTGCGCAGGGACGCGTCGGCGACCTGTCGCAGTACGTCCGCTCGCAGGGCGAGGGAATGTTCGACGTGCTCGCCTCGGACGAGTCGGCGACCGGCGGCGAGATGCTGACCGCCGCCGCGTTCGCCGAGATCCGGGACGTGGTCAGCCGCTTCTACAAGCTGATCTTCGTGGACACCGGTAACAACGTCCGGGCGCAGAACTGGCAGGCCGCCATGGACGCCACCGACCAGTTGGTGGTCACCATGTCGGCGCGGAACGACTCGGCCGAGACCGCCGCCCGGATGCTGGACCACCTGGAGCAGAGCGGCCGGCAGCGGCTGGTCCGACAGGCGGTCACGGTGGTCTCGATGCCACCGTCGCGCAAGGAGATCGACCTGCCGGCCATCCAGGCGCACTTCGCCGCCCGTACCCGGGCGGTGCTGCTGGCGCCGTACGAGCGGCTCATCGACACCGGCGAGCCGTTGCGCTACGGGCAGCTCTCGGCCGCCACCCGCGACGCCTGGCTGAAGATCGCCGCGTCGGTGGCGGAAGGGCTGTAGGACGGCGCGACGGCCGGCCCGGGTCCGGGCCGGCCGTCGCGGGACGGATCAGTCGCTGGCCAGCGCATCCCCGGCGGCCGGGTCGCAGTCGCGGAGGAACTGGGCGCAGCGGGCCGCCTCGTCCGCCTCGCCGATCTCACCGGCGGCCCGGGAGAGCACGTAGAGGCAGCGGAGGAAGCCCTGGTTGGGCGCGTGCGACCAGGGCACCGGGCCGTGTCCCTTCCAGCCGCTGCGGCGCAGCTGGTCCAGGCCCCGGTGGTAGCCGGTGCGGGCGTACGCGTACGCCGGGACGACCTGGCCCGCGGCGAGCGCGCGGCCGGCCAGCGACGCCCAGGCCGCACTGTAGGTCGGGAAGCGGGCTGCGACCTCGGCGTACGCCTCTTCGGTGCCCTGCTCGACCGCGGCGGCGAGCGCGGCGTCGGCCTCCTCGGAAACCGGGAGCAGCGTGGCCGGTGGCTCTGGCAACAGGTTCTGCATCGCCCCATTCAACCCGCTTCGCCCTGGCGGGCGCGAGGGGGGCCGGCCGGCCGGTCGGCTGAACGGCTGAGGGTTTTGTCACGCCTCGGCGGGACCACACGTACCCGCGGCCCATGCCGCCGCGGTGGTTCTTGCACTACAACTACAGGTCCGGAGCCTCCCCAGGACCGGTTACGCAGGAGCCCGGCGGCGCACCCGCCGGGCTCCTGTCCGTACCGCCCGGGTTTGCGAGGTTGCCCGGCCGGGGCAGGATGATCTGGTGCCGACCCCACCACCCGCGGACGTCATCGAGCCGCACGCGCCCCACGTCGACGAGGTCCAGACCCGGACCGAGTTCGATCACCGGCTGGCCGGGGGGACCCTCGCCGGCCTGACCGTACAGGGTCTCCGCCTCGACCTGGATCCGGTTCCGGACCTGCGCGACGTCGACGTCGCCGGCACGCTCTTCGTGGGCTGCCGGTTCGCCGACCGTGAGGTGGGCGCGGACCTGGTCCGCCGGGGCGCCAACGTCGTGCCGCCGTTCTCCGGGCTGCCCTACCCGACCCAGCCGTCGCACCTCTACACCGCCGACGACCTGGCCGCCGGCTTCGCCGAGGGCGGGTTCGCCGAGATGTACGACACCCGGGTGTACGCGCACTTCCGGGCGCACGGCGGCGCGCTGCCGGACGTCCGCGAGGCGCTCGGTCAGCGGCTGCACGACCACGGCGTGGACAACGCGCTCGCCGACGCGACCCGGGCGTGGCTGGCCGTGCACGGGCCGCAGTCCGTGGTGGGCGTGATGGGTGGGCACGCGGTGCCGCGCGGCGGCGCCGCGTACCGGATGGCGGCGGTGCTGGGTTGGGAGCTGGCGCGGGCCGACCGCCTGGTGGTGACCGGCGGCGGTCCGGGGGTGATGGAGGCGGCGAACCTCGGCGCGTTCCTGGCGGCCTGGCCGGCCGAGGAGCTGTCGGCCGCGATCGACGTGCTGGCCGCCGCGCCGGACTTCACCGACCACGACCGCTACACGGCGGCGGCGCTGGCGGTGCGCAAGCGGTACGCGGACGGCCCGTCGCTGCCCTCGCCCCGGCCGGCCGCGCCGGACACCGAGTGGGCCCGCTCGGGCGGCCTGGCCATCCCCACCTGGCTGTACGGCCACGAACCGGCGAACCTGTTCGCCGGCCGGATCGCCAAGTATTTCTCCAACGCCATCCGGGAGGACACCATTCTGCGCCTGGCCCGGGGCGGCATCGTGTTCGCGCCCGGCCGGGCCGGCACCGTGCAGGAGGTGTTCCAGGCCGCCACCAAGACGTTCTACGGCACCGACGGGGCCAGCGGCGCGTACGTCTTCCTCGACCGCGCGTTCTGGACCACGGAGCTGCCGGTGGAGTCGCTGCTGCGGCCGTTGTTCGCCGCGTCCCCGTTCGGCGACCTGTCCCGCACGATCCACCTCACCGACGACGTCCGCGAGGCGGTCGCGCTGCTGGTGAGGTGAAAGGAGGGGCCCCTTTTCAACAGACGTCTGTCAAAAAGGGGCCCCTCCTTTCACGCGGAGCGCGTTACTTCATCCGGGTGCCGGTGGAGCGCAGGTGCTCGCAGGCCTCGACCACGCGGGCGGCCAGGCCGGCCTCGGCCAGCTTGCCCCACGCCCGCGGGTCGTACTGCTTCTTGTTGCCGACCTCGCCGTCGATCTTCAGCACGCCGTCGTAGTTGCGCAGCATGTGGTCCGCGACCGGGCGGGTGAAGGCGTACTGCGTGTCGGTGTCGATGTTCATCTTCACCACGCCGTAGTCGAGCGCCTCCCGGATCTCCTCCAGCAGCGAGCCGGAACCGCCGTGGAAGACCAGGCTGAGCGGCTTCTCCTTGCCGTACTTGGCGCCGACCGCGTCCTGGATCTGCTTGAGCACCTCGGGACGGAGCTTCACGTTGCCCGGCTTGTAGACGCCGTGCACGTTGCCGAAGGTCAGCGCCGCCATGTAGCGGCCCTTCTCGCCCAGGCCGAGCGCCTCGACCATGGCCAGGCCGTCGTCCACGGTGGTGTAGAGCTTGTCGTTGATGGCGTTCTCGACGCCGTCCTCCTCGCCACCGACGACGCCGACCTCGATCTCCAGGACGATCTTGCCCTTGGCGGCCTCGGCGAGGAGCTGCTCGGCGATCTCCAGGTTCTCCGCCACCGGCACGGCCGAGCCGTCCCACATGTGCGACTGGAACAGCGGCTCCTGGCCGTTCTTGACCCGCTCCTGGGAGATGGCCATCAGCGGTCGGACGAACTTGTCCAGCTTGTCCTTCGGGCAGTGGTCGGTGTGCAGCGCGACCGTCACCGGGTAGTTCTTGGCCACCTCGTGCGCGTAGGCGGCGAACGCGGTCGCGCCGGTCACCATGTCCTTGACCGACGGGCCGGACAGGTATTCCGCGCCGCCGGTGGAGACCTGGATGATGCCGTCGCTCTCCGCGTCGGCGAAGCCCTTGAGCGCCGCGTTCAGCGTCTGGGAGGAGGTCACGTTGATCGCGGGGTACGCGTACCGGCCGGCCTTGGCCCGGTCCAGCATCTCCGCGTAAGCCTCGGGGGAAGCGATGGGCATGTCGAACGCTCCTTACTTACCGCTCTCGGCCGTACAGGCCGTCGTCTTTCCTCGGGTGCGCCGGACCGCGCTGTCCACCGCGGGCAGTATCCCGTAGAAGCGAACGCGGGACACAACCGACCCGGGCACCACCGCTCACCGTTCCTCCAGACGGTCCGGCACGGCGACGCTGATCAGCCAGCTCACCACCGACACCACGATGGCCCCCCAGAAGGCGGCCCAGAAGCCGTCGACGTGGAACGGCAGGCGCAGCACGCCGGCGATCCAGTCGGTCAGCAGGAACAGCAACGCGTTCACCACGAGCGCGAACAGACCGAGCGTGAGCAGGTAGAACACACAGCCGAACACCTTGATGAGCGGCTTGAGCACCGCGTTGACCACGCCGAAGACGAGCGCCACCACGATCAGCGTGAACACCGTGGTGCCGCCGTTGCGGCCGGTGACATGAACCCCGGGCACGATCAGCGTGGCCACCCACAGCGCGACCGCGGTGATCGCCAGCCGGATGAGGAAGCCCACGGGACCATCCTGGCATTCCGGCCACACGCCGGGTAGCACAATCGCCGACTCCGCGCTTCGCCCGGCTCCGAGCGGTGACCCGGACCAGCCCGTACGGTGGTGGGGACACGGTCGGAACGAGACGCAGGGAGGGACGATGGGACAGCCCGACGAGGACTTCGCCCCGAGCGACCACCTCGCTCCGGAGGAACGGGACCCGGAGGCGGAGCCGGCCGACGCGGTCGAGCAGGCGGCCCCGGCCACCCTCGACGACACCGACGGTGAGCCGCACCGGGGCCTGGAGGTCGCCGACTGGGACGCCATGGAGCAGGCCCGCGTGGTGGGCGCCGACGAGGACGACTACCGCTGACGACGGTCAGCGCGGGCTGACGACCGATCGTGCGCGGCGTCAGCGCGGGCTGACGACCGGTCGCGCGCGGCGTCAGCGCAGGCTGACGGCCTGCGCCGGGTGGGCGGCGGTCCAGCCGTCCAGCCGGTCGCCACGCAACGCGGCCAGGAAGTCGTCGACGAGCGTCGGGTCCGGCTCGAAGCCGCGCGCCGTCCACTCCTGGTAGCGGACCGGCAGGCCGAGTGCGACCGGGTCGGCGGTGCCCGCCCGAACGGCCACGGAGAGCAGCGCCGGCAGGGACAGGTCACCGGTGTCCGTGGTCAGGGCCGGTCCGACCTGGCCGACCAGCCGGCCGAGGCGTACCGGGTCGCTCGTGATGCCCTGCTCGCGGATCTGGCGGAGCAGGCCGGCCGCGTACCGGAGCGCGTTGCGTTCCCGGTCCAGCACGGCGTCGCGCAGGCCGTACCGCTGCCGGAGCAGGTCCACCGCCTGCCCGCCGTCGAGGCGCTGACAGCCGGCCGGGAAGCGCCTGTCGGTGTGCACCGACCGCACCGCCGCCGGCAGGCAGACCGGTACGCCGCCGACCGCGTCGGTGAGCGTCCGGGTGGCCTGGTAGGTGAGCACCGCCCCCGCGTCCACCGGCGCCCCGGTCAGCCGGGTGACCGCCTGGCGGGTGGCCCGGTAGCCGGCCGCCAGGTCACCCGACCCGGCACCCAGGGCGAAGGTCGCGCTGAGCTTGCCCGTCCCGCCGTCGGGCATCGGCACGAGCAGGTCGCGCGGGATGGACACGAGGTAGAGCCGGCTCCGGTCGGCCGGCACGTGCACCAGCACGATCGAGTCGGCCCGCCGGCTCGCGTCCGCCTGGTCCAGGCCGAGCAGCAGCACGTTCAGCGCGGTGGCGGGGGGCGGCGACGGCGCGGCGGTGACGAGAGGCGTGGGCTGTGGTGGGCGGGGCGCCGCCACGGTGAAGCCGACGAGCGCGACGGCGGCCACCGCCAGCGCGGTGCCGGCCAGGCGTACCCGCCGACGGCGACGACGTCGCCGGGCCACCGCCCGGTCGATGGCGGCCCGGACCGGGCCGGTGGACGGCGTCAGCGCCTCGTACCGGGCGAACGCGGCCCGCAGCTCGTCCTCGATCATGAGCAGACCTCCACGTGTTCGGCTCGGAGTGTGGCCAGGGCGCGCGAGATGCTGGACCGGACGGTGCCGACGGCGCAGCCGAGCACGTCGGCGATCTCCGCGTCGGACAGTCCTCGTAGTAGCGAAGCACCAGCGCGGCGCGCTGCCGTCGCACGTACCGCTCCGGCGCGTCGGCGCGGGCCACCCGTCGCCAGTGGAGCTGGACCCGGACCATGGTCTCCTGCACCAGGTCCTGGGCCTGGTGCGGGTCGCCGGTCAACATGACCGCGTACCGCAGCAGCGCGCCCAGCCGCGCGTCGACGAACTCCTCGTACGTCACTGCACCTCCCGGTGTCCCGCTCGATAGACGGGCTCGGGGGCACCGAACATTGCGTCGGCGGTGATCAACCGTTCGGTCAATGTTCGCCGTTCGGGGCAACGGACCGGCTTAAGGAATCTTTAAGCTCCACGGGCTCCACCTGATCATCCCCACGGGAGGACCCCCCACATGCTCAGCAACTCCACCCGGCGCTGGCTCGCCGGGTTGGGCGTCGCAGGCGCGTTCGTCGCCGCCTCCGCCATCCCCGCCGTCGCCGCTGCTCCGCAGATCGCGCTGGGCGTCTACTTCGGCGACACGACGGTCGCGACCGGTTCCGACGGCAAGATCGAGTACAGCACCATCCACAGCTCGGCCCCGACCGTGCTGAACGACCTCACCGTCCGCTACGACTTCACCGGCCTGGCCGGCAAGGTGACCGTCGCGGAGGAGGAGGACACCTTCGCCGACTGCGCCTCGCCCTCCGCGAACGTGCTGGTCTGCACCTCGCCCTGGGAGGTCGAGGTGGACGAGTGGGGCCTGGGCGGGATCTTCCCGGTGCAGATCAAGGCCACCGACAAGGCCAAGGACGGCGACTCCGGCACGATCAAGGTGACGTTGTCGGCGAACGGCTTCGACGCCGTCTCGCACGACGCCAAGGTGCGCGTCGGCGAGGGTGTCGACCTGGCGGCCGGTCCGGAGACCGCCGTGTCGGTCGCGCCCGGCAAGAGCTTCACCGCGCCGCTGAAGGTCAGCAACGTGGGCGAGACCACCGCCAAGGGCGCCACCGTCGTCTTCTACAACGACTACGGGCTGAACTCCACCAAGCACTACAGCAACTGCACCTACGTGGATGACGAGCTGCGCACCTGCCGCTTTGACGAGGAACTGCCGGCCGGCAGCACCTTCGGGGCCACGCTGCCGTACGCGCTGGGCGCGGACACCCTGGCACCGGGCTTCAAGTACGGCGAGGTCATCTGGATGACCCCGAGCGAGTTCGAGGACTTCGAGAGCTACCTCGACAACTACGACGTGACCGTCGGCAAGCCGGGCACCGACGGCAAGCTGACCCTGGCCGAGGCCGGCGGCAAGGCCAGCGCGCGTGGTTTCCAGGCCGACCCGCGGCCGGAGAACAACGGCACGAACCTCCAGGTGACGGTGACCGGCAACAACGGCACCGACCTCGAGGCGCTCGGCTCCTCGGTGTCCGGCACGGCGGGCGCGACGGTCAAGGCGACCGTGGGCCTGCGCAACAACGGCCCGGCGACGCTCGACTACAGCCGCTCCGGCAGCTCGGTCACCTACCTGACCTTCGACGTGCCGAAGGGCACGACCGCGGCGGCGGCCCCGGAGAACTGCTTCCCGGTGAAGGGCGACGAGTGGGGTGAGCCCGGCCAGCCGGGTGCGCGTCACTACCGCTGCTACTTCGACTCGTTCCTGAAGGCCGGCCAGACCGTCACGCTCGACTTCGGCCTGAAGATCGACAAGGTGGTCGCCAACGACACCGGGCTCGTGAAGATCAACGTGCCGTGTGAGTGCGACGGCGGCTTCTACCGTGACCAGAAGCCGGCCAACGACAGCGCCAAGGTCGTCGTGAACGCCGCCGCGGGTGGCGACGGCGGCCAGGGTGGCGGGGACGGCGGCACGCTGCCGATCACCGGTTCCTCCACCGGCCTGATCGCCGGCATCGGCGCGCTGCTGCTCGCCGCCGGCTTCGGCGGCTACGTGGTGGCCCGCCGCCGCAAGACCCGCTTCGTCGCCTGACCGAACCACCCCGGTGCCCCGCCGACCACCACATCGGCGGGGCACCGCCACATCCAGAGCACCCCGAAAGACAAGACCCCAGAAGCAGCACGGCCCGACGGAGAACGACCAGGACAGGGTTTCCGGGGGAGCCCGACCCGCGCAGGGATCAAGCCTGACCGCCCCGAGCGGGTCGGGCTCCCCCGGAAACCCCCACGACACCACGGCAAAGATCAAGGAACATCAACCAAGTGCTGCTGACCCTCACCACGACCCACCGCCCCGCCACCGACCTCGGCCACCTCCTCGTCAAGCACCCGGACCGCGTGCAGAGCTTCGACCTGCCCGCCGGCACCGCGCACGTGTTCTACCCGGAGGCGGACGAGGCGCGGTGCACGGCGGCGCTGCTGGTCGAGGTGGACCCGCTGAAGCTGGGCGGGGGCCGGGGCCGCCGGCAGTCGACCTCCCCGGAGGGCTTCACGCTCGGGCAGTACGTCAACGACCGCCCGTACGCCGCCTCCAGCCTGCTCTCCTCGGCGCTGACCAAGGTGTTCCGTTCGGCGCTACGCGGCGAGTCCCGGGACCGCCCCGAGCTGGCCGCCACCGAGCTCCCGCTGACCGTACGGGTGCCGGTGCTGCGCTGCCGGGGCGGTGCCGAGCTGGCGGTACGCGTCTTCGCCCCGCTGGGCTGGACCGTGACGGCCACCCCGGTCCCGCTCGACGAGACGTACCCGGACTGGGGTGACAGCCGCTACGTCGACCTGACGCTGACCGGGACGCTGCGGCTCGCCGACGCCCTCAACCACCTGTACGTGCTGCTGCCGGTGCTGGACGACGCCAAGCACTACTGGGTCGCCCCGGACGAGGTGGACAAGCTGCTGCGGGCCGGCTCCGGCTGGCTGGCCGACCACCCGGAGCGGGGCCTGATCACCCGCCGCTACCTGGCGCACCGCCGGGCCCTGGCCGGCGCGGCGTTGGCCCGCCTGGCCGAGCTGCGCCTGGCCGACGAGCCGTCCGCCGACGACAGCATCGACCCGGAGACGCCCCCGGAGACGCCCCGCGCCACGCTGGCGACGCAACGGCGGGAGGCGGTGCTCGCCGCGTTGCGCGACAGCGGCGCGAGCCGGGTGCTGGACCTGGGCTGCGGTGGTGGCGCGCTGCTCACCGCGCTGGCCGCCGACCGGCGGTTCACCGAGGTGGTGGGCGTCGACGTGGCCGACCGGTCGCTCGCCATGGCGGCCCGTCGGCTGCGGCTGGACCGGCTGCCGGAGCGGCAGCGGGACCGCATCCACCTGCGGCAGTCGGCGCTGACCTACCGGGACGACCGGCTGCGCGGGTACGACGCGGCGGTGCTGATGGAGGTGGTCGAGCATCTCGACCCGCCCCGGCTGCCGGCGCTTCAGGACGCGGTGTTCGGCCACGCCCGGCCGGGCACGGTGGTGGTGACCACTCCGAACGTGGAGTACAACGTCCGCTACGAGGGGCTCGCGCCGGGCCGGTTCCGGCACGCCGACCACCGGTTCGAGTGGACCCGGGCGGAGTTCGCGGCCTGGGTGGCCCGGGTGGCGGCGGCGCACGGCTACACCGCCACGCTCGGCGGCATCGGCGACGACGACCCCGAGGTGGGCAGCCCGACCCAGCTTGCGATCTTCACCCGCGACGACCGCGACGACCGGAAGGAGGAGACGAACCGATGACCGTCCTGGACATTCCCGAGCTGGCGCTGGTGGCGCTGGTCGGCGTCTCCGGCGCCGGCAAGTCCACGTTCGCCCGCCGCCACTTCGCGCCCAGCCAGGTGCTCTCCTCGGACATGTTCCGTGGCCTCGTCGCCGACGACGAGAACGACCAGTCGGCGTCCGCCGACGCGTTCGACGCGCTGCACCACGTGGCCGGCATCCGGCTGCGACGCGGTCGGCTGACCGTGGTGGACGCGACGAACCTCCAGCCGCACGCCCGGGCCGGGCTGATCCGGGTGGCCCGGGAGCACGACGTGCTGCCGGTGGCGATCGTGCTGGACGTGCCGGAGACGGTGGCCTGGGACCGCACCGAGGCGCGCGCCGACCGGACGCACGGCCGGCAGGTCCTCACCCGGATGCGGCGTGACCTGCGGCAGTCGTACGGGCGACTGGCCCGGGAGGGCTTCCGCAAGGTGCACGTGCTGCACGGCGTCGAGGAGATCGACGCGGCCGAGGTCCGCTACGAGAAGCTGTTCAACGACCGCCGCGAGCTGACCGGCCCGTTCGACATCGTCGGGGACGTGCACGGCTGCCGCGCCGAGCTGGAGGCGCTGCTGTCCCGGCTCGGTTACGCGCTGCGCCGCGACGACGCGGGCCGCCCGGTGGACGCGTCGCACCCCGCCGGGCGTACCGCGGTCTTCGTGGGTGACCTGGTGGACCGCGGCCCGGACTCGCCCGGCGTGCTCCGCCTGGTGATGGGCATGGTGGCGGCCGGGCACGCGATCTGCGTGCCCGGCAACCACGAGCAGAAGCTGCTGCGCAAGCTGCGCGGCCGGGACGTGCGGCTCACCCACGGCCTGGCCGAGACGATGGCGCAGCTCGCCGCGGAGCCGGCGGAGTTCGTCGCCGGGGCGGAGGCGTTCATCGACAGCCTGGTCAGCCACTACGTGCTCGACGGCGGCCGGCTGGTGGTGGCGCACGCCGGTCTGAAGGAGGCGTACCACGGTCGGGCGTCCGGCCGGGTGCGGTCGTTCGCGCTCTACGGCGAGACGACCGGTGAGACCGACGAGTACGGCCTGCCGGTGCGTTACCCGTGGGCGCGCGACTACCGGGGCTCGGCCATGGTCGTGTACGGACACACCCCGACGCCGGAGCCGGAGTGGGTCAACAACACGATCTGCCTGGACACCGGCTGCGTGTTCGGCGGCAAGCTGACCGCGCTGCGCTACCCGGAGAAGGAGCTGGTGGCGGTCCCGGCGGAACGGGAGTGGTACGCCCCGGCCCGCCCGCTGGTCCCGCCCGCCCCGGCGCGGCCGGACACCGTGCTGGACGTGGCGGACGTGACCGGCCGCCGGCACCTGACCCACGCGTACGGGTCGCTGACCGTGCCGGCCGAGAACGCCGCCGCCGCGCTGGAGGTGATGAGCCGGTACGCGCTGGACCCGGGTCGGCTGGTCTGGCTGCCGCCGACCATGGCGCCCTGCTCCACGTCGACCGTGGCGGGGTTCCTGGAGCACCCGGCACAGGCGTTCGCCGACTACCGCGCGGCCGGCGTCGACCGGGTGGTGTGCGAGGAGAAGCACATGGGCTCCCGCGCCGTGGTGCTCGTGGAACGGGAGCCGGGCCGGTTCGGCGGCGGGGCGGTGCACACGCGTACCGGTCGGCCGTTCTTCGGGCCGCCGCTCGACGACGAGTTGCTGGCCCGGGTGCGCGCCGCGGTCACCACCGCCGGCCTCTGGGCCGAGCTGGACACCGACTGGCTGCTGCTCGACACGGAGCTGCTGCCCTGGTCGGCGAAGGCGGGCGGCCTGATCCGCGAGCAGTACGCCAGCGTGGGCGCGGCCGGCCGGGCAGCGCTGCCGGCGGTGCTGGCCACGCTGGACGCCGCAGCGGGGCGCGGGCTGCCGGTGGACGGGTTGCGGGCGCGGATGGCCGAGCGGGCCGCCGAGGTGACGGCGTACTCGGCGGCGTACCGGGCGTACGTCGGTCCGACGGACGGGTTGCGCGGCGTCACGCTGGCCCCGTTCGCGGTGCTGGCCGGTGCCGGGGCGAGCTACGCGGCCCGCGACCACGGCTGGCATCTGGCGCTGGCGGACCGGCTCCGCACGGCCGACCCGGAGTTCTTCACGCCGACCCGGCGGCTGGTGGTGGAGCTGGCCGACGAGGCGGCGGTGTCGGCGGCCACCGACTGGTGGCTGGCGCTGACCGCCGCCGGTGGCGAGGGCATGGTGGTCAAGCCGTACGCCGGCCTGGCCGCCCGGTCACCGAAGGGCTCGTTGCTCCAGCCCGGGATCAAGTGCCGGGGTCGGGAGTACCTGCGGATCATCTACGGTCCCGGGTACACCGAGCCGGCGCAGCTCACCGCGCTGCGCAAGCGGTCGCTGGGCCGCAAGCGCGGCCTGGCGTTGCGGGAGCACGGCCTGGGGCTGGCCGCCCTGGACGCGCTCGCCGAGGACGCTCCGCTCTGGCGTCGTCACGAGCTGGTGTTCGCGATCCTCGCCTGCGAGTCCGAGCCGGTCGACCCGCGCCTCTGACCCACCTCGCTGTTTCCCGGAAAGCGGGCCCATCGACGGGCGAGTGGGCCCCTTTCCGGGAAAAAGCGGGGGTGGGCCGGGGGTGGGGGGTGGACGGGTACCCTATGTGGCCGTGGACACAGCAGAGAAGACCCGGATGATCTCCGAGAACGTGGCGTTGAACCCGCTCGACCCGAAGGAGCTCATCCACACCTTCGGGATGATCGGCGTCTGGGCGATCCTGTTCGCCGAGACCGGTCTGCTGGTCGGCTTCTTCTTCCCGGGTGACTCGCTGCTCTTCCTGGCCGGGGTGGCCGCCTCGCCGGTGGCCGACGCCATCTTCGGTGACGGCACCCGGTTGTCGCTGGCCGGGCTGATGATCGGCGGCCCGATCTGCGCGATCGCCGGCGCGCAGCTCGGGCACTGGCTCGGCGCGCGCTACGGCCGACGCATGTTCGACAAGCCCAACTCCCGGCTGTTCAAGCGGGAGTACGTGGCGAAGGCCGAGTACTACTTCCAGAAGTTCGGCCCCGCCAAGGCCGTGGTGCTGGCCCGGTTCATTCCGATCGTGCGGACGTTCCTGAACCCGGTGGCCGGGGTGCTCGGCATGCCGGCCCGGCAGTTCTTCGTGTGGAACGTGGTCGGCGCGGTCCTCTGGGTGGACGGCATCCTGCTGATCGGCTACCTGCTGGCCCGCCAGATCTACGACGCCATCGGCGACAAGATCGACAGGTACATCCTGCCGGTCGTCGCGTTGATCATCCTGATCTCGGTGCTGCCGATCTTCTTCGAGTTCCTCCGCGACCGGAAGGCGCGCAAGCGCGGCGAGGCGGTCGCGGTGATCGCCGCCGCGACCGCGGCCGGTGCCGTGGACGCCGCCCGGGACGCCCTCGACGGCGACGACCACCCGCACGGGCACGGCGGCCAGCACCGCCGCTGACCGGTTCGGACACACCGAAGGCCGGCCCCCGGGCGGGGGCCGGCCTTCGTGTCTGACCTGTCCGGTCGCGGGTGACACGGATGACGGCAGCCGTCACCGTGCGTCGATGGCGCCACCCCTGGCACGCCACCGGTCACCCGCATCCGGGCGGAACGGCCTGCCGGGTTCGACGCGCGTGTCATCGCGCCGGGCCTCGGCCGGCCGACCCGTCCGCAGACGGGCCGTGGTGTCAGCGAGCCTTCTTGGTGGCCCGCTTCCGCGGCGGGGTGAGCAGATCCGCGATCGTGGCGATCGCGGTCGGCACCAGCCGGTAGTACGCCCAGACACCGCGCTTCTCCCGCTCCAGCAAGCCGGCCTCGGTGAGGATACGCAGGTGGTGACTGACCGTCGGCTGCGAGAGGCCGAGCGGCGCGGTGAGGTCACACACGCACGCCTCCCCCTCGGGAGCCGACTGGATCAGGCTGAGCAGCCGCAGCCGGGCGGGGTCGGCGAGGGCCTTGAGGACCCCCGCCAGCCGCTCGGCGTCGGCGCGTTCGATCGGCTCGCCGGCAAGCGGCGAGATCTGAGGCATGGTCATTTCAGCCAACGCAGTTCCCACGTATTCCATCCTTCCACCAGCAGCATCGATCCGCCTGCATATCAGCAGATCCGAATCGGCAAACTTTTAGGCCACAAGGCCGAGGTCAGCCAACGTATAGGCCGCCCGATAAGGCAGTCCGGCGGCTCGCACCGCGTCGCCGGCGCCTCGATCAACAATAACCGCCACGCCCACGACTTCCGCGCCCGCCTCACGCAACGCCTCGATGGCGGTCAACACACTTCCGCCCGTGGTCGAGGTGTCCTCCACCGCCAACACCCGACGCCCGGACACGTCCGGCCCCTCGATCCGGCGTTGGAGACCGTGCGCCTTGCCCGCCTTCCGGACCACGAAGGCGTCCAGCGGGCGGTCGGTGCCGGCCGAGGCGTGCAGCATCGCGACGGCCACCGGGTCGGCGCCCAGGGTCAGGCCACCGACCGCGTCGTATGCCCAGTCCGCGGTGAGGTCGCGCATCACCCGGCCGATCAGGGGGGCGGCCTGGTGATGGAGCGTGACGCGACGCAGATCGACGTACCAGTCCGCCTCACGGCCCGACGAGAGCACCACCCGACCGTGGACCACAGCCAGGTCAGTGATGAATTTACGCAGGTCGTCGTGGTCGCCCATGGCGATAGAGCGTACTTCCCGAGTCTGTACGCCGTCTGTGGGGCCCACTGCCGTCAACCCTCCGGGCGACCGATGAGTGGCAATGCCCGGCTACGCTGTGCGACCGTCCATCCCGGTCCCGCGACGGATCGACCCGATTGCCGGGAGCACCGCCCGGTCACCCACCAGCCCGGTCGACAGCTCCCCGGGTGTCACGCGTGAAGCCGCGCAGCAGCCGTTTCGGCGCGTGCCGCAGCCCGGCCACGGCCAGCTTGTACTTCCAGTCCGGAACGCTCACCAATTTGCCTTTGCCCAGGTCACGCAGCCCTTCATCGACGACGGAGTCGGTCCGCAGCCAGGCCCAGGCGGGCAGTCGGGACATGTCGATGCCGGTTCGCTCGTGAATTCCGGTGCGCGTGTAACCGGGGCAGAGCGCCATCACGCGTACACCCAGCGGAGCCACCGACTGGCCGATCGACTCACTGAAATTGGTCACCCACGCCTTGCTGGCGGAGTATGTCGATCCGGGCATGGGCACCCCGAACCCCGCAACCGAAGAGACATTTATCACTGCCCCATGACCTCGTTCGATCATCGGGCCGAGAGCCGCGTGGGTGAGCCGGAGCACCGCCAGCACGTTGAGTCGGACCAACCGCACCTCGTCCGGGACGGCCGACCTGACGAACGGGGTGTCCAGACTGATCCCGGCGTTGTTCACCAGCAGTTCCACCGGCGAGCCGGCGGTCAGCCGGCGCTCGACCATCGCCCAACCGTCGTCGGTGGACAGGTCGGCCGGGAGTGTCTCCGCCGCGCCGCCGTGCCGGCCGGTCAGCTCGGCCGCCAGCGCGCCGAGCCGGGCGGCGTCCCGGGCCACCAGCACCAGGTCCCACCCGTCGGCAGCGAGCCGGCGGGCGAACGCCTCGCCGATCCCCAGGCTGGCGCCGGTGATGAGGGCCCGGCGACGGACGGGAGCGGCGGCGTCGGTCATGGACGATCCTCCGGAGGGGGCGGGCTGGACGGGGACGACGGCGGCACGAACGGCGGCATCGGCGAGGCGGACGGCGGCGACAACGACGAGGGCGCGGACGGCGGCATCGGTGGCGCGGACGCGGGTGGCGCGGACGGCGGCGACGACAACGGCGGGGGCCCGGTCGGTGCGGTCAGGCCGGGTGGCGGGCCCCAGGGGGTCGGCCCGGAGGCGGGCCCGCCGGACACGGTCGCCCCGTAGCCGGTGGCCGGGCCGGACCGCGCCGGGGCCGGACGGCGCAGGAAAGTGTTCGCCGAGGGCGCCGCGAGCAGCGCGGCGACCACCAGGTACCCGAGGATCTGCGCCACCAGCATGGCCGCGTTCGCCGAGAGCCAGAAGTCCGGGTACGCGTCGCCGACCAGACCCAGCAGGTCGGCGGTGACCCGGTCGTCCGCGCCGAGCCGTAGCGGAGCGGCCCGCTGCCCGACCAGCGTCGCGAACCCGCAGCAGCCGCAGAGCAGCCCCAGCCCGGCGACCGCCCAGGTGGCCACCCGTGCGCCGGGGCGACCGGCGCGCAGCCCCAGCGCGAGCCCGACCAGCAGCAGCGCGGCCAGCACGCCGAGCACGGCGGCCAGCACGGTCGAGCCGCGCAGCAGGCCGGCGACCCGGTCGATGTCGTCACCGCCCGCGTCGGTGCCCGCTGCGGCGGCCCGGAACCGGTCCACCGTGCCGCCGGCGATCACCAGATTCGTCGCCGCGTACGCCACGGCGCCGACCGCCATCAGCAGCAGCACCGCCACCGCCGCGACGACCGTGCCCGGCCGGCGGGGCACGGCCCGATCGGGGTACGACACGACAGGTCCCTCCGGTAGGCGTCGGCTTGCAACCTACTCGGAGGGACCGTCGTCGTCGCTGATATCCCGACGTCAGTTTCCGGAGGGCGGCTCCGGGTCACGACGCTCGCCCGGCTGACCGGTCGGCCCGCCCGGCGGCGTGGTCGGCGGCTGGTCGGGGGTCGACGGGTACGACGGGTACGACGGGTCGCCCGACTGCCCCGGAGCCGACGGGTAACCGGGGTCGGCCGACTGGCCCGGAGTCGACGGGTACGCCGGGTAGGCGCCACCCGGCACCGGCGGCTCCCAGCCCGCCTTCGGCTTGCGGAAGAACTCGTTCGCCTTCGGCAGCGCCAGCAGGATCAGCGCGCCCAGCAGCGCGAGCAGCGCGACGATGCCGAGCAGCGTGCTGACCGGGGCGAACCAGGACGGCAGCGCGTCCTCCAGCCGGCGCTGGATCTCCTGCCCGCTGGGCAGGTCGCCGCTGGTGTTGCCGCCGCCCATGGTGCCGCCGGAGACGCCGTTGAGCAGGCTGCCGCCGGTGCAGCAGAACAGGATGCCGCCCACCACCCAGGTGGTGATGCGGGAGGCGTTCTTGCCCCGGTTGTTCAGCAGCGCCAACACGACGAGACCGGCCGCCAGCAGCAGCGACAGGATCGACGTGCCGATGGTGAAGGCGTACGCGATGTCACCGGCCGACTCGGCCGAGGTACCGGCGTACGCGTCCTTCAGCACGTCCCGGATCTTGCCGATGACGGACAGCGTCACGATCAGGTTCAGCACCTGGATGGCGGCGACGAGAATGAGCAGCCAACTGGAAAGCGTCACCACACTGGGACGCACGCGGGGCGAGGTGCCCGGAGCATCGACCATGATTCTCCCTCCCTGGATGAGATCACCACCGTAGCGATCCCGGGCCAGGTGAGCACGGCAGAAGGGCTCAGCGGTCGGCGGCGCGGCGCAGCCGGCGGTGCTCGGCGGTGACCACGCCGAGCAGAGCCAGGTCGAGCGCGACCGCGGAGACCGCGCCGAACTGGTTGACCGTGAAGTTGAAGACCTGCCCGAACAGCAGGTCGACCAGGATGGCCAGCTTGAACAGGCGGAACGCCTCGGCCCGGTCCCGGCGCAGCAGCCAGGCCGCGCGCAGGCTGAGCACGGCGGTGACAAGCGCGGTGGCGCTCACCCCGAGCACCGCGCCCCACTCCCGTTCCTGGTCCAGCGCGCCGGTCACGCCGTCGACGACCACCGTCACCACGGTCACCACCGGCTCCACCACCAGCCAGAGCACCACCGGCCAGACCAGCCAGCGGCGGCCCACCGCCCAGGCGGCGAGGCGTCGGGCCCACGCCGCCCCGCGTTGCCAGAACCGCACCGGCGGCGGTTCCCGGCGGGGCACCGCGTCCAGCACCTGGGCGAGGGCCGCCTCGGTGGTCGGCCCGGTGCCCTGCACCAGGCGCAGCACCGCGATCCGACGCCTGTCGGTCAGCCCGCCGGGCAGGCCGCTGAGCACCAGGTCCAGCGCGTTCGCGGTGCGTTCGGCCGGGGTCAGCCTGGCCCGTCCGGTGCGCCCGCGTACCGCCTGGGTGAGCAGCACCAGCAGGGCGAACGCCACGTAGATGATGGCCGCGGCGGGCGCGTAGAAGTAGTCGGTGCGGGCGGTGACGAACTTGCCGACCTCGTCGATGAAGAGCCCGAACCCGACGCCGCCGACCACCGCGCCGGCGGTGCGCGGCCCACCACCGAGGAACACCAGCGCGATGCCCAGGCCGACGACGAGCAGCAGGCCACCCCAGAGCACGTGCGCGATGTGCAGCCCACCGCCGCCGAGCTGCGGGTAGTTGGCGGCCTGGAGGTAGGCCCGGACGGCCAGCACGGTGACCACACCGGAGAGCACGAACGCCTGGAGGTACGCGGCGGCGTCGATCGCCCGGGTCGGCAGCCGGCGGACCAGCCGGTGGTGTGCCCGCATGCTCCGAAACCTAGTAGCCGCGCCACTCCTCGCGGGCGTACTCCAGCACCCTGGGCTGCAACAGCGTGGAGGCGGGCACGTCCACCCGGCCACGGTCGGCGGGGAACGTGGCGGCGGCGGCGAGCACGGCCGGGGTGAGGAAACGCAGCGGCGGCGCGTCGGCCGGCAGGGCCAGCTCCGGCGCGACGTCGCCGGGCGCGGCGAGCACGAACCCCCAGTCGCCGAAGCTCGGCACGTCGACGTGGTACGGCACGGTGGCGAACCCCGCCTCCCGCACCGACCGCTCGATCGACCAGTACGACCGGGGCGCGAAGTAGGGCGAGCCGGACTGCACCACCAGCCGCCCGCCCGGGGCCAGCACCGGCCGGACCAGCGCGTAGAACTCGACCGTGTAGAGCTTCGCGGTGGCCGTCTCGTCCGGGTCGGGCAGATCGGCGATCACCACGTCGAAGCGTTGCGTGGCGGTCCGCAGCCAGCCGAACGCGTCCAGGTTGAGCACCCGGACCCGGGGGTCGGTGAGCGAGGCGTGGTTGAGGTCGCGCAGTTGCGGCTCGCTGCGGGCCAGCGTCACCACGGCCGGGTCGAGGTCGACGAGCGTCACCGAGCGCACGTCCGGGTACTTCAGGATCTCCCGCGCGGCCAGCCCGTCGCCGGCGCCGAGCACCAGCACGTCGCCGTGCGGCCCGCGCATCGCCGGGTGCACCAGCGCCTCGTGGTAGCGGTACTCGTCGACGGAGCTGAACTGGAGGTCGCCGTTGAGGAAGAGCCGCAGGTCGGTGTCGGTGTGGCCGACCTCCCGCACCGAGCGGGTCAGCACGATCTCCTGGTAGCGGCTGCGCTCGGCGTGCACCACCGGGTCGCGGTAGAGCTGCTGGCGGGCGGTCACCTCGAAGTCGTGGGCGGTCACCCAGGCGTACCCGAGCAGGAGCGCGACCACGACGGAGCCGGCGCCGAGGCCGACCCGCGCCCGGCGGCTCAGCTCGTCGCGGAACACCGTGAACACCAGCACCACCCCGGCGACGGCGTTCACCGCGCCGACCACCAGCGCGCCCTTGAGCTGCCCGAAGATCGGCATCAGCAGGAACGGGAAGGCCAGCCCGCCGAGCAGCGCGCCCACGTAGTCGGCGGCGAACAGGTCGGCCACCGCGCTGCCCGCCGACTGCTCGCGGATGCGTTGCAGCATCACCATCAGCAGCGGGATCTCCGCGCCGATCAGCAGGCCGAGCACGAACGCGGTGCCGACCAGCGCCGGGCCGTAGAGGTCCAGCCAGGCGAACGCCGCGTAGAGGCCGAGCACGGAGAGGCCGCCGAGCAGCGCGAGCGTCAGCTCGATCGCGGCGAACGCGGGCGCGGCCCGGGACTGCAACGGCTTCGCGACCAGCGCGCCGACGCCCATCGCGAAGACCATCACGCCGAGCACGATCGACGCCTGCCCGACCGCGTCGCCGATCAGGTAGCTGCCGAGCGCGACAAGCGCCAGCTCGTACACCAGGCCGCAGGCCGCGCAGACGAAGACCGCGAGCAGGACCGCCGCGCGGGCCGCGCGCCACCGTGGCCGCGCGGGCACGTCGACGGTCACGCTCCCTCCCGGGTACGCCCGGCGGGTCCCGCCCCGGCGCGCTGCGCGGGCACCGGTCCCCTGCGCTGACGACTATTCCGGCTCGGCGCGTCTGGCGCCACGCCGCGACCCGGAGCAGTCGGCCGGTTCCGCTGTCGCACGCCCACGGTGATGAACAGCGCGGCGACCAGCAGGAGTACGGCGGCGGCGACGAGCCAACCCCAGCGGTCCCGCAGCAGGTCGCTGCCGGCGCTCGGCAACGGGGCCGGCGTGCCGGACGGCGTCGCGGCGGTGGGGGTGGGGGCCGCCTCGGCGAGCCCGACCTCGGCGGCGAGCAGCGGCAGCACGGTCGTCGCCCGGGTGATCGCCCAGCCGGGCTCGTCCACGAAGGCGTCCTCGTCCAGCCCGAAGCGGCCCAGCCCGGAGGCGATCGGGTAGAGGTCGGCCCGGTCGATGTCGTCCGAGCCGTTCACGCCGATGCGCGCCGAGTCCTGCGACTCGCTGCTGGAGGAGGTGTAGTGGACGACGGCGGAGACCTCGATCCAGCGTGGGCAGCGTGGATCGTCGCGCACCGGCGTCCCGTCACCCAGGTTGGAGCCGACGCTGATCTCGTCGCCCCAGTCGGACAGCACCCAGCCGTAGCAGATGCCCTGGCCGTCGAACGCGGACGCCAGCAGCGGCACGGTGGCGGTCCGCTGCTCGGTCGTCGGACCGGGCACGTCGGTGCTCTCGCTGCCGTTGACGATCCCGATGGCGCAGGGCACACCGATGAACAGCAGCACGACGGCGACCCAGATCACCGTCGTGTTGCGGTTGTCCTTCGCCGTCGCGGCGGCGCTCTTTCCGGCCATCAACTGATGGCGGCGGCGATGATCGCGCCGGTGGCGACGTGCACCGTGGCGGAGATCCAGACCGCCGGGTGCGGGTCCGGGTCGACGAGCAGCTCGCCGAGCTTGCCGGGGGTGGCCACGTCGAGCAGCACGAACGCCGCCGCCATGAGCACCAGGCCGAGGAACCCGTACGCGGCGGCGCCGACCAGCCCGAGCGTGAAGTCGTCGTCGCTGGCGACGATCGCGGCGACCACGACGGTGCCGACGCCGACCAGGTTGGAGGCGAGCAGCAGGGTGGCGTTGCGGTTGCGCTCGGCCCAGATCAGTTCGTGGAGCTTGCCGGGGGTGGCCAGGTCGACAAGCAGGTAGCCGACGGCCATCAGAACCACGCCGACCACGCCGTAGGCGAGGGTGGCCAGCAGATCGGTGACGAGATGCTGCACAGGGACTACTCCAGGGTGAGGGGTTCGGACGGGCTACTTGCCGGCGCCGGGGCCGCCGCCCCGGACGGTGCTGCCTCGGCCCCAGCCCCAGCTGTTGCCGACGACGCTGTGGTACCGGGGGTACGCGGTGGACATCCGCTCCAGCAGGATCACCGAGCCGACGGCGAGCGGGAGGATCACCACCGAGTCGTCGTCGTAGCGCAGGTACACGCCGCTGCCGTCGACGTACTGGTCGGCCGGCTGCCAGGTGTCGGTGATCTCCTTCGAGACCTGGCTCGGCGACCGGTTCGAGGTGTACGCGACGGCCTGCGAGCCGATGTCCCGTCCGGACGCCCGGGAGTAGTGGTCCTGCACGTAGCCGCGTGGCGAGAAGTTGCCGTAGAAGATCGCGAAAGCGGCGACCAGGGCGCCGACCACGGCGACCGCCACGCCCACCACGAACCACCGTCGGTACGTCACAGCTCCTCCACCACCGTCTCGGTCAGGACCAGCTCGTTTGTCTGCGGGTAGGCGTGCCAGGTGCGCCAGGCGACCGGGCCGCCCGGCGGGTCGGGTCGGACGGCGAGCGCGGTGACCGCGTCCTCGTCGCCGGGAAACACCCCGACCAGGGCGAACGGGTCGCCGGCCAGTTCGGCGCGGAGCGCCGCGACCCGGGTGCGCAGGCCGTCGCCGGCCGGCCGCAGCACGGTGGCGGTGAACCGGTAGCCGGCGGTCGCGTCGTGCAGCGTGTCCGGCAGGTGCGGCCGGCGGCCGGGCAGGCAGGCGACCGTCTCGGTCAGCCCGCCGAGGACCACCTGGTGGGAGGCCCCGAGCAGGCGCAGCCGCAGTCGGGTCCCGCCGGGCAGGTCCACGTCACGGACGGCCAGCGCCGGCAGCTCCGGGCCACCGAGCGTCAGGCTCAGGTCGGCGGCGCGGCTGTCGACGTACGGGGTCTGAAGGGCGACGAGCACGCTCACTTCACCTGGTCCGGGCCGCCCTGCGGGTAGATCATCACCTCGGCGCGGCGCAGTTCCTCGCCGAGGTTCACCTCCCAGCCGGCCTCGCCGTACGCCTCGAACGACAACCGGGCCCCGCCGGGTGCCTGGTAGTCGTGGTAACGCATGGTGCCGCGCGGGTCGAGGCCGGTGCCCTCGGTCGCGGTGTAGCGCGCCTGGCCGGACTCGTCCCAGTTGTAGCGGCGACCGGCGATCTCCAGCGTCGGGGCGCCCGGCGTCACCGTGGCTCCCGGCTCACTGGCCCAGAGCACCATCTCCAGGTCCGGCTCCGCCTCGACGGAGAGCCAGCGCTTCACGCCGCCGGCGTCGTCGAGCAGGTGTTCCGCCCAGCTCCAACCGCCCTCGACCAGGTGCACCGAGCCGCGCACGGTGTACGGCACCTGGCGGATCTCGACGATGTCGCCGGGCTTGAGCGCACGCGGGTCGCCGCGCAGCGCGTCCGAGTCCCGGTCCCGGAACGGGTCACCGGGTGTCGCCTTCGGGCGTGGCGCCGAGCGGGACCTGCGCAGCGCGATCACGGCGATCACCACGCCGGCCACCCCCAGCAGGCACCCCAGCGTGGCCACCACGTACGCCACCGAACCGTTCATGACCGCCTCCCCCCAACCTGCATTGGCGGAGACGGTAACAACCCCGCGCACCTCGGCCGAAGCGCTGTTCGCTGAGTGTGCGATCAGCTACGGTCCGCCGCCGCGAGCCGCTCGGCCGCGTACTCACGCAGCGTGGTGCGGCCCATCACACAACCGTGGAACGTGGTGAACTCGCCGTCGTCGTCGCGCAGCCGTTCCCAGGCGGTGCGGCCGGCCGCCGGGTCGACCGCTTCCAACAGCGTCGCCGCGTACGCCTTCCCGGCCGGCGAGCCCTTCTTCAGCAGCCGCTCGACCCGCTTCCGGCCCGACTCCGGGTGCTCGCGCAGCTCCTGCTCCAACCGCCGGTACGCGTCGGTCGCGGGCAGCACCTGCCCGGCGAACCCGACCCCGCCGAAGGCCAGCGTGTCCGCCCCGTCAAGCTCCCGCACCGCCTGATCCAGCTCCCGCTTCCCACTCATACCCCACTATGTGCCCACCCCACCCCCTCCCCACCCCTCCCCCACCCCCTCAGGCGTTGATCAAGGAGTTTGCGTCGGCCGAGGGCCCTTCGGGTGACGCAAACTCCTTGATCAACGAAGTGGGGGCGGGGGGCGGGGGGAAGGGAGGGGGTGGGTAGGGGAAAGGCCCGGCCGGAGGCCGGGCCTTTCGGGGTGGGGCGGGTCAGGCTGCGGTTACGGTCAGGGCGTCCTTGGTGTCGGCCAGGTCGACCTGGACCGTGTCGCCGTCGCGGATCTCGCCGGCCAGGAGCGCCTTCGCGAGGCGGTCACCGATGGCCGACTGCACCAACCGGCGCAGCGGGCGCGCGCCGTAGATCGGGTCGTACCCGTGGTCGGCCAGCCAGGTCCGGGCCGCGTCGGTGACGTCCATGCCGAGCCGACGGTCCGCCAGCCGGCGCCGCAGCCGGTCGAGCTGGATGTCGACGATGGCCCGCAGGTCGTCGCCCCGGAGCGCGGCGAACACCACGATGTCGTCGAGGCGGTTGAGGAACTCCGGCTTGAAGTGCGACCGGACCACCGCCAGCACGCCCTCCCGGCGCTCCTCCTCGCTCAGCGTCAGGTCGCTGATCACCGACGACCCCAGGTTCGAGGTGAGGATCAGGATGGCGTTGCGGAAGTCCACCGTACGACCCTGGCCGTCGGTGAGCCGGCCGTCGTCGAGCACCTGGAGCAGGATGTCGAAGACGTCCGGGTGGGCCTTCTCCACCTCGTCCAGCAGGATCACCGAGTACGGCCGGCGGCGCACCGCCTCGGTGAGCTGGCCGCCCTCCTCGTACCCGACGTAACCGGGCGGGGCGCCGACCAGGCGGGCCACCGAGTGCTTCTCGCCGTACTCGCTCATGTCGATGCGGACCATGGCCCGCTCGTCGTCGAAGAGGAACTCGGCGAGCGCCTTGGCCAGCTCGGTCTTGCCGACGCCGGTCGGGCCGAGGAAGAGGAAGCTGCCGGTCGGGCGGTCCGGGTCGGCGACGCCGGCCCGGGCGCGGCGGACCGCGTCGGAGACCGCGCCGACCGCCTCGGCCTGGCCGACCACGCGGGCCCGCAGCGACTCCTCCATCCGGAGCAGCTTGGCGGTCTCGCCCTCCAGCAGCCGGCCGGCCGGGATGCCGGTCCAGGAGGCGACCACCCCGGCGATGTCGTCCGCGCCGACCTCCTCCTTGAGCATCGCGCCGTCGGCCTGGAGCCGGGCCAGCTCCTCCTCGGCCTGCTTCAGCTCACCCTTGAGCGTGGGGATCCGGCCGTAGCGCAGCTCGGCGGCGCGTTCCAGCTCGCCGTCGCGCTCGGCCCGCTCGGCCTCGCCGCCGAGCCGCTCCAACTCCTCCTTGGCGGTGGAGAGCTTGGTGATGTGGCTCTTCTCGGTCTGCCAACGCTCGGAGAGCGCGGTGAGCTGCTCACGCTTGTCGGCCAGCTCCTTGCGCAGCCGCGCCAGGCGCTCGGCAGAGGCGGCGTCGGGCTCCTTGGCCAGCGCCATCTCCTCGATCTCCAGCCGGCGCACCGCCCGCTCGATCTCGTCGACCTCGACCGGGCGGGAGTCGATCTCCATGCGCAGCCGGGACGCGGACTCGTCGACCAGGTCGATCGCCTTGTCCGGCAGGAACCGGTCGGTGATGTAGCGGTCGGAGAGCGCGGCGGCGGCGACCAGCGCGGCGTCGGTGATGCGGACGCCGTGGTGCACCTCGTAGCGCTCCTTGAGCCCGCGCAGGATGCCGATGGTGTCCTCGATGGTCGGCTCGCCGACCAGCACCGGCTGGAAGCGGCGCTCCAGCGCCGGGTCCTTCTCGATGTGCTCGCGGTACTCGTCGAGCGTGGTCGCGCCGACCATCCGCAGCTCGCCGCGGGCCAGCATCGGCTTGAGCATGTTGCCGGCGTCCATCGAGCCCTCGCCCTTGCCGGCGCCGACCACGGTGTGCAGCTCGTCGAGGAACGTGATGACCTGCCCGTCGGAGTTCTTGATCTCCTCCAGGACGGACTTGAGCCGCTCCTCGAACTGGCCGCGGTACTGCGCGCCGGCCACCATCGCGCCCAGGTCCAGCGAGACCAGCTTCTTGTCCCGCAGCGACTCGGGCACGTCGCCGGCGACGATGCGCTGGGCCAGGCCCTCGACGATGGCGGTCTTGCCGACGCCGGGCTCACCGATCAGCACCGGGTTGTTCTTGGTACGCCGGGACAGCACCTGGATCACCCGGCGGATCTCCGAGTCCCGGCCGATCACCGGGTCGATCTTGCCGTCGCGGGCGCTGGCGGTCAGGTCGACGCCGTACTTGGCCAGCGCCTGGTAGGTCTGCTCCGGATCGGCGGTGGTGACCCGACGGTCCCCGCCCCGGACGGTCGGGAACGCGGCGACCAGGTTCTCCTCGGTGGCGCCGGCGTTCTTCAACGCGACCGAGACCGCGCCGCCGACCCGGGCCAGCCCGGCCAGCAGGTGCTCGGTGGAGGTGTACTCGTCGCCGAGCGGCCGGGCGATCTGCTCGGCGGCGCCGATGGCGTTGACGAACTCCCGGGCCAACGTCGGCTCGGCCAGGCTGGAGCCGCGCGCGGCGGGCAGCGCGTCGACCGAGCGCTGGGCGACCCGGCGCAGCTCGGCGGCGTCGGCGCCGACGGCGCGCAGCAGGCCGGCGGCGGTCGAGCCGTCGGTGTCCAGCAGGGCCAGCAGCAGGTGCCAGGGTTCCACGGTGGCGTGACCGCGCTGGTTCGCCAGCGCGACGGCACCGGTGATGGTCTCGCGGCTCTTGGTGGTGAGGCGTTCCGTGTTCATGGGCTCCCCCGGGATCGGCGTGTCCACTGGACATGACACAACCAGAGTTGAGTCTATTCCGCTCAAGTCCGGGTGTGTGACCCGGGTCACTTCCCGACCGACCGCCACCGCCAGTCGAGTTCGCCGGCGGCCGGCGGCGGCCCGGGCAACGTCGGCCCCTCGGCGGTCAGGCCGGCCAACAGAACCGCGAGGTGGCGACGGCGCAGCTGCCGGGTCCGATCCGGATCGGGTACGCGAATCGCCGCGCACCCCTCCAGCAACAGTCCGACGTCCTGCGTCACCACGTCCGGCCGGAGCCGCCCGGCGTCGCGCGCCCGCCCGACCAGCGCGTCGACCAGCTCGTTCGCCCGCACGGCGGCGTGCCCCATCTCCTCCGTCGGGGTGAAGGTGCCGGCCAGGTGCACGGTGAGGGAGTGCACGTCGGCGTCGACCACGTGCTCCAGGAAGCCGGCGAGCGCGGCCCAGTCGTCCGGCTCGGCAGCGGCCTCCTCAGCCGCCGCGACGAACCGGCGCAGCCCGTCGTGGCAGAGCTTGCGCAGCAGGTCCTCCTTGCCGGCGTACCGCCGGTAGAGGGCACTGATGCCGACGCCGGCCCGCTCGGCGACGGCGGCGATGGGGGCCTTCGGATCGTCCAGGAAGACCGCACGTGCGGCAGCCAGGATCGTCTCGTCGTTGCGCGCCGCCTGCGCGCGCCGGCCGGCCAGCGGCGGGCTGTCGATCGGGTTCGGCATGGGTCGAGGATAACAGTGGAACGGATCGTTCCGCTCTGCTACTCTGAAGCGGAACGAAGCATTCCGTTCTGAAGGAGTAGTCATGTCGGACGCCACTCTCCGCCCGTTCCGCGTCGAGATCCCGCAGCACGTCCTCGACGACCTCGCCGACCGTCTGCGCCGGACCATCTGGCCGGGTGAGCTGCCGGGCGTGGGCGCCGCCTACGGCATGCCGACCGAGCGGGTGCGGGCGTTGGCGACGTACTGGCTGGAGAAGTTCGACTGGCGCGCGGTCGAGGCCCGGCTCAACGCCCACCCGCAGTTCGTCACCGAGATCGAGGGAGAGGAGATCCACTTCCTGCACGTGCGGTCGCCCCGGCCGGACGCCACCCCGCTGGTGCTCACCCACGGGTGGCCCGGCTCCGTGGTCGAATACCTGGACGTGATCGGCCCGCTCACCGAGCCGACCGATCCGGCCGCGCCCGCGTTCCACCTGGTGATTCCGTCCTTGCCGGGATTCGGCTTCTCCGGCCCGACCCGCAGTGCCGGCTGGAACCGTTTCCGCACCGCCCGGGCCTGGGCCGAGCTGATGGCCCGCCTCGGCTACCACCGGTACGGCGCGGTCGGCAACGACGCCGGCTCGATGGTCTCGCCCGAACTGGGCCGCCTCGACCCGGACCACGTGCTCGGCGTGCACGTCACCCAGCTCTTCTCGTTCCCGTCCGGCGACCCCGCCGAGTTCGACGGGCTGACCGAGGCCGACCAGGCCGCGTTGCGGCACCTCCAGTGGTTCTACGAGAACAAGTTCTCCTTCAACCAGGTGCAGAGCCAACAGCCGCAGACGCTCGCGTTCGCGCTGGCCGACTCGCCGGTCGGCCTGCTCGCCTGGAACGGGCAACTCCTCGACGAGAGCCTTGACCCGGACTTCGTCCTGGCCAACGTCGCGATCTACTGGCTCACCGGCACCGTCGGCTCGGCGATGCGGTTCTACTGGGAGGACGCGCACGCCACCGAGCAGCCGACCGGGCCGACCACGACGCCGACCGCGCTGGCGATGTTTCCCGGCGACTTCCAGTCGATCCGCCGGTTCGCCGACCGGGACCACGCCAACATCGTCCGCTGGCACGCCTTCGAGGCGGGGCCCGAGCAGCGCGGGAGCGTCGGCGGACACTACGCCGCACACGAGGCGACCGACGTGCTTGTCGGTGACATCCGGCAGTTCTTCGCCGGGCTCCGCTGAGCGGGCCCGAGATTCGGGTGCACTTGTTGTCGCTGGGGCGACAACAAGTGCACCCAGTCGTCAGCGACCGCGGCGGCCGGGGAGACGCGTGGTGCAGGCCGTCACGTGGTCGGCGCGCAGCACGCAGCGCCGGCCGCCGTCGAGCTTGCGGTCGCAGAACACCCAGTGGCGTACGCCCTGGTCGTCTTCGGCCGAGACGGTGATCCCGCCCAACTCCACCGCCGCGAGGAACCCCAGCGACCGGCCAGCCGTGCGGCCGAGCATTTTCGCCCGGGCCAGGTCGGACGCCCGCACCGGCAGATGGATCACAAATCGCCCGGTCATCATGTTCCCCTTCTTCCGGGCCTACGGAGATGAGCGGGAGCCGGCACGACTGGCCGCGCGACCAGCCGTGCCGACCACGGCCGCCACCCGAGAGAGGGCAAGGGCACCTATGTCACCTCCCGCGGCAACGCCTCCTGATTCCATGAGCATCCGGGTGGCGGCTCGGCCCCGGGAGCAGCATGGGCCCGGCAGAGGTAGCCTCACCGGCGTGCGAGTACGTGTCGAACAGACCGCCTTACCGGGAATCGGCGTACGTCATGACCTGATGACGGAATCCGGTCGCCGGCTCGGCGTGGTCTCCCATCGCAATGGCCGCCGCGACCTGGTCCTCTACGACCCGGACGATCCCGACTCCTGTCAGCACGACATACCGCTGACCGACGACGAGGCGGAGGCGCTGGCCGACATCCTCGGCGCGTCGCTGATGCTGGGTCAGCTCTCCGGGCTGCGCGAGCAGGCCGCCGGGCTGCTGACCGAGCAGATCGTGATCCCGGCCGGCTCGAAGTACGTCGGTCGGCGGCTCGGCGACACGAAGGCCCGCACCCGGACCAGCGCGTCCATCGTGGCCGTGCTGCGTCAGGGCGAGGTGAACGTCTCGCCCGACCCCACCTTCCGGTTCGAATCCGGCGACGTGGTCGTCGTGGTCGGCACCCGACAGGGGCTCGACGGCGTCACCTCCATCCTCGCCGAGACCGACCCGGACGGCTGACGCGTATGCACGAAACCCAAATCCTGCTCGTCGAGGTCGGCGCGCTGCTGCTCCTGCTCGGCCTGCTCGGCCGGCTCAGCCGTCGCGTCGGCGTCTCGCCCATCCCGCTCTACCTGCTCGCCGGCCTCGCCTTCGGGCACGGCGGCCTGCTGCCGCTCAACGCCAGCGAGGAGTTCTTCGCCGTCGGCGCGGAGATCGGCGTGATCCTGCTGCTGGTCATGCTCGGGCTGGAGTACAGCGCGAACGAACTGGTCGGCAACCTTCGCTCGGCCGCGCCCGCCGGGCTCATCGACGCGGTGTTCAACGCGCTGCCCGGCTTCGCGTTCGCGCTGCTGCTCGGCTGGGGCTGGGTCGCCGCCGTGGTGCTCGCCGGCGTCACCTGGGTGTCGTCCTCGGGCGTGATCGCCAAGGTGCTCGGCGACCTGGGCCGGGTCGGTAACCGGGAGACGCCGGTGATCCTCTCCGTCCTGGTGATCGAGGACCTGGCGATGGCGCTCTACCTGCCGCTGGTCACCGCGCTGCTCGCCGGGGTCGGCCTGATGAAGGGCGGCCTCGCGCTCGCCATCGCGGTGTTCACCGTGGTCGTCGTGCTGGCCGTGGCGATCCGGTACGGGCACCTGATCTCCGCCGCGCTCTCCGCCAAGGATCCGGAGGCGCTGCTGCTCGGCGTGCTCGGCCTGACCCTGTTGGTCGCCGGCATCGCGGCCAAGCTCCAGGTCTCCGCCGCGGTCGGCGCGTTCCTGGTCGGCATCGCGCTGTCCGGGCCGGTCGCGCACCACGCCACGCAACTGCTGTCACCGCTGCGGGACCTCTTCGCCGCGGTCTTCTTCGTGTTCTTCGGGCTGGTCACCAACCCGCTGGACATGCCGCCGGTGCTGCTGCCCGCGCTGCTGCTGGCCGTGGTGACCATGGCGACGAAGGTGGCCACCGGCTACCTGGCCGCCCGCCGGGCCGGGATCGCCGAGCCCGGACGCTGGCGGGCCGGCCTGGCGCTCACCCCGCGCGGTGAGTTCTCCATCGTCATCGCCGGGCTGGCCGTGTCGGCCGTCTACCCGGTGGAGCCGAAGCTGGCCGCGCTCGCCACCGCGTACGTGCTGATCACGGTGGTGACCGGCCCGCTGCTCGCCCGGCTGCCGGACACCACCTGGTTCAAGCAGTGGCTGCGCCGACGCGCCGCCGCCGCCCGACCGGTCACGGTGCCGGTGGGCGACTGACCCGTGGCCGGGCCTGATCGGCTGCTCAGCCGGTCCGGCCCGGCCAACGGTTGTCAAATTGATTCCGGGAAGGTCTACCACTGCTCCGCCGAAGCGCGTTAACGTGTCGCCCCAGCAGCCAGGGTCCGCGGGTGGCCGGAGCCCCCGCCAGCGTCAGCGGAAGGTCGGCCGGTGAACGTGCGGGAAGAGACGTTCCACGGCTTCGCCAACCCGGTCGACCCCTCGCCCGCCGAGCTGCGGGCCTGGGCGTACCAACCGGACTCGGTGCCACTGGCCTCCATGCCACCGGACTGGGACCTGCTGGTCGCCGGTGACCACCTGGTGCAGACGCTGTTCGACCTGGCCATGGACCGGTCCTGCCCGGCCCGCCGGTTCGCGCTGCACTGCCTCTACATCTACGCCGCCGACGGCATCCGGACGAACTTCCGCGCACACCCGAAACGCCGCTTCCGCAAGCTCGTCGAGCAGGCCGAACGGACCGGCGACGACCTGATGCGGAACTGGGCGCACAACAGCCGGGTGCTGCTCGCCCGCCCGGATCTCTTCGTCTACCGCGACTGGTGCGAGGGCGGCCTGGTGCGCGAGAACCGCCGCCTCTAGCTCGGCTCGCCGGGCGACGGCGTACGCGAACGGGCCGGGACCCCCCGTGGGTCCCGGCCCGCACGTCGACGGATCGGTCAGGTCGATCCGCCCTGCTTCTTGCGCCGTTCGTCGTCCCTGGCCCGGTCCACTCCGTGGTCGGTCTGGTCGGCGAAGCGCCCTTCCTTGACCTTGTCGCTGAAGCGGCCCTCGGTGACCCGGTCGAACCGCTCCTTGACGTTCTCGGCCACCTTCTCGAGGCGTTCCTCCGCGCGTTCCGCCACTTTCTTCGCCGGTTCCGCCATGGCTCCCCCCGCCAGCCCGGATTCCGTTTCAGGGCGTTCATCCCTGATCGGAAGCCTAGTGGAATCCACTCCGCCGCACTCCCACTTCCGCAACCTCCGGCCGGCGCCGGTGGCACGCCATGGATCCGTCCGTGGCCCGGAGACACCCATGGCGTTCCACCCACTTGCTCTGCAGCCATGGGGGCAACGGAAGAGACGACGGAAGGCCGGCCCGGCCCCGGTAACAGCGGGGAGCGGGCCGGCCCTCGGGCGAGCGCGAGCAGCAGGTGTCAGCGATCGGGGGTACGGCGGGGACGCCAGACCACGAGCGCGGTGGAGGTGCGGTTGGTGGGGACCAGGTCGCCGCGGGGGAAGCCACCCAGCGACTCCAGCTCGGCGATCCGCCGATACGCGGCGTCCAGCTCCGCCTCCAGCCGGGCCACCCGCTGCTGCGCCTCCTCCAGCAGCCGCTCCAGCCCGATGATCCGCTTGACCCCGGCCAGGTTGATCCCGTCGTCCTGACTGAGCCGCTGCACCTCGCGCAGCAGCACCACGTCCCGGACGCTGTACCGGCGACCGCCGCCGGCCGCCCGGCCGGGCTGCACCAGGCCCAGCCGGTCGTACTGGCGCAGCGTCTGGGGGTGCATGCCCGCCATCCGCGCCGCCACCGAGATCATCAGAATCTTGGCTTCGTAGGCCGGGTCACCCGAGCCGACGTACTCCTCCGACATGCCCGCTCACCTCCGCTGCCGCCGTCAACTGAATCGACGTACCCGCGCGTCGAGATGTTCCCGCGCGGCGGGCGGGGTCTGTGCCGCGAAGGTCTCCAGCGCCGCCCGCGCCTCGTCCGACACCTTCGCCGGGACCACCACGTCGAGCGTGACCAGCAGGTCACCGGCGCGGCCGTCGTTGCGTACGACGCCCTTGCCACGGGCCCGCAGCACCCGCCCGGCGGGGGTACCCGGTGGCACCCGCAACGTCACCGTGCCGTCCAGGGTCGGGACCCGCAGGTCGGTGCCGAGCACCGCCTCGGCGTACGTGATCGGGACGTTCAGGGTCAGGTCGTCCCCGGTGCGTCCGAACAGCTCGTCCGGGCGCACCTTCACGTGCACGAACAGATCGCCGGCCGGGCCGCCCCGGTCGCCGGGTTCGCCGCGACCGGCCAGCCGGATCCGCTGGCCGTCGGCCACCCCGGCCGGGAAGCGCACGGTCAGCGTGCGGGTCTTGGTGACCCCGCCGGTGCCGTGGCACTCCGGGCACTTCTCCTCGACGATCGTGCCGACGCCCTGGCAGTTGCGGCACGGCTCGGAGAAGCTGAACGACCCCTGGTTACGGGTGGTCACGCCGGCGCCGTGGCAGACCGGGCAGGCCAGCGGCGTGGTGCCCGGCTTCGCGCCGTTGCCGTGGCAGGTGTCGCAGACCCCCGGTGCGCGCAGGGTCAGCGGCAGCGTGACGCCGCGGACGGCGTCGGAGAAGTCCAGCGCCACCTCGGCCTCGACGTCCCGGCCCCGGGCCGGACCGCGCGGGCGTGCCCCGCCGCCGGCGCCGCCACCGGAGAAGATCGTGCTGAACAGGTCGGTGAAGCCGCCGCCGCCGAACCGGGCGTCGCCACCACCGCCGGCACCGCCGCCGCCGAACAGGTCGGAGACGTCGAACGGCGCGCCCCCGGACTGGCCCGCGCCACGGGCGCCGCGCCGGAACGCGCCCGAGCCGAAGAGCGACCGCATCTCGTCGTACTCGCGACGCTTCTTCTCGTCGCCGAGCACCGCGTACGCCTCGGAGACGGTCTTGAACCGCTCCTCGGCCCCGGCATCACCGGGGTTGTGGTCCGGATGCGACTCCCGGGCCAGCTTCCGGTACGACTTCTTGATCTCGTCCGAGGAGGCGGACTTGTCCACGCCCAACGCGGCGTAGTAGTCCTTCTCGATCCAGTCCTTGGAACTCACCGGTCCACCCCCTTCCACGGGTCGAATCCCGGTCGTCCCGCCCGCCCGGTGCGGGCGGGCGGGACGTCACGGGTCGGCACTACTCCGGGTCCGCGACCGCGACCAGGGCCGGCCGCAGCAGGCGCTCGCCGAGTTGGTAACCCCGGCGCATGACCTGCACGCAGGTCGGCTCCGTCACGTCGGCGGAGGTCTGGTGCGCCACCGCCTCGTGCCGGGTCGGGTCGAACGGGTCACCCTGCTCACCGAACGCGGTCAGGCCGAACTTGCCCAGCGCGGCGGTGAGCTGGTCGGCCACACTGCCGAACGGACCCACCAGGTCGCCGTGCTCGCGGGCCCGGTCCAGGTCGTCGAGGATCGGCAGGAGCGCGGTGAGCACCCCGCCGGTCGCCTGCTCCTGGACCAGGTTGCGGTCGCGGTCGACCCGCTTGCGGTAGTTGGCGTACTCCGCCGACACCCGCTGGAGGTCGCGGGTGCGCTCCTCCAGGTCGGAGCGGAGCGACTCCAGCTCGGCGCCGAGCGGCGCCTTGCCGGTCTCGTCGCTCGGCTCGGCCGGCGCGTCGACCACGGGGGGCCCGGCGACGTCGGCGTCGCCGCCGATCTCGTCGACCACGACCTCGGCCTCCTCGACCAGCCCTTCGGCGGGCGCGTCGGCGGCGGCGTCGGCGGCGGACGGGTCGTTCGCCGGCTCCTCGGTCACCTTGCCGAGCTTGCGCTTGTCGCGGATGACGACCCGCGGCTCGTCGCCGGCGTCCTTGCCGGCGCCCGCGGAGCCACCCGGCGCCGACCCGGTGGAACCCGGGTCGGCCGCTCGTGGCGTGTCCGTCATGCGGTCACCTCATCCCTCTGCGGTGCGGATCGTGCCGGGGACCGACTGTCACTTCTTGTCCTCGTCCACAATCTCCGCGTCGACCACGTCGTCGGCGCCGCCGGCCTGCGGACCGCCGGTCGCACCCGCGCCGGCGCCCGGCCCGGCCGCACCCGCACCGGGAGCGCCCGGCTCACCCTCCTGCTGCTGCGCGTAGAGCAGCGAGCCGGCCTGCTGGGAGACCTGCGCCAGCTTCTCGTGCGCGGCCTTGATCTTCTCGATGTCCTGCCCGCCGAGGGCGCTGCGCAGCTCGCCGAGCGCCTCGTTGAGCTGGTCCCGGTTCTCGGCCGGCAGCTTGTCGCCGCTCTCGGCGAGGAACTTCTCGGTCTGCCACTGGAGCGCCTCGGCGACGTTGCGGGTCTCCGCCTCCTCGCGGCGGCGCTTGTCCTCGTCCGCGTGCTCCTCGGCGTCCCGGCGCATGCGCTCGATGTCGTCCTTCGGCAGCGAGGAGCCACCGGTGATCGTCATCTTCTGTTCCTTGCCGGTGCCCAGGTCCTTGGCGTGGACGTTGACGATGCCGTTGGCGTCGATGTCGAACGTGACCTCGATCTGCGGCACGCCGCGCGGCGCCGGCGGGAGGCCGGTCAGCTCGAACGTGCCGAGCTTCTTGTTGTAGGCCGCGATCTCCCGCTCGCCCTGGAACACCTGGATCAGCACCGACGGCTGGTTGTCGTCGGCCGTGGTGAAGACCTCGGAGCGCTTGGTCGGGATGGTGGTGTTGCGCTCGATGAGCTTGGTGAAGATGCCGCCCTTGGTCTCGATGCCGAGGCTCAGCGGCGTCACGTCGAGCAGCAGGACGTCCTTGACCTCGCCCTTGAGCACGCCGGCCTGGAGCGCGGCGCCGACGGCGACGACCTCGTCCGGGTTGACGCCCTTGTTCGGGTCGCGGCCGGTGAGCTGCTTGACCAGGTCGGTGACGGCCGGCATCCGGGTCGAGCCGCCGACCAGGATGACGTGGTCGACGTCGGAGACCTTGATCCCGGCGTCCTTGACGGCCTGCTCGAACGGGCCCTTGCAGCGGTCCAGCAGGTCCTGCGTCATGCGCTGGAACTCGGCGCGGCTCAGCGTCACGTCGAGGTGCAGCGGGCCGGCCGAGCCGGCGGTGATGTACGGCAGGTTGATGTTGCTGGTGGTGGCCGCGGACAGCTCGATCTTGGCCTTCTCGGCCGCCTCCTTGAGCCGCTGCATGGCCATCTTGTCCTGCGAGAGGTCGATGCCGTGCTCGCCGCGGAACGTCTTGACCAGGTGGTCGATGATCCGCTGGTCCCAGTCGTCGCCGCCGAGCTGGTTGTCACCGCTCGTCGACTTCACCTCGACGACGCCCTCGGCCAGCTCCAGCAGGGACACGTCGAACGTGCCGCCACCGAGGTCGAAGACCAGGACGGTCTGCTCCTTGGAGCCCTTGTCCAGGCCGTACGCCAGGGCGGCCGCGGTCGGCTCGTTCACGATCCGCAGCACGTTGAAGCCGGCGATCTCACCGGCCTCCTTGGTGGCCTGGCGCTGCCCGTCGTTGAAGTAGGCCGGGACGGTGATCACCGCGTCGGCGATCTGCTCGCCCAGGTACGCCTCGGCGTCCCGCTTGAGCTTCATCAGCGTCCGCGCGGAGATCTCCTGCGGGGTGTACTTCTTGCCGTCGATGTCGACGGTCCAGTTGGTGCCGATCTCCCGCTTGACCGAGCGGATGGTCCGGTCGGGGTTGGTCACCGCCTGGCGCTTGGCGACCTCACCGACGAGCACCTCGCCGTTGCGGGCGAACGCGACGATCGAGGGAGTCGTACGCGAGCCCTCAGCGTTGGCGATGACGGTGGGCTCACCGCCCTCGAGAACGCTGACGCAGGAGTTCGTCGTGCCGAGGTCGATGCCGACCGCACGTGCCATGTTCGCTTCCTCGCTTCATAACGGGTGAGCAGGTCGGTTGGCCTGCCCGGCGGGGTCGCCCGGAAGGCAGCCGCGCCACAAGTTGAGTGAACTTGACTCAATAGTGCCACGCGATCGGCAAACCGCAAGTCGAGGTTGAGTCGACTCGACGCAACCTGACCGTTATTACCGTCCGGTTGTCTTACCTTGCGTCGGTCGGGCACGCTTTAGCGGTGACGACGCATGGCGATTCCGCCACCCGTGCCGGCGCGCCCGCCGTCGCAGCCCGCACCGGAACCCCCACCGGCGACGACCAGCCCGCCGAGGCCACGGCGGGCCTGTCCGCCGCGCTCACCGAGCTGCGGGCCGCGATCGACGCCGCTCGCTTCCCACTCGCCCTGCCCTCGGCCGAGTCGGCCCGGCACGCCGCCCGGAGCCTCACCGACCAGCTCGACGACTACCTGCTGCCGAGGTTGGCCCGACTCGACGCCCCACTGCTCGTGGTGGTCGGCGGCTCGACCGGCGCCGGCAAGTCGACGCTCGTCAACAGCCTGGTCCAGGCGCGGGTCAGCGCGGCCGGGGTGCTCCGGCCCACCACCCGGTCCCCGGTGCTGGTCTGCAATCCGGCCGACGCCGCCTGGTTCCGCCAGGGCGAGCTGCTGCCCGGCCTGACCCGCACCACCGAGCCGAGCGAGCACCCGGGCACCCTCCAACTGGTCACCGCCCCGGCGCTGCCGGCCGGGCTGGCCTTCCTCGACGCCCCCGACATCGACTCGGTGGTGGACGCCAACCGGGCGCTCGCCGGGCAACTGCTCGCCGCCGCCGACCTGTGGTTGTTCGTCACCACCGCCGCGCGCTACGCCGACGCCGTGCCCTGGGAGCTGCTGCGCAGCGCCCGGGCCCGGGGCACCGCCGTCGCCATGGTGCTCGACCGGGTTCCGCCCGAGGCGGCCGACGAGATCGCCGCCCACCTGTCCGAGATGCTCGCCTCCCAGGATCTGGGCGCCGCGCCGCTGTTCGTGCTGCCGGAGACCTGGGTGGACGGGCAGGGCCTGCTGCCGGACCGGATGACCGCGCCGCTGAGCGGCTGGTTCGCCCGGCTCGCCGGCGACGCGGAGGCCCGCTCGGCGGTGGTCCGGCAGACGCTCGACGGCGCGCTGGCCGCCCTGCATCCGGTGGTCGAGGGGTTGGCCGACGCCGCCGACGAGCAGATGACCGCCGCCGAGGCGCTCGACGAACGGGTCCGGGCCGCCTACCGGGGTGCCGAGCGCACCGTCGACCAGGGGCTGCGGGACGGCCGGCTGCTCCGGGGCGAGGTGCTGGCCCGCTGGCAGGAGTTCGTCGGCACCGGCGAGTTCTTCCGCAGCCTGGAGGCGCGGATCGGCCGGCTGCGGGACCGGATGGTCGCGGCGGTCACCGGTCGGCCCGCCCCGGCGGCGGAGCTGCGGACCGCGATCGAGTCCCAACTGGTCACGCTGCTGCGCGGGGTGGCCGCCGAGGCGGCCGAGAACGCGTACACCGGCTGGAAGGCGCACCCGGCCGGCGCGGCGCTGCTCGAACCGGAGCTGGCGTACGCGTCGGCCGACCTGCCGGCGCGCGGCGAGCAACTGGTCCGCGACTGGCAGCGAGCGGTGCTGGAACTGGTCCGCGTCGAGGGCGGTGACCGGCGGTTCGTGGCCCGCACGGCGGCGTACGCGGTCAACGCCACCGGCCTGGCCGTCATGATCGGCGTCTTCGCCTCCACCGCGTTCATTCCGACCGGCCTGGAGGTCGCCGCCGGCACCGGCACCGCGGTCGCCGGGCAGACCGTGCTCCAGGCCATCTTCGGCGACCAGGCGGTGCGTAACCTGTCCCGCAAGGCGCGGGTGGACCTGCTCGACCGGGTCGGCGCGCTGCTCACCGAGGAGGCCGCCCGCTTCCTGGCCCGCACCGAGGCCGCCCGCCCGGCCACCGACGCCGGTGCGGCGTTGCGCCAGGCGGCGGTGACGGTCGAGCGGGCCCGGCACCGCAGCGGCCTCACCACCGCCGACGGCGCCCCGTCGCCCGCCGCCACCGACCAGGACGGACGCCACCACCCGTGAGCGCGAGGAGTGAGCCGGTGTTGCGAGCCCCGCAGTCGCGACCAAGGACGACCCCGTGAGCGCGAGGAGCGAGCCGGGCCTGCGAGCCCCGCAGTCGCGGACAAGGACGGCATCATGACGAACCTCGTGGGACGGATGCGCGAGGCGTTCCGCACCGACCAGCGGATCGACCCGGACGTCCTGATCGCGCGCCTCCAGGCGGTCCAGCGGTTCCTCGGCGCGGTGGACGGCCAGGTGCCGGACGCCCAACTGGTGGCCGCGCACACCGTGGTCGAGCGGGCCGGCGACCGGCTCGCCCTCTCCGGCCGGCACACCGTGGTCGCGCTCGCCGGCGCCACCGGCAGCGGAAAGTCGAGCCTGTTCAACGCGCTGGCCCGGATGGACCTCTCCCCGGTCGGCGTGCGCCGGCCGACCACCGGAGTGGCCCACGCCTGCGTGTGGGGCCCGCTCGACGGCGCGGTGCGCCTGCTCGACTGGGTCGGGGTGCTGCCCCGGCACCGGTTCGTCCGGGAGAGCCCGCTGGACGGCGACGACGAGTCCAACCTGCACGGCCTGGTCCTGCTGGACCTGCCCGACTTCGACTCGGTGCAGCACCACCACCGGCTGGAGGTCGACCGGCTGCTCGGCCTGGTCGACCTGGTGGTCTGGGTGGTCGACCCGCAGAAGTACGCCGACCGCGTGATCCACACCGGCTACCTGCGCGAGTTCCACCGGCACAAGGACGTGACCGTGGTGGTGCTCAACCAGGCCGACCGGTTGCACCCGACCGCGCTGCCCACCGTCCTCGACGACCTGCGCCGGCTGCTCGACGCCGACGGGCTGGGCGGGGTGCCGGTGCTGCCCACCGTGGCCACGGACCCGGCCGGGCTGGCCGGGCTGCGGGCCGAGCTGGAGAAGACGGTCGCCGAGCGGCAGGCCGCGCTGCGCCGGCTCTCCGGCGACGTGGACGCCGTGGTGACCGACCTCGAACCGTTGGTCGGGCCGGAGCCGCCACGCACCCGGCCGGGTGACGCCTCGGCCCGGGAACTCACCCGGGCACTGGCCGGGGCGGCCGGCGTGCCGACCGTGGCGCAGGCGGTCCAGGGCGCGTACCGGCACCGGGCGGTGAGCAGCACCGGCTGGCCGCTGGTGCGGAGCTGGCGGAAGCTGCGCCCGGATCCGCTGCGCCGGTTGCACCTGCCGGGGCGGGACCCGGACGCGCCGGCCGAGAGCCTGATCTCGGCCACCTCCGTACCCGATCCGACCGCCGCGCAGCGCTCGGCGCTGAACCTGGCCATCCGGGCGGTGGCCGACCGGTCCGGCGCCGACCTGCCGGCGCCGTGGCCGACCGCGGTGACCGCGGCGGCCCGGTCCCGGCTGGCCGAGCTGCCGGGCGCGCTCGACCACGCGGTCGCCGCCACCGACCTCGGCATGAACCGGCGGCCGGCCTGGTGGCGGGTGGTCGGCGGGATCCAGTGGCTGGTCACGCTCGCGGCGGTGGGCGGCCTGGTCTGGCTGCTCCTGGGGTACGCGCTGCGCTTCCTCGGCCTGCCACCGCTGGAACACCCGAAGCTCGGCGAGGTGCCCTGGCCCACCGTGCTGCTGCTCGGCGGCCTGCTGGCCGGGCTGCTGGTGGCGGCGCTGACCCGGCCGGTGGTCGGGTGGGCGGCCCGGCGGGCCCGCGACCGGGCCGAGCAGCGCCTGCTCACCTCGGTCGGCAGCGTCGGCGAGAAGTACGTGCTGGATCCGGTCTGGGCGTTGCTGGCGCGGTACGGCGCGGCACGGGACGCGCTGCACGAGGCCGGCCGGCGCTGAATCGGGTGCGCGGAGCGGTGTGACGGCCGTCGGCGCGGCGTAGGGTCGATGCATGGCCACGCCACAGACCCCCTACGACGCGGTGCTGCACGCCGCGCGCGACGTGACGAGGCTCGACTCCGCCCTGGACGCGGAGATGCTCGGCGCCGCATTGCTGGGCAGCGTCTACGCCGTCGCGGAGCACGACCGACAGCGAGCCGTCCACGAGTTCGTGGCCGGTTTCCTCGCCGCCACGTCACGCCGGCGCAGCGCCGCCGCGACCACCATCCGCGCCGTCTTCGCCGCCCTGGTGCCGGACGCCGAGGGCGCCGCCCGGGTCCGGCCCGGCGCGTACGCCCCGGCGTGGGCCGGCCAGCTCGGCCGGGTGCGCCTCACCGGCACCTGGGCGTACGGCGACGTGTACGGCGACCAGACCTCCTACCTGGCCACGTTCGCGTACGAGGACGAGGAGCACGGCGGGCCGGAGCACGCCCTGGTGGCCCTCGTCGACCACAACATCGGCATCACCAAGGACGTGTTCGTCGGCGGTCCGGCGGCCCGGATCGTCGAGCAGGCCCGGGAGATCTGCACCGAGGACGAGCTGACCTGGTTCCGTGCCGAGGATCCGGCCCGGATGCACGCGGAGGTGGGCCGGCACCTCGCGGTCACCGACGATCTCGGCGAGCTGCCCGCCCAGGGTTCGCTCGCCACCGACCGGGCCCTGGTGGGCGCCCGCCTGGCGGCCCTGCCCGGCCCACGACCGCCGACCGGTCCGGCGGTCGTGCCGCCGGCCACCGACGAGGAGCGGACCAGGCTGGTACGCGCCTTCCTCGACTCGCCCGAGGCGGCCCGTTTCGGCCTGCCCGAGGTGGCCGACGGCGAACTGGCCTCGCTGCACTTCTGCCTGGGTCTGCTGCTGGATCACGCGGCGAGCTTCCCGGACGCCGACCCGATGCGGTGGAGTCCGATGGTCGCCGAACTGTTCCTGCTCGACTGGGTGCACCGTCGTGCCGTGCTGGACATGGACGACGCCGCGATGCTGCCCCGGGTGTTGCGGGCCTGGGCGGCGTACGCGGGCCGACAGCGTGGGCTGGCGCCACCCGCGACCGCCCGGACGGACGAGGCGATCACCGAGATGGTCCCCGAGTTCGCCCGGCTCTACAGCACTGGTGAGCGGCGCAGCGCGGCCACCGCGGCGGTGGCGCAGTTGATGGCGGACGGGGTGGACCCGGACGACCCGGCGGCGCTGGACGCCTGGATCGAGGCGAACCGGCACCGCCTCACCGACGACCCCGCCTGAGCCTTTCCGGCTCGCCACTCGGCAACGGCCCCTGGCTCGGCTCCGTCGTGGGCCCGGAGGTCGGCGCCGAGGTCGGCCCGGACGACGACGGCTCGGTGGTCGGCCCGGACGACGACGGCTCGGCGGTCGGCCCGGACGACGACGGCTCGGCGGTCGGCCCGGACGACGACGGCTCGGCGGTCGGCCCGGACGACGGCTCCGAGGTCGGCCCGGACGACGGCTCCGAGGTCGGCCCGACGGTCGGCCCGGACGACGGCTCCGAGGTCGGCTCGGACGAGGTGCCGGTCGGCTCGGGGGTGGGCGCGGATGAGGTGGTGGTGGTGGGCTCGGGCACCGGGACCGGATCCTGCGCCGGGTCGGACGCCGAGGGCGTGGGCGAGGGCGTGGGCGAGGGCACCGGCGACGGCCGGGGCGGCCGGGCCGGTGTGGACCGGGGCGGTTCGGGCGGGGCCACCGGCGCGGTGGCCGGCCGGGACCGACGCGCGGAGCCGAGATCGCCCGTGTCGGGCGGGATCGGGGCGGCCGGGAACACCGGTCGCGGCGGCGCGGTGGTGGTGACGGCGTCGACCGCGGGCGTGGACGCCGTCAGCACCGGGGCCGGGGTGGTCCGGGGCAGCGGGATGACCACCGGCCCGACCGAGGGAGTCGGGATGAACGGCGTGCCGGCGTCGGGCAGGGCGCTGTTCCCCACGGTCGCCGAGCCGGTGCTGATCGCGGCCAGGATCGGCATCGAGGCGGTGCCGGCGAGCAGCGCGACGGTCAGCAGGTAGCCGCGGCTCGGGCCACCGGCGCCGGGGGCGCGGTGCGCGCCGACCACCCGTCGGTAGCGGGCGGCGGGCAGGGCCCGGTGCCGGCCCAGGAAGGGGGCACCGGGAGGACCCTCTGGTTCGGACACCGGCACACTCCTCGTACGCGTCGACGGAACGGAACAGCACGCCCGAATATCCGGACAAAAGCCGCGTGAGCGCTCATCGTCAGCTTGACCGAGTGACAGTCAGTTCACCAGCCGCAACCGCGTGTCGACACACATTTTGTCCGCCGAGGGCCCGTCACCTGTCGGGACAAAAGCCCTCATCCGTCGCGAAGCCGATGGAAGCTCACCGACGGGGGAGGCCATACTGTGGGCCCGCTCACCTCCTCTGCAATCATTCAGGCACGACGGCAACGCAGCCGCTACCTCCGCGCACCCCGCGGCTGGTGCGGAACGGCGCCGGCGCTCCCGGGCCTGGGTCCCCCGACGGACCCCGGCTCACGCCGCGCGGCAACCCTCACCGGGGCTAGGCGCGGTCGCCAGGGACCGACCCGGCAGCAGCCGGGCGGGCGCACGAGGTGCGCGGCTCGGGTCACCCCCGGCGGCGCAGACAGACAGGGAGAGACCGATGGCAAAGGGCGACCCCGGGGCCGCCACCCGCAGCAAGCGGGCCGCACCCCGTACCAGGCGCGCCGCCGCGACCGGCGAACCGGAACTCGTACAGCTGCTCACGCCGGAAGGCGAGCGGATCGAGACCGCGCTCGGCCCGGACGGGACCGAGTACCGCGTCGACTTCACCGACGAGGAGTACCGCGGGCTCTACCGCGACCTCGTGCTGGTCCGCAAGCTCGACGCCGAGGCGACCGCCCTGCAACGCCAGGGCGAGCTGGGCCTGTGGGCGAGCCTGCTGGGCCAGGAGGCCGCGCAGGTGGGCTCCGGCCGGGCGCTGCGCGCGCAGGACATGGCGTTCCCGACCTATCGGGAGCACGGCGTCCTCTACTGCCGCGGCATCGACCCGATCATGCCGCTCGGCCTGTTCCGCGGCGTCGACCAGGGCGGCTGGGACCCGAACGAGTTCAAGTTCAACATGTACACGATCGTCATCGGGGCGCAGACCCTGCACGCGACCGGGTACGCCATGGGCGTCGCGATGGACGGCAAGACCGGCGGCGAGGACGGCGAGGCGGTGATCGCCTACTTCGGTGACGGCGCCACCAGCCAGGGCGACGTCAACGAGTCGTTCGTCTGGGCCAGCGTGTTCAACGCGCCGTTGGTCTTCTTCTGCCAGAACAACCAGTACGCCATCTCCGAACCACTGGAGCGGCAGACCCGCGTCCCGCTGTACCGGCGGGCGGGCGGTTTCGGCTTCCCCGGCGTCCGGGTGGACGGCAACGACGTGCTCGCCTCGTACGCGGTGACCCGGCACGCGCTGGACACCGCGCGCAGCGGCCAGGGCCCGTCCCTGATCGAGGCGTACACCTACCGGATGGGCGCGCACACCACCTCGGACGACCCGACGCGCTACCGGATCGCCAGCGAGGTCGAGGCCTGGCAGGCCAAGGACCCGATCGCCCGGATGAAGGCGTTCCTGCTCAAGCAGCAGATCGTCGACGAGTCGTTCTTCACCGAGATCGACGAGCAGGCCCGTGCCGAGTCGGTGCACCTGCGGGAGCGGGTGCTCAACATGCCGGACCCGCAGCCGGTCAGCATGTTCGACCACGTCTACCCGCACGGCTCCCCGGAGCTGGACGAGCAGCGGGCCCGGTTCTCGCAGTACATGGAGTCGTTCGAGGGGAGCGCGCACTGATGGCCACGGAGACGCTCACGCTCGGCAAGGCACTCAACACCGGTCTGCGACGGGCCCTGGAGAACGACCAGAAGGTCGTCATCATGGGCGAGGACGTCGGCAAGCTCGGCGGCGTGTTCCGGATCACCGACGGCCTCCAGAAGGACTTCGGCGACCAGCGGGTGATCGACACCCCGCTGGCCGAGTCCGGCATCATCGGCACCGCGGTCGGCCTGGCCATCCGCGGCTTCCGGCCGGTCTGCGAGATCCAGTTCGACGGCTTCGTCTACCCCGCGTACGACCAGATCGTGTCGCAGGTGGCGAAGATGCACTACCGCTCGCAGGGCAAGGTGCGGATCCCGATGGTCATCCGGATCCCCTACGGCGGCGGCATCGGCGCGGTCGAGCACCACTCGGAGTCGCCCGAGGCGTACTTCGCGCACACCGCCGGTCTCAAGGTGGTCACCTGCGCGAACCCGCAGGACGCGTACGTGATGATCCAGCAGGCCATCGCGTCGGACGACCCGATCGTGTTCCTGGAGCCGAAGCGGCGCTACTGGGAGAAGGGTCCGGTCGACCTGGACGCCCCGCTCACCGACGCGTACCCGCTGCACAGCGCGCGGGTCGCCCGGCCGGGCACGGACGCCACCGTGCTGGCGTACGGCCCGATGGTGCGCACCGCGCTGGACGCGGCCACCGCCGCCGCCGAGGACGGCCGGGAGCTGGAGGTCATCGACCTGCGGACGCTGTCGCCGCTGGACCTGACCGCCGCGTACGAGTCGGTGAAGCGCACCGGCCGCTGCGTGGTCGTGCACGAGGCGCCGGGCAACCTGGGCCTCGGGTCGGAGATCGCGGCCCGGATCACCGAGGAGTGCTTCTACTCCCTGGAGTCCCCGGTGCTGCGGGTGACCGGCTTCGACGTCCCCTACCCGGCCGCCCGGGTGGAGGAGGAGTACCTGCCGGACCTCGACCGGGTGCTCGACGCCGTCGACCGCACCTTCGGCTGGTGAGCGGCATGTCCCGGATCAAGGAGTTCAACCTGCCCGACCTGGGCGAGGGCCTGACCGAGGGCGAGATCCTCGCCTGGCTGGTCAAGGTGGGCGACGACATCGAGCTGAACCAGCCGATCGTCGAGGTGGAGACCGCGAAGGCGGCGGTCGAGATCCCGGCGAAGTGGGCCGGCCGGGTGCAGGCGATCTTCCACCCGGAGGGTTCGACGGTCGAGGTCGGCGTGCCGATCATCGCGATCGACACCGACCCGGGCGCCGGGCCGGTGGAGCAGTCGACGACCGGCACGCCCACCGCCGAGCTGCCCACCCCGTCGGCGGCCTCACTGGCCGCCGTCGAGGTGGCGCCCGAGGAGGGCATGGTCGAGCCGGGCCTGATCGGTGGCGTGGCGCCGGGTGGGCGTACCGCCGTGCTGGTCGGCTACGGTCCGCGCAACGCGCCGGCCAAGCGCCGCCCGCGCAAGGGCGCCGCCCCGGTCCAGCCCGCTCCGGCGCAGGCGGTTCCGGCACCGGTCACCCCGGTTCAGGCCGCCCCGGCTCCGGCCCCGGTGGCACCGACGCCCGCGCTGAACAGCAACGGCCGGGCGGGTGGCGGCCCGGTGCTGGCCAAGCCGCCGGTCCGCAAGCTCGCCAAGGACCTCGGGGTCGACCTGGCGGCGCTGACCGGTTCCGGTCCGCTCGGCTCGATCACCCGCGAGGACGTACAGCGGGCGGCGAGTGGGACCCCGGCGGCGGCCGAGCCGCTGACGGTCACCGCGCCGGCGACGTCGGCCGCGTCGGCCGCGAGCTTCGGCGCGGACCGCGAGCAGCGCATCCCGGTCAAGGGGGTACGCAAGCTCACCGCGGAGAACATGGCCCGCTCGGCGTTCACCGCCCCGCACGTGACGGAGTTCCTGACCGTCGACGTGACCCGGGCGATGAAGGCGCTGGACCGGCTCCGCGAGCGGCGCGAGTGGCGCGACGTGCGGGTCTCCCCGCTGCTGCTGGTCGCCAAGGCGGTGCTGCTGGCGGTCAAGCGGTACCCGATGGTCAACTCGACCTGGGCCGGCGACGAGATCGTGGTCAAGGAGTCCGTCAACCTGGGCATCGCGGCGGCCACCGAGCGCGGCCTGATCGTGCCGAACATCAAGGACGCCGGCCGGCTGACACTGCGTGAGCTGGCGGACGCGATGACGGCGCTGGTGCAGACCGCGAAGTCGGGGAAGACGTCCCCGGCGGACATGTCCGGCGGCACGCTCACCATCACCAACGTCGGCGTCTTCGGCGTCGACACCGGTACGCCGATCCTGCCCCCGGGCGAGTCGGCGATCCTCGCCTTCGGCGCGGTACGCGAGCAGCCGTGGGTGCACAAGGGCAAGGTGAAGGCCCGGCTGGTCACCACGCTCGGCCTGTCCTTCGACCACCGGATCATCGACGGTGAGCTGGGGTCCAAGTTCCTGCGCGACATCGGGGACTTCCTGGCCGATCCGGAGGCGGCGCTGCTCGCCTGGACCTGACGTACCACCGCTCCGGCAACGGCCGGTGTGCCACGGGTGAACGCCCGGCACACCGGCCGTTGCCGTTGATGAAGGAATCTTCGGCTCGGCGATGAGGATGCCTACGATCCTTAGGCAGGTGGCTCAGCTCACCTTGTAATCGATGGCGATCATGCGTGCGGTGCGGTTAAATAGAGACATCAAGGGCTGACAACCGAATAGCCAGGAGGAGAGACCCAAGATGAGCATGATCGAGCGAATCCGCACCCGCCGCGACGCCAACCGCCGGGCCCGTGCCATCGAGCACGCCCTGCGTTCCGCCAACTCGCCCGCGGTCCGCGCAGAGCTTCTCGCCATCGCCCAGCGTCACATGAGCTGACGCCACCGACGTTCCGCACTCCTCCAGTGGAGAAGACCCGCCCGGCACCCCGGGCGGGTCTTCGGCGTTTCCATGTCGTCCGGCACCGGGATTCCACCCCGCCGCACCGCCCGGTACGGTTGGCACGGTCGCCAACCGGCTGCTCCGGACCGACGTGGAGAGTGAAACTCATCGACGTCGACCGGTGACTTTCGGTGACGGCCGATGCTCCCCCGAGCGTCCGCGGGCGGCCACCGGATACGGTGCGGGGAGCCCGCACGGCCGGTACCCCGCCGGCGACGCCGGCAGCCATGCCGACGGTCCCCGGCCGGCATCGGCGGTCGACCTGTGATGGAGGAGGAGCACCCATGACGTCCGAGGCTCCGCACCACCCCGGCCAGGAGCCGGGCGAGGTGTCGCCGGGCACCGGCGGACCGGTGCCGTACGGCGACCAGCCGGCGCAGCAGGACAACGGGTACAACGGCACGCCCGACCTCGGTTGGGCCCCGCCCCCGCCGGCCGGTCGGCCCGCCCCGCCGGCTCCGGCCTGGGCCGCGGCCGACGGCCAGCCGCCCGCCTGGGCCCCGCCCGCCGGCCAGCACGTCACCGGTCGCGCCACCGCCCAGGTGCCCCCGCCCGCCGAGTCGGGCGGCCGGGGCGCACAGCCCGCCTGGGCCGCCTCCGAGCAGGGCGCACCGGCCTGGGCCGCCTCCGGCGAGCGTGGCCCCGAGCAGGGCGCACCGGCCTGGGCCGGCTCCGGTCCGGGTGCTCCCGCGTGGGGGCCGGGCGAGTCGGCCCGTCCGGACGCCGCCGGCGAGCCGGCGCCGCCGGCCTGGGCCCCGACGTCGGGCGGTCCCGCCGAGCCGGCGCCGCCCGCCTGGGCCGCCGAGCAGCACCGTCCCGTCCGCGGCACCGCCGGTGAGCAGCCCGCCTGGGCGCAGCCCGAGACGGGCGCGCGGGGCACCGGCTACGTCCCGGCGCCGGCCACCGTGCCGAACGAGTCCTGGGTCACCCCCGCCGGCTCGGACGACCCGCACCGCTCCGGCGGGTTCACCCCTGCCGCGCAGCAGGGTGACGACGCCGGCCACGCCGGAGGCTGGGCCGTCGGCACCGCCGCCCAGCCGGACGACCCGAACCGCTCCGGCGGCTGGAACCGCCGCGACGAGCAGCCCGCCGCCCAGCCGGACGACCCGAGCCGCTCCGGCGGCTGGAGCCGCCGCGACGAGCAGCCCGGGGCGCAGCCGGACGACCGGTCCGGCGGCTGGGCCCCGCGCGACACCCAGCCGGCCTGGGTTCCGCCCGGCCAGCAGAGCGGGGCCACCTGGCCTCCGCCCGAGCCGACCGCCCGGGCCGCCGCCAAGGTCTCCGTGCCCGGCGCGGTCCGGCCCGAGCAGGCGTGGTCCACTCCGGAGCAGTCCGACCAGGACAGCCGCGCCACCCGCGCCGAGGACGACCCGCACCGCTCCGGCGGTTGGCCGGCGGCCGGCGGGCAGCAGCACGACGAACCGGCCCGAGCCGGTGGCTGGCCCGCCCCGCAGGGTGAGAACCGGGTGGGCGGCCGGGACGGTTCCACTCGGGACGACGACCCGGACCGCTCCGGCGGTTGGGCCGCCGGCGGGCGCGCCGCCGGCGCGGCCGAGGTCCCGCAGCCGGCCGGTTGGGGCGAGTCGAGTCAGCCCCACCCCGCGAGCTGGAACGACGCCCCCGCCCGGCCTCGGCGCGACGGCGACGACCAGGCCGGTGGCTGGAACGACGCGCCCGCGATGCCGCACCGTGACGCCGATGACCAGGCCGCCGGCCGCCACGCTCCGGCATTGCCGCAGCGTGGCGGCGAGGGACCGGCCGGTGGTTGGGGCGGCGCCGCAGCCGGGCCGCAGCAGCGGGAGACCGAGCGGCCGGCGGAGGAGCCGGCCCGGCCCGGATGGGGCGGCAACCAGGACGAGCGGGCGTCCGCCGAACCCTGGTCGCCCGCCGAGGCGTGGGGCCACGCCGACGAGGCGCCGCCGGCGCCGTCGCGCGGCTGGCAGCCCGCCGAGGACGAACCGGTCTACCAGCCCGCGCCCGCACCGGGCATCTCACCCGGCCACGCGGTACCGCTGCCCGCACAGAGCCAGCGGGTGCCGGGGGCCGCGCTGGCGGCCTCACCGCCCGCCGATCATCCCGCCGCGCAGTTCGGCCCGGCCGAGCGCGCACCCCAGGCGTACGAGCCGGAGCGCGGTGACGCCGGCTGGGGCGCCGCCCGGTCCGCACCTGAGGAGCCGCAGTCGCCGGCCGGTCCGGTGCTTCCCGGCCCGCGCACCTCGCCCGAGGCCGGTGCCGCCGGTCCGGTCTCGGCCAGCGCCTCCGTCCCGGTGGCCAGCCGGGTCACCCCGCCGGCCGACCAGCCGGCACATCCGACCGGCGCGTCCACGCCGCAGCCCCGGGTGTACGGCCGGCCGACCCGACCGGAGCCCGAGGACGCCCCGGAGGCGGACGACGCGCACGGCTACCCCGGTCAGGACGCTCCGTCCGCCTTCGCCGGCCCGCAGGTCCGACCGGACGACCGCCCCGGCTTCGGGTCCCCGTCCCGTGGTGACGACGGACCCGGCTACGACGGACCCGGCTACGGCGGGTCCCCGGCCCGGGGCGACGAGGGACACAGCTTCGGATCCCCCTCCCGCGGCGACGACGGACCCGGCTTCGCCGGGCCGCAGGGGCGTTCCGACGACGCACCCGCCTTCGGCGGCCCGCACTCCCGGCCGGACGACGCACCCGCCTTCGGCGGCCCGCAGTCGCGGTCCGACGGTCCGCACGGCTACCCCGGTCAGGACGGTCCCCCCGGCTTCGGCGGGCCGCAGTCCCGGTCGGACGACGACCCGCGCGGATACGGCGACCGGCCGTCCTCGCCGGCCGGGCCGCCGCCCTTCCCGGTCGGTGTGCCGTCCTTCGTGGACCCGCCCGGCAACAACCGCCCCGCCAACGGGGTGCACCCGCAGGACGACGAGCAGCCCGGCGGCTCACGCGACTCCTTCGGCGGCCCCGGCGGCCAGCAGAGCCCGTTCGGCGGTCCGGGTGGCCAGCAGGACGCGTTCGGGGGCCCGGGTGGCCGTCAGGACGTGTACGGCGGTCCCGGTGGCCGTCAGGACCCGTTCGGTGGTCCGGGTGGCCAGCAGGACCCGTTCGGCGGTCCGGGCGGCCAGCAGGACGCGTACGGTCCGACGGCCGGTGGGCGTGCCTCGGTCGCCGTACCGGGCCAGGGTCCGGCGGGTGAGCCGGGCGGCTTCCCGCCCGCCTTCCCGCCGCAGGCCCCGCCGGCCTGGTCCCCGGAGGGTCCGGCCGACGACTCGGATCAGGGCCGCTTCGACGCGTTCAAGCCGGACGCCGAGCCGAAGACCGAGGCGCCCGCGCCGAAGGTGCGCAACGGTCGGGTGCTGGCCCTGGTGCTCATCGCGGCCGTGCTGATCCTCGCCGTGCCGCTCGGCCTGCTCACGCTGCTCGGCAAGATCGGCGGTGACGACAAGCCGGCGGGCTTCGACCCGGCGGTCGGTTCCTGCATCAAGCAGACCGGCACGACCGCCGTGGCTGCGGACTGCGGCGAGCAGGGCGCGTTCACCGTGGTGTCGAAGGTGGACAACAAGGACAAGTGCGCCGACCTGTCCCAGCCCACTGTCGTCCTCCAGGGCGGCGGCACCAACCGGGTGCTCTGCCTGAAGCCGGCCGGCCAGTAACTCTCACGTGAAGCGCCCGCCCCACCACGGGACGGGCGCTTCGCGTTGGTCGTGTCAGCCGCGGTCGGCGACCTGGGCGACGAACGCCCGCCAGGAAGCCGGCTCAAAGGCGAGCGCCGGGCCGGTCGGGTCCTTCGAGTCCCGCACGCCGACGACGCCGGGAAGATTGTCGGCGACCTCGACGCAGTCGCCCCCGTTGGAGCTGCTTCGGATGCTCTTGCGCCAAAGTGCGCCGGTCAGGTCAGCCATGATCGCGCCTCTAGGAAGTCGATGGTCTGGCGGCGCGGAAGTGCCACCGATCGCAGCGTATCCCAGATGGCCCACAGCGGGGCGGTGTCATTTGTCAGCCGTCCTGCGGCCTGATCGTCGAGGTAAGCAACGCTACCGTCATCGGTTGTCGCGAGGACGAACGGCCCGGCCTGGCCAGCGTGAATGCCCGCGTCCAGCGGAAGAACGTGGACGAGGACGTTCGGCCGCCGCGCCATCATCGCCAGGTGGTCCAACTGGGGATGCATGACGGCTGGATCGCCGCGACGCAGCGCGAACTCGTCAATCACCGCAACGAAAAGCGGCGGGTTCCGCCGGTCGAGGACCGCCGCCTGCCGCTTCATCCGCGTCTCTACGTAGCCCGCAACATCCTCCGGCCCCAGCAGGCCGCTAGCCAGCACCACCGCCGCATACTCCGGCGTCTGAAGCAGACCGGGAACCACGGCGACCTGAAAGGACCGGAGCGCGGTCGCCTGAAGCTCCGTCTCAACCCAGGGCTGGAGCCACGCCGGCTCTCGTCGCTTCAAAACGTCCGGCCAAATGTCCTCCACTTCACGACCGAGCGCGACGGCTGCGGCTGCGCGGTGCCGAGGGTGCGGGATGCGGCCAGGTGTGACCCAACGCGCGACCGTCTTCGGGTCTACCCCGACCTGCTCGGCGAGGCTTTCAACGGTCTGACCGCTATCCGCCAGAGCCACCCGTAGCGCCTGGTTCACGTTCGCCTCCTGATGAACGTCTATGACGTCTCCAGAACATATAGCTACGGGGTGTAGCCGTCCAGCTTCAGCGCGCGAGGGTGCTGTATGGATGGCGCGACCGGCAGGAACCCGAGACCCGACGGTCGTGTCAGTCCCGGGGTCACCTCGCCGGGCAGGCGCCACGCGGGGCGATCCCTTCCCGGTCCCCATGGAAGGAGGGCGAAGCCGTGCCCAGAGAGAGGCCGAAGCTCAACCGGATTGCCGTCCTGCTCTCCCGCTTTCACCGCCCCCGCCTGCGGCTGTCCCCACCCGGCCTGAGCTGTTCGTGCGGTCTGATGACCTGGCGCTACTGCCTTGAGCTGCGCCGCCGGGCCGCCGCTCCCCCGCCCCCGCCGCTGGCCTCGCGCCCGCCGAACGGGCACGCCTGGTCGTCCGCTCCCGCGACGACGACCGTCTTCCGGCGCAACGGGGAGCGGCGGTGACCGCGCCCCGCCGCACGGTCGGCCCGTCCACCTCGGCGCCGTTTCGGTCTGGCGACGTGCTCCACCTGACCCGCGCGGCGTCCCCACAGTTCGCCCGTCCCATCGCCATCCGCGTCATTCGCACACTGGAGTGGCCGACGTTCGACGGGTGGTGCTGGCTGGACGGCTACCAACTCGGGCCGGACGGGAGTGCGGTCGCCCGCCGCGAACTGTTCGTCAAACTAGCCGGCGTTCGCCTCCTGACCGCGCCGACGATCCCGTCTTCCGCGCGCCGCGCCCCGAGCCGGCGTACGCCCGCGCAGGTGGGCGCATGAAACTTCCCACCGACGATCACTCGCCGGTCCGCCCGGCGTGGACGTGCCGCGCCACCGGTAGCCCATGGCCGTGCTCGGTTGCCCGGACGGCCCTCCGCGCGAAGTTCGCGGGCGACCGCCAAGGGTTGATTTTCCACCTCGGCGCGCAGCTCGCCAATGCGATCGACGACTACGCGGCCCAGGATTCGGGCGAGATCCCGCCGGGCCTGACAGACCGGTTCATGGGTTGGGCTCTGGCCCGCAGGCGCGTCGGCTGTGCCTCCCCGAAGGAGCCAGTGTCACGTACGCCTCTCCCGCCGCCCCGTCGCGCCGACTGTGCCCCGTTGATGCGGCACGATGGGGTGATGAGCGCACGCGTACGCGCCCCCGAACTGCGGGGCCGGGCCTGGCTGAACACCGGCGGCAGAGCCGTCACGCTAGCCGACCTGCGGGGCAAGATCGTTTTGCTGGATTTCTGGACCTTCTGCTGCATCAACTGCCTGCACGTGCTGGACGAGCTGCGCCCACTCGAAGAGAAGTACGGCGACGTGCTGGTCGTGATCGGGGTGCACTCGCCGAAGTTCGAGCACGAGAAGGACCCGGACGCGCTGGCCGCGGCCGTCGAGCGGTACGGCGTGCACCACCCGGTGCTCGACGACCCCGAGATGGACATGTGGCAGCAGTACGCGGCGAAGGCGTGGCCGACGCTGTCGGTGGTCGACCCGGAGGGCTACGTGGTGGCCACCATGGCCGGCGAGGGGCACGCCGAGGGGCTGGCCCGGCTGGTCGACGACCTGATCGCCACGCACGAGGCGAAGGGCACGCTGCACCGGGGCGAGGGCCCGTACGTGCCGCCGGCCGAACCGGAGACGACGTTGCGCTTCCCCGGCAAGGTCGTCCCGCTCGACGGTGGCAACCTTCTGGTCTCCGACTCGGCCCGGCACTCCCTGGTCGAGCTGGCGTCGGACGCGGAGACCGTGGTGCGCCGGATCGGCGCGGGCACCCGTGGCCGCACCGACGGCCCGGCGGCCGGCGCGACGTTCGCCGAGCCGCAGGGGCTCTGCCTGCTGCCCCCGCACGTGGCCGAGGTGGCCGGCTACGACCTGGTCGTCGCGGACACGGTCAACCACCTGCTGCGCGGCGTACGGCTGGAGACCGGCGAGGTGGTCACCGTGGCCGGCACCGGGCGGCAGTGGCGCTCGACGGTCGACGACCACGCGCACGACGCACGCGCCGTCGACCTCTCCTCCCCCTGGGACGTGGCCTGGTACGACGACCGGGTGGTCGTGGCGATGGCCGGCATCCACCAGCTCTGGTGGTTCGACCCGATCAAGCGGACCGCCGGCATGTACGCCGGCACCACGGTCGAGGCGCTGCGCGACGGTCCGCTGCCGGAAGTCTGGATGGCCCAACCGTCCGGGTTGTCCGTCTCGGCGGACGGTTCCCGGCTCTGGATCGCCGACAGCGAGACCAGCGCGGTCCGCTGGGTCGAGGCGGGCGAGATGCACACCGCCGTGGGTCAGGGGCTGTTCGACTTCGGGCACGTCGACGGCCCGGCCGATCAGGCGTTGCTCCAGCATCCGCTGGGCGTGTGCGCGCTCCCGGACGGCTCGGTGCTGGTCGCGGACACGTACAACGGCGCGGTGCGCCGCTTCGATCCGGCCACCGGCCAGGTCGCGACCGTGGCCGACGGGTTGGCCGAGCCGAGCGACCTGGTGGTCACCCCGGCCGGGGAGGTGCTTGTGGTCGAGTCGGCCGCGCACCGGTTGACCCGGCTGGCGCCCGGCGCGCTGACGGCGGCCGGCGCGAGCACGGTGGCGGGTGCCCGGCACCGGATGGAGCGCAAGCCGACGGACGTGGCGGCCGGGGAGCTGACGCTCGACGTGATCTTCACGCCGGCGCCGGGGCAGAAGCTCGACGACACGTACGGGCCGTCGACCCGGCTGGTGGTCTCGGCGTCCCCGCCGGAGCTGCTGGTCGAGGGCGCGGGCACGACCACCGACCTGTCCCGGCGGCTGGTGGTCAGCGGGGACGTGACGCAGGGGGTGTTGCAGGTGACCGCCCAGGCGGCGACCTGTGACGCCGACGTCGAGCACGCCGCCTGCCACCTGACCCGGCAGGACTGGGGCGTACCGGTCCGGGTGGTCACCGACGGCGCCACCCGTCTCCCGCTGGTGCTGCGCGGCCTCGACGAGTCCTGAGCCGACGAGCGTTAGGAGGGGCCCCGGTCATGCAGAATGCGTTAACCGGGCCCCCTCCTTTCACGCGAACGGAGTGAGCGTGACCCCCGCGTCGACGAGTGCGGCGCGCACCAGCTCCGCGCACCGCACCGCGCCGGGTGTGTCGCCGTGCAGGCAGATCGACTCGACGGGGCAGGAGACCACGCTGCCGTCGACCGCGACCACGGTCCGCTCGACGGCCATCCGGACGGCCCGCACGGCGACCTGGTCCGGGTCGGTCACCAGCGCGTTCGGGGCGCTGCGCGGCACCAGCGCCCCGTTGGGCAGGTAGTTGCGGTCGGCGAAGCCCTCGGCCACCACCCGCAGGCCGGCGCCGACCGCGAGCTGGGCGAGCACGGTGCCGGGCTGGCAAAGCACCGGCAGGTCGTGGTCGTACCCGCTGACCGCCGCCACCAGCGCGGCGGCCTGCGCCTCGTCGCACGCCGCCGCGTGGTAGAGCGCGCCGTGCGGCTTGAGGTAGCGCACCCGGGTCCGGTAGAGCCGGCAGAACGCGTCAAGCGCCCCGAGCTGGTAGATCGTCTCGTCCCGCAGCTCGGCGAAGTCGTAGGCGATGTGCCGGCGGCCGAAGCCGGCGAGATCCCGGTAGCCGACCTGCGCGCCGACCGCGACGCCGCATTCGACGGCGGCGGCGCACACCCGGTGCATGGTGGCCGCGTCCCCGGCGTGGAAGCCGCAGGCCACGTTGGCGGAACTGATTAGCCCGAGCAGCGCCTCGTCGTCGCCGAGCCGCCAGCTACCGAATCCCTCACCGAGGTCCGCGTTGAGGTCCATGGAACCTCACCGTAGTCCCCGGGCGGGCCTGGGCGAGCGCTGTCACGTCGTCCACCACCCCGATGACCGGGTAGCCACCGGTGGTGGGGTGGTCGGCCAGGAAGATCAGCGGCTGGCCGTCCGGCGGCACCTGCACCGCGCCGAGCACCAGGCCCTCGCTCGGCAGTTCGCCGGCCACCGCGCGGGGCAGGGCGACGCCGGCCAGCCGCGCGCCGACCCGGTTGCTGTCCGACCCGACGGTGTACGCGCTGCCGTGCAGCAGGTCGAGCGCGGCGGGCGTGAACCAGTCCTGCCGTGGGCCGGGGCGCACGGCCAGCGACACCTCGGTCGGCACCGGCGGGGTGACGGTGAGGTCCACCGGGGGCGGCGGGCCGGCCGGTGCGCCCAGCGGCAGCCGGTCCCCGTCGCGCAGCGGTGGCGGCCCGAGGCCGGAGAGCGTGTCGGTGGATCGGCTGCCGAGCACCGGGTCGACGGTGATCCCGCCACTGACGGCCAGCCAGGTCCGGACCCCGGCGCGGGCCGGACCGATCCGCAGCACCGCGCCGGCCGGCAACGACAGCGGTCGCCCGACGTCGCCGGGGCGTCGCTCGACCTCGCCGGGGCGTCGCCCGACGTTGCCGGGGTGCCGCTCGACCTCGTCGGGGCGCGGCCCGGGTGGGCGTGCCCGGGTGGGCCCCGGGGCGGCGGTCCGCGAACGCCGCTCGACGAGCACGTCGGCGGGGGCGCCGGTGAGCGCCACGGTGACCGCCCGGGTAACGCGCAGCACGCACCCGGTCAGGGTGATCTCCAGACCGGCGGCGTGCTCCGGGTTGCCGGCGAGGCGGTTGGCCAGGCGCAGGGCGGCCGGGTCGAGCGCGCCGGACCGGGGCACGCCGAGGTGCGCCCAGCCGGGTCGGCCCTGGTCCTGGACGGTGGTGAGCGCGCCGGCCCGCAGCACCTCGATCATGGCGCGTCGACGAACCGGACCCGGGTGCCGGGCGTGAGCCGGGCCGGCGGGTCGGCACGCACGTCGAAGAGGGTCGCCTCGGTCCGCCCGACCAGCAGCCAGCCGCCGGGTGAGGCGGCGGGGTAGATGCCCGCGTACGGGCCGGCCAGGGCGACCGAGCCGGCCGGCACCCGGGTACGCGGGGAGGTGAGGCGCGGCACGGCCAGCTCGGGCGGGAGCCCGGTGAGGTAGGCGAACCCGGGCGCGAAGCCGCAGAACGCGACGCGGAACTCGGTACGCCGCAGCCGGTCGACCACGGTCGGCACGGCGACGCCCCAGTGGCCGGCGACGGTGGGCAGGTCCGCCCCGTCGTACGTGACGGGCACCCGGACCTCGGCGGCGGCGGAGCGGTCGGTGGTGTTCCGGGGCTGCCAGCCGGCGATCCGCGCGGCGGTGGTCGCCGGGTCGGGCACGCCGTCGAGCAGGACGGTGACCGCGGCGGGGACGATCTCGACGGCGACCAGCTCCCCGGCCGCGCGCCGGTGCCACAGCTCGGCGCGCCACGCCTCGACCTGGTCGGGATCGTCGCAGTCGAGCAGCAGGGCGTGCGCCCCGACGGGTCGGATCCGCATCCGGTCATCCTCGCGTCGTCGGGCGTGACCGTCCACACTACTTGCAAGTAACCTACGGTGTCGTAACCTGATGAGGTGACCACCTCCGCACCGCTCCGGCTCCGGCCGGTCGACATCGGAAAGCCGCGTATGCGCGGCTGGCTCCACGCGTACGCGTTCTTCGCCGCGCTCGTCTGCGGCATCGTCCTCTGCTCGATCGCCGCCACCCGGCCCGGCTGGGCGCCGCTGGTGAGCTGCCTGATCTACAGCCTCACCGTGTGCGGGCTCTTCGGCACCAGCGCGCTCTACCACCGGCGGGTCTGGTCCGAGCGCGGCTACCAGATCATGCGCCGGATGGACCACTCGATGATCTTCGTGTTCATCGCCGGCACCTACACCCCGTTCTGCGCGCTGCTGCTGGACACCCGGCACGCCACGATCATGCTCAGCCTGGTCTGGGGCGGTGCGCTGGCCGGCGTCGCGGTCAAGCTGATCTGGCCGCACGCGCCCCGCTGGGTCTCCGCCCCGCTCTATCTGGCGCTCGGCTGGGTGGCGGTGGCGATGCTGCCGGAGATCCTGCACTCCGGCGGCGTCACCGCGCTGGTGCTGCTGAGCGTGGGCGGCGCGATCTACAGCGTGGGCGCGGTGTTCTACGCGCTGCGCCGGCCGAACCCGTGGCCCACCGTCTTCGGCCACCACGAGTTCTTCCACGCGTGCACGCTTGTCGCGGCGATCTGCCACCACATCGCGATCTACTTCGCGCTGTTCGCCTGAAGCCGGCGCGTGCGAACCGGGCCGGACGAAGCCGCCCCGGACGTGCGCGAGGGCCCCGCGCCGTTGCGGGGCCCTCGGGTCTCGGGGTGGGTCAGGCCGGGTAGCCCGAGCCCGGGCGGCGCACCTCGCGGTACTCCTCGCGGACGACCCGGTCGCCCTGCACCGGCACCACCGGCTCGGCGACGACCTGCTGACGCACCGGCGCGGCGACCACGCGGCGGCGGCTGTTCCAGAAGTAGAGCGTCGTGAGCAGACCGGCGAGACCGGCGAGCATGAGCACCCAGCCCACCACGTTGAGGTTCAGCCATCCCAGGTTGGCGTCGATGGCGAACGCGAAGATCGCGCCGAGCGCGATGAGGAAGATGCTGGCACCGATGCCCATGACGTCGCCTCCTTGGCGTCCTGCTGGCGTTTCTGCCCGCCGCGGCCATGGATGAGGTAGCGGCACACATCGACATACCCAGGCGCTCCGATCGCCAATCAGGCAAGCTGGGCAGATGACGGACGGCAGGAACCGGCAGCGGACATTGGTGCTGTTGCGGCACGCCAAGGCCGAGCAGTCCCGGGACGCCCCGGACGCGGAACGACCGCTGACCGCGCGGGGTCACGCCGACGCCGCGGCGGCCGGCGCGTGGCTGGCCCGACACGGGCTGCTCCCCGACGTGGTGCTCTGCTCGCCGGCCCGACGCACCCGGCAGACCTGGCACGGGGTGGCGCTGGGCCTGGCCGGCTCTCCGCCGGAGGGCGGCCCGGCGGGCCCGGCTCCCGCCGTCCGCTACGAGCCGACCGCGTACGAGGCGCACCCGGACGAGTTGCTGGAGCTGGTCCGGTCGGTGGACCCGGCGGCCGGCACGGTGCTGCTGGTCGCGCACAATCCGGGCATCTCACTGCTCTCGGCGCTGCTCGACCCGGAGCGGGCGGATCCGGATGGCCTGCGCACCACCGACATCGTGGTGCACCACCCCACCACCGAGTGGGCCGCGCTCTCGCGCGCCCCGCTCACCACCCGCCACACCGCCCGCGGCTGAGGTGCAAGGAGGGGCCCCGTCAACGCATTCGGTCGAGGCGGGGCCCCTTCTTAACCCGCCGCGCGAGGCACCGGCAGCGGGGAGGGGCGGTCAGGACGGCGGGGCCGTCGGCGGCGGCGGGTCGGGCGGCGGCGGCATCATCGCGGTCGGGTGGGAGAGCCGGTTCTCCTCCACGATGAGCGTGCGGGCCCGCTTGCGGCGGTCCTGCCAGAACCACAACGTGGTCAGCAGGACGCCCAGCCCGGCCAGGATGAAGACCCAGCCGACCGCGCGCAGGTCGATCCACCAGACGTTGGCCCGGATGGCGAAGGTCATGATCGCGCCGAGCGCGATGAGAAAGATGGCGCTGCCAATGCCCATGTGCGCTGCACTCCCCCGTGCGGTGGCCCTTGGGCGTACTCCGGTCGTGGTCCGCGACGGTTACCCGCCCACCGGCCGGCCTATCCACCTCCGGCGCCACCAACGACGACGGCCGGCGGGCTGTCGCCCACCGGCCGTCGAGGTGAAAGGGGAGGAAATGCCCGCGAGGGCTTAGAACGCCTCCTCCGGAAGGTCCATGATCTCCAGGTCGGCGCCCTCGACGATCCGCCGGTCGGCGCCGATGCGGGGCAGCACCTCGCGGGCGAAGAACCGGGCGGCGGCCACCTTGCCGGTGTAGAACGCCTTGTCGCTGGCGGAGACCTCACCGGCCAGCGCCTTCAACGCCACGTCCGCCTGCTTCTGGAGCAGCCAGCCGACCACCAGGTCGCCGATCGCGAGCAGGAACCGGCGGCTGCTCAGGCCGACCTTGTAGAGCGCGCGGGCGTCGCCGGCCTGGGCCTCGCCCAGCCACCCGGTCATCACACCGATCATGTTCTGGATCTCGGCCAGCGCCTTACCGAGCGCCTGCCGCTCCTCCTTGAGTTGACCGTTGCCGGCCTCGGAGGCGATGTGCTCCTGGATCTCACCGGCGACCGCCATCAGCGCCTTGCCGTTGTCCCGGACGATCTTCCGGAAGATCAGGTCGAGGCTCTGGATGGCCGTGGTGCCCTCGTACAGGGTGTCGATCTTGGCGTCCCGGACGTACTGCTCCAGCGGGTAGTCCTGGAGGAAGCCGGAGCCGCCGAACGTCTGGAGCGCCTCGTGCCCGAGCAGCTCGTACGCCCGCTCCGAACCGACGCCCTTGACCAGCGGCAGCAGCAGGTCGTTGACCCGCTTGGCCAGCCTGGTGGCCTTCTCGTCGCCGGCCGCCTCGGCGAGCGCGACCTTGTCCTGCCAGCTCGCGGTGTAGCAGACCAGCGCGCGCAGGCCCTCGGCGTACGACTTCTGCATCAGCAGCGAGCGACGCACGTCCGGGTGGTGGGTGATGGTCACCCGCGGCGCAGTCTTGTCGGCCTGCTGGATCAGGTCGGCGCCCTGTACGCGGTTCTTGGCGTACTCCAGCGCGTTCAGGTAGCCGGTGGAGAGCGTGGCGATGGCCTTGGTACCGACCATCATCCGGGCGTACTCGATAATCATGAACATCTGGCGAATGCCGTCGTGCTTCTCGCCCAGCAGCCAGCCCTTGGCCGGTACGCCGTGCTCGCCGAAGGTCACCTCGCAGGTGTTGGAGACCTTCAGGCCCATCTTGTGCTCGACGTTGGTGGCGTAGACGCCGTTGCGCTCGCCCAGCTCACCGGTCTCGGCGTCGAAGTGGAACTTCGGCACCACGAAGAGGGACAGGCCCTTGGTGCCGGGGCCGCCGACGCCCTCCACGCCGACCGGACGGGCCAGCACGTAGTGGACGATGTTGTCGCTCAGGTCGTGCTCACCGGAGGTGATGAAGCGCTTGACGCCCTCGATGTGCCACGTGCCGTCCGGCTGCTGCACCGCCCGGGTGCGGCCGGCGCCCACGTCCGAGCCGGCGTCCGGCTCGGTCAGCACCATGGTCGAGCCCCACTGCTTCTCGATGAACAGTCGGGCCCACTTCCGCTGCTCCTCGGTGCCCTCGACGTGCAGCACGTGCGCGAAGGACGGGCCGGAGGCGTACATCCAGACCGGGGCGTTGGCGCCGAGCACCAGCTCGGCCAGGGACCACCAGAGCGCGCGGGGGGCGTTCGTGCCGCCGAGCGCCTCCGGCAGGTCGAGGCGCCAGAACTCGGAGTCCATGAACGCCTGGTACGACTTCTTGAACGACTCGGGCAGCGGCGCGGTGTGCGTGGCCGGGTCGAAGACCGGCGGGTTGCGGTCGCTGTCGGAATAGCTGGCGGCAAGGTCCTCGCGGGCCAGGCGGTCGACCTCGGAGAGGAAGCTACGGGCGGTGTCGACGTCCAGGTCCGTGTACGGCTCCTGGCCGAACGTCCGGTCCGCCCCGAACACCTCGAACAGGTTGAATTCGAGGTCCCGAAGGTTGCTCTTGTAGTGGGTCATGCTCGCTGGCCCCGCTTCCGGACAGGTGTTACCGATCAGTAACTCCAGACTGTATTACTCACCGGTAGGCAACGACAACCCGATCTCGGAAGTGACAGCGATTACACACTTCCCCTTCACCCGTCGGCGGCGCCGACCTCCCAGCTCGGCACCGGGGCCGCCGCCGCGCTACGCGGGCCGGTGTACTCCATCAGGACCAGCGCGATGTCGTCGTCGAGCCGGTCCTGCACCCACTCGACCAGGGCGGTCTCCAGCGAGGCGAGCCCGTCGCCGACCGTCCCGTGACCGAGCAGACGCCAGGCGCGGTCGGCGGTCGGGAAGAACTCGCCGTCCCGCCGGGCCTCGCCCAGCCCGTCGGTGAACAGCAGCAGCCGGTCGCCCGGCTCCAGCCGCTCCACCCGGGGCCGGACCACCGGCATGAAGCCCAGCGGCGGCGCCGGGGCCGGTGGCTCCAGCGGGATCACCGCGCCGCGGCGCAGCAACAGCGGCGGCGGGTGTCCACAGTTGACGATGGTGAGGGTGCCGCCGCGCTCCTCGACCAGCGCGGCGGTGACGAAGTCCTCGTCACCGACGTTGCGGGCCACCGCCCGGTCCAGGTCGGTCACCACCGCGCGCAGGTCGGCCCGCTCGTAGGCCACGTGCCGGTAGGAACCGAGCACGATGCTGGCCAGCCGGACCGCGTCCAGCCCCTTCCCACGGACGTCCCCGATGATCATTCGGACGCCGTACGGGGTGTCCATCACCTCGTACAGGTCGCCGCCGATCTCGGCGGTGGCCGTGGAGGAGATGTAGCGCGCGGCCACCGCCAGCGTGCCGACCTGCGGGCCGAGCGGACGCAGCACCGCCTGCTGGGCGACCGCGGCAAGCCGGGTCAGCTCGGCGATCCGCTCCGTCTGACGCTGCCGCACGGCCGCCGTGGCGGCGGAGATCGCGGTGGCCAGCACGATGGCGGCCACGCTGACGGCGGTCACCAGCGGCATGCCCTTCTCGGCCGCGGCGAAGGCGACCCCGGCCGCGGTGGCCAGCGCCCCCACGGCCAGCACCACCCGCCAGGAGGCCAGCGCGCCGGCGAGGACGGGCGCGGCGGCCATCAGCGCGAGGTAGTGCACCGGCCGGCCGTCGGCCGCCTCCGCCGCCGACACGATCGCGAGCAGCCCGAGGGCCGCGCCGAGGCCGGCGCGGGATCCGGGGCTCAGCGGGCCGCGGCCCGGCTGGAAGGGTTGCGTACGTACATCGGACAGCATGCCTGATGGATGTGAACCGGAGAACGAACGCGGCCCGTCCGTCGCGGAAGTTCTGCCGGACCGGCTGTCAGCCGAGCACCTCGTAGCGGACGTCCACCTCGCCGAGACCGGTCGAGGCGATGGCCGCGAACGCGGCGCGGGACAGGTCGATGCACCGGCCGTCGATGTACGGGCCGCGGTCGTTGATCCGGACCACCACGGACTTGCCGTTCGCCGGGTTGGTGACCCGGACCCGGGTGTTGAACGGCAGCGTCTTGTGCGCCGCGGTCAGCGCGTCCGGGTCGAACGTCTCGCCGTTCGCGGTCATCTGGCCCTCGTCGTAGAAGGACGCGCCGCAGGAGCCGCTCTCCACCACCTTCGGGGCGGCGGTCTTCTTCTTCGTCGCGGTCGGCTTCGGCGCCGCGGTCCGGGTCTTGCCCCGGGACGCCGGCTGGGTGCGGGTCGGCTTCGGGCTCGGGGTGGCCTTCGGCGACGGGCTTCGGCTCGCGGTGGCGGAGGCGCTCGGCGACGGCGCGGCCGAGGTGGGGGCCGCCGTGCTGGGCAGCGCCTCGACCAGGGCCGGCGCGGCGGGCGGCTCGGCGGCGGTGAGCTGCACCGCGCCGACGGTGCCGCCGACCGCGAGCGCCACGCCGACCGCCGCGGTGGCGGCGATGCCGGCCGGCGAGGAGAACAATCTGCGGGTACGAAGGTGCCTAGCAGCCACCGGGCCGGTCCTTTCGTCAACTCAACAAACCGGCCCGGACCGTAACGAGAGAAGCACTTCCGACGTCAACGTGATCATGGTGGTATGCCCGTATTTGCCGTGGTACGTGTAGCCGATCAAGCCACGGCCGTTGGGCCGAACGGTGGACGGGTGGGCAGGATGGAGGCGTGCTGAACCGTCGCCTGGTCGAACTGTTCCGCTGGGCCGACCCCGGGCCGGACAGCAGCCACCTGGTCAGCGACCTCTCCGACTGGTGGCGTGACCCCGAGGTGCTCGCCGAGGTCGGGCCGGCGCTGGCCGGCCTCTTCCCCGACGCGCGCCCGACCGTGGTGATCGCCCCCGAGGTGACCGGGCTGCTGCTCGGCCCGCTGGTCGCGGTGGCCGCCGGCGCCGGGTTCCTGCCCGCGTACAAGGACGGCGGCGAGCGACGCCGGATCGGGCCGACCCGGTGGGCCGGGACCCCGCCGGACCACCGGGGGCAGCGGCTTCGCATCGGCGTGGACGGCCGGCGGCTCGGCCCCGGCGACCGGGTGCTGCTGGTGGACGACTGGGTCGACACCGGAGCGCAACTGGACGCGCTGTGCCGGCTGGTGCGCGACGCCGACGCCGAGCCGGTCGGCGCCGCAACGCTGGTCGCCACCTGCCCGGCGGCGATCCGCACGCGACTGCGGGTCCGCGCGCTGCTCACCGGGGACGACCTGCCCTGAGGGGTTGACCTCAAGCTCGCTTCAACCCCGACCATCGGCGGATGGACGACGGCATCCTCGACGAGGCGTACCACCGACTGCACCGCACCGGCCCCGAATTCGAGGGCTGGCTCTCCAACCACGGGCCGATGGCCGCCGAGGCGCTGGTCCGGCACGGGCAGGGCGCCCGCGTGCACCGCTGGCTCGACGGCTACCTGCGCCGGCTCGACGACAGGCCCCGGGGGCTGCGGCCGATCGACGACTGGCGGGCCGCGCTCGGTGACCCGAAGCGGGCCGGCGACTGGCTCGACCACTTCGACCGCGAGCTGCGTGACCGCCCGTGGCGGGAGGTGCTCGGCGAATGGTGGCCCCGACTGCTCCCCGGCATCGCAGCCGGTGCCACCCACGGCGTGATCCGGGTCGGACACGCGGTGCGGGTGCTGCACACCGACGGGGAGACGCCGGAGCGCCGCGCCGAGCTGGGCCAGGCGCTCGGCTACTGGGCGGCCCGCTGGCAGCCGGTTCCCGGCGCCGGCCCGCTCACCGGGCACGCCGACGTCGCGTCGGCGCTGGCCGGGGTGCCCCGGATCGCGGATCGCAGCGGCGGCATCCGGGAGCGGCTGGGCCGGCTGACCGCGGAGCCCGGATGGTCGACAGCGGTCACGGCGCTGCGCCCGCCGGCCGACCCGGACCGGGCAGCCCGCACGCTCACCGAGGTGGTGCACCGCGCCGCGCTTGACTACCTGCGGTTCGGGCACGGCGAGCCGGTGATGCTGGTGCACGCGGTCACCGCGCCGACCGCGGTGCTGCGTACCCTGCCGGTCCTGGACCCGGCGCTGCGGGCGCCGAGCGTCGCCGCGGCCTGGGCCGCGACGGCGGCCGTGACCTCGGTGTACGCCGCACCCGCGCCGACCGCCGCGACGCCTGTCGACGGGCCTGCCGATCCGGCCGAGGTGTTCGCCCGGGCGGCCCGGCACGGCGACGAACACGTGGTGAAGCTGGCCGACGCGGCCCTGGAGGCGTACGCGGCCACCGGCGACGAACGGGTGCTGGCCGCGCCCGGCCACGCCGGCCGTCTGATCTGACCGGTGCCGTAGTCTCCGGGGCATGTGGCCCCGCATCGGTGGACTGCGCGCGCTCGCCCTCGGCACCCCCGGCGAGCTGCGCGCCAGGCTGAACACGCTCGTGCTCACCGGCGCGAAGACCGCCACCGCCGGGCTGACCGGCGAGTACGCCGACGAGCACGAGGAGCTGGAGCACGTCGGCGAACGGCTGGCGCTCGTCGACGACCACGACGCGCTGGTGGGCGTGGTCGAGATCACCGGGGTCGAGGTGGTCCGCTTCGCGGACGTGCCGTGGGACTTCGCCCGCGCCGAGGGGGAGGGCGACCGGTCGATCGAGGAGTGGCGGGCCGGCCACGGCGCCTACTGGGCGCGGCAGGGCACCCCGGTCACCGACGACAGCCGCATCGTCTGCCTCCGCTTCCGGCTGGTGTGAAGGAGGGGCCCCGGTTGACGCATTCTGCATAACAGGGGCCCCGCCCAACGCCTAGCCGACGCGGCGCAGCTCCGGCAGCAGCGCCGCCGCCTCGGTCAGCACCGCCTCGTCGCCGGCGTACCAACTGCTGGCCCGGGGCCAGTGCGTGATCACGTCGGTGAAGCCCAGCCGGGCCGCCCGGGCCGCCTGCTCCGCGAGGAAGTCCGCGCTGGTCAGCGAGAAGACCGGAGCCGAGTCGAGCGAGAGGTAGCGGTCCAGGGTGGCCGGGTCGCGGCCGGCCTGCTCCAGCGTCCGGGTCATCCGGTCGGACAGCTCCGTCACCGTGTCCCACCAGCCCGCCAGGTCGTCGCCGTCGAGGCCGGTGGTCACCCAGCCCTGCCCGAACCGGGCGACCAGGCGCATCGACCGGGGACCGTTCGCGGCCAGCACGAACGGCACCCGGGGCTGCTGGACGCAACCGGGGTTGTTGCGGGCGTCCACCGCCGCGAACCACTCCCCGCGCCAGGTCGTGCCGTCCTCGCGCAGGATCAGGTCGAGCAGCTCGGTGAACTCGGCGAACCGGTCGACCCGTTGCCGGGGCGGCAGCGTCTCGCCGCCGAGCACGGCCGAGTCGAAGCCGATGCCGCCCGCGCCCAGCCCGAGCAGCACCCGCCCGCCGGACACGTCGTCCAACGCGGTCACCTGCCGGGCGAACGCCGCCGGGTGGCGGAAGTTCGGCGAGGCCACCAGCGTGCCGAGCCGGACCCGGGAGGTCACCGAGGCCGCCGCGGTCAGGGTCGTCCAGGAGTCGAACCACGGCCCGTCGACCAGGTCACGCCAGCCCAGGTGGTCGTACGTCCAGGCGTGGTCGAAGCCCCACTCGTCCGCCTGCGCCCACCGCCGGCGCGCCTCCGACCAGCGTTGGTCCGGCAGGATCACGATGCCAATCCGCATGATCCCCAGCGTACGGCCCGAGCCGTTCCGCTACGTGGTCACCAGATCGGCCACCACACAGGCGATGTTGTCCGGCGCGCCCGCCGCGTAGGCGAGATCGACCAGGTCCCCGACGGCGGTCTCCGGGTCGTCCGCCCCGGCCAGCGCGGCGTGCAGCGCGCCCGGGTCGACCACCGCGGCGAGACCGTCCGAGCAGAGCAGGTAGCGGTCACCGGGCAGCGCGGTCCGCAACGCCAGGTCCGCCTCCACCTCGCCGCCCGCGCCCAGCGCCCGGGCCAGCAGCGCCCGCTGCGGGTGCGCCCCGGCCTCGGCCGGCGTGAGCCGCCCCTGGTCGACGAGCGTCTGTACGTACGTGTGGTCCTGGGTGAGCCGGGACAGCTCGCCACCCCGCAGCAGGTAGGCCCGGGTGTCCCCGACGTGCACCAGGGCGAGCCGGGTGCCCTGCCGGACGATCGCGGTCAGCGTGCTGGCCGGCCGGTCGGCGTCGGTGGCCTGCGCGCGTACCGCCCGGTCGGCCCGGCTCACCGCGTCGCCCAGCGCGGCGAGCAGTTCGCCCGCCGACGGGTCGGCCGCCGCCAACGGCCGCAGCGCGTCCACCGCCGCCGCGCTGGCGGTCGACCCGCCCGGACCGCGTACGCCGTCGGCGACCGCGAGCAGCGTGTCACCGGCGTACGCGACGTCCTCGTTGGAGTCCCGGACCGCGCCGGTCTCGCAGCGCGCCGCGTACCGGAAGGTGTGCTCGGACATGGTGATGCCCCTCTCGCTGAGCTGGTCGACGAGGAGTGCGACGGCCCGGCCACGGGCCTCGGTGTCCGCGCTGACCCGCCGCCACCAGGCGTCCAGCGCCTCGGCGGCGGCCGGCGGCGGTAGCGCGCAGACGGCCCGGATCTCGGCCAACGGCATGCCGGCCCGGCGCAGCGCGGCGATCAACCGCGCCCGGTCGAGCTGCTCAGGCGCGTAGTAGCGGTAACCGGAGTGCGGGTCCACGGCGGCCGGCGGCAGCAGCCCGCAGTCGTCGTAGACGCGCAGCGCCTTGGCGGTCAGTCCGGCCGCGCGGGCGAACGCCCCGATGGTCAGCAGCCGCACGTCGCTCCCCTCCTCGCGCCGGCCCCGGTGGGCCGGTACGGACCACGCTGCGGCTTGCCGCAGGGGCCGGGTCAAGAGCGTTGACCATACATCGAACACTTATATATGTTGCCCACATGACCCAGATGCGGGAGCCGACATTCCTGATCCTCACCTCGCTGGCCGGCGGGCCGAGGCACGGCTACGGCATCACCCAGGAGGTCGCCACGCTCTCCGCCGGGCGGGTGAGCCTGCTGCCGGGCACGCTCTACACCGCGCTGGACCGGCTCACCGCCCAGCGCCTCGTCGAGCCGGACCGCGAAGAGGTGGTGGACGGCCGGCTGCGTCGCTACTACCGCCTCACCGCGGCCGGCCTCGACGCGCTCACCACCGAGACCGCCCGGCTGCGCCAACTCGCCACCGTCGCCGAGACCCGGCTGCGGGCGCTGCGCCCCCGCACCGCCTGAACCGCGCCCGCCCCCACCCGCAGACCGTAGGGGAGACCATGTCGCTCGCCCACCAGTACCGGCGGTTGCTCCTCGCCTACCCCCGCGCCTACCGGCGGGAACGCGGCCCGGAGATCCTGGGGCTCCTGCTGGACTCGGCACCACCCGGGAAAACTCGACCCACGCTCCGCGAGGCCGCCGACCTGGTCCGCGGCGGGCTCCGCTGCCGGCTCGGCCGGCCCGCGAGCCGCACCGTCGGCGTGTGGGCGGCGCTGACGGCGTTGATCTGCGGACTGTTCACCGCCGCGCTCGCCGCCCGGCTCGCCTGGGAGACGTCCCGGCCGCAGCCGGACCGGGCCGAGTTCACCGCCGTCTTCACCGAGGCGTTCCCCGGCCACCGGCTGAGCGACGACGTGTCGACCGCGCCCGCGATCTTCGTCTACTACAACCAGCCGCTGCGGCTCAGCCAGTGGCGCGGGCTCGTCCTCGGTGACGGTGGCGAATACCAGGAGGGCTCGGCATCCGGATCGGCGTCCGGCCCGATGCCGACGCCCCCGGACCGCACGCTGGCGACGGCCGTACACCGGCTGGAGGCCGACGGCTGGCAGGTGTCCGAGCCGACCTCGACAGTGCTCCGGACCTGCGACGACGCCAGGTGCGAGCGGGCCGGCGAGCCGGTCGAGACCGTGCTGGTCGCCCGGCGCGGCGACACCGTCCTGCGCGCCACCGTCAACGACCCCGACACCTACGACTCGTACCTCTGGGTGGAGGTTCAGCGGGCGACGCCGCCCGCCGTGCTCCCCGCCGCCGCTCTCGCCGGGCTGGTCGGCGGCGCCCTGGCGTGGCTGGCCTTCGGCTGGGTGAGCCGGCGCACCGACGGTCGACGTGGCGTGCCCCTGCTGCTCGGTATCACCCTCGTCCTCTGGTGGACGCCCGCGGTGCTCACCGCCTCCTCCCTGGTCGGTCACCACCTGGACGAACCGCATCCGAGCTGGCATCCGCTCTGGGAGTGGCTCGGTCAGCCGGCGCTCTCGCTGTTCTTCCTGGTCGGCCTGGCCGGCGCGGCGACGTTGTCGGCCATCGCGCTCGTGCCGCGCCGCGAGCCGCATCCGCTGACGCTCAGCCCCGGGTGAGCTTGGCCAGCAGCCGGCCCAGGTGCGGCTCGACCGTGCCGGCCGGCGCGTCGTCCACCTCGGCCGGCGTCCACCAGCGGACGCCCCGGAACTCGACCGGGTCGGGGGTGAACCGCTGCTCGCGGTGGGCGTCCAGCACGAACCAGAGGCTGACGTCGGTGTGCCGCTGCGCAGGCGGGCCGACCGTCTCGGTGACGGTGAGGAACGCCGGTCGCTCACCGAACGGCGACGCGAAGACCGCGGGTACGCCCAACTCCTCCCGAAGCTCGCGACGCACGGTGTGCACGGGGTGTTCGCCCGGCTCGACGTGACCCCCGCTGGGCAGCCACCTGCCGGCGTTGCGGTGGTCGACCAGCAGCACCGCGCCGTCGGCCGGGTCGCGCAGCAGGAAGTAGGCGACCAGGTGCGGCGACGGGGTGCGCGGCTTGACCCGGCGGAAGATGTCCTCCGTACCGGCCAGCCAGACCAATGCCGCCGTCCGGTGCCGGGCCTCCTGCTCGTCGCCCGGCGTCAACGCCTCGACCAGGGCCCGGATCTCGTCGCGCATCCCGCGATGCTGCCATCCGGGTACGACGGACGCCGGCGACTAGCCTGGCCCGGTGCCGGAACTCGAACGACTCGCCACCCGCCACGCCTACGTGCTGTACCGGTTCGAGCGGGAGAACCGGGCCTACTTCGCCCGCTACGTGCCCGATCGCGGCGACGACTACTTCGACCTGTTCGCCGACCGGCTCGCCGCCCTGCTCGACGAGCAGGACCGCGGCATCTGCCACTTCCACGTGCTGGCCGACGACGACGGTTCCGTGCTCGGGCGGTTCAACCTGGTAGACGTGGCCGACGGCAGCGCCGAGCTGGGCTACCGGGTGGCCGAACGCGCCGCCGGACGCGGCCTCGCCCAGTACGGCGTGCGCCGGGTCAGCGAGCTGGCCCGCAACGGGTACGGGCTGCGCCGGCTGGTCGCCGACGCGGCGCTGGCGAACCCGGCGTCGCTGGCGGTGCTCCGGCGGACCGGGTTCGTGGCGGCCGGGAAGGTGGACCTGGGTGGGGAACCGGGGCTGCGGCACGTCCTCGACCTGCACCCGACTTCGGAGCAGCGCCCTCGGGTCGGCGGCACGCACCCGGGGGACCAGCGGTGAGGGAGGTTTCGGTCGACATCCCGTCGCCCCTGAGCGGCTGCCTCGACCACTGCGAGGTCGAGTGCGTCCGGCTGTGCTGCGGGATCGACGCCATCTCCACCGATCCCGCCCTCGTCGCGGCGTGGTGCCGTCGGGTGGGGCCGGACGCGGTGGCCGAGGCCCGGCGTCAGCTCGCCGCGGTGGTCGAGGTCGTCCGGGACCGCTCGCACGTCGTCACGTCGACGTTCCTGAACCACCGCACACACGACGACGCGGCGCGGGGTGAGTTGCTGGATTTCCTGGCCGAGTTGGAAGCGGGATTGGCGCGCGGGAACCGGTCCTGAGAACGCGATCCGGCCCCACGGCGTGCCGATCGCCTGTCGTTCACGACTGTGCCGGAAACAGCTTCCAGTGCCCCTCGGTGACGACCTCGACGCTACCGTCGATCACGGTGATGGCTGTCGAGTCGTCGATCGCGTACGCCGGTCCCGACATGCCGGCGGCCCACTTCTCGGCCTCGGCCATGGTGTTCTCCGGCAGGTCCGGGTGATCCAGGTGCGGGAAGATCGAGAAGTCGACCACGCCCAACGTTTCATCGGTCCCGCCCGGTGGGGTCCAGGCGACGAATTCGGCCCCGACCCGGGGAGCCATCACCATGCTGCCGGCGCTCGCCCCCACCCAGACCGCGTCCAGCGACGGCAGCAGCTCCGCCAGGCCGGACTGCCGCATCCAGTGGCTCAGGTACAGGGCGTCCCCGCCGCCCACCAGCAGGGCGTCCGCCTCTTGGACCCAGGGCACCCAGCGATCTTCACCGACGCTGGGCAACGCGCTCAGCTCCAGCACCCCCAACGACTTCCACCCCAACTCGCACATCGGTATGACGGATTGACCGGTGATGAAGCGCCACGCCCCGGCGGGACCGCCCATGGCGTACGCGGCGGTCGGAATGCAGAGGGCCGTGGAGTCGGCGATCGGTTTGCCCAGGAGGCCGACCAGCTCGTCCTGAATGCTCGCGTTCCTGATGCCCGCGGATGTGAGAAGAAGCTTCAAGATCATCCCCCGATGGATCTTCGTCAGTCCCCGGAGAATAGTCCCCTGACCGCGGGTTCGGCGTCCGCCGGCCCGCAGCGTCGAAGGTGCAGGCCGGGGCTCTCTTCTATGCCGGGCCGTCGCACCTGCCGGGCGGGTTGCCTGGCGTGACGGACGCCGAGATCACTCGCTCATGTGATGTTGAGGCCGAACAGTCGCATCACGCCGCGCGGGTTGATCCAGTCAATGCAGCCACGGTCCGTGGTGTCGATCCCGGTGTAGTCGCCGAGATCGAGCGATGCCATCATCTCCAGCACGAATTCCTTGTCCCGCGGCACCGTGACCTTGCCGTCGCGCACCATGCCGGTCAGCCGTTCCCGCCAGCCGCTGAACGAGGAATCGTTCTCCTCGGCGTACTTCGCGCCTTCGATGAGTTGACAGAGGTAGGTGACGAAGGCGGCGTTGTCGAACGACACGACCGCGAGCACGCGGTCGTTCTTCGAGAACAGGTGGCAGAACGTCTCCAGCAGACACCAGGCCCGTTCGAAGTAGATGTCGTCGGTCGCGAACTGCACCACCTGGCAGGACGAATACAGCCGGGCGGTGTCGCGGAGGCCCCTGATGAAGATGGCTTCTTCCTCGGGGGTGCGGTTCGGCTGCGGGAGACTGCAGTAGTCGTAGAAGAAGACGCAGTCCGGGTTCGCATGGGCAAGCGTCTGGAGGAAGTAGAGCTGTGGATAGACCACGACGCCGCTCTTGTCGATCTCGGCCGGCCACTGGTCGGGATGTTCGCGGAAGCTCCACGTGTGCGAGATGGCCAGGGTTCGGCCGGCGCTCCGCCTGAAGGCGGGATCGATCTTCTGCCAGGGGTCCAGAGGGCCGTCGCACTGCAGAAAGTAGTCGGCCGTGATGAGGTGGTCGCCGACGCTTTCGAACCAGTCGGCATTCAGCCCCGCCGGGACGGGGAGGCGGTGCCGATCCACCATGGGCCTGGCGTCGAGCGCGAGGCGCAACCGGTTGTAGGTGTCGTCCCACGATCCCCAGTAGTCCTTGAACGGATCTTCATCCACCCCCCTACTCTGCCAACGGGGCATGCGTCGGTAAGTCGGCTGGGCGTACCGCCCACACGATCCGATCGACATCTATGTCGATCCTGCGTGCCGAGCGGGCGCGAGCCGAAGGCCACCGAGGGTGCCGTACCGGCCGCCTGAGGCGATCTGATGGCCCGTTGATGGCCCGTCGGCCGTCCCGGCACCTCTGGAGACGCGGAAGCCCTGGCGGGACCATCGGTCCTGACCAGGGCTTCCGTGCGTGGAGCGGGTGACGGGAATCGAACCCGCACTGTCAGCTTGGGAAGCTGATGTTCTGCCATTGAACTACACCCGCGAGCGGCACCACTGTACCTGAGGTCACCACCCCCGTGCACCCAGGTACCCCCGCCACGCGGCCCGGCCGAGTTGATCAAGGGATGTTGCACGCCGGCAACATATGGCCGTTCTCAAATCCCTCGATGGGATGTAACGTCTGCCACACGTTTCCGACTCGGCGTGACACACCCCCTGCCACGCCGTCAGAAAGAGGTGGGCCCATGGGACTCCGTCCCAACCTGCTGACCCGGCGTACCGCCGGTGTCGCGACGTCGACCCTCGCGCTGCTGCTCAGCACCGCCGCGGTCGGCGTCGTCCCCGCTGCTTCGGCCTTCTCGGCCGCCCCGGCCGGCGTGTGCGCCGAGCCGGCCGACGCCCACGCCGACGCCCGTGTCGCCAAGGGCGGCCACGCCAAGCTCGACCCCAACCACCTGACCGCCAAGCAGGTTCGCGACCGCGAGGCCGACCTCGCCGCCGCGCAGCGCGAGCGGGCCAACTTCCGGACCGGCGCCGTCACCCCGCTGGCGACCGTGACCATCCCGGTCGTCGTGCACGTCATCCAGGAGAACAGCACCCGCGCCGGCGGCAACATCCCGGACTCGCTGATCACCCAGCAGATCAGCGTGCTCAACCAGGCGTACGCGGGCTCCACCGGCGGCGCTGCCACCGCGTTCAGCTTCCAGCTCTCGAAGATCAACCGGGTGACCAACCCGTCGTGGTACCCGATCGTGCAGGGCTCCTCGGCGGAGCGGTCGATGAAGACCTCGCTGCGCACCGGCGGCAAGAACACGCTGAACATGTACCTCGGTGAGCTCAGCGACGGCCTGCTGGGCTGGGCGACCTTCCCGAAGCGGACGCTGGACAAGATGGACGGCGTGGTCGTGCTCGGCGAGTCGCTGCCCGGCGGCACGGCGACCAACTACAACCAGGGCGACACCGGCACCCACGAGATCGGCCACTGGCTGAACCTCTACCACACCTTCCAGGGCGGCTGCTCGGGCTCGGGTGACAGCGTCTCCGACACCCCGGCCGAGGCCTCCCCGGCGTACGAGTGCCCGACCGGTCGGGACACCTGCTCCACGACCGGCAAGGACCCGATCACCAACTTCATGGACTACACGTACGACTCCTGCATGTACCAGTTCACCGCCGGCCAGGCGAGCCGCATGCTGACCGCGTGGAACGCCTACCGCGCGGCCTGATCGCCACCGCACCACGTACCGACCGGTGCCGGCCCCGTCCACGGACAGGGCCGGCATCGGCGTTTTCCGGGCCTGGTCAGGCGGCCGGCCGGCGGGTGTCGAAGCCGTGCCGGCCACGGCGGCCGTCCGGCACGAGCACGTCACGCCGGGCCGCGGCCGGGGGTGGCGACGCCGGGGTGGCGGACGCGGGTGTGGCCTCCCCCGGGTCCAGCCAGAGCCGCATCTCCGGGCGGCCGGCGCCGATCTGGGTGACCGGGTCACGGCGGGTCAGCATCGCCACGTCGACGGAGAACTCGAACAGGCGCCAGTCACCCTGCGGCGCCGCCCGGCCGATCAGGGACAGTCGGTCGACCGTCGCCCGATCCGTCACCGGGCGGGCCCGACCGGCCAGGTATGCCTCGTCGTCGCTCTCCTCCGGCGGGAAGGAGTGCAACGCGTAGCGGCCGTCGCGTTCGAGGTCGCGACGCTTCGGCGAGTCGATGACGAAACACCAGAGCCCGTCGTCGGTGATCAGCGGCGAGACCGGGTGCACCCGTGGGCCACCGTCGGCGCGGACCGTGGCGAGGTAGCCGAAGCCCGGCCCGTACTGCTGCATCAGAAGGCGGATCTCGGCCGCGAGTCGGGGTTCGTCGGCGGCGAATTCGGACCAGGAAGCCATGCCGACAGTCTATCGAACACGTGTACGAAGAAGTAGTCCGACACGCTGGTTACCACCGTCTGTCGCTAGAGTGTTCCGATGCTGCTCTCCGACCGCGACCTGGTCTCCGAGATCAAGGCGGGCACGCTCGCGCTGGAGCCCTTCGAGCCCACGCTGGTGCAGCCGTCCAGCATCGACGTACGCCTGGACCGGCTGTTCCGGGTCTTCAACAACCACCTCTACACGCACATCGACCCGTCGGTGCAGCAGGACGACCTGACGTCGATGGTGGAGGTTCCGGAAGGGCAGCCGTTCGTGCTGCACCCGGGCGAGTTCGTGCTCGCCTCCACGCTGGAGGTGATCTCACTGGGCGAGGAGCTGGCCGGTCGGCTGGAGGGCAAGTCGAGCCTGGGGCGGCTCGGTCTGCTCACCCACTCCACGGCCGGCTTCATCGACCCGGGCTTCTCCGGCCACGTCACGCTGGAGCTGTCCAACGTGGCGAACCTGCCGATCACGCTCTGGCCGGGCATGAAGATCGGCCAGCTCTGCATCTTCCGGCTCTCGTCGCCGGCCGAGCACCCGTACGGCTCGGCCGTCTACGGCTCGCGCTACCAGGGCCAACGCGGCCCGACGCCGAGCCGGTCCTGGCAGAGCTGGCGCACCTGGCCGACCCGCTGACGCCGAGCGCGGTTGTTGAGCGGGGCCCCCTGTTATGCGGAATGCGTTAACAGGGGGCCCCTCCTTGCACCTCAGCCGGGGCGGCCGTAGCTGTTGATGTCGCCGTCATCGACGCGCTTCATGGTGATGGGCTTGCCGGACTGGGAGGCGTGCACCACCCAGCCGTCCCCGACGTACATGCCCACGTGGTGCAGGTCGCCGTAGTAGAAGACCAGGTCACCGGCGCGCAGCTCGGCGCGGCTGACCCGCTTCGTCACGTCGTGCTGCTGGCGGGCGTTGTGCGGCAGCGAGACCCCGGCCTTCGCCCAAGCGGCCATGGTCAGGCCCGAGCAGTCGAAGTGGTCCGGGCCGGCCGCGCCCCACACGTAGATCTTGCCGATCTGGGCGCAGGCGAACTTGACCGCCACCCCGGCCGCGCCGCCCGGGTATCCGGCGGGACAGGGGGCCGGGCGCAGCGGGCCGCCGCCACCGTTGCCGTACACCTTGAGCCGCAGCTTCTGGAGCTTGGCGATCTCGGCGTCGATCTGCTTCTTCTTCGCCGCGAGCTGGGCCTCGGTGCGGCTCAGGTCGGCGACCATCGCGTCCAGCGGCTTCTTCTTCGCCGCCAGTTCGTCGCGCAGCGCGGCGATGTCGCGAACCTGCTCCTGCTGGTGGTGCGCGAAGCGGTCCAGCATTTCCAGGCCGGTGACCAGCTCACTCGGCGAACGGCTGCCCAGCAGCGCGTTGACCGTGGAGAGGTTGTCGCCCTTGTACGCGTCGGCGGCGAGCCCGCCGACCCGGCCGAGCGCGGCGTCCACCCGGGCCTGGAGCGGGGCGATCTGCTTCCCGAGCGCGTCGGCCTGCTTGCGGCGCACCGCGAGCTGCCCGCGGACGGCGTTGACCTGTTCGATGACGGGTTCGAGCTTGTTCCAGTCGCGGTCGATCTGGGCCTCGATCTCGGCGACCGAGGGTTCCGCGTGCGCCGCCGTCGCGCCACCGGTCAGGACGACCGCGGCGCCGACCAGGGCGGCGAGTGTGGTGGTGAAGCGGGACCAGCGGAAACGCGGCACGGCGGCGGACCGGTCGACCGACCGGCTCGACGTCGGCCGCGGGGCATGGTGGGCCACCGGGCGTCCGTACTCCTTCTGCCTGACCGCCTACCGGGTTAGCTGACGGGTTCGGGCGGGAAGGGAGGCGCCCTACCGCAGTGGCTGCGGATTCACCCCAGGAACCTGGGTCCCCGGTTCGCCCGTGGGCGACTCGGCGGTGTCGGGCCGTCACCGACCGGGTTGGACGGTGAAACTTGCGGCCGACGATTGACCAGAGTAAGGATTCCCGTTATCGATCCGCAACCCGAACGGCCGTGACACTCCGTACCGGATGCGCCACACGAACGCGAATGAAGATTTCCTTCATATCGGATTACTGCCTGGAAAGGTATTGACCCCCGTGGGTGGGCGGAGTGAGGGTGGAACGCAGTGACCCCCATCCCTGTCCAGGAGGTTCGATGCACCTCTCAGCCCCGCCGTCGAGCAGACGGATCCTGCTCGCCGCCGCCGTGGCGACGGCCACCGCCCTGGCCACCACCGGCCCGGTGAGCGCCGCGCCGCAGGCGGCCCAGCCCACCGGCGACCGCCAGCAGCAGTACGCTGCCGCGGCGGCCGAGTACGGCGTACCGCAGAACGTGCTGCTCGGTGTCTCCTACCTGGAGTCGAGGTGGGACACCCACCCGGGCCAGCCCAGCACCAGCGGCGGCTACGGCCCGATGCACCTGACCGACGCCGCGCACGTGCTGGCCACGCCGGGCAGCGCGCACGTCGACGAGGACGAGGACCCGCGCGGCGACGACAGCCGCCCGCTCCGGCTCGACCCGGGCACCGCCGCCGCGCCGACTCGGGAGACGCCGCTGCCGACCGCCTCGCTCCAGACGCTCGACGCCGCCGCCACGCTCACCGGGCTGGACGCGCAGACGCTGCGCACCGACCCGGCCGCGAACATCCGCGGTGGCGCGGCGCTGCTGGCGTCGTACCAGAAGGCACTGGGTGGGCCGGTCGGCGCCGGCAGCGACGTCGCGGCCTGGTACGGCGCGGTGGCCCGCTACTCCGGCGCGGACACGTCAGACGCGGCGGCGGCCTTCGCCGACGAGGTCTACGACCAACTCGGCCAGGGCGCGACCCGGACCACCGACGACGGGCAACGGGTCACGCTGGCCGCCACCGCCGCGCAGCCGGACCGGGCCGGGCTGGCCCGGCTCGGCCTGCGTCACGCCGCGCGGCCGGACGGGCTGGAGTGCCCGGTGCGGCTGGCCTGCGAGTGGATTCCCGCCCCCTACGAGCAGCTCAGCGCCGACCCGGGTGACTACGGCAACCACGACCTGGGCGACCGGCCGAAGCAGCAGAAGATCGAATACATCGTCATCCACGACACCGAGGGCTACTTCGCCCCCAGCGTCGACCTGGTGAAGCGTGCCGACTACCTGGGCTGGCACTACACGCTGCGGTCGGTGGACGGCTACGTCGCGCAGCACATCAAGGCCAAGGACGTCGGCTGGCACGCCGGCAACTGGTACGTCAACGCCAAGTCCATCGGTCTGGAGCACGAGGGCTTCGCCGGGCAGGGCACCTGGTACACCGAGGCGATGTACCGCAGCTCGGCCAAGCTGGTCCGCTACCTGGCGCAGAAGTTCGGCATCCCGATGGACCGGCAGCACATCATCGGCCACGACAACGTGCCCGGCATCACCGCCGCCAACGTGCGGGGCATGCACTGGGACCCGGGCCCCTACTGGGACTGGTCGCACTACTTCGACCTGATGAAGGCGCCGTTCCGGACCACCGGCACGTCGCGTACCGGGCTGGTCACCATCGACCCGGACTTCGCCACCAACCGGCCCGCGTTCGTCGGCTGCAACCAGCAGCCGCCGGGCGTCCCCACGCCCACCCCGCCGGCCGAGACCTGCCCGTCGCGCGGCTCCTCGGCGGTGGTGCTGCGGACCGCGCCGAGCGCGGACGCCCCGCTGGTCAACGACCTCGGGCTGCGCCCGGACGGCACGCCGGACACGATGTACATCTCCGACCACGGCGCCCGCGCCTCCGCCGGCCAGACGTACGCGGTGGCCGGCCGGCAGGGCGACTGGACCGCGATCTGGTACCTCGGCCAGAAGGCGTGGTTCCACAACCCGGCCACCGCGCCCACCGCGAAGTGGGCCACCGGCTTCGTGGTGACGCCGCGCCCCGGCAAGGCCACCATCCCGGTGTACGGCCGCGCCTACCCGGAGCAGGCCGCCTACCCGGAGACCATCCCGTACCAGGCCATCTCCCCGCTCCAGTACACGTTCGCGGCCGGCCAGCGGTACGCGGTCGGCGGTGTGCTGCCGGGCGAGTACTACCGGGCGGTCTCCTACGACGGCTCCGCCCCCGGTGACCGCACCGTGGTCCGTGGCGAGAACCGCTACGTGCAGGTCCAGTTCGGCCACCGGATCATGTTCGTGAACCTCGACGACGTGCTGATCCTGCCGTCGCCGCTCGGCGCGCCGCGCTGACGGCCCACCAGACGGAGGAAGGCCCCCGGTCCGATGAGGACCGGGGGCCTTCGCCGTGACGCGGGTCAGTACGGTCGGCGGTAACCCGCGACCGGCATGTACTGCACCTTGGCCACCTGGACGGGTTTGCCGGTCCGTGGCGCGTGCACCATCAGGCCGTTGCCCAGGTAGAGCCCGACATGGTGCAGGTCACTGAAGAAGAAGACCAGGTCACCGGGGCGGGCCTCGCTCGCCGAGATCTTCCGGCCCTCGTTCCACTGGGCGCCGGTGAAGTGGGTCAGCGAGATGCCCGCCGCCTTGTACGCGTACTGCGTGAGGCCGGAGCAGTCGAACGAGTTCGGGCCGGTCGCGCCCCACACGTACGGGTCGCCGACCTGGGCGCACGCCGTCTTGATCGCGGTCCGCGCGGCGCTGCTCACCACCCCGTCGATCGAGGGGCAGCCCTCCGGGCGGATCGAGGTCACCGGCAGCATCCCGGTCAGCCGCTTGATCTCGGAGTCGATCTGCTTCTTCTTCGCCGCCAGGTCGTTCTTCCGCTTGACCTCGGTGGCGATCAACGCGTCCAGCTTCTGCTTCTGCGCGTTGTACTTGTCGCGGGCCGCGAGCACACCGGCGATCTGCCGGCGCTGGTCGTCGGCGATCCGGTCCAGCATGACGAGCTGTTCGGCCAGCGTCCCCGGCTTGGTGCTCACCAGCAGCGCGCCCATCTCCTGGGACGGGCCGCGCATGTAGTAGCGGGAGGCGATGTCGCCGACCTTGTTCATCGCCAGCGTCGAGGCCAGCTCCAGCGGGACCATCTTCTTCTTCAGCTCGACCGACTTCTTCTGGTCGGCCTTGAGCTGGGCGCTGACCTTGTTGTACTGCTCGATCGTGGGTTCGAGCTGCTCCCACTGCTTGTCGATCTGCGCGTCGATCTCGTCCACCGAGGGCGCCGCGTGCGCCGGGGCCGCCAGCATCCCGGCGCCGACCGCGACGGCCGCGACCAGGGTGAGGAGACGGCGTACCACCCGGTGGACCCCGGCCGGCCGGCCGGAGGGAGCGCTCGGGACGTGACGTTGAGGGGGCATGGTTGCCACCGGCACGGACTCCTTTGCAACCGACCGGCGGGCGCCTCGCGAGAGGGAAGATCGAGGCGGACGACCCACGGCGGTCGGTGCATCACATTAGGGAAGGCACCGGGGTGGAATCAAGGCGGTCGCCTGTTCAATCACGCTTCCGCAATCGCTTGCACACCAAGGGTATTCATTCACGTGCCGACGATGGCCGTCAATACGTCGTCGAGCGTCACCACACCGAGGGGCCGTCGACCGTCGCTGACCAGCACCATGTGCCGGCGCTCGCGCCGCATCGCCAGCAGCAGATCGGCGAGCGTACGGTCCGGCGGCACCACCGCCAGCGGCCGGTAGACCTCGGCCGGCACCGGGTCCCGTCGGCTCGCGCCGGCGTACCCGAGCACGTCCTTGACGTGCACGAAGCCGAGCACCCGGCGGGTGGCCCGCTGCACCACCGGGAACCGGGACCGGCCGGTACGGGTCGCCAGCACCTCCAGCGAGGCCGGTGAGACGTCCTCCGCCACCGTGGTCACCGTCGACCACGGCTGCAACGCGTCCGCGGCGGTACGGCTGTGCAGGGCGAGCGCGCCGGTGATCCGGGCGTGCTCCTCGGCGTCCAGCAACCCCTCGGTGCGGGCCTGGGAGACCAGCCCGGCCAACTCCTCGGCGGTGAACACGGTCTTCACCGCGTCCGTCGCCTCCACCCGCCACCACCGCAGCACCTGCCGGGCCGACCACTTCATCGCCAGCAGCAGCGGCTTCGTGGCCAGGCAGAACGCGAGCATGGCCGGACCGAGCCAGAGCGCCGACGGCTCCGGGCCGGCCAGCGTAATGTTCTTCGGCACCATCTCGCCGACCACGGTGTGCAGGAACACCACCACGGCCAGCGCGATCACGAACGCCACCGGGTGCACCGCCGAGGCGGGCAGCCCGACCGCGGTGAAGGGCACCTCCAGCAGGTGCGCCAGCGCCGGCTCGGCGATCGCGCCCAGGCCGAGCGAGCAGACCGTGATGCCGAGCTGCGCGCCGGCGATCATCAGCGGGATCTGGTTCATCGCGGACAGCGCCCAGCGGGCCCGCTTCGACGTCGCCGTAAGCGGTTCGATCACCGTCCGGCGGGACGCGATCAACGCGAACTCGCTGCCCACGAAGAAGGCGTTGCCGAGCAACAACACCAGGGCCACCAGCAGCTCAGGCACCGTCTTCGGGCTCCTCGGGACGCAACACGCGGACCTGCTCGATCCGGTGCCGGTCCACCTCCACCACGGTGAACTCGTAGCCCGCCTCGTCGACCGTCTCGCAGGCGACCGGGATGTGCCCGAGGCGGGCCATCAGGAACCCGCCCAACGTCTCGTACGGCCCCTCGGGCAGCCGGAAACCGGTCTGCTCGACCAGCTCGTCGGCGCGCAGCAGGCCGTCGACCAGGACGGTCCGTTCCCCGCCCGGCACGGTCAGCTCCACCGGCCCGAGGTCGTCCACCGCAGCCGGGTCGAACTCGTCGGCGATCTCCCCGACCAGCTCCTCGACCAGGTCCTCCACGGTCACCACGCCGTCCGTGCCGCCGTACTCGTCGACCACGATGGCCAGGTCCGCGTCGGCGTCCTTCAGCGCGGCCAGCACGCCGTCCAGGTCCAGGCTCTCGGGCACGTACACCGGTTCCCGGGCGACCGAGGCGACGGTGGTGGCGGCCCGCCGGGCCAGCGGCACCCCGAGCGCGTCGGGCACCCCGACGACACCGGTGACCAGGTCGAGCGTCTCCTCGTACACCGGGAACCGGGTGCGGCCGGTCCGCCGGGACAGATCGAGCAGCTCGGCGACGGAGGCGGTGGCGCGCAACGCGATCACGTCCACCCGGGGGGTCATCGCCTCGGCGGCCCGCTTGTCACCGAACCGGATGGTGCGCCGCAGCAGCATCGCGGTGTCCGGTGGCAGCGCGCCGGCCCGCGCCGAGATCGCGGCCAGCAGCCCCAGCTCCTCCGGCGAGCGGGCGCTGGCCAGTTCCTCCTGCGGCTCCACGCCGAGCCGGCGGACCAACCGGTTGGCGGAGTCGTTGAGCAGCCGGATCAGCCAGCCGAAGGTGCGGGAGAAGGCGCGCATCGGCGCGGCGGTGGCCAGCGCCGCCGGCATCGGCCGGGCCAGCGCGAGGTTCTTCGGCACCAGCTCACCGAAGAGCATCGAGAGCAGCGTGGCCAGCGCCAGGGCGAGCAGCCCGGAGAGGTGGTCCGCTCCGCCGAACGGGCGCAGCACCGGCGCGACGAGCCGGGCCAGGGCAGGCTCGGCCAGGTAGCCGGTGAGCAGCGCGGTGATGGTGATGCCGAGCTGCGCGCCGGAGAGCTGGAAGGACAGGTCGCGCAGCGCACGGCGGACCGTGGCGGCCCGGGCATCGCCCTCGCCGGCCCGCCTGTCGATCTCCGCCCGGTCCACCGTGACCAGGGCGAACTCGGCCGCGACGAAGAAGGCGTTGCCTGCGGTCAGCAGCACGAAGCCGACCAGGGGCAGCAGCGTCAGAACGAAAAGGCCGTCGATGGGCGTGATTGTGGCATGCGGGCGCCGATGGCGCGCCACCCGTAGCGTGGCGGATATGAACGGTCTGCTGCTCACCGACGAACTGGTCCTGCTCGCCTACGACGACGCCGGCGCGAACCGGCTCGGCCGTCCGCACCTGGACTACGGCCTCGCCGGCGCGGTGCTGCTGGAGTTGGCGCTGGCCGGCCGGGTGGAGGTCGCGGACAAGCGACTGGTGGTGACCGATCCCACCCCGATCGGCGTGCCACTGCTCGACGAGGCGCTGGCCACCGTCGGGGACGGGCGGCCCCGCGCGCCGAAGGACTGGATCGGCAAGCTGGCCAAGGGGCTGCCGGACCGGGTGCTCGACGGGCTGGTCGACGCCGGGGTGTTGCGTCGGGAGTCCGACCGGGTGCTGCTGGTCTTTCCGCGTACCCGTTATCCCTCGCCGACCGGCGCGGAGCCGGCGGCGGAGACCGCGGCCCGGCACCGGATGAGGGACGCGCTGGTCGGCGACGGCCCGGTCGACGCGCGGACCGCCGCGCTGCTCACCCTGACCGGCGCGGTCGGTCTGGACCGCAAGCTCTTCCGCGAGCTGCCGAGGGAGCGGGTCAAGGCCCGGCTGACCGAGATCGCCGCCGGTGACTGGGCCTCCGCCGCGACGAAGAAGGCGATCGAGGAGATGCAGGCGGCGGTGATGATCGCGACCACCACCACGGCCGCCATCGCGGTCACCACAGCGAGCTGAGCCGACGGCGGCGGCACCGTCCGGGTGCCGCCGCCGTCGTGGTCCGGCTCGTGCCGGGGTACGCCTCAGCCGGCCGCCGGCGCGGTTTCCTTCTCGCCGGCCGGCGCGTCGGGCTTGACCGAGCGCAGCAGCACGCTCGCCACGTCGACCACCTCGACGTCCTCGCCGGCGCCCTTGCCGTTCACCCCGTCGTTGAGCATCGTCGAGCAGAACGGGCAGCCGACCGCGATGGTCTTCGCGCCGGTGGACATGGCCTCCTCGACCCGGTCCACGTTGATCCGCTTGCCGATCTTCTCCTCCATCCACATCCGGGCGCCACCGGCGCCGCAGCAGAAGGAGCGCTCGCTGTTGCGCGGCATCTCGGTCAGCTCGCCCTGCATCGAGTCGCCGAGCACCTCGCGGGGCGCGGCGAAGATCCGGTTGTGCCGGCCCAGGTAGCAGGGGTCGTGGTAGGTGACGCCACCGTCGACCGGCTGCACCGGCGTGAGCTTGCCGGCGCTGACCAGGTGGGCCAGCAACTGGGTGTGGTGCACCACCTCGAACTCGCCGCCGAGCTGGCCGTACTCGTTGCCCAGGGTGTTGAAGCAGTGCGGGCAGGTGGCGACGATCTTCCGCTTGCTCTTCTCCCGGCCGTCGAACGCCTCGTTCAGCGTCTCCACGTTCTGCTGGGCGAGCATCTGGAACACGAACTCGTTGCCGATCCGGCGGGCCGGGTCACCGGAGCAGGTCTCGCCCTCGCCGAGGATGGCGAAGCTCACGCCGGCCTCGTGGAGCAGCGTGGCGACGGCGCGGGTGGTCTTCTTGGCCCGGTCCTCGAACGCGCCGGCGCAGCCGACCCAGAAGAGGTACTCGAAGTCCTCGACCTCACCGACCCGGGGCACCTCGAAGTCCAGGCCCTTGGTCCAGTCCTCGCGGGTGTTCTGCGGCGCGCCCCACGGGTTGCCCTTGTTCTCCAGGTTGCGCAGCATCACGCCGGCCTCGGACGGGAAGCTCGACTCGATGAGCACCTGGTAGCGGCGCATGTCGACGATGTGGTCGACGTGCTCGATGTCCACCGGGCACTGCTCGACGCAGGCGCCGCAGGTGGTGCAGGACCAGAGCACGTCCGGGTCGATGACGCCGCCCTCCTCGGCGGTGCCGATCAGCGGCCGGTCGGCCTCGGCCAGGGCCAGCACGTCCATGTGGGCGAGCTGGGCCTCGGTGGCCTTCTCCTCGCCGGTCAGGTCCTTGCCGCCGCCGGCCAGCAGGTAGGGCGCCTTGGCGTACGCGTGGTCGCGCAGGCTCAGCACCAGCAGCTTCGGCGACAGCGGCTTGCCGGTGTTCCAGGCCGGGCACTGCGACTGGCAGCGACCGCACTCGGTGCAGGTGCTGAAGTCGAGCAGGCCCTTCCAGGTGAACTGCTCGACCTGGGCGACGCCGAACTGGTCCTTCTCCGGGTCGGCCTCCTCGAAGTCGAGCGGCTTGCCCTCGCTCGTCATCGGCCGCAGCGGGCCCAGGCCGGAGCCGGCCGCCTTCTGCGGGTCGCGCTTGAAGAAGATGTTGGGGAAGGCCAGGAAGCGGTGCCAGGCGACACCCATGGTGACGTTCAGCGAGATCACGATGAGCCAGGTCATCGAGATGACGATCTTGACGAGGGCGGCCACGCTGACGCCGGCCGCCCAGTCGGGGAGCACCGAACCGACCGCGTGGCTGAGCGGGGTGGCCCAGACCGGGTACTCGAAGTGGTCGGTGGCGACCTTGAAGCCCCGGATGACGAAGCCGAAGATCAGGACCAGCAGCACGACCCACTCGACGAAGTAGCCCTGCCACATCGTCGAGCCGGTGAAGCGGGAGCGGTTCTCCGGCCGGTTGGGCCGGTTGCGCAGCCGGATCGCCATCAGCACCAGGATGCCGACCAGGCCGAGAATGCCGATCCACTCGGTCACCAGCCCGAAGACGGTCCAGTGCCCGACGATCGGCAGGCCGCCGCCGGTCGAGACCACCTCGAAGTAGGCCTCCAGCACCAGCAGCGACAGCACGATGAAGCCGACCATCACGAACCAGTGGGCGGCCCCGACCACACTCCACTTGAGCATGCGGGTGTGGCCGGCGGTCTCCACCAGCATCTTGGTGGTGCGCGCGCCCTTGTCGGCGAACCGCTCGGGCGCGGGCTGCCCGAGCCGGATGACGGCCGTCATCTTCATGACCGCGCGTACCGCAAGCCACACCGCCACGGCGGTGATGGCGGCCGCGAGGATCGTGGTGACGATCTGGACGCTGCCCATCGAGTTGGCCTCCCGGTCTGCTGCTTGTCAGTGCAGCCTACGCGGAAGGTTACTCAGCAGTAACGTGAGTCTTCTCGCATCGGCCACGCCGCCCTGCGGACACCTTAGGTGGGCCGGCGCCCAGGCGCCGGGCAGGGGCGGCGTGGCGTGCTGCGAGCGCTGCGGAAACCAGCCGGTCAGCGCCAGCGGGAGAGCAGGATCAGCGAGGAGACCATCGCGCCGAAGCCCACCGCGAGGTTCCAGTAACCCCACGAGGCGACCGGGTAGGCCTGCTCGGAAAGGTAGTAGACCACCAGCCAGGCGATGCCCACCACGATCAGCGCGACGGCGGTGACCGGCAGCCAGATCGGGCTAGGCTTGCGCGTCGACGCCGTCGCCGTCGGACGGACGTCCGTCGGCGGGGTGTACACCTTCTTCTTACGGACCTGAGACTTGGGCACGACGCTCTCCAGAGGGGGGTACGACCTCGTCCGGCCTGACAACCGGGCGCGGGGGCGACGGTCCATGGCCAATAATGTGTCGACAGCTAGCGTAGTCCCGACGGACCGTCCAGGCCACGAATGGGGTCGGGCCGGTGCACGGAGTTACCGAAAAGAGCGGACTTTTCGGGTCGAGCAGGTCGGTTCGCATCGGCGCGGGCCGGAACGAGACGACGGGAAAGGGAACGCCCGGTGGAGTACACGTCCGGCGCCGCCTCCTGGCAGAAGGTCCTTCGCCGCGCGGTCGCCGGTCTGCTGCCCCGGCGGGCACGCCAGCGCCGCCCCGGCTGGTCGATCGGCGTGCCGCTGATCGCCGCCGCGGCCGGGCTGCTGTTCACCACCACCGCGACCACCGCCGGCGGCACCCCGCTGCGCGAGGACCGGCGACCCCAGCTCACCCAGCTCATCGAGGACCGCCGCGAGCAGGTCGCGGCCAGCGAGGCGAAGGCCGCGCGGCTGCGCGACGAGGTCGAGGAGCAGACCGAGGCGCTGGCCGGCACCGACGGGCCGGTGAAGACGCAGCGGGACCGGGCCGCCGCGATCCGGCAGGCCGCCGGGTTCACCGCGCTCACCGGCACCGGCATCACGATCGAACTGAACGACGCCGACTGGGGCCCCGGCCAGCCGCTGCCCAAGGGCGCCAGCAACGACGACCTGGTCGTGCACCAGGGCGACGTGCAGGCGGTGGTGAACGCGCTGTGGGCCGGCGGCGCGGAGGCCATGTCAATCATGAACGTCCGCGTGCTCAGCACCAGCGCGGTACGCTGCGTCGGTAACACCCTGCTGCTGCACGGCCGGGTTTACTCCCCTCCTTTCAAGATCGTGGCCATCGGCGACCCCGCCCAGTTCCGGCGGGCGCTCGCCGCGTCTGAAGGAGTCCGGGTGTTCAAGGAAGTGGCCGACCACTACCAACTCGGCTACAGCGAGAAGACCTCCACCGTGACGGTGCCGGCGTTCGAGGACTCCACCGCGCTGCAATCGGCGACGGTGCCCCGGTGACCGGCGACGAACCCCGGGAACGCGACGATCGCCGCTGCCGCACCGGGTCGGAGGAGCCGACCGCGTTCCTCCGGAAGGTCGAGCGTCCGGTGCCCGCCCCGGCCCGGGTCGACCTGCCGTGGCCGGACGACGGCCCGGCCCACTCCGCCCCGGCGCGGCGCGGCCCCACCGCCCGCCCGGTCACCCCGCCGGCCGCCCGCCCCGCCGACCCCCCGCCGGTCTGGCCCGGCAATCCGGCCCGCCCGCCGGCCGCCGCCCCGCGCGCCGAGCCGTACCCGCCGGCCCGCCGACCCGGCCGGCCCGCCGACCCCGAGGGGCGGTCGCCGGAGGTCCGCAACGGGTTCGGCGCCCCACCGCCCGGCGCTCCACCACCGCCCGGCGGCCGAACCGGGGAGACGCCCGGTGTCGACAGCCGGCGGTACGCCGGTCCGACGGCTCCCACCGACCCCCGGCGGTTCGACCAGCCGGGTCGGGGAGCGCACTCCCGCCCGTCCGCCGAGGCACCCTACGACCGCCGCGCCGGCCTGGACACCTCCCACGCCCCGGCCCGCCGTCCCGGCGGGATGCCCGGTGCCGGCGCTGTGCCCGGTCCCGGCGGAGGGCCGGGTGCCGGCGTGCGACCGGCCGCGCCGGGCGACGGGCCGACCGACTTCATCCCACCGGTGGTCGACCGGCCCGAGCGGCGCTCCACCTCGGCCGGGCACCACACCGGCCCACCACAACGACACGCCGGCCCGCCCGAGCGACACGCCAGTGGTCCCGAGCGGCACGCCGGCGTACCCCGGTCGGGTGGCCCGACCGGGCGCGGCCCGGACCCGGTCCCACCGGCCGACCCCGGCGCGACAGCGGTGCTGCCCGCCGTCACCCGCCGGCCGACCGACCCCCGGTTGGACGCCACCGGCCTGATGGGCGCGGTGCCCCCGGCGCCGGACCCCGGCGCCGACGACGGCGAGCCGCCCGCCGAGCCGCCACGGCCACGGCGCGGCGAGCGGGTGGTGCAGCTCCGACCGGAACAGACCGGTGAGGGGTACCGCAGCGTCTACTCCGAGCTGACGCGGCCCACCACCGGCTCCCGCCTGCGCACGGCGGTCCGTGGCGCGGGCGAGCTGCTGATCACGTTCGGCCTGGTGGTGCTCCTCTTCGCCGGCTACGAGATCTGGGGCAAGTCGGTCATCGTCGACGCCCACCAGAACGACCTGACCGGTCAGCTCGCCCAGGAGTGGGCGGCGGACCCGACGGTCGGCCCGACCCCCGGCCCGAGCACGAAACCGAAACCGCCGGCCGAGGGCAAGCCGGTCGCCGGCCTCTACATCCCGAAGCTCGACAAGCACTGGGTGGTGGTCGAGGGCGTCACCCCGGACGACATCCGGTACGCCCCGGGCCACTACCCGGACAGCGCGATGCCCGGCGAGGTGGGCAACTTCTCCGTCGCCGGGCACCGCATCCGGTCCACGTTCTGGCGGCTGGACGAGCTGTCCTCCGGCGACGCCATCGTGGTCGAGACCAAGGGCGAGTGGCTGGTCTACCGGGTCTACCAGCAGCGCATCGTCAAGCCGTCCCAGGTCGAGGTGGTCGCGCCGGTGCCGGGCAAGCCGGGCAGCCGGGCCACCGAGAAGCTGCTCACGCTGACCACCTGCAACCCCAAGTTCGACAACTACCAGCGGCTGATCATCCACGCCCGCTTCGACCGGGCCCAGGCCAAGTCGACCGGCCGACCGGCCGAGCTGGAGGGCTGAACCGTGTACGCGTGGATCTGGCGGAAGTTGCCCCTGGGCCTGCCCGGCAAGCTGATCGGGTCGGTGCTGCTGGCCACCGCCACCGTGGCCCTGCTCTGGTTCGTCGTCTTCCCGTGGGCCGAGCCGCTGTTGCCCTTCGACGACGTGCAGGTCACGCAGGACTCCGGCGTGCCCGGCGACGCCCCTGGCGGCGGCCTGACCGACCCGACCGGGCAGCCCGATCAGGACGAGGAGCTCCCGTACAGCACCGAGACGAACAACGCCCCGCCCACCGCTCCGGGCGGGTGAGCCCGATGCGCGTCCTGGTGATCGACAACCACGACTCGTTCGTCTTCAACCTCGTGCAGTATCTCGGTCAGCTCGGCGCGGACTGCGAGGTCCGCCGCAACGACGAGATCGACGTCGCCGAGGTGGGCCGGGTCGGGGCGGCCGGCGTCCTGCTGTCGCCCGGTCCGGGCCGCCCGGACCGCGCCGGCATCTGCCTGGACGTCATCCGCGAGTACGCCGGCCGGCTCCCGATCCTCGGCGTCTGCCTCGGCCACCAGGCCATCGGCGCGGCGTTCGGTGCGACCGTGACCCGCGCGCCCGAGCTGCTGCACGGCAAGACCTCCGAGGTGCGCCACCACGGCGACGGCGTGCTCGCCGGCCTGCCCGACCCGTTCACCGCCACCCGCTACCACTCGCTCGCCGTGCTGCCCGAGACGCTCCCCGACGAACTGGAGGTCACCGGCTGGACCGCCTCCGGCGTGGTGATGGCGATGCGGCACCGCACGCTGCCGGTCGAGGGCGTCCAGTTCCACCCCGAGTCGGTGCTGACCGAGGGCGGTCACCTCATGCTGGCGAACTGGCTGGCCGCCTGCGGCCATCCGAAGGCGCGGGAGCGGGCCCCGGAACTGGCCGCCGAGGTCGACGCGCGACGCCGGGCCGCGTTCGCCACCGCCTGATCCTCCCGGACACGACACGTGGCGGCACCCCCGGTGGGGGTACCGCCACGTCCGTGGGTTCCGGCCGCCGGGGGCAACGTCGCGCCCGACGAGAGGTCAGCGGTCGCGCGTCGGCGGGATCGACGGGATCGGGAATCCGCCACCGCCACCGGCACCCGGGGTGCTCGGCGACGTGGTGGGGGTCGCGCTCGGCGACGGGCTCTCGCTCTGCTCCTCGATCGGCACGTCGACCGCGATGGTCACGGTCTCGCCCTTGGCCAGCTTCTTGCCGGGGGACGGGGACTGGCTGCTCACCTTGCCCGCCTGGGCCGGATCGACCTCTTTGCCGTCCCGGACCTCGACGTCGTAGCCGGCGTCCTCCAACCGCTTCTTCGCCTGGTCCTCGGTGTAGCCACGAACATCCGGAACCTCGTTGACGTTGCCCTTGGAGACCTCAAGGATCACCTTGGTGTTCGGGGGCACCGTGCTGCCCTCCTTGGGCGTCACTTTGGTGACCTGATCCTTCGGGGAGCCGCTGTTGACGTCCTTACGCTCGACGGTCAGCCCCAGGCCCTCCAGCGTCGCCTTGACGCTGGTGTAGGTGCCACCCTCCAGCGCCTGCGGGATGGTGACGTCGTCCGGGCCGGCGCAGACCTGCACCGTGACCGGGGTGTTCTTGTCCACCCGGAGGCCCGGCCCGGGGTTCTGCCCCACCACCGTGCCCTTCTTGCACTCGGCGTTCTTCACCGGCGTGCCGGGGACGAACCGCAACCCGGCCTGGGTGAGCGCGGCCTGCGCGTCGGCCTGGGTCCGGTCGCCCAACTGCGGGACGGAGACCTTCTCGTTGCCGGCCTGGTTGAGCCAGAGCGCGGTGCCCAGCGCGATCACCGCCAGCACGCCGAGCGCGGCGAACGTGGCGATGACCCAGGAGGAACTCCGGCGCTTGCGCGGGTCCCCGACCCGGGCCGGCGGCTGCTGGCGGGTCTGCGGGCCCATCATCTGGGTCTGCTGCGCCGCCTGGTAGCCGCCCGCGGCGGCCGCCATCGGCATGGTCTCCTCGGCCGGCATCACCGGGGTGGCCAGCACCGGCCGGCCGGCCGCGGCGCGGAGCAGGTCCGCCCGCATCTCACCGGCGCTCTGGTAGCGGTTGAGCGGGTTCTTCGAGAGCGCCTTGAGCACGATGGCGTCGACCGCGGCGTTGACGTCCGGGTTGATCGTGCTCGGCGTCGGCGGCTGCTCGCGGACGTGCTGGTAGGCGACGCTGACCGGGCTGTCCCCGACGAACGGCGGGTGCCCGCAGAGCAGCTCGAACAGCACGCAGCCGGCCGCGTAGACGTCGGAGCGGGCGTCGACCGCCTCGCCGCGCGCCTGCTCCGGGGAGAGATATTGCGCGGTGCCGATGACCGCGCTGGTCTGCGTCATCGTGGTGGCGCCGCTGGCCAACGCGCGGGCGATGCCGAAGTCCATCACCTTGACCTGGCCGGTCTGGGTGAGCATCACGTTGCCGGGCTTGATGTCCCGGTGGATGATGCCGTGCCGGTGGCTGAACTCCAACGCCGCGCACATGTCGGCGCAGATCTCCAGCGCCCGGCGCGGCTGGAGCCGCCCCTCGACGCCGAGGACCTCCTTCAGGGTCCGCCCGTTGACGAACTCCATCACGATGAACGGCAGCGTCTCGCCGGTCGGGGCGGTCTCCTCGCCGGTGTCGTAGACGGCGACGATGGCCGGGTGGTTGAGCGAGGCGGCGTTCTGCGCCTCCCGGCGGAACCGCATCTGGAACGTCGCGTCGCGGGCCAGGTCGGCACGAAGCATCTTGATCGCGACGTCCCGCCCGAGCCGGAGATCGCGACCGCGGTGCACCTCCGCCATGCCGCCGTAGCCCAGCAGCTCGCCGACCTGGTACCTGCCACCGAGCAGGCGGGCCTGCGCTGTCATCGCGTCTCTCGTCCTTCGCTCGTCGTCGTACCGCCGCCGGCCGGCTGGAGGCGTACCTCACGACGGTACGACGTGCGGACCGGATAGTCGCCCCCGTACGCGCGCACCGCGCCGGAGGTCACGCTCACACTTGCCGGACCGGGGGCGGCCGAACCGTACTTCCGGTACCAGAACGAGATCACGCCCGAGCAGAGGATGACCAGCACCGCCACCAGGATCGCGGTCGTCCAGAGCCCGGACCGGGAGCGGCGGGGCGCCGGCCGGGGCGCGACGGGCGGACGAGCGTACCCCAGCGGGTTGTGCGGGGGCCGGGGTTGCGGGACGGGCGCCGCGCCGCGCGGACCCACCGGCGGGCGGGCCTGCGGAGCCGGGTGCGCGACGATGGTCGGGCGCGGCGCCGCCGGTGGGCGGGCCGGCGTCACCGGCGGTCGGGGCGGCGTCACCGGCGGTCGGGGCTGCGGGCGGGGCGCGGCGTTCGGCACCTGCGCCCGCGCGACCGGTGCGGCCGGCGAGGCCGGTACGCCGGAGATCGGCCGCCCGCCGCGCGCCTGCTGGGAGAGCGTCTGCTTGGCCTGCCGGGCGATCCCGGCCAACGCGGCGGCGCTGGACCAGCGGGCCGCCGGGTCCTTCGCCATGGCCCGCTCGACGATCGCCCGCACCTGCGGCGGGATGTCGGCGGGGAGCGGGCGGGGCGTGTCCCGCACGTGCTTCATGGCGATCTCTAGCGGGTTGTCGCCCTCGAACGGCCGCCGGCCGGCCAGGCACTGATAGGCGACCACGCCGAGCGCGTACACGTCGGAGGCGGGGGTGGCGACCGCGCCGGTGGCCTGCTCGGGCGAGATGTAGGAGGCGGTGCCGAGCACCGAGCCGGCGGCGGTGAGCTGGCCGACCAGCTCCGACCGGGCGATGCCGAAGTCGGTGAGCACCAGCGTGCCGTTCGGCCGGACCAGCAGGTTGCCCGGCTTCACGTCGCGGTGCACGATGCCCTTCTCGTGCGCGGCGTGCAGCGCGTCGGCGGCCTGGGCCAGCAACGCCATGGTGCGGGCCGGAGTGAGCCGGCCGACCCGGCCGAGCGTGGCGGAGAGCGCGTCGCCCTCCACGTATTCCATGACCAGGAACGCGATGTGCTGGTCGCTGCCGAAGTCGTAGACGTCCACCACGCCGGGGTGGTTGATGGTGGCCATGGTCCGCGCCTCGCCCCGGAACCGCTCGGCGAAGCCCGGCTCGTCGAGCAACGCCGGCAGCAGGCTCTTGACCGCGACCGTCCGGCCCAGCACCTGGTCGGTGCCGCGCCAGACGTCACCCATGCCACCGCTGGCGATCCGCTCGTCGAGACGGTAGCGGTTGCCGAGCTGCACCCCGGGGCTCAGCACGTCAGCGCCTCCCGGAGTCCGCGATGGCCGCCGCCATGATCCGGCCGGCGATCCGGGCCGCCTCCGCGCTGCCGCCGCTGCCGGCCTGCTCCAGCTCGACGCAGACCGCGGAGAGCGGGGTGCCGTCCTTGTCCATCGCGAAGCCGATGAACCAGCCGTGGTCCGGCGTGTCCGGGCCGGACTGCGCGGTGCCGGTCTTGCCGCCGACCACGTACCCGTCGATGGCGGCCCGGCGGCCGGTGCCCTCCTTCACCACGTTCTGCATCATCGAACGCAGGTCGGCGGAGACCTGACTGCTGACCGGGCGGCGCAGCTCACGCGGCTTGGCCGCGTCGTAGACCGTGGTGCGGTCCGGCCCGAGCAACTGCTTCACCAGGTACGGGCGCATCTGGCTGCCGTTGTTGGCGACCGCGGCGGCGATCAGCGCGCCCTGCAACGGCGTCATCCGCACGTTGTTCTGGCCGATCGACGACTGGGCCAGCGCGGCCTGGTCGGTGCTGCCGTCCGGGTTCTGCATGTCGCCGGTGCGGCTGGCCGCGACCGGCAGGCCACCCTCGCCGAGCTGGCCGACCGTGAGGTCCTCCTGCTCGAAGCCGAACTGCTTCGCCTTCTCCTTGACCTTCTCCGCGCCGAGCCGCACGCCGAGCTGGGCGAACCCGGTGTTGCATGACTCGGTCACCGCGTCCCGCAGCGTCACCTCGGACTCGGGGCAGATCGACGGCGCCGCGTTCTTGATCGGCACGCCGGCGCCCGGCGCGGTGTAGCTCGGCCCGGCCGGGATCTGCGTCTGCTGTCCGACGCCGTTCTCCAGCGCCGCGGCGGCCATGACGACCTTGAAGGTGGAGCCCGGGGGCAGCACCTCGGCGAGCGCGCGGTTGGCCAGCGGCCGGTCCTTGTCCTTCTCCAACGCGTTGTAGGCCCGGTCGGCCTCCGTGCTGGAGTGGCTGGCCAGCGGGTTCGGATCGAAACTCGGCATCGAAACCAGCGCCTGCACCGCGCCGGTACGCGGGTCGATCGCGACGGCCGCGCCCTTCTTCGCCCCGACCTGGTTGTCGTTGAGCTGCTTGAACGCCGTTTCCTGGGCCCGCTTGGAGAGGGTCAGCAGCACGTTGCCACCGCCGGTCTCGTCCCCGGTGAACATGTCCTTGATCCGGCTGGCGATGAGCGCGTCGCTGGTGCCGGCGAGGAAGTCGTTCTCCACCCGCTCGATGCCGCTCGCGCTGCCGTTCACCGGCTTCCAGCCGAGCACGTGCGCGTACATCTCCCCCTGGGGGTAGGTGCGCAGGTACTTCAGCTCCCCGCCGGTCTCCTTGCTCAGCGCGTACGCGGTGCCGCCGACCTCGATGTTGCCGCGCTTGCGGTCGTACTCGGCGACCTGGACCCGGCCGTTGTAGTCGCTGGTGCGGTACTCGTCGGCCTTGTACGCCTGGATCCAGTTCAGGTTCGCGAAGAGCAGGCCGAACAGGATCATGACGACCACACCGACGCGGCGCAGGGGTGCGTTCACGGCCGGATCACCTCCGTGGGAGCACCGTGCAACTGGTCGGGCGCGCCGCCGCCGGGCCGGGCCGCCGGGCCGCGACCGCCGGTGACCGGCCGGCGGGCACCGTCGGAGACCCGCAGCAGCACGGCGATCAGCAGCCAGTTCGCCATCAGCGAGGAGCCGCCGGCGGAGAGGAACGGCGTGGTCTGGCCGGTCAGCGGGATGAGCTTGCTGATGCCGCCGACGATGACGAAGACCTGGAGGCCCAGCGTGAACGCCAGGCCGCCGGCGAGCAGCTTGCCGAACGAGTCGCGCACCGCCAGCGCCGCCCGCAGGCCCCGCTCGACGATCAGCAGGTAGACCACGAGCAGCGCGGAGAGACCGAACAGGCCGATCTCCTCACCGATGCCGGCGAAGATGAAGTCGGTCTGCACCTCGGGCAGCAGCGTCGGCTGACCGCCGCCCGGCCCGGCCCCGAACAGCCCACCGGTGCCGAGCGTGAGCAGGCCCTGCACGAGCTGGTAGCCGCGGTCGTACGGCTCGGCGAACGGGTCGAGCCAGATCTGCGCCCGGTCGTAGAAGTTGGCGAACGGGCCACCCACGGTGCTGCCCAGCAGATAGGCCAGGTAGGCCCCGCCGAAGAACAGGATCAGGCCGATGAGCAGCCAGCTCACCCGCTCGGTGGCGACGTAGAGCGTCACCACGAACATGCCGAAGTAGAGCAGCGAGGTGCCCAGGTCCTTCTCGAAGACCAGGACCAGGATGCTGACCAGCCAGACCACCAGCACCGGGCCGAGGTCCCGGCCGCGCGGGAAGTCGATGCCGAGCACCCGCCGGCTGGCCAGCGACAGCACCTCCCGCTTGCGCACCAGGTAGTACGCGAAGAACGTGAGCAGCGCGAGCTTGGCGAACTCACCCGGCTGGATCTGGAACCCGCCGACCCGGATCCACAGCTTGGCGCCGTTGATCTCGGAGAACCGGCCGGGCAGCACCGCCGGGATCATCACCAGCACGATGCCGGCCAGCCCCAGCGTGTACGCGTACCGGGAGAGCGTGCGGTGGTCGCGCAGGATCGCCAGCAGCCCGGCGGCGAGCGCCACCGCGGCCAGCGTCCAGGCCAGTTGCCGACCGCCGGTGCCGGCGAAGATGGCCAGGTCGGCCCGCTCCGCCGGCGCGGCCTGGGCCAGGTCGTAGCGGCGCAGGAAGCCGACCCCGATGCCGTTGAGCAGCGCCACCGCCGGCAGCAGCGCCGGATCGGCGAACGGCGCCAGCCACCGGATCACCAGGTGCAGGCCCAGGAAGACCAGTCCCAGCGCGGCGGCCGGGACCCAGAAGTCCGACGTGATGGTGTCCAGCGCCTTGGCCTCGATCATCGCCGCGTACGCCGCCACCAGCACCATGGCGAGCAGGAGCAGGGACAGCTCGGCGTTACGCCGGGACCGGGCCAGGCGTACGCCGGACTGCTCGCCCGTCGAAGCGGGCGAGGCGGCCGGTGCGGCGGCTGCGGTCACGGATGCGTCCTCGGGATCGAGCCGGCGCTCACTCCGGCGACCGGCAACCGGCGGGATCGGCCGGCGGAACGGTGTCGGAGACTACGGCGTCGGGCGTGATGGTCAACGTCGGTGTGGGCGTCGGCGGGCCGGGCGACGGGGTCGGCGGGACGGCGCTGCCGGTGGCCGCCGGGGACAGCGCACCGGCCGTCGCCACCGGCGTCGGGCTGGGCGTGGCCGGCGCCGTGCCGGGCGCCGGACTCGGCGGGCAGAGCGGCTTGAGGTTCGGGTTGGCCGGGTCGTCGCTTGTCAGTTCCGCCAGTCGACGCTCGGCGTCCGGTTCGCTCTTGGCCTGGATGCCCTGCTTCACCCGCTCCTGGGCGGCCAGGGTGAGGTCGTCGAGCCGGGACTCGCTGCGGGCGTGCACGTCCGACAGGTCGAGGCCGGCGACCTGGCCGGGCACCCCACGGAACACCGCGAGCTGACCGTCGTCGGTGGCGCCGACGTAGTACTGCCGCTGGGTGTACGACCAGCCGCCGAAGACGGCGCCGGCGACGATGACCGCCAGCGCGAGCGCCATGGCCACGGTCCGCAGCGGCCGTCGCCGGCGCGGCTCGGGCTCGTCGTCGCGGTTGTCGGCCGGCTCCTCGGGCACGGGCGCCCGGGGCGCGGACAGCGCCGAGGCGCGGGCCGCCGGGGTGGAGTCGTCGGCCGATGTCGCCATGCCCCGGTCCCGGGCGGCGGCGCCGCCGACGATCGGGGACGCCTCGACGATGTCCTGGTCGGTCGCGTCGGCGATGATCACCGTGATGTTGTCCGGCCCGCCGCCGCGCAGCGCGAGCTGCACCAGGCGTTCCACACACTGCTGCGGGTCCGGGTACTCGCGCAGGGTGTCGCCGATGGTGTCCGCGCTGACCACGCCGGAGAGGCCGTCGGAGCAGATCAGGTAACGGTCGCCAGGCAGCACCTGGCGGACGCTGTACTCCGGGTCGATGTCCCGGCCGTCGAGCGCGCGGGTGAGCAGCGAGCGCTGGGGGTGGCTGCTCGCCTCCTCGGCGCTGATCCGGCCCTCGTCGACGAGCATCTGGACGTAGGTGTCGTCCTTGGTGATCTGCGCGAACTCGCCGTTGCGCAGGAGGTAGGCCCGCGAGTCACCGATGTGGACCATGCCGATCTTGCTGCCGGAGAAGAGGGTCGCGGTGAGCGTCGTGCCCATCCCCTCCAGCTGCGGGTTGGCGTCCACGGTGTCGCGGAGTTGCTGGTTGGCGGTGCCCACGGCGGATCGGAGCGCGTCGACCAGGGCGTCACCGGGGACGTCCTCGTCGAGGGGCGCCATGGCACCGATGACGATGTTGCTGGCGACGTCACCGGCGGCCATGCCGCCCATGCCGTCGGCAACGGCGAGCAGCCGCGGTCCGGCGTAGACGGAATCCTGATTGCCGTCTCGGATCAGACCGCGGTCACTGTGGGCCGCGTAGCGCAGGGTCAGAGTCATGGCCGTAATTCGAGGGAAGTGCGGCCGATCCGGATCGGCACGCCGAGGGGGACGGGGGTTGGTCCGGTGACCTTAGCGCGATCCAGGTAGGTGCCGTTAGTTGATCCGAGGTCCTCGACGTACCACTGCCCGTCACGGGGCACGAGCCGGGCGTGTCGCGCCGAGGCGTAGTCGTCGGTGATCACCAGTGTCGAGTCCTCCGCACGACCGATGGTGATCTGCGCTTCCCCGAGCGTGATCCGGGTGCCGGCGAGTTGACCGGCGGTGACCACCATCTGGTGGGCGGCGCGGCCCCGCTTGCCCTTCGCCGGCTTGCCGGGCGGGGCGGGCTGGTTGGTCGACGCGCCGACGCCGCGTGGCGCGGCCACCAGGCGACCCGACCGGGCCCCGGCGAAGAGGTCCCGGCGGATCACGCCGACCACCGTGAATACGAAGATCCACAGCAGGATGAGGAACCCGAACCGGGCGACGGTGATGACGAGCTCCGGCAACGGGGATCAGCCGTCCACGCGGAAGGTCAACGTCGTGGTGCCGAGCTGGATCATGTCGCCCGGGTTGAGGGCGACCGCGGAGACCCGCTGGCCGTTGACCATCGTGCCGTTCGTGGAGCCGAGGTCGGTCAGCACGACCTGGCCGCCGTCGAAGTCCAGCCGGGCGTGGCGCCGGGAGATGCCGACGTCGGGCAGACGCAGGTTGGCCTGGTCACCGCGACCGATCACGGTCGAGCCCATCTGGAGCGGGTAGGTGCGCCCGTCGCCGGAGACCAGGCGGACGTTGCGACCGCCGCCGTGGCCGGGCGGCGGACCGTAGCCGCCACCCTGGTCGTAGGCCGGGTACGCCGGGCCGGCGTCGTAGCCGCCCTGGTCGTAGCCGCCCGGCGCGGAGACCGGCGCGACGTCGCCACCGGTGTAGACCTCGGCGGTGACCCGGAACATGCCGGTGTCCAGCCCCTCACCGCGTTCGACCTCGACGATCACGTCGCCGTAGACCGTCCAGGCCTGTTCGCCGATGAACTCCGCCTGCGACTGGGCCAGCTCCTGGGCCAGCGCGGCGGCGTACGGCGCCAACCGACTGTGGTCGTACGGCGAGAGATCGATCACGTAGCGGTTGGGCACCAACGTGCGCCCACCGGCCAGGATCGCCTTGTGCGCCTCGGCCTCCCGCTGCATGGCGTTGAGGATCTCCACGGGGTGGACCACCCCTTTGAAGACCTTGGCGAAGGCCCCCTCGACCAGGCCTTCCAGACGCTTCTCGAAGCGTTGCAGCACGCTCACCGGCTCCTCCTCGGGTCCCGAGGCAATGATGGTATCCGGACACCGCCTCCGCAGCTCACACGCCGCTCGGCCGGCCACCGTCGACCCGTTCGTGACCAGGCCCGCGAGCGTGCTACAGTTTCGCCCGCCACGAGCGGTGATCGTTCGTGGCAAGACCAGTGGACAGCGTAATAGGTCCCGGCACCCGCCGCAGATGGCGGGCGACGGATGCGATATGGTGTTCCGGTCGTGCCACGGGGATGTGGCGGAATGGCAGACGCGCACGGTTCAGGTCCGTGTGTCCGAAAGGACGTGGGGGTTCAACTCCCCCCATCCCCACCAGAACGAGGGCTCCGCAGGCTGCGGGGCCCTCGCGCCGTATCGGGGCGTACCGGACGTCACGCTATGCTCCGATGGTTTCCCTGCCTCCCATGGACCAGGAGTGGCGTGTGAGTGTCGCGTTGGTGACCGGTTCCGGCGGTCTGATCGGCTCCGAGGCGGCCCGGCACTTCGCCGGCCTCGGTCTCGACGTGGTCGGCATCGACAACGACATGCGGCGGTACTTCTTCGGCGAGGACGGCTCGACCGCGTGGAGCCTCGACCGGCTCGCCGCCGACCTCGGCTCCGCGTACACCCACCACGCCGTGGACATCCGGGACCGGGACGGCCTGGAGCGGGTCTTCACCCGGTACGGCCGGGACATCGCCGTGGTGATCCACAGCGCCGCCCAGCCGAGCCACGACTGGGCCGCCAAGGAGCCGTTCACCGACTTCGACGTGAACGCCGGCGGCACGCTCAACGTGCTGGAGAACACCCGGCGGCACGCGATCGACGCGCCGTTCATCCACTGTTCCACCAACAAGGTCTACGGCGACCGGCCCAACTCGCTCCCGCTGATCGAGCTGGAGACGCGCTACGAGCTGCCCGAGGACCACCACTGGTACGGCGGCATCACCGAGGACATGTCGATCGACGAGTCGCTGCACTCGATCTTCGGCGCCTCGAAGGTGGCCTCGGACGTGATGGTCCAGGAGTACGGCCGGTACTTCGACATGAAAACCGCCTGCTTCCGGGGCGGCACGCTGACCGGCCCGGCGCACTCCGCGGCCGAGCTGCACGGCTTCCTCGCCTACCTGATGCGGTGCGTGATGGAGGGCCGGACGTACAACCTCTTCGGCTACAAGGGGAAGATGGTCCGGGACGCGATCCACTCCCACGACGTGCTCACCGCGTTCGAGGCGTTCTTCCGGGAGCCGCGTTCCGCCCAGGTCTACAACCTCGGCGGTGGCCGGCACTCGAACACCTCGCACATCGAGGCGTTCCGGATCGCCCAGGAGATCACCGGCCGCGAGGCGCGGATCAACTACGTCGAGCAGGCCCGCACCGGCGACCACCAGTGGTACGTCAGCAGCATGGCCCGGTTCGAGGAGCACTACCCGGCCTGGAAGATCACGTACGACGTGCCGATGATCCTCCGCGAGATCCACGAGGCGAACGTCGACAAGTGGGTGCCGCAGGCATGAGCGGCGGCACGAAGCGCAACGTGCTCGGCGTCGGCGTCGACGCGACCGACTACGCCCGGGCCACCGAGGCGGTGGTCATGGCCGCCCGGGAACGCCGTCCCCTGGCGCTGACCGCGCTGGCCGTGCACGGCGTGATGACCGGGGTGCTCGACCCGGCGCACAACGCCCGGCTCAACGCGTTCGACGTGGTGACCCCGGACGGCCAGCCGGTGCGGTGGGCGCTCAACCTGCTGCACGGCGCCGGCCTCACCGACCGCGTCTACGGGCCGGAGCTGACCCTGCGGGTGCTCGCCCGGTTCGCCGACGAAGGGCTGCCGGTCTACCTCTACGGCTCCACCGAGGAGACGCTGGCCCGGCTGATCCCGGCGCTGGAGCGCAAGTTTCCGGCGCTGAAGATCGCCGGCGTCGAGCCGTCCAAGTTCCGGGCCGTCCAGCCGGGCGAGGACGCCGAGATCGCCGACCGGATCCGGAGCAGTGGCGCGCGCCTCGTCCTGGTCGGGCTGGGCTGCCCCCGCCAGGAGGTCTTCGCGTACGCCATGCGACCGCTGCTGGACATGCCGCTGATGGCGGTCGGCGCGGCGTTCGACTACCACGCCGGCCTGTTGCGCAACCCACCGCCGTGGATGCAGCGCGCCGGGCTGGAGTGGTTCTGGCGGCTCGGCCTGGAGCCGAAACGGCTTTGGCGCCGGTACGTCATCCTCAACCCGGCCTACCTGGCCCGGCTCGCGGCGCAGAAGACCGGCCTGTGGAAGGCCACTCCGCCGGCGCCGGCCACCGGGCGTCCGTCCACCTTCGACGTCTGATCCGGCCCGCCCCCTACGGGACGACGTTCCGGGTCGACCGGGGTGCCGTCCCGGATTCGGTGGACGTCGAACTGGGCAAGGCTGAGGCCATGGATGACCGTCTCGCTCTGCTGCTCCCCGTCGCCGCCGTCTGGCTGGCCGCCGGCCTGGTCGCGGAGGGCCTGCCCGGGCGGCGCCGCGCCCGCGCGCTGCGCCGGCGTACCGGATGGTTGTCCGCCCTGGTGCTGACCGGCCTCACGCTCACCGTGGCGGTCCTCGTCGCGGGCCTCCAGAGTGGCGGCGACACGGCGCTCGACCGGGCCGCCGCCGGGCTCGCGGTCGCGGCGGCCCCGACGGCTCTCGTCGCGGTCTGCACGGTACGCCGGCTCCGGCGGCTGCGGGCCGGCGCGAGCGCCTTCACCGCGGCGCCGGGCACCCCGGCGCCGCACGGGCTGCGGGCCGCCGCCGCGCACCCGCTGATCGTGCTCCCGATCCAGGCGACCGCGCTCGCGGCGCTGGTGGCGGTGCTGCCGACCGTCGGGGTCGACCTGTTCGCCGCGCCGGGGGTGGCGGGCCCGGCGATCACCGTCGCGGTGCTCGGCGTGGCCGCAATCGGGGTACGCCACGCGCTGCGGCACAACCGGCTCGCCGAGCGGGCGATGCCCCGGGCGACCGCGGTGTCAACGCGTCCGGCCGGCGCCCTGCACGTATAGCAGTTCGAGGATCGCCCGGGTCGCTTCGAACCAGCGGTCCAGCCAGCCGGGCGGGGGCACGCTCCCCTTGGGCGGCAACTCCAGCAGCAGCCCGCGCAGCAGCGGATGGTCCACCAGGGACTCCTGCTGCTCCATCGGCCACCCGCTGGGCGGGAACGACGGCTCGGTCAGCGGGTTCGGGTCCAGCGACGGCAGGGAGAGCGTCGGCGCGGGCGGCTCCGGCACGCCCGCGTCCCGGGCGGCGAGGTCCTCGCCGTCGGTGGAGACCACCTCGGTCAGGACGGTGTCCCGGCGGGCCCCACGGTACTTGCCACCGAACCGCTCGGGCTTGCCCGGGCCGTTGGTGAGATTCTCTGAACCGATCGTCGTCATCAGTCTCGCCTGCCTCGTTCGGTTGCCGATCCGTGCGGTTCAACGAGGCGGAACGGAACAGGCGACGGGTGCCGGGTCCGCGGTCGGTGGACGTGGAACGGTCCCGCCCGACGACGCTGGCGGGCGGGACCGTTTCTCGGGGGTACTGATCAGCTTTGGCCGAAGGCTCCGCCCCGGGCCCGGGCGACGAATGCGTGCCAGTCACCGGGGGCGAAGACCAGGGCGGGACCCGCCTTGTCCTTCGAGTCCCGGACCCCGACCGCCCCGGTCACGTACGCGACCTCCACGCAGTTGTCGCAGTTCGGCCCGCTCTTCGAGCTTTTGAACCACGTCGCCTGCGTCAGGTCCACGGGGAACTCCTTGGTCGCCATTTCCACAGCGGCTCCTCTGCCAGTCTCGCGATGTGTGCGACGGACTCCTCCGGTCGAATGGCCGCTGCTCGAATGTGATCGAAGATGAAGCTGTACTTCTGAAGCTCGTCGCTCTTCTCCAGGAAGAGCCCACCCGTGGCGTTCTCCGCGTACACGACATCGGGATCACTCGGTTCGGGGAAGCTGAGGATCGTGAAGGTCCCGTCCATACCGGCGTGTGCCCCCACCTCGAAAGGGAGGACCTGCACCGTCACGTTCGGCAGTTGGGCCACCTCCACCAGCCGCTTGAGCTGACTACGCATCACCGCGTCGCCGCCAACCGGCCGGCTCAGCACCGCTTCATCGAGCACCACCCACAGATCGACCGGATCGTCCTGGGTCAACAACGACTGTCGGCCCAATCGGACACGCACCCGTTGGTCGATCTGATCGGCGGTGAAATCCGGACGGGCGGCGCGGATCATCGCCCCGGCGTACTCCTCGGTCTCCAGCAGGCCGGGCACGACCTGCTGCTCGTACGCCCGGATCTGGCTGGCCGCGGCCTCCAGGCCGACGTACGCGCCCACCAGCACCGTGCTGTACGGATGCCACCACCCCTTCTGCCGTGCCTCGCGGGCGATCTGCACCAGCTCGTCGCTCTCCGCGCCGACCACCCCGTAGATGCGGAGCATGTCCCGCACGTCGCGGGGCGTCGCGGTGGTGTGGCCGGTCTCGATCCGGGAGACCTTGGATGCGGAGCACTCCAACTGCTCGGCGACCACCTCGATGGTGATGCCGGCGGCTTCCCGTTGCCGGCGGAGTTCGGCGCCGAGTCGACGCCGACGGATGGTCGGGCTGCGCCGTTCGCTCACGACGCGGCTCCAGGACTCGCAGTCACCCGGCTACCTCCGGTCGGTCGCGCCCGGTTCCACACCCGCCGTGGGCGCGACCGGCGGGCGGCGGGCAAGCGTTCGCGGCGGGGGTGGTGCCGGTCGTCGACCGGCCGCGACGGGCGAAACCGGCGTCCAGTGTGCCGGCCCGGCACCTGAGGCTTCAAGCGTCCGGTTCACGTGTCCCGCTCACCTATCGGCAAAAGTCGACGTGCAACTTGCATGTCGCACCTCGCTGATGCACTCTGTCGGTATGGCACGGGTTACTCACCGTCTTCGCTTGATCTCCGCGCGTGGTGACACCACGGTCCGCGGGACGGCCGGAGGGGAGCCGTCCCGCGCCGTGCGACCTGCCCCGGAGTAGAAGACCCCGCTGCTGTACGCCGTCTCGGCTGCGGCGGCGGGAGCGGTAACCGGGAGCAGCCGGGTGATGGTCGGGTGGCGGCTCGCCACCGCGGGTACGGCCCGACCAGCACCGACCCACCGCCGGTCCACGAGGTAGACCCCCCGTCGCCGGACCGCACCGACCCCGTTCAACTCGCCGGCCCCGTGCCGGCCGAACCCTCCCAGGAGCCCATGTGCTTCCCCGCTCCGGTGACGTACTGCACGTGACGCGCGCGGCGAGTGTCCAGTTCTTCCGACCGATCATGTTCCGGATGATCCGGGTGCTCGACTGGCCGGCCTACGACGGTTGGCTCTGGCTCGACGGCTACGAGTTGAACGCGGCGGGGGACGCGGTCAACCGACGGTCGATCTTCGTACAGCAGGAGGGGCTGCGGCAGATCCAGGCCGCACCGGTCCCCCGGCAGCACACCGTCCGGACCGCCCGCCGCCCGGTCACCCGGACCCCGGTCCGGGTGGGCTGACCTCACAATTCCCGGCCGGTGGGCGTGCTGCCGCCATAGAATCGGTACGCCCACCCCGGCACGTTCCACCCCGCGCGCCACGGACCCTGAACCAGGGATGGTCATGGTCAATCTGCCCACCGCGCGGCGGCACCACAGGTCCCGCACCGGCTACGCCCTCGGGCTCTTCGTCTTCCTCGGGGTCGCGACCGCGCTCGCGCTCGTGGTCCGTCACCCGGCCTTCTCCACCACCCAGCAACTGGCCGAACCCGTACCGGCCCCGGAGATCACCGTGGCCGGCGCGGACGCCCGCCCGACCGTCGAACCCGACGACGACGAGCCGGACGAGATCGAGCAGCCGGCGGCGGACGGGGCCGACCCGTCACCCCCGTCCGGTGCGGCGGGCAGCGGGGCCGGCGGCGGCATGCTCGCCGACCGCCCCACCGAGCCGACGGACCTCAGCCGACCGCTGTTCTACTCCGGTCTACTCGGTCTCGCCATCTCGCTGGCCGGGCTCGGCCTGGTCGGCGCCCGCCGCCGACAGTGGTGAGTACGCGTCAGGGCGTGGCGGAGGTGGCCGGCGCGGAGCCCGGAGTGGTCGTCCCGGTCGTCGGTGCGCCGGTGGTGGGCGCGGCGGACGCGGCCACCACCAGGGTGACCCGCTCGCCCTCGCCCACCGCGTAACCGGCCTCCGGATCCGTGGCGATCACCGTCCCGGCCGGCCGGTCCGACGCTCGGCGCTGGACGCGGTAGTCGATGCCGAGCCGGTCCAGCACCGACCGGGCGGCCGACTCCGGCAGCCCCACCAGTGGCGGCATCGGCACCTCGGCGGCGGCCGTCGTGGCCGGTGGCGTGGTCGGCGGCGCACTGCTCGGCGACGCGCTGGTCGGGGCGACGCTCGTCGGTGCGGAGGTGCTCGGCACCGCCGACGGCACGGGCCCCGGACCGGAGTCGCGGTCGGCGGCCCGCAACGCCAGCCACACCCCGGCCGCGATCAGCCCGATCAGGATCAGGGCCAGGACGCCCAGCAGGATCGGCATCCACCAGCGACGTCCGGCCTGCTCGTCGGCGTACCACTCGGCGCCCGGCTCCGGATAGGCCGCCGACCGTGGCGGGGGCACGCCGGCCCGGCCGGACCAGGGCGCGCCACCGACCGGCTCCTGCCGGCTGGTGGCGTCGAGGGGCCGAGGTGCCGCGCCGGGCAACGGCCGGGTCGCGTCCGCGCCGGCGCCGGCCGCGTCGCGTGGCACCGCCCGGGTCGCGTCCACATCCTCGCCCGCGCCGGCCGCGTCGCGTGGCAGCGCCCGGGTCGCGTCCGCGTCCCCGCCCGCCGCCGCCGCGTTCCGCGGCACGGCCCGGGTGGCGTCGACGTCCTCGCCCGTCCCGGCCGCGTTCCGGGGCAGGGCCCGGGTGGCGTCCACGTCGTCGGCGGGTGGTTCCTGACGGTCGTCGCTCATGACACTCGTCCTTCCCGCACCGGGACGGGGCTCGCGGCCCTCGGACGTCCACGGTAGCGGGCCACGGCCGGGCCGGCCGGGATCAGCGCGCCGGCCGGCGTCAGGGCGTCGGCGGCGGGCCGTCGCTCGGCGTGCTCGACGGCTCGTTTCCGCAGGTCAACGACACCTGGTCGTTCCAGTGGGCGGTGCCCCCGGCGGCCGGGTCCTGCCCGCTGACCGGTCCCTGCCGACCGGCCGGGTAACGGGGATAGAGCCCCGCCTCCACCAGGTCGTCGGCGGCGTCGGAGCAGGACTCGCCCCCCACGTCGGGCACGGTGACCTCGGGCGCCGGTCCGGTGACCCAGACGGTGACGGTGACCCCGCGCTTCACCGGCGCCCCCGGCCGGGGCGACGTGCGCTCCACGGTGCGTCCCGAGCCGCTGCCGAACACCAGCCGCCACCCGAGTCGACGGTCGCGCAACTGCTGCCGGGCCCGCTCGAAGTCGGTACCCACCAGCTGCGGCACGGTGAGGCCGGCCGGGGGGCGCGAACGCGTACCGGTGGGGCGGTCCTCGCCCGGTCGGCCCGTCGTGGGGGCCGCCCCGGTCGGGCCGGACGGCACGGGCGGCGGGGCGGCCGGCGGCGAGACAGCCTCGGAGGAGGCGGTGGGCCGGTCCGGGTGACCGGCCAGGATCCAGCCACCGCTGGCTCCGATCACGGCCAGCAGGACCGCCGCCAGTCCGCCTCCGACGAGTAGCCGGGTCCGGCCCGGACCGGTCTCGTCGCGTACCGGCTGCTGCTCGTCCGTCATCGCGTCTCCCGCCTCAGTCACCGGCGACCGTAGCCGGTGCCGCCAAGCCGTCCGGGGCCGGTCGGCCGCTCCCACGACTCGCCGGGCCGACCTCGGGACGCTACGCTGCCCGGCATGGCCAGACGGGGCTGGGGAGGATCGACCGCCGCGGCGCTCGGCGTCGCTGCCGGCGCGGGCGCCGCTCAGCTCGGCTTCGGCTACGGGCTGGGCATCATCAACTGGGCGCCCGCCGGCACCGTACGCGTCGAGTCGGCGTGGGTGGCGAGCCTCGCCTGGGCCACCTGGATCGCCGCGACCTCGGTCATCGCCGGCGCGGTGTGCGCCCAGCGCCTGCGCGGTGGCGGGGACGAGCCGGTGGGTACGCTGCCCCGGCTCGGGCTCGCCCTGGCCGCCGGTGTCGGCGCTCTGGTCACCGTGCTGCTGGTGGCGGTGCCGGCCCGGGCCGCGCGGGTGCCGGACACCACCGCGCCGCAGACCGTCGGGGGGGGGGGGGGGGGGGGGGGGGGGGGGGGGGGGGGGGGGGCGGGGGGCCCCCCGGGGCCCCCCCCCCCCCCCCCCCCCCCCCCCCCCCCCCCCCCCCCCCCCCCCCCCCCCCCGGGGCTGGTGCTCGGCGTGCTGCTGGCAACCTGGGCGTTGCACACCCGTGCCGCCGCCACCAACCTGATCGCCACCACCGGCTGGCTCTGGCTGCTCGCCGTGGTGTCGGTGGTGGACGGGGTGCTCTCCGGCCGGGGCCTGACCACCGCCCAACTCGGCATCTGGCAGATCAGCGCGGACAGCGCCCGCTTCTGGATCCGTGACTACTTCTACTGGCCGGGGGCGCTGCTCTCGCTGGGCTCCGCGCTGGTGATCGGGGTGCTGGCCGCCCGGCGCGCGACCCGGTCGCCGCGGGTGCGGGTGGGTGCGGCCGCCTCCGGCGCGGCCGGGCCGCTGCTGGTGGCGTTGGCCTACCTGCTGGCCGTGCCGCGACTGGCCGGGATCGCCGCCGAGCAGTTGTCGGCCCACCTGATCGCCCCGTACGCGGTGATCGCCGGGGTGGGCGGCTCGATGCTGATGGCCGCGCTGGCCCAGTGGGCCGACCGCCGGGGCGGCACGGAGGCGGAACCGCCGGTCGACGCGACCGCGACGCCCACCGGCTCCGACCCGGCGGAGCCGGCCGGGCCCGCCTCGCAGGCGGCCGTCGATCCGGAGCCGGCCGGGTCCACGTCGCCGAGGCCCGTCGAGCCGGAGCCGGAGAGTACGCCGGGCACCGAGCCGACCGGCGAGGCCGACCCCGGTTCGCAGCCGACGACCGCGGAGAAGTCGGACACGTCACCCGGCCGGGTCGGCGAGCGGCCCGGGTCGCCGAGTCGCGCCGCCCGGACCGGTGCCGACCGTCGGGGCCGGGCGGTGCCGCAGCAGCGGCAGCCCGAGGTGGTGCCGGACCGGCCCGCCGGCAGCCGCGACGAGGAGCCGGGCCCGGACGAGTCGGCCACCGAGAACACGCCAGCCGAGCCACAGCCCGAGCCGGCGTCCCCGACCATCGAACCGAAGACGCGCCGCCGCCCCCGCTGATCCCGCCCGACTCCGACAGCCGGCCCGACAGCCAGGCGGCGTCCGGGCCAACACGACGCGGGCGAGCCGAGGGATACGCTCCGTCACGTCTGCACGGGAGGAAACCGCGAGAAGCGATATACCTCCAGGACATATTTATGCCTCTGTGTCATACAGGTTCCGCACCGACTTACTTCCCGACGACGACACGCCCGGGTGGCTGGCGAACAGCCCGAGCAGGTGACGATCAGTCGACGGGCCAGGTGTGGACGGGCTCGTTGGTGCGTTGCAACTCGGCGTAGCGCTGGACCATGTGGTGCAGCGCGGCCTTCCGGTCCATGTCCCGGTGCCGCTCGGCCGCCCACACCGTCTCGGTCTGCCAGACCGCCCCGTTGCGGCCGGTACGGCAGCGCCCCTCGATCACGCCGAGGAGGCGGTCCCGCTCGGCCGGGGCGACGCCGAACCGGTCCAGCCCCTGCGCGGCCACCGGCAGCAGCGTGTCGAGGACGAGCGTGGTGACCGGCACGTCGCCGAGCTTGGGCCAGTGCAACACCGCGTCGATGCCGCGCCGGGCGGCGGCGTGGAAGTTCTCCTCCGCCGAGCTGAACGTGAGCTGGCTCCAGATCGGGCGGTCCGACTCGGCGAGGCCACGGGCGAGGCCGAAGTAGAGCGCCGCGTTGGCGAGCATGTCCACCACGGTCGGGCCGGCGGGCAGCACCCGGTTCTCCACCCGCAGGTGCGGGCGGCCGTTCATGATGTCGTAGACCGGTCGGTTCCAGCGGTAGACGGTGCCGTTGTGCAACCGCAGCTCGCCGAGCTGGGGCACGCCGCCGGCGTGCAGCACCTCGACCGGGTCCTCCTCCTCGCAGATCGGCAGCAGCGGCGGGAAGTAGCGGACGTTCTCCTCGAACAGGTCGAAGATCGAGGTGATCCAGCGTTCGCCGAACCAGACCCGCGGGCGTACGCCCTGGGCCTTCAGCTCGTCGGGCCGGGTGTCGGTGGCCTGCTCGAAGAGCGCGATGCGGGTCTCCGCCCAGAGCTGTCGGCCGTAGAGGAACGGCGAGTTGGCCCCGACGGCCACCTGCACGCCAGCGATCGCCTGGGAGGCGTTCCAGTGGTCGGCGAAGCTGTCCGGGGCGACCTGGAGGTGGAACTGGAGGCTGGTGCAGGCGGCCTCCGGCGCGATCGAGTCGGTGTGCGTCCGCAGCCGCTCGACGCCGTTGATGTCCAGCTCGATGTCCTCGCCGCGGGCGCCGACGATCTGGTCGTTGAGCACCCGGTAGCGCTCGTCGGTAGAGAGGTTGTCGGCGACCAGGTGCCCCTCGGTGAGGGTGGGCAGGATGCCGACCATCACGATGGTGGCGTCGGACTTGGCGGCCCGCTCGTCGGCGCGGCTGAGGCTGCCGCGCAGATCCTGCTCGTAGTCGCTGAACCCGGTGCCCTCGATCAGCCGGGGCGAGGCGTTCAGTTCGAGGTTGAACTGCCCCAGCTCGGTCTGGAAGAGCGGGTCGGCGATGTCGGCCAGGATCTGGTCGTTGCGCATGGCCGGTTCGGCGGCGGCGTCGACCAGGTTCAGCTCGATCTCCAGCCCGGTCATCGGCCGGTCGGCGTCGAAGCCGAAGTCGTCGAGCATCAGCGCGAAGACGTCCAGGCATCGCCGGACCTTCTGCCGGTAGCGGACCCGATCCTCGCGGGAGAAGGCGCCCTGCTCGACGTCCCTGCCCATGTGTCCTCCCGGCGCCGGTGCCACGGAACCGTTGGCGTTCCGCAACGCATTGTGAACCATTCAGGTGGTGTGCGTAAGAGCGCCCGGCTCGTGAACTGCCGACCGGGCGCAGGTCTGCACCTGTACCCCGCCACCGCCTCGCCCAGCGCCGTCAACCAGCGAACAACACGTGACAATCCGCACCCGGCGAGGCGGGAGACGGGGACGGGCCCGCACCGTCGGTGGACGGTGCGGGCCCGTGGGTCCGGCGAGGGGCTCAGCCCTGGCGGATGGCCTCACCCTCGATCTCGATCTTGACCTTGCGGCCGACCAGGACGCCACCGGTCTCCAGCGCCACGTTCCAGGTGAGACCGAAGTCCTCCCGGTCGATCTCGGTGTGCGCGGAGAAGCCGAAGATGTCCTGCCCGAAGGGGCTGCGGCCGACGCCCTCGAACTCGACCTGGAGGTCCACCGGACGGGTCACGCCCTTCACGGTCAGCTCACCGGCGAGCACGAACTCGTTGCCCTCGCGGGACTTCACACCGGTGCTGCGGAACTCCAGCGTCGGGAACTGCTCGGCGTCGAGGAACTCCGGGCTGCGCAGGTGCCCGTCCCGGTCCGCCTGCGCGGTGTTGATGCTGGCCGCCTGGATGCTGGCGGTGACCGAGGACTGCAGCGGGTCGTCGGTGACGGTGATGGTGGCGGTGGCGTCGGCGAACTCGCCGCGTACCTTGCTGACCATCATGTGCCGGGCGACGAAGCCGACGCGCTTGTGCGCGGCGTCCAGGAGGTACGTGCCGGGGGCGGGGATGGTGAGACCCTCCCAGTCGCGGGTAGTCGCCTCGGTGCTGCTGGTCATGATGCGCTCCTCCGGAGAAGATTGTTTAGTAGCCCAACGACTGACTGAGCAACTATAGCCACAGCAATATTCCCTGTGTCAAGTGTTGCTAGGATGGTGACGTGGATCAGAACGTGTTCGACGACCCCCGGATCACCGCCGTCGGCCTGCTCGTCGAGGCGCACGCCGGGCTCTCCGCCCGGTTCGCGGCCCAGTTCGAGGAGCACGGGCTCTCCCCGGTCGAGTTCGAGGTGCTCACCCGCCTGGCCCGGTCCCCCAACAACCAGCTCCGGATGACCGACCTGGCGGCCCAGACCTCGCTCTCCACCAGCGGGGTGACCCGGGTGGTGGACCGGATGGAGCGGGACGGCCTGATCCGTCGTCGGGCCTGCCCCTCCGACCGGCGCAGCTCGTTCGCGGTGGTGACCGCCGCGGGCCTGGGCCGGCTGGACGAGATCCTGCCCGGCCACCTGAAGATCATCGAGCAGTGGTTCACCGGTCAGCTCGAACCGGCCCAGCTCGACGGGCTTCTGGACGGGTTGCGCCGGGTCCGGGACGCGGTCCACCCGGGCGCCACGGCCGGCAGCACCGAACCGGCCGGGAATACCGACTGCTGAGACCGGTCGCTACCCGCCGGTCACCGGCAGAATGACCGGCAGAACCGCCGGTACGCCAGGGCAAAAGCGATCAATCACGCTCAAAGCCGTCGGGGTGGCTGGCTAAGCTTTCGACGCGGGGGAGCACCGGGGGGTGCCGGCGCGAGCGTGGAGCGAGGGGCAGCACCAGGGGGCTACTTCGCTCGCGCCACCCCCGCGCCCTCCGCCACAGCGGTCCAACATCAGGTCCGGCCCAACATCAGGTCCGGCTCGGTATCAGGTCCGACCCGGGCGTCCCCGCTGCGCGGCCAGCGCGTAGAGCAACTCCTCCTCACGAGGCAGCAAATTCACGCCGGTGATCTGCCGTGCCCGGTCCAGTCGGTCCAGCACCCCCGGGTCGCCGGTGCTGGCCGCCAACCCCACCAGCGCCTCGACCAGATCCCGCCGGTCCGCGCCCCCGGCCGCCGCCTCCGCCGCCGTGGCGAACCACTCCGCCGCCAGCTCGCGGTCGCCGCGGTGCAGCGCCACCTGACCCTCGATCAACGCGCGGAGCGCGTCCTCGGTGTGGGCGTCCCGGCTCGTACCGGCCGGTTCCCACCGCTCGACGGCCGGTGCGCGACGCGGGGGCGGCACCGGGCCGGACGGCCACAGCTCGGTCACCACCGCGAGCGCCTCGTCGTCCCGCCCCTGGAGTGCGAGCGCCAACCCGACCGTACCGATGGTCCGACGACGCCGCCCCGGATCACCCAGCTCCACGAGCGCGGACGCCGCCCGCCGACCCTGCTCGACCGCCTCGGCGTAGCGCCCCTCCAACCGGGTCAGCTCGGCCAGATCGGCCCGCGCCAGCAGGCGGAGCCGCTGGTCGCCGCACTGCGCCGCCAACCGGTCCACGGTGGCCAGCCGCCGCCGGGCGTCGGCCAGCTCCCCCACGCGTACGTCGTGCCAGGTCAGGTGGTGCTGCGCCACCGCCATCTCGCGTACCCGGCCGTGTCGGGTGGCCAGCGTCAGCGCCGCCTCGGCCTGCGCACGCGCCTCGTCGTGGGCCCCGAGGCCGCGCAGCACCGCGCAGAGCACCGACCGGGCGGACAGTTCCCCGGTCACGTCGCCGACCTCGGCGAAGACGGCGAGCGCCGCCCGGGCCGCCGGCAGCTCCTCCGGCCCCGCACCGTGCTCCGCGGCCAGCCGCGCCGACCCGAGCAGGGCCCAGGCCCGCAGCACCGGGCGGGCGTCGGCGGTACGCGGATCGGCGAGCAGCCGCCGCAGCCACCGACGGCCGGAGACGTCCCGTCCGCGCAACCGCCACCACCGGGGCAACGCGGCGGCCAGCAGCAGCGCGGTGACCGGCGCCTCCTCGGCGGCGTACGCCAGCGCGGCGGTGATGTCACCGGTCGCCTCGTCGAGCAGGTGCACGGTGCCGGGCAGCTCCGCGCCGACCAGGCCGGGCGCGGTACGCCGGACCAGTGCGGCGATCACCGACGCGTGCCGGAGCCGGATCGCCGCCGTCTCGCCGGCCAGGTCGGCCTGCTCGGCCGCGAAGTCGCGGACCGCGTCGAGCAGCCGGAACCGGAACGGGCCGGCGCCCCGGACGCTCAGCAGGCCCAGCTCGCTGAGCCGGTCCAGCAGCGGCACCGCGTCCCAGCGGTCGTCGCCCTCGGCGAGCAGTTCCTCGGCCAGCGCGACCGACCAGCGGTTACGGAAGGCGGAGAGCCGGCGCAACGCCGCGCGCTCGGCCGGGGCGAGCAGGTGGTAGCTGGTCGCGACCGCCTCCCGCAGGGTCACCGTGCCGGCGACCGCGTCGGCGGGTGCCCAGCCGGGACGCCCGCCGGCCAGGTCGAGGACCCGGTCGCCGTACCGGTCCAGCAGCTCGGGGACGTCGAGGATGCGGCCCCGCGCCGCCATCAGCTCGATCGCCAGCGGCAGGCCGCCGAGACGGCGGACCAGCGCCGCGAGCGCCGGCAGCTCGGCCGGGGCGGGTGGCGCGTGCCGGGCCTGGGTGAACCGGGCGGCGAAGAGCGCCGCGGCGGGCCAGCGGTCCAGGTCGGCCCGGTCCGCCGGCTCGGCGCCGGCGGGCGGCACGTCGAGCGGCGCCACCGGCCGGACCAGTTCGCCGGAAAGCCCGACCGGACGACGGCCGGTCGCCAGGATCCGTACGGTCGGCGCGGCAGCGGTCAGCGTCCGCACCGCCTCGGCCACCGGCCCGGGCGCCCGCTCGACGGCGTCGACGAGCAGCAGCGCCGGTCGGCCGGCGAGCCGGCAGGGCAGATCGGTGAGGCGGCTCACACCGAACACCGCCACCGAGGCGGCGAGCACGTCGGCGGCGTCCGAGCCGTCGCCGACCAGCACACCGACCACGCCGCCGGGGTGCCGGGCCGCGACCGCGTGGGCGACGGTGAGCGCGAGCGCGGTCTTGCCGACGCCGGCGAGCCCGACCAGGCTCACCACCGGGTGCGCGGCGAGCAGGTCGGTCACCTCGGCCACGTCGCGGTCCCGGCCGAGCAGCGGCACGGGCTGGGGCAGCGCGACCGGCGTACCCGGATCGGCCTCGACCGGCGCGGCGGCCGGCGCGGGCCGGGCAGTGGCGACGAACTCCCGGCGGGCCGAGCCGGTCAGGCCGAGCGCGTCGGCGAGCAGGTCGACGGTGGTGCGTTGGGGTCGGGTCGCGTGTCCCCGCTCCAGATCGCGGACGGTCCGCACGCCCACGCCGGCCCGGCCCGCCAGCTCGGCCTGGGTCAGGCCGAGTGCGAGCCGGTGCCCGCGCAACAGATCGGACAGCGCCGCCCGAGTACCCGGGCTCCGCGAACGATCATGTTCGGGAGTCATGGGCAGGAAGAGTACGGAGGGGATCCGACGCTCCACAGTCCACCGTCAACCACCCGACCGTCCGACGCCGATATCCGACAGACGGCCGAGGCGGGCCTCGGTCACATGCCGAGGTCGCGGGCAATGATCATGCGCTGCACCTCGCTGGTGCCCTCGCCGATCTCCAGGATCTTGGAGTCGCGCCAGAAGCGGGCCACCGGGTACTCGTTCATGAAGCCGTAGCCGCCGTGGATCTGGGTCGCCTCCCGCGCGTTGTCCACCGCGACGGTGCTGGCGTGCAACTTCGCGATCGCCGCCTGCCGCTTGAACGGCTCACCGGCGAGCATCCGGGCGGCGGCGTCGTAGTAGGCCAGTCGGGCGGTGTGCGCCTTCAGCTCCATGTCGGCGATCTTGAACTGGATCGCCTGGTAGTTGCCGATCGGCTGGCCGAACGCCTGACGCTCCTTGGCGTACGCGATCGACTCGTCGACACAGCCCTGGGCCAGACCGACCGCCAGCGCGGCGATGGCGATCCGGCCCTCGTCGAGGATGCGCAGGAACTGGGCGAAGCCCCGGCCGCGCTCACCGAGCAGGTTGCCCGCCGGCACCCGGCAATCGTCGAACGTCAGCTCGTGGGTGTCCGAGGCGTTCCAGCCGACCTTGGAGTAGCCGGGCGCGACCGTGAAGCCGGGCGTGCCCGACGGGACGATGATGGTGGACAGCTCCTTGCTGCCGTCCGGCTTGGTGCCGGTGACCGCGGTGACCGTGACCAGCGCGGTGATGTCGGTGCCGGAGTTGGTGATGAACGCCTTCGAGCCGTTGATCACCCACTCGTCGCCGTCCAGCACCGCCCGGGTCTGGGTGCCGCCCGCGTCCGAGCCGGTGCCCGGCTCGGTGAGCCCGAAGCCGGCCAGCGCCTCGCCGCTGAGCAGCTTCGGCAGCCACCGCTCCTTCTGCTCCGCGGTGCCGAACCGGTGGATCGGCATCGCGCCGAGCGAGACCGCCGCCTCCAGCGTGATGGCCACGCTGGAGTCGACCCGGGCCAGCTCCTCCAACGCGAGGCAGAGCGCGAAGTAGTCGCCGCCCATGCCGCCGTGCTCCTCCGGGAACGGGAGCCCGAACAGCCCCATCTTGCCCATCTGGCGGACGACCTCGTACGGGAAGGTGTGGTTCTCGTAGTGCTCGCCGATCACCGGGGCGACCACCTCGCGTGCGAAGTCCCGCACGCTCTCCCGCAGCGCCTGCTGCTCCTCGTCGAGCCGGAAGTCCATGTCGATCCTCCTGGAAGGGGGCGGGCCGCCGGGCGCTCGTGACGCCGGGGGGCGGGCTGAGGCGTTAGGAGGGGCCCCTTCTTACGCACCAGGCGTCAAGCGGGGGCCTTCCTTACCGGTCAGACGGGGGTGACGCCATGGCGGCGGGTGGAGAAGTGGCGGGACTTGGTGCGGGCGGCGGCGTACCGGCGGACCAACTCGGCGCGCAGTTCGTGCGGCTCGACGATCGCGTCCACCACCAGCTCGCTGGCGAGCCGGACGACGTCGATGTCGCGCTCGTACTCCTCGCGCTTGGCGGCGACGAACGCGGCCCGCTCGTCCGCGTCGGCGATGGCGGCGATCTTGTTGGCGTAGACCGCGTTGACCGCGGCCTCCGCACCCATCACCGCGATCTTCGCGGTGGGCAGCGCGATCGTGGCGTCGGGCTCGAAGCCGGGACCGGCCATCGCGTAGAGACCCGCGCCGTACGCCTTGCGGACCACCACGCAGATCTTCGGTACGGTCGCCTCGGAGATCGCCGTGATCATCTTCGCGCCGTGCCGGATGATGCCCTGCTTCTCCACCGCGCTGCCGACCATGAAGCCGGGCACGTCGCTCAGGAACAGCAGCGGCACGTTGAACGCGTCGCAGAGCTGCACGAACCGGGTCGCCTTGTCGGCCGAGTCGACGAAGAGCACGCCGCCCTTGAACATCGAGTTGTTGCCGACCACGCCGACGACCTCGCCGTTCAGCCGGCCAAAGCCGATGGTCAACTCCTTGGCCCAGAGCGCCTGGATCTCGAAGAAGCTGCCCTCGTCGAGCAGGCCCTTGACGTACCGGCGCATGTCGAACGCCTGCCGCTCGCTGACCGGGACCAGGGCGGCCAGGTCGGCCTTCTCCGGCGCCGGCTTCGCCTCGGTGGCCGGCGGGTCCTGCTGCCAGTTCGACGGCAGGTAGGACAGGTAGGTCCGCACCACGTCGAGCGCGTCGTTCTCGGTCTTGCAGAGGAAGTGCCCCACGCCGGACTCGGCGCAGTGCACCCTGGCGCCGCCCATCGCTTCGAGGGTGGTTTTCTCGCCGGTGACCATCTCGACCATGCGGTCGGAGCCGAGATACATGCTGGCGTTGCCCTCGACCATGGCCACCACGTCGCAGAACGCCGGGATGTAGGCCCCGCCCGCCGCGCTCGGCCCGAACAGCGCGCAGACCTGCGGGATCGAGCCCGAGGCGCGGACCTGGTTCCAGAAGATCTTTCCGGCGCCGCGCCGGCCCGGGAAGAGGTCGACCTGGTCGGTGATCCGGGCGCCGGCGGAGTCGACCAGGTAGACCATCGGGACGCTTGTCGAGTAGGCCCGCTCGATGATCCGGATGATCTTCTCGACGGTACGCGCGCCCCAACTGCCGGCCTTGACGGTGGAGTCGTTCGCCATCAGGCAGACCGGCCGCCCGTCGATGGTCGCGGTGCCGGTCACCACACCGTCGGCGGGCAGGCCGTCGGCCATCGCGTTGGCGTAGAGCCCGTCCTCGACGAAGGAGCCCTCGTCGACCAGGTAGGCCACCCGCTCGCGGGCGAAGAGCTTGCCCTTGGCGGCGTTGGCCGCGTGGTACTTGTCCGCACCGCCGGCGCGGGCGCGCTTGCGCAGCTGCTCCAGTGCCTCACCGTCGAGCGTCACGCCGACTCCCTCTGCCACCCCACCGACCTGAACGATCGTTAGGCTACCCCACCCCCACCCTCTCCGGCGACCACACCACCCCCGACCCCGCCCCCCGCCCGCGCGATCTTGCACTTCCGGCCTCGACATGCGACACAAAAGACGCACGACAAGGGCCCGAAGTGCAAGATCAACGGGGAGGGGAGGGGAGGGGAGGGGAGGGAGAAAGCGGTCAGGATGGGAGGGGGGTCAGGCGGGTTCGGGGGCCGGCTCGGAGGACGCCGGAGGGGAGCTTCTTGTCGAGCAGGTGCTCGGCCAGCTCGGCCGCCTCGATCAGGGCGTCCAGGTCGATGCCGGTCTCGATGCCCATGTCGTGCAGCATGTGCACCGCCTCCTCGGTGGCCAGGTTGCCGCTCGCCCCCGGGGCGTACGGGCAGCCGCCGAGGCCACCGACGCTGGCGTCGAACTCGGTGACCCCCAGCTCCATGGCGGTCAGCATGTTCGCCAGCGCGGTGCCCCGGGTGTTGTGGAAGTGCAGCAGCACCGGCACCTGCGCGTTGCGGTCGCGTACGGCGGTGACCAGCTCACGGACCCGCCGGGGCGTACCCATGCCGGTGGTGTCGCCGAACGCGACGCGGTCCGCGCCGTCGCGGACCACCCGGTCCACGATGGCGGCCACCCGCGTCGGGTCGACGTCACCCTCGTAGGGGCAGCCGAAGCTGGTCGCCACGATCACCTCGGCGGTCGCGCCCGCGTCGTGCAGCAGCGCGATCAGCTCGGCGATGTCGTCGAGCGACTCGTCGGTCGAACGGTTCACGTTGCGCCGGTTGTGCGTGTCGCTGGCCGACACGACCACCTCGATCTCGGTGAAGCCGGCGGCCAGAGCCCGCTGCGCGCCCCGGGTGTTCGGCACCAGCGCCGAGTAGCGCACGCCGTCGACCTTCGCCGCCCGCTGCCACACCTCGTCGGCGTCGGCCATCTGCGGGATCGCCTTCGGGTGCACGAAGGAGACGGCCTCGATGCGGCGTACCCCGGTCCGGGACAACGCGTCGAGCAGCTTCACCTTCGAGTCGGTGGGGATCGGCTCCTCGTTCTGGAGCCCGTCCCGGGGACCGACCTCGCGGATGCTCACCGACGTGGGCAGTTCAGCCATCAGGTTCACCTCACTCGTGTCGACGGTCAGCGCATTCGGGAGACGATGCCGGTGTCGTAGTCGCCGGAGCGGAACTCCGGGTTCTCCAGCAGCTCGGCGAAGAACGGCAGGTTGCACTTCGGGCCGGCGACCTCGAACTGCGCGACCGCCGCCCGCGCCCGCTCGACGGCCTCCGCCCGGGTGTCACCGCTGACGATCAGCTTGGCCAGCAGGCTGTCGTAGAACGGGGTGACCGTGTTGCCGGCGACGTAACCGGAATCGACCCGCACGCCGGTGCCGGACGGCTCGTTCCAGGTGGTGATCGCGCCCGGTCCGGGCAGGAAGCGCTTCGGGTCCTCCGCGTTGATCCGCAGCTCGATGGCGTGTCCGCGCGGGGCGAGCGCGTCCGGGTCGAACGTCGGCGGCAGGCCGGCGGCCACCCGCAACTGCTCCTCGACCAGGTCGACGCCGTAGACGTACTCGGTGACCGGGTGCTCGACCTGGAGCCGCGTGTTCATCTCCAGGAAGAAGAACTCCTGCGTGGTGGGGTCGAGCAGACATTCGACGGTGCCCGCGTTGCGGTAGCCGACCGCCTCTCCGGCGCGGACCGCGGCGGCCAGGAACCGTGCCCGCAGCTCCGCCGAGACCGCCGGGGAGGGGGACTCCTCGACCAGCTTCTGGTTGCGCCGCTGCACCGAGCACTCGCGCTCGCCGAGCGCCACCACCCGGCCGTCGGCCAGGCCGAGGATCTGCACCTCGACGTGGCGTACCCGGGGGAAGTACCGCTCGATCAGCACCGAGCCGTCGCCGAACATGCGCTCGGCGAACGCACGCACCTTGTCGTACTCGGTGCGCAGCGCGGCCTCGTCGGCGGCCACGCCCATGCCCATGCCGCCGCCACCGGCCGCGGCCTTGACCATCACCGGGTAGCCGATCTCGGCGGCGGCGGTGACCGCCGCGTCCAGGTCGGCCGCCGGCTCGGTGGTGCCGGGCGCGACCGGCACGCCGGCCGCCGCCATCAGGTTCCGAGCGTTGATCTTGTCGCCCATCGCGGTGATCGCGTCCGCGCCGGGCCCGACCCAGACCAGGCCGGCCCTCTCGACGGTACGGGCGAAGTCGGCGTTCTCCGACAGGAAGCCGTAGCCGGGGTGGATCGCCTGCGCGCCGGTGCTCCGGGCCGCGTCGAGGATCGCCTCCACGTTGCGGTAGCTCAGCGCCGGGTTGGCCGGGCCGACGCAGACCGCCTCGTCGGCCTCGGTCACGAACGGCAGGTCGGCGTCCGCCTCCGAGTGCACCGCGATCGCCCGCACCCCGAGTCGTCGGGCCGTGCGGATGACCCGGCGCGCGATCTCCCCACGGTTGGCCACCAGCAGCGAATCAAACATGTTCGGCAAGGAAGGGCCCCTTCTCGACGCCTGAGGTGTAGGCCCCTTCTTAACATGCGTTAAGGCGCGTGCGGCGTGTCAGGTGGGGTCGTCGGGTCGGTGGGAGCCAGCAGGGCCGCCAGGGTCGCGCCGCGCAGCAACTCGGCCCGGCGCCGACGATCCACCTCGCCACCGAGGAACGGGGTGGAGTTCATCAGGCCGAACGCGGCGTGCGCGAGCACCCGGGCGGCGCCGTCCGGCAGGCCCGGGTGCAGCGCGGTCAGCACCGTGACCCACTCCTCGACGTACATCCGCTGGAGCCGGCGGATCCGGCGGCGCGGCTCGTCCGGGAGGCGGTCCAGCTCGTGCAGGTGCAGCGCGATCACCGCGGGGTTCGCCAGCGCGAACTCGACGTGGAAGTCGATCAGCGACTCCAGCGCGCCGCGCGGGTCACCCGGACGGCCGGCGGCCCGCTCCCGGCCCCCGGCGAGCAGCCCCTCACTGACCGGCACCAGCGCCGCGACCAGCATCGCCTCCTTGCCGGCGAAGTGATGGTAGAGCGCCGGACCGGTGACGCCGGCCGCCGCACCGATGTCGTCCATCGACACGCCGTGATAGCCCCGTTGGGCGAAGAGGCCGACCGCGATCTCCAGGATCTCGTCTCGCCGGGACCGACGCCGGGCCCCGCCCGTCGCCCCCCGCGCCTGCTGTTCCACCGCCACCGGGCCAGCCTAGACCTCGCCTCCGAGGTGGGGGACCCGTGGTTACCCGCCGGTCAGTGGGGGCCGGGTGGGAGGGGAGCGGGCTCGAAGCCGGCCAGGCGGACGGCCAGCCGTCGGCGGACCGGCGGCAGCGCCGAAGCGGTCCGGAGCAGCAGGTCACGCAGCGGCCGGAGGGCCGGCGGGGCAGCGGCGAGCCGGGTGAGCCCGGCGGCGAAGCCGAGCACCTCCTCGGCGCGGGGGCGACGGTCGGCGGCGTACCTGTCGAGGGCCTCCGGGCCGACGGCGAGCGCCGCGCCGAGCGCGACCGCGTCGCGCAGCCCGAGGTTCATCCCCTGCCCACCGGCCGGGCTGTGCACGTGCGCCGCGTCGCCGGCGAGCAGCACCGGGCCGGACCGGTACCGGCTGGCGATCCGGTGGTGGATCCGGAACCGGGACGCCCACGCCACCTCGGTGACCCGGTCCGGCCGCCGGACCGGGCCGCGCTCGTCGAGCAGTGTTTGAAAGTGGTGCGCCCGCGGCTCGCGCGGCGCGGCGTCGACGGTGGCGACCAGCCGGACCGTGCCGTCGGGCAGCGGCGCCCAGACCAGCGGGCCACCGCGGGACAGGAACAGGGTGACCTGGTCGCGCGGGAGCGCGCTGTCCACCCGCACGTCACCGAGCAGGAACGACTCGCCGGGGTCGGCCGGGCCGCCGAAACCGATGCCGGCCAGCTCGCGGACCCGGCTGTGCATGCCGTCCGCGCCGACCACCCAACGGGCCCGGACCGCGCCGCCATCGGCGAAGCGGGCGGTCGCGCCGTCGCCGTCGAGGTCCAGCCCGGTCAGCTCGTACGGCCGCAGCACCCGCCCGCCGAGCGCGGTGAGTCGGTCGGCGAGCACCGCCTCGGTCTCCGCCTGCGAGATCAGCAGTGCGTACGGATAGCGGGACGGCAGCCTGTCGAAGGGGACCGTGAGCAGCAGCCGGTCCCGGTCCCGGACGCTGAACCGGGCCGAGTGCAGCCCACGGGCGGCGAGCGGGTCCGCGACCCCGATGCGGTCCAGCACCTCCAGCGTGCCGGCGTGCACCACCGCGGCCCGCGAGGTGACCGGCGGCGCGGCCAGCCGGTCGACCACTGTGGTGGTCACACCGCGCCCGGCCAGCGTGACGGCCACGGCCAGGCCGGTGGGTCCGGCGCCCACCACGAGCACGTCCGTGCGTTCGGGCAGCATCGCCCACCTCCGATGCGGTCAACAACTGTTTGCCAACGATTGTTGACATCACTCCGGAGCGCTGTCAACGCTTGTTGGCCTACAGTCGTGGACATGACCGCACCGGCCTCCCCCACCCGCCGCTCGGACGCCACCCGGGCGGCCATCCTGCACGCCGCCCGGGAGCGCTTCGCCGCCGACGGCTACGACCGGGCCACCATCCGCGCCATCGCCGCCGACGCCCGGATCGACCCGTCCATGGTGATGCGCTACTACGGCAGCAAAGAGGGGCTCTTCGCGGCGGCGGCCGAGTTCGACCTGCACCTGCCCGACCTCGCCCAGGTACCCCCGGAACGGCTCGGCGAGACACTGACCCGGCACTTCCTGCGCCGCTGGGAGGCCGACGGCACGCTCGTCGCGCTGCTCCGGGCCGCCCACTCCAACCCGGGCGCGGCCGACCGCATGCGCGGCATCTTCGCCGACCAGCTCGCCACCGCGGTGGCACGGTCCGGCGTCGACCGGGAGACCGCCGCCCGCCGCGCCGGACTGGTGGCCAGCCAGATCCTCGGCCTCGCCCTGACCCGGTACGTGATCCGGCTGCCCCCGGTGGTCGACCTCGACGCGGACGAGTTGGCCGGGTGGGTCGGCCCGACGATCCAGCGCTACCTGACCCAACCGTCCGCCGAGGCGATCGAGGGGTGACCGGCCGGCCCCGGACCGGAGCCGGCCGGGAACGCTCAGCGGGTCAGGCCGCCGGGCTGGTCGCCCTTGACGACGGGCGCCCGGACCAGGTTGCCCCACTCGGTCCACGAGCCGTCGTAGTTGCGCACCTGCGGGAACCCGAGCAGGTGGTGCAGCACGAACCAGGTGTGGCTGGACCGCTCGCCGATCCGGCAGTACGCCACCACGTCGTCGGCCGGGCTCAGCCCGAGCTGGTCGGCGTAGATGGCGCGCAGCTCGTCGGCCGACTTGAACGTGCCGTCGTCGTTCGCGGCGGACTTCCACGGCTTGCTCACCGCGCCCGGGATGTGCCCGCCGCGCAGCGCGCCCTCCTGCGGATAGTCCGGCATGTGCAGCATCTCGCCGGTGTACTCACCCGGCGACCGCACGTCGACGAGCGGCCGGCCGGCCGCCACGTGCGCCATGACCTGCTCCCGGTACGCCCGGATCGGCGCGTCGTTGCGCTCCGGTACCGGGTAGGAGGCGCGGGGCCGGCTGACCTTGTCCCGGGTCAGCTCCCGCCCCTCGGCGATCCACTTCTGCCGGCCGCCGTCGAGCAGCCGCACGTCGGCGTGGCCGAACAGGGAGAAGACCCAGAGGGCGTACGCGGCCCACCAGTTGAAGTTGTCGCCGTAGAAGACGACCGTGTCGTCGCGGCCGATGCCCTTCGCCGCGCACAGCTCGGCGAAGCTGGCGGCGTCCAGGTAGTCGCGGGTGACCTGGTCGTTCAGCTCGGTGTGCCAGTCGACCTTGACGGCGCCGGGAAGGTGACCGGTGTCGTAGAGGAGCACGTCCTCGTCCGACTCGACCACCACGAGGCCCTCGTCGCCCAGGTGCTCGGCCAACCATTCGGTGGTGACCAGGCGTTGCGGGTCGGCGTACGACTGGAGGCGGGGATGCGGATCACTCGGCACAGGCATGAGCCCCAAGGTACGCCGGATCGGGCACGCCGGATGTGACACCGGCCCCACCACCTCGACGGAGGTGGTGGGGCCGGGACGTCCGCCGGGCTCGTCAGCCCTGGACCACGAACCAGTGGTACGCGTAGTCCGACCGGTTGCCGGCCTTGTCCACCGCGTACACCGAGATCGGGTACCAGCGCGCCTCGGTCGGCGTCAGCGTCACCGAGGCGGACCCGTCCGCGCCCGCCGGCACGGTGACCTCCGGGCCGTTGTCGAACTGGTAGACGTACGTCTCGACGTCGGGCATGCGCGGCGTGAACGTGAAGACACCGGGCACACCCACGCCGCCGCCCGACTCACCAGCCGGGTAGGTCGTGGAGCTGACCGTCGGCGCGGTGCTCACCATGAAGGAGTAGCTCGCCTCCGGGGACAGCTCGCCGGTCGCCGAGCGGGCCCGGACGGTGAGCATGTTGCGGAAGCCCCGGTCGGGGGTGACGGTCAGCTCGGCGGCGGTGCCGTCGGTGACCGCCACGGTCTGCTCCGGCCCGCCGTTGAGCCGGTACACGAACGCGACCGTGTCCGGCAGCTCCGAGTCGAACCGGAACGCGCCCGCCACGCCGACGCCGCCCTGCGGGTCGTACTCGTTGTACAGGTACGAGATGATCGTCGGCTTCGGCTCGCGGACGCTGAAGGTGTACTCCTGCGGCTGGGTGGTGGTGCCGTCCGCGGTCTCCCCGACCACGGTGAGCTGCCGCCAGCCGGCCTGCTCCGGCGTCCAGGTGATCGAGGCGGTGCCGTCGGCCGCCGCGTCGACCGTCTTCGTCTCCTCGCCCCAGAACGTGTAGTGGTACCTCACCATTCCGGCCCGCTGCGGGGTGACGGTGAAGATACCGGCCACGCCGGGCAGCCCGCTGTTCGCCTCCTTCGGATACTGCACGGACGCGACCAGAGGCGCGTCGTTCACCAGGAACGGGTACGCCCGCTCGGCGGACACGGTGCCGTCGGCGCCGACCCCGCGCACCGTCAGCTCGTGCGGGCCGCCCTGCTCGGGCGTCCAGGTGACGGCGGCGTTGCCGTTGGTGTCGGCGTCGACGCTCTGCTCGGCCCCGCCGTCGAACCGGTAGCGGTAGGCCACCGTGTCGGGCGCCTCGGAGCCGAACCGGAACTGACCGGCCTGCCCCGGGCCACCGGACCACAGGTCGGACCGGTACGGGTCGCCGGAGATGGTGGGCAGCAGGTCCCGGACCGTGAACGACCAGGTCGCCACGTCCGACTCGGTGCCGTCGCGGCTGACTCCCCAGACCGCGAGGTTGGTCCAACCCGCCTGCGTCGGCGTCCACGTCACCGAGGCGACCCCGGCGTCGTCGGCCTGGACCGTGGCCTCCTCGTCGTTGAAGCGGTAGCGGTAGCTGACCGTGTCCGGCAGGCGCGGGGTGAACGTGAAGACGCCCGGCACGCCCTGACCGCCGCCGAAGCCGTACTCCTCGTACACGGTCGCCGAGATCTTCGGCTCGGTGAGCAGCGAGAACTGCCTCGTGCTGGTGACCTCCACACCGGCGAGCGTGACGCTGGTGACGGAGAGCGTGCGGAAGCCGCCCCGGGTAGCGGTGACGGTGATCGCGGCGGTGCCGTCGGCGGCGGCGTCCACCGTCCGCTCCGGGTCGCCGTCCAGGCCGTAGCGGTAGCGCACCACGCCGTCCATCCGGGGTCGGACCTGGAACGTGGTGGGCACCCCGATCTCGCTCAGCGTGCCGTCGACGATCGGCGACACGTCCCGGGCCAGGAACGTGTAGTCGGTGCTCGCCGAGCGGTTGCCGACCGCGTCGAAGCTCGACACGCGCACCGTGTTGAAGCCGGCGCGGGGCGTGAGCGTGACCGTCGCCGAGCCACCCGCCCGGTCGGCCGCGACCGTCTTCTCGGCGCCGTAGTTCAGCGAGTACCCGTACGTGGTGACGTCCGCCGCGCCGTTCGCGGCGAAGGTGAAGGCGCCCGGCACGCCGGGGTGGTACTCACGGTCGTCCGGGAAGTCGGTCGAGCTGACCGCCGGTGGCGAGGCCGGGCCCTGGAAGTCGGTCCGGAAGTAGCAGACCGGGCTCCAGTCGCCGGTGGCCCGGCTGTCCGCCGCCCGCATCTGCCAGGCGTACGTCCGGTCGTGCTCGAACGGGCGCGGGTACATCTGGTCGTACCGACCGAGGGCGCGTTCGCCGTCACGGGCGTAGTCCGTCCGCTCGATCCGCGCGTCCGGCTGGCCGACCGGCCAGGCCGCGAAGGAGACGGTGAGCTGGTCGGTGCCGCCGGTCTCGTTCCGGTCCCGGTCGTGCACGACGCCGGACAGGGACGCGTAGCGCACCACCTGGTACGGCTCGGTGGTGGTGCACGCCGTGCCGCTCGTGCTCTCCAGGTCGGTCGGCACGCCGGGGCGGAAGTTGAAGTCGATGGAGATGCCGGCCCGGCTGGCGTACTTGCGGGCCAGCGTGGGGTCCTGCTCCACGCCGGCGGGCAGGCGCAGCGACAGGGTCAGCGCCGACCGGCCCTCGGCGAGCGCCTGGCGCAGCGCCGCGCTCGCGTCGAACTCCACCCGGGGCGCCGGGCAGACGATCTGGTCGGTGAGCTGGCGGCTGTCGACCAGGCCCAGGTCGGTGGGGGGCTTCCGCCAGGTCGACATCGCGGTGTAGGAGGCGGTCCGCCACAGCTCGACCTTCGGACGCTTGGTGCAGTCCGCGCCGGCGGTCTCCTTGACGTCGAGCACCGCGTGCTCGATGTCGGCGCCCCGGTAACGGGAGATGTCGAACGTGAGGTAGGCGCGCGACGTGTGCGGCTTGCCCTGGGCGTCTGTCCAGGTGCCGACCGGCAGGTCGCCGGCCCGCTTCAGGTTGTTCTTGTCCGGCGTCTTGGAGTCGGTCCAGCCCCAGGAGGTGTTGGTCTCGTAGCGGACGTCGTACGCGGCGGCCGGCGCCGCGGTGGCGGTGACCGTGCCGGCCGCGACCACCGTGGACAGCGCGACGGCGAGCAACTTGCGCCGGCCGGTCCGCAGTGGATTTCTGTCAGGCATGAGGGTCATCCCTCATCCACCTTTCCCCGATGTCACCCCGTAGTCGATCGACGGGGGCAGCGGATGCTATCCAGCCGGACGGACATCGGGCGATCCCGATTGGTGCCGGACCTGGCCACACCGGACGTACGGCGGGGAAAGTCCGGCTGTCCGGTGGACCTGGGTCAGGCGCGACGGTGGACGAGCCGCCCGGCGACCACGGTGGCCCGGCAGGAACCGTCCGCGTCGAACACGGCGAGGTCGGCCCGCCCGCCGAGGACCACCGCCGACGGCTGGGCGGCGGGCAGCACCGTCACGCCGTTGCGGGTCGCGGCGGCCCGCAACGCCGGATCGGTGACGTGCGCGTCGAGCACCGCGGCGACGCCGAGCCGGAACAGCGCGTGCACCCGTTCCCGCGGCGTCGGCGCGGGCGGCAACGGGCCGTCGTGCACCCGCGCCGGCCCGAGCGTGCCGGCCCACCGCCGCACCCGCACCTCGGGGTACGCGCCGGTCAGCTCGCCCAGCGGCGCGACCGCCTCGACGCGGTCGCCGCCCACCAGGACCGCCAGCCCGGCGCGGGGCTCGTCGTCGAGGGTGAGCCGCAGCAGGTCGGCGACGTGGACGGTGCGCACCGCTCAGCCGGCGTCGACCGGGCCGAGCACGGGCCGCTTGGCGGTGACGAAGTCGCCGGAGGAGCGGCCGGTCAGCCGACGCTTGATCCACGGGGCCAGGTGCCGGCCGGCCCAGCGCAGGTCGGCACCGCGGGCGGCGAGCCACGGGGTGGGCGTCGGGTGCGGCGGCACCATCAGCCACTCCTCCTCGCACCCCACGCCGAGCGCGGTGAGCACCTGTGCGGCGACCCGCCGGTGCCCGGCCGCCGACAGGTGCAGCCGGTCGGTGCTCCAGAGCATCGGGTTGAGGTACGCCTCGTCGGCGTAGAGGTCGACCAGGATCGCGCCGTGCCGCTCGGCGACCTCGCCGACGGCCCGGTTGAGCAGCGTCACCCGGGGCGCCACCAGCCGCTGGCCGGGCAGCCGGGCCATCACGTCGGCGAACCGGAACAGCACCACGTCGCTGCCGCCGGACCGCAGCCGCCCGATCACCGCGTCGAAGCGCGGGACGAAGACGTCCGGGTCGAAGTTGCGGCGCAGCACGTCGTTGCCGCCGGCCGCGAAGCTGATCAGATCGGGCTTCATGGCCAGCGCGGCCGGCACCTGCTCGGCCACGACGTTCGGGAACAGCCGGCCCCGGATGGCCAGGTTCGCGTAGCGGAAGTCGGGGCCGGCCTCGGCGGCCAGCCGGGTCGCGACCAGGTCGGCCCACCCCCGGTAGCTGCCGTCCGGATATGCGTCGTCCATGCCCTCGGTGAAGCTGTCGCCCACCGCCACGAAGCTGCGCCAGCGCACGGCGTCTCCCTCCGACGTCCCCCGCAGAAGCGTCGTCCAGTCTGTCACCGCCCGGTGCGCTCCCGCGCACCCCCCGGGCCCGGACGTGGTGGACGTCTCGCCGTTCGGCTCCGGCCGGCCGCCGCGACCACCCTCCCGCTGTGAACGACTGCGGGGCCGGACCACCGTCCGGTGTCCGCCCCCGCAGTCGACGGTCAGTCGACGACCTGAAGGATCTGCTTGTCCTTCAAGGCCGTCGGTTCCCGGCTCTCGACGATCTTCCGGCCGTCCGCGCCGATCAGCACGAGCACGTTGTGGTCACCGTCGCTCACCCGGGCCACCAGCTTGCCGTCGGCCCGGTACCAGGCCTGGAGCAGCGGCCGGCCGCCGAGCGGCAGGTCGACCTGCCGGCCGGTGCGGGTGTCGATCACGGCGTTCGCGTCGAGTTCCCGCGCCACGTCACCGGCCGGCTCGTCCGGCTCGCGCAGCAGGAGCGCCAGCCGGGACCCGTCCGGGGAGATGCTCGCGACGTCGAAGGACGAACGGGCGGCCGACCCACCGAGGCCCGGGATCATTTTCTCCGCCGAGCCGTCGGGTCGGTTCACCGCCACCCGGCCCTCCCCGTCCGCGTAGGCGAGGACCTTGCCGTCGGCCGACCACAGCGGGTGGCAGCCCTGAACCCCGACGATCGGTGTGTACGCGCCCGTGTCCAGGTCGAGAACGCCCTTCTCCGACACCGGGGACGGCTCGGTCCGCAGGATCACCGAGAGCGCGAGCCGGCGGGAGTCCGGGGACCACACCGGCGTCCAGCAGTCCGGTTCCACCTGACGGTGGCCGCCCGGCGTGAGTTTCCGGGAGTTGCCGCCGTCGACGTCGGCCACCCGCAGGTTGTCGTCCGGGTCGACCCAGGCGACGCGCCTGCCGTCCGGCGAGACGGCCGCGTTCAGGATCGCGGGGAGGCTGGGGAGCTTCGCCAGCCGGGTCGGCTGTGAGCCGGGCTTGACGGACCAGAGATACCCGACGGCCGAGGCGCCCTCGCCGGTGGTCGTCGGCCCGTAGAAGAGCCGCCCGATCGCAGCCCCGGCCGGACCTCCGCCGGTGGTGGTGCTCGGACCGGCGCTCGGTGAGCGGGACGGCTCCGCGCTCGGTGTGGAGGTGACCGGGGGCGGCGGGGTGCTGGTCACCGACGGCAGGGCCGGCGCGGGCGCCGAACCGTCCGGCCGGATCGCGAGCGCGGTCCCGGTCGCGGCGGCCAGCACCAGCAGTACGGCGGCGGAGGTGGCAACGGTCCGCCGGACGCCCAGCCGGCGCGAGGTACGCAGGGCCCGGTCCCGCAGGTCGACCGGGGTGACCTCGCCGGCCAGGTCGGCCAGGTCGAAGCGCAGGCGATCCTGGTTCATCGGACGGTTCCTTCCGTGGCGTACAGGTCGGCGAGTTCCGGGGCGACGGTGCGCAGCTTGGCGAGCGCCTTCGAGGTCTGGCTCTTGACCGTGCCGACGGTGACGCCGAGCAGGTCGGCGGCCTCGGTCTCGGTGCGGTCCTCGAAGAACCGCAGCACCAGCACGGCCCGCTGTTTCGCGGACAGCCGGGCCAGCGCGGCCCGGAGCGTGAGCCGGAGCGTGGTCTGCTGGGCGTGGTCGGGGGCCGAGTCGCCTCCGCGTGGCTCGGGCAGGTCGCCCGTCATCGACTCGGCCACCCGGCGGCGTCGCCACCAGGAGACCTGGAGGTGGTACATGATCTTCCGGGTGTACGCCTCCGCGTTGCCGCTGTCGTGCAGCCGGCTCCAGGAGCGGTGGGTACGGGCGAGGGCGGACTGGACGAGATCCTCGGCCAGGTGCTGGTCACCGGTGAGCAGGTACGCCGAGCGCAGGAGCGCCGGTGTGCGCGTGCGCACGAACGAGTCGAACTCACTCAGGAGAGGGTCCACACGAGCCGATCCTTCGGGTCAGTGGTGCGTCGGTCTGATGCCTTCCCAGACGTCGCCCCGCCGATCGATGGTTGCCACCGTCGGGTGGTCGGTCCCGGCGGCTCAGTTCTCGAACACCGACCAGCAGATGTCGTTGCGCAGCCGCTGGTCGTCGAGGACCAGCTCACGGATCGCCGGCGGGAGTTGGTCGCGCTGCCAGCGGCACTCGCGTCGGCCCGCCGCGTCGGCCTCCCCCGGCGGCGCGGCGGCCCGTGCCGCCTTGATGGCGTACGCGGCGGCGCCGAGTTCGTGCGCGGCGACGTGGGCGACGGCCCCGGCCTGGCCGGCCGCGTACGCGGCGTGCCGGGCGGCTCCCCGCAGGTCCCGGGCCGCCCCCATGGCGTGCCCGCCGGCCGCGCGGGACACCATCATCGTGACCTCGCCCCGCACCCAGGCCCGGATGTGTTCGATCGCCTGGCGCGGTCGCGGATCGTCGGGTCGGACCGTCTCGAACAGGCCGAGGACGTGCTCCGCGCAGTCGGCGGCCCAGAGCGCGAGCAGCCGGTGGTCGTCGTCGGTGAGCGTCCCGCCCCGGCGGATGGTCACGAAGCGGGGGTCCCGGACCTTCGGCAGGATCACGACGGGTGCTCCGTTCCGCCCGCGCGCAGGGCATCGTCCAGTTTGCTCATCAGGCGGGCGGTCCGACTGCTGCCGCCGGTCGCCGGCGGGTAGCGGCGGAGCACGTCGACGAGCACCGGGGTGGCCCACCGTCGCGAACGGTCCAGCAGCGCGTCGCCGACCGCCGGGTCACCGCCGGCCGTCAGCTCGCCGATGTGCGCCGCGCTCGCCGCGGCCCGCAGGATGTGGCCGACCTGGCTGGCCTGTGCGAGCGGATGCAGGTACGCGGCGGCGGCGGCATCACCGGCGGACCGCGCGGCCAGGCGCGCGGCCTCGGTGGGCGCGGACCGGGCGGCCCGGTGGGCGTCCACGGCCGTCACGCGTTGCCGGTGCGTCCGGTCGGCGCCGTCGACGAACGCGCGGGCCGCGTCGATCGCCGCCCGGGGCCGGGGATCATCGGGTACGGCGTGCTCGAAGACCGGCAGGACGTCCTCGGCGTGCCGGACCACGTAGTGCGCCACGACACGCAACTCGTCCATGGTCAGGTCGAAGTCCCCGGACACGACATTCCTGCGGGCGGTCACGTCGGTGGATCGTATCCCTCGACGACGCGCCCGGCGGCGCCTCGACGGTAGGGCCCCCAGCCGACGAACCTGTCGAACAGCTCGCGTGGGGTCGGGCCGTCGTGCGGGGCGAGCCGGAACAGGTCGTGGGTGGCCTCGTGGTAGAGCCCGGAGAGGTAGACGGCCAGGTCGACCGGGTGGTCGGCGTACTCGACGGTGAGCAGCAGCCGGGCCGGGGCGCAGGGCCACGGGCCGCCGCAGGCGCGGCAGAGCCAGAGTGGCCGGATCGGCAGGTGCGCCGGGTGGCCCGGCGGGCAGGGACGCGGTCGGTCCGGGTGCGGCCCGAGCCGGGGTACGGGCAGGTTCATGCGTGACAGTGTGCTGATCAGACCACTACGCTCGGAAGTCGCCACGGCCGGGGCGGGGCGGATCCGGGAACCGCACGGCCGATCGAGGAGGACGCGTGGAGAACGAGCCGACCGCCGAGCTGATCCGCGCCCAACTCCGCCGGCTGCGGCTGAAGGCCGAACTGAGTCAGGAGGAGTTCGGGAGACTCGTGCACTTCTCCAACTCACAGGTGTCGGCCGTGGAGTTGGGCCAGCGTCCGCTGGACCGGTTCTTCCTGCGCCGGGCCGACGAGGTGCTGGGCACCGGTGGGCTGTTGACGTCGCTGCTGAAGCTCGCCGAGCGGGACGGCCAGCCGAGCTGGTTCCGCCCCTGGCTGGACGCCGAACGCCAGGCCCAACAACTGCGCACCTACCAGCCGACCCTCGTCCCCGGCCTGCTCCAGACCGAGAATTACGCCCGCGCCATGATCCGCACCGACGACCTGATCAGTGATGACGAGGTTGAGCGGCGGCTCGCGGTGCGACTGGACCGGCAGGCGATCCTGTCGAACGCCAACCACCCGAAGTACATCGCGGTCATCGAGGAGTCCGTCCTGCGCCGCGCCGACGAGAGCTGCCGTGGGTTGATGGCCGAGCAGATCGTCCATCTCATCGAACGCACCGAGCATCCGCACATCGACGTCCACATCGTGCCGACGCGCGTCACCATGCACGTCGGCCTGGTCGGCCCGTTCGCTCTGGCCCGTGGCACGGACGGCGGCTGGGTCGGCCATCTCGAAAACCAGCTCGGCGGCGTGGTGGTCGACAACGACGAGGACGTGGCGACGCTGCTGTCCAGATGGGAGAGTGTTCGGAGCGAGGCGCTCCCGCGCCGCCAGTCGGCCGAGCTGATGAAGGAAGTGATGACCTCATGGAGCTGACCGAGGCGATCTGGCGGAAGTCCACCCGCAGCGGCACGCAGGGCGACTGCGTCGAGGTGGCGGGCAACCTGGTCGGGGTGGTCGGGGTGCGGGACAGCAAGGACCCGACCGGTCCCGTGCTCACCTTCGCCGCCGACGCGTGGCGTGCCTTCGTCCGGGATGGTGCCGGGCGCGACCCGTTCACGCCATCAAGTTCGTAGGGCCGCTCAACGACAAAAACTCGCCCGTGCTCACCTTCGCCGCCGCCGCGTGGCGTGCCTTCGTCCAGGTCACCGGGCAACGCCAGCGCCTCACAGGTAGAGGCAGAACGGGTGGCCGGCCGGGTCGAGGTGCACCCGTACGTCGTCCTGCGGCTGGTAGTCGGCCAGCGTGGCCCCGAGCGACACCGCGTACGCCGAGGCGGCCTCCAGGTCGTCGACCTTGATGTCGAGGTGGAGCATCATCGGCGGGTCCCCCGGACCGGCCGGCCACACCGGACGCACGTACGCCGGCTCGTCCTGGAACGCCAGCGTGGCCCCGCCGCCCGGCGCGGCCAGCACCACCCACTCCGGCTCGTCCTCGCTTCGCGGCCAGTCGAGCAGCCGCTCGTAGAAGCCGGCGAGTTCCTGTGCGGAGGGTGCGTCGAGCACGGTGGACGTCAACGAGAAACGCGGTCGCTCACTCATAGCGGTCTTCCTACCCGACGACTACGACGCTCACCCGCCTCCGGGTGCCGGTGCGGCAGCACCGGGGCCGAAACGGATCGCCCGGCCCCGGCTGGTCGCCGTACGCTGCGGCAATGCTGCTGCGCATGTCGACCCTGCTGCTCCGGACCCTGCGCGAGGACCCGGCCGACGCGGAGGTGCCGAGCCACCGGCTGCTGCTCCGCGCCGGCTACGTCCGCCGGGCCGCGCCGGGCGGCTACACCTGGCTGCCGCTGGGCAAGCTGGTGCTGGACCGGATCACCGCGGTCGTCCGGGACGAGATGGTCGCGATCGGCGACCAGGAGGTGCACTTCCCGGCGCTGCTGCCGGCCGAGCCGTACCGGACCAGCGGGCGGTGGACGGAGTACGGGGACGACATCTTCACGCTCGTCGACCGCCGGGGTGCCGAGCACCTGCTCGCGCCGACCCACGAGGAGATGGCCGCGCTGCTGGTGAAGGACCTGTTCACCTCGTACCGGGATTTCCCGGTGACGCTGTTCCAGATCCAGACGAAGTTCCGGGACGAGGCCCGCCCCCGGGCCGGCGTGCTGCGTGGGCGCGAGTTCCTGATGAAGGACGCCTACTCCTTCGATCTGGATCCGGCCGGGCTGGCGGCCACCTATGCCCGGCACCGCGAGGCGTACCAGCGGATCTTCACGCGGCTCGGACTGGACGTCACGGTGGTGCGCGCGACGTCCGGCGCGATGGGCGGCTCCGCGTCCGAGGAGTTCCTGGCCGCCACGCCGGTCGGGGAGGACACCTACGTCGCCTGCACGGCCTGCGACTACGCGGCCAACACCGAGGCTGTGGTGACCCGTGCCCCGGCCGCCGGTGACCCGGACGCGCATCCCGCCACGGCGGTGCACGACACCCCGGAGACGCCGACCATCGCGGCCGTGGTGGAGGTGGCGAACACCCGCGCGCTCGCCGGCCGCGCCGACTGGACCGCCGCCGACACCCTGAAGAACGTGGTGCTGGCCGTTCGCCGGCCCGGCGCCGAGCGCGCCGACCTGCTGGTCGTCGGCCTACCCGGGGACCGCGAGGTGGACCTGAGGCGGGTCGGCGCGGCGCTGGCCCCGGCCACCGTGACCGTGTTCGACGACTGGGCCGCGCATCCGGAGCTGGTCCGGGGCTACCTCGGGCCGCAGATCCTGGCCAAGCACGGCATCCGTTACCTGGTCGACCCCCGGGTGGTCGCCGGCACCACGTGGCTGACCGGGGCGAACGAGCCGGGGCGGCACGCCACCGACGTGGTGTGCGGGCGCGACTTCGTGCCCGACGGCACCATCGAGGCGGCCGAGGTGCGGCCCGGCGGCCCCTGCCCGTCCTGTGCCGACGGTGCGCTGACCATGCGGCGCGGCATCGAGGTGGGGCACGTCTTCCAGCTCGGCCGTCGGTACACCGACGCGTTCACGGTGGACGTGCTCGGCCGCGAGGGCAGGCCGGTCCGGCCCGTCATGGGCTGTTACGGCATCGGCGTGTCCCGGGCGGTCGCCGCCGTCGCCGAGCAGCACCACGACGACCGGGGACTGGTCTGGCCGGCCGCTGTCGCGCCGTGCGACGTACACCTGGTGGTGGCCGGGAAGGGGCCGCAGCTCGACGCGGCGCTGGACCTCGGCGGGCGGCTGGCCGACGCTGGCCTGCGGGTGCTCGTCGACGACCGGGCCACCGTCTCCGCCGGGGTGAAGTTCACCGACGCCGAGCTGATCGGCATCCCGCGCGCCGTCGTGCTCGGCCGCCGGCTGGCCGACGGGTACGCCGAACTCCGTGACCGGGCCTCCGGTGAGCGCACCGAGCTGCCGGTCGACGCGGTCGTCGAGCGCCTGCGCGACGAGCTTGCCGCGACGCGCCGCAACCGGGTGTAGCAATCGTGCCACCGGGTACCGCAATCGGATCGACCGAGGCGTTTCGGAGGCTCTCATGTACCGCGTCAGTGACGTGATGACCAAGCAGGTCGTCTACCTTCCCGCAGAGACCCCGTTGGACGAGGCGGCCCGGGTGATGAAGGAGTCGGACATCGGCGACGTGGTGGTGACCGACGGCGCCACGCTCGCCGGCATGCTGACCGACCGCGACATCGTGGTACGCGCCGTGGCCGAGCGCGCCGACCCGGGCACCACCACGATCGGCTCGATCATCACCCGCGAGGTCGTCATGATCGAGCAGCACTGCACCGCGAACGAGGCGGCGGCGCTGATGCGCGAGCGCAACATCCGGCGCGTGCTGGTGTGCGACAGCGACCGGAAGCTGGTCGGCATCGTCTCCCTGGGCGACCTGGCCATGCAGCTGGACCCCCAGTCGGCCCTCAGCGACATCAGCGAGGCCGCCCCGAACTCGTGAAAGGCGGGGCCCCTTCTCAACGCCTCTGGTAGAGAAGGGGCCCCTTCTCACCACCGGGCGGGCGGATAGCCTCGACCCATGCCCGAGATGCCGACCAAGCTGGCCGAGATCGTCGACGAGTTCGCCGCCGCCCCGCGCGACGTCGTGTTGGAGATGCTGCTGGAGTTCGCCGACGTGATCCCGCCCCTGCCGGAGGGAGTCGACCGGGAGGAGCTGGAGCAGGTCCCCGAGTGCCAGACCGCGTTCTTCCTGCGCGCCGAGGTGAACCCGGACCGCACGGTGAACACAGTCTTCGACTGCCCGCCGGAGGCGCCGACCACCCGGGCGTTCGCCGGCATCCTCGCCGAAGGGCTGGCCGGGGCGAGCGCCGAGCAGGTGCTGGCCGTACCGGACGATCTCTACCAACGGATGGGCCTGGCCCAGGCGATCAGCCCGCTCCGGGTGCGTGGCGGCACGGCCATCCTGGCCCGACTGAAGCGGCAGGTCCGGGAACAGATCGCCTGACCGGCGGGTTGTCGCTGGTCATGGAGATCGAGATCTACGCCGACGTCGTCTGCCCCTGGTGCTGGATCGGCAAGCGCCGGCTCGAACAGGCCCTCGACTCGTACGACGGCGAGGTGACCGTCCGGTTCCGGCCGTTCCAGCTCGACCCGACGCCGGTCGCCGAGCCGAGGCCGCTGCTGGACGCGCTGGGCGACAAGTTCGGCGGCCGGGACAAGGCCGAGGGCATGGCCGCCCACGTCTCCGGCGTCGCCGCCGGCGCGGGGCTCGATCTGCGGTTCGACCGCGCGGTGGCGGCGAACACGTTCGACGCGCACCGGCTGGTGCGGTTCGCCACCGAGCACGATCGGGCCGCCGAGACGGTCGAGCGGCTCTACCGGGCGCACTTCTTCGACGGCCTGGACGTCGGCTCGATCGACGTGCTCGTCACGCTCGCCGGTGAGGTCGGGCTGGACGAAGCCGAGGCGCGTCGTTACCTGACGTCGAACCTCGGTCGCCGCGAGGTGGCCGCCGAGCTGACCGCCGCGCACCAGCTCGGCGTCTCCAGCGTGCCGACGTTCGTGCTGGCCGGGAAATACGCGGTTACCGGCGCCCAGGAGCCGGAGACGCTGCTCGCCGCGTTGCGCGAGGTCGAGCAGCGCGAGGCGGCCGGGTGATGTTTCACGTGGAACAAGATCGATGCCGGTGAGCGGCTAGGCCGGTCGGGCCAGCCCGTCCACCACCTGCGCCCCCGGCAGCGCGCCGAGCGCCGGCCCGGGCAGTGCGATCTTGCTGTGGCGTACGCCCGATCCGATGATCACGTGCGGCGTGGCGATCACCCGCGCGTCGACCAGGATCGGCCACTCCTCGGGCAACCCGATCGGGGTGATCCCGCCGTACTCCATCCCGGTCAGCTCCACCGCCTCGGCCATCGGCGCGAAGCTCGCCTTGCGGACGTCGAGCAGCTTGCGGACCACGCCGTTCACGTCGGCGCGGGTGGTGGCGAGCACGATGCAGGCGGCGTACCGGGTCTCGCCGCCACGCTTGCCGGCGACCACCACGCAGTTGGCCGACTCCGCCAGCTCCACCTCGTACGCCGCGCAGAAGGCCGCGGTGTCGGCCAACTCGGCATCGATCGGGGCGACCAGCACCTCCGCCACGTCGACCGGCGCCTCGTCCGGCCACCGCTCCACCGCCGCGGCGACCGGCGGAGCAAGCAGGTCCAGCCGGAGGCGGGCCGGCTCGGTCTTCAGCGTCCCCATCACGGGTGCGATCCTCGCACCTGTGCGGAGAATCCGCTCGCCAGCGTGTTAAGCGGGGCCTCCTGCTATGCCGAATCCGTTAACCGGGGCCCTCCTTACACCTCGGTGAGGTGGCGGCGTTGCAGCGGCTCGGGGCGGTTCGCCTCGGCGTCCTGGATGCCGTGCCGGACCCCGACCCGGATCACGCCGTAGAGGAAGACGAAGCCGAAGACGTAGAGCACCACGGTGGCGACGAAGACCAGCATGGGTACACGCTAGGTCGACGACGGACGCGACCGGCTCTCGTCTTCGCCGCGTTCCCCCGAACGGGGTCCGGTCAGTGCGCCGCCGACGGGACCACCCGCCCCGCGAGCACCAGACCGAGCAGGCCGCAGCCGGCCGCTACGGCGAGCGTGGCCGCGTAGCTGGCCGGGCCGGGCGACGAACCGGCGGCCAGCACCGCCCCGGTCAGCGCCAGCACGGTGGCCGCCGCCAGCGAGTCCCCCAGTTGCAACGCCGAGGAGTTCCGGCCCTGCTCGGCCGGGGCGGACAGCTCCAGCGTGAGCACCGACAACGAGGGGTAGAGCAGCCCCATGCCGAGGCCGGCGACCGCCCAGGCGGCCACCGCGAGCGCCACCGGCACGCCCGGCAGCAGCGCCGACGCGACACCCGCCGTGCCGACCGCGATGCTGGCCAGCCCGGCCCGGGGCAGGCTGGCGGCGGACCGGGGCGCGGCGATCCGCCCCTGGAACCAGGAGCCCACCGACCAGGAGAGCGCCCCGACGGTGAGCACCAGACCGGCGCCGGTGGGCGTGAACCCGCGTTCCCGGGAGAGCATCAGCGGGATCACCACCTCCGCGCCGACGAACGCCGCCGACGCCAGCCCGCGCAGGCCGATCACCGTCGGCAGCCCGCGCGCCGCCCGCAGGAACCCGGGCGGCAGCAACCGGGGTACGCAGGCGAGCATCCCGGCCAGCGCCACGCCGATCAGGCCGACGGCGTACGCGCCGCGCTGCTGCCCCCCGTAGTGCAGCAGCGCGGCGCTCGCCCCGGCGCCGCAGGCCCAACCCACCCGGGCCAGCGCGCCGACCGGCGGCCGGGTCGGCACGACGCCGGCCAGCGTCCGCAGCCCCGGCTGGATCAGCAGCACCGCCGGCACCGCGACCGCCGGCACCGCGAGGAACACCCAGCGCCAGCCCAGGTGCTCGACGATCAGGCCGGCCAGCGCCGGACCGACGAGCGACGGCACCACCCAGGCCGCCGCGAAGGCGGCGAACATCCGCCGCCGCAGCCGCTCCGGGTACGCGTGCCCGACGATCACGTACAGCGCCACGGAGAGCAGACCGGAGCCGAAGCCCTGCACCACCCGCCCGACGACGAGCGTCCCCATGCTGGTGGCGGCGCCCGCCACCGCCAGCCCGGTGACGAACCAGGCGACGCCGTGCCACATCGCCGGCCGGGGTCCGCGAGCGTCGCACCAGATGCCGGACGCCACCATCGCCACCACGCCGGAGGCGAACGGGCCGCCGAAGGCCAGCGCGTACAGGCCGAGCCCGTTCAGGCTGCGCGCGACCGTCGGCATGGCGGTGCCCACCGCGAGCGCCTCGAACGCCAGCAACGACACCAGGGCGACGCTGCCCACGGTCATCGCCCGCAGGCGTGGTGACCAGAGGTCCCGGTCCTCCGCTGCGGCGGTGGCGGCGATCGTCATGCACCCAGCCTGTGACCTCAACCGCGGTTGAGGTCAACTGTGGGCCCGGTCTCGTCAGGCGGTCTCCAGCGCCTCGCCCACGCCCTTCACCAGGCCGGAGAAGTGCTGGTCGGCCAGGACGTGCCCGGCGGTGATGACCAAGGCCAGCGGCCACTCGATGACCTGCAACGCGGTGAGCACCCCGATGCCGGCGTAGTAGGCCAGCTTGTCCGGCGGGGGCACCGCCACCTCACCCAGCAGCGGCACGTCCACCCGCCGGCTGTACGCCCGGACCATCTCCCGCGATCCGCTCAGATGTCGGGTCAGTGTGCTCATCCCAGCCTCCCCGGTTTGCGACGACGGCATCGACCCGATCGGCATTCCACCGCCCCCGTCGTCCATGCCCCGGGCGGTGGGGAAACTTCCCCCTCCCGGAGGGCATAACGGACGTCGCGCCGGGAAGTCGGGCCGCCGGGACGAGTCCGGGAGGCGAGATGGCGTACGGCTTCGCCGGTCTCCTGTTGTCGCCGGCCGCCGTACCGGACGCGGTCGCGCGGGTCGCCCGTACCGTCGGATCGGTCCTGCCCGGCGCCGCCGTGCCGACCGGGGTTACCGAGGCGGCGGGCGCGGTCGGCACGGCCGCCACCCGGCTGGCCCGGGTGGCCGGGCTGACCCGCCGTCGGGTGTGGTCCGCCGACGGCCGGCACCACATCGAGGTGCACGGTGTCTGTCAGGACGGCGGGGACCGGCTGGCCCGGCAGGTCGAGGCGGCGTTGGAGGCGGTGCCCGGCGTGGCCTGGGCGCGGGTGAACGCGCCGTCCGGCCGGGTGGTGGTGGCGACCCGGGAGCCGAGGCCGAAGCTGCGGGACCTGATCGACACGGTGGCGCGCGCCGAGCACACCTGCCCGTACGAGCCGGACCCGGAGATCCCGCCGCCGCATCCGCCCGAGGAAGGGCCGCGCACCCCTCGTACGCTCGGCGCGCTGGCCTCCGACGCGCTCGGCCTGACCATCTCGGCGGCCACCCGGATCCTGCCGTTCACCCCGGTCCCCGGGGAGGTCGCGGGGCTGCTGAACGCGGTCGACCTGCACCCGAAGCTGCACGCGCTGGCCGACCGGGGGCTACGCGCCGACCCCCGCGCCGAGGTGTTCTTCCCGCTGGCCGAGGCGGTGGTGCAGGGTCTCACCGGAGGGTGGGCCGGCATCGTGCTCGACGGCGCGCAGCGGGTGGTGCAGTGGGGTGAGGCGCGCGCCCAACTCGCCGCCTGGAGCCGCGCCGAACCGCGGCTGACCGGCGACCCGGACCGGGCGGTCGCCCGGGTGCCGGACGGGGAGCGTCCCTGCCCGGTCCCGGACGGCCAGGCCGAGCGCTACGTCCAGCGGATGCTGGCGGCGGGCGCGGCGGTCGGCGCGGCGGCGGTTCCGTTCGCCGGCGGCAAGCGGGCCGCCGCGCTGGGGCTCTCCGCGCTGTCCAAGGCGCCCGGCAGCGGTCGCGAGGGGTACGCGGCGCAGCTCGGCCGGATGCTGGCCCGGCGTGGCGTGATCGCGATGGACCGCAGCGTGCTGCGCGAACTGGACCGGATCGACACCGTGCTGCTGGACGCGGCGGTGCTCGGCTCCGACCGGGGGGTGCTGGCCGACCTGGCGCCGCTGTCCGGCGCCGACACCGGCCAGGTGGCCGCCCGGGCGTTCGCCCTCTTCGACCCGGCCGACCCGGACGCGGTACGCGCCGAGGACGGCTGGCAGATCGGGCCCCTGGACCGGCTGGCCGCCGAGGACCCGGGGGACACCCCGGACAGCGAACGGTTGCGTGCCGACGGCGGACGGCTGCTCGGGCTGGCCCGGGACGGTCGGCTCGCCGCCGTGCTGCGGGTCGAGCCGGAACCCGCCCCCGGGGTGGACGCGCTGGTGTCCGCCACCCGCCAGGCCGGGTTCCGGCTCGTGATCGGTGGCGCCGAGGACGGCCGGTACGACGTGGGCGACAGTCGCGTCCCAGGTGGAACCCGGCTCGCCGACGCGGTACGCGACCTGCAACGCGAGGGCGCGGTGGTGCTGGTGGTCTCCGGCGAGCGGTCGGCGCTCGCGGCTGCCGACTGCGGACTCGGCGTGGCCGCGCCCGACGCCCTGCCCCCGTGGGGCGCGCACCTGCTGGTCGGCGACGACCTGCGCGTCCCGGCCCTGCTCGTCGACGCCGCCGGGGTGGCCCGCCGGATGACCCGGCAGAACATCCGGATCGCCATGGCCGGCAGTGGGCTCGGCGCGCTCGGCGCGTTCACCGCCGACCGGCGGCAACTGCCCGGCCGGACCATGGCGGCGGTGAACGGCGCCGCCGCGGTCGCGTTCGCGCACGGCGTGTTCCGGGCGCACCGGCTGCCGGACCGCACCGGCACCCCGGTGCCCGCGCTCACCGCCTGGCATCTCATGCCGGTGGAGACCGTCCTCGACCAGCTCGGCACGCACTCCGGCGGGCTGACCGACGAGGAGGCGGAGCGTCGGCGGGGCGCCGGTCCCGGCGACGGCCACGGGCCGGCCGGGCTGCTCCGCGCGTTCGTCGACGAGCTGTCCAACCCGCTCACCCCGGTGCTGGCCGCCGGCGCGGTGCTCTCCGCCGCGTTCGGCTCCCTCGTCGACGCGGCGCTGGTCGGCGGTCTGGTCGGCGGTTCCGCGCTGATCGGCGCCGTGCACCAGCGCAACACCGAACGGTCGCTGGCCGAGTTGCTGTCCCGCTCGGCGGTCACCGCCCGGGTACGACGGGACGGCGCGGAGCGGGTGGTGCCCGCCGAGGACCTGGTGCCGGGCGACGTGGTGAGCATCTCCTCCGGGGACGCCGTACCGGCCGACTGCCGGGTGCTGACGAGTGACGGCCTGGAGGCCGACGAGTCGTCGCTGACCGGCGAGTCGCTGCCGGTGGCGAAGAGCCCCGACCCGGTGGTCGCGGCGGCGATCGCCGAGCGGCACTCGATGCTGTTCGAGGGCACCACGGTGGCCGCCGGGCACGGCACCGCCGTGGTGGTGGCCACCGGCGCGGAGACCGAGTCGGGGCGGAGCCTGGCGCTGGCCCGGCAGGCCCCGCCGGTCAGCGGCGTGGAGGCCCGGCTGGGGAAGCTGACGAACAGCGCCGTACCGCTGGCGGCCGGCTCGGCGATCGCGGTGGCCGGAGCGGGGCTGCTCCGGGGCGTACCCCTGGCCGAGACGGCGGCGACCGCCGCGAACCTGGCCGTGGCGTCGGTGCCGGAGGGGTTGCCGTTCCTGGTCAGCGCCGCGCAGTTGGCGGCGGCGCGGCGGCTGGCCGCGCACGGCGCGCTGGTCCGCAACCCGCGCACGATCGAGGCGCTGGGCCGGGTCGACGTGCTCTGCTTCGACAAGACCGGCACGCTGACCGAGGGGAAGCTGCTGCTGGCCGGCGTGGGCACCGGCGACGACCGGTACGCCCCGGCGGACCGCCTCGACGACGAGCCGCTCCGGTCGACGCTGGCCGCGGCGCTGCGGGCCACGCCGGCCGCGGCCGACCCGGACGAGTTGCCGCAGCAGACCGACCGCGCGGTACGCCGAGGCGCGAACGCGGCCGGCGTGACCGAGCGCACCGGCGCGGCGGAGTGGACCGCTACCGGTGGGCTGCCGTTCGAGCCGTCCCGGGGGTACAGCGCCGCGGTCGGTCGTACCGCCGACGGGTCGCTGCTCAGCGTGAAGGGCGCGCCCGAGTCGGTGCTGCCGCGCTGCGCGTCCCGGCGGACCGCCACCGGGGACCGGCCGTTGGACCCGGCCGGCCGGGACGAGGTGCAGGCCATGCTGGCCGACCGGGCCGGCGCCGGGCACCGCATCCTCGCCGTGGCCGAGTGCCGGGTGTCCACCGACGCGGTCACCGACGAACAGGTCGACGGCCTGGTGTTCCTGGGTTTCCTGACGCTGGCGGACGGGGTGCGGGAGAGCGCCCGGCCGGCGGTGGAGCGGATCCGGGCGGCCGGCGTGCACACTGTCATGATCACCGGTGACCATCCGGCCACCGCCGAGGCGATCGCGGCCACCATCAGCCCCGACCACGGCCAGCAGCGGGTGGTGACCGCGACCGACCTGGACCGGCTCGACGACGACGCGCTCGCCGAGCGGCTGATGGCCACCGACGTGGTGGCCCGCTGCACGCCCGCGCACAAGGTCCGGATCATCCAGGCGTTGCAGCAGCGGGGCCGGACCGTGGCGATGACCGGCGACGGCGCCAACGACGCCCCGGCGATCCGGCTGGCCGACGTGGGCATCGCGCTCGGCCAGCGGGGCACCCCGGCCGCCCGCGCCGCCGCCGACCTGGTGGTCACCGACGACCGGCTGGAGACGATCATCGCCACGCTGGTCGAGGGGCGGGCCATGTGGTCGTCGGTCCGGCACGCGTTGAGCATCCTGGTCGGCGGCAACCTCGGCGAGATCGCGTTCAGTGTGCTGACCGCCGCCTCGACCGGCCGGTCCGCGCTGACCGGGCGGCAACTGCTGCTGGTCAACCTGCTCACCGACCTCGCGCCGGCGCTCGCCATCGCGGTCCGGCCACCGGCCGACGACCGCACCGACCACCTGCTGCGGGAGGGCCCCGATTCGTCGCTCGGCGCCACCATGACCCGGGAGATCGGGCTGCGCGCGGCGGCGACCACGCTGGGCGCGACCGCCGGCTGGACGCTGGCCCGGTGGACCGGCACGCAACGCCGGGCCGGTACGGTCGCGCTCGCCTCGCTGATCGGCACCCAGCTCGGCCAGACCGTGCTGGCCGGCGGCACCAGCCCGACCGTGCTGGCCGCCACCGCCGCGTCCGTCGGCGTGCTGGTCCTGGTGGTGCAGACGCCCGGGGTCAGCCAGTTCTTCGGCTGCACCCCGCTGGGCCCGGTGGGCTGGACCATCGCCACCGGCTCGGCGCTCGGCGCGACGTTCGCCAACGGCGCGCTGACCCGGCTGGTGGACCGCCTGCCGCAGCCCGGCTCGCATGGGCACCCCGATCAGGGGTACGGCGAAGGGCATGACGCCTGAGGTGACGTTCGTCGGTACGGCGACCACGGTGCTCCGGATCGGCGGCTTCACCCTGCTCACCGACCCGAACTTCCTGCACCGGGGGCAGCGCGCGTACCTGGGCCGGGGGTTGTGGTCGAAGCGGAGCACCGGCCCGGCGCTGACCATCGGCGAGCTGCCCCCGCTGGACGCGGTGGTCCTGTCCCATCTGCACGGCGACCACTTCGACCGGGTGGCCCGGCGCGGGCTGGACCACGCCCTGCCGATCGTCACCACGCCGCAGGCGGGACGCAAGCTGCGCCGCTGGGGCTTCGAGGCGGCCGAGGGGCTGCCCACCTGGCGCGCGTACGAGCTGCACCGGGGCGACGAGACACTGCGCCTGACCGCGCTGCCCGGCCAGCACGGGCCGGGGCTGCTGGACCGCGCGCTGCCGGACGTGATGGGCAGCCTGATCGACCTGGAACAGGGCGGTGAGCGGCGGTTCCGCCTCTACGTCACCGGGGACACGCTGCGCCGGCCGCAGTTGGCGGAGATCCCCGACCGCTTCCCGGGCATCGACGCCATGCTGATCCACCTGGGCGGCACCCGCATCGCCGGCATCCTGCTCACCATGGACGCCCGGCAGGGCGCGGACGTGGTGGAGCTGGTCCGGCCCCGGCTCACCGTGCCGATCCACTACGACGACTATCCGGTGTTCCGCTCCCCGCTGCGGCACTTCGTCGAGGAGGCACGGCGGCGGGGCTTCGCCGGTCGGGTGCGTACCGTCCACCGTGGCGAGACGGTGCCGCTGACGCCCTGACCGCCGCTCAGTGCCAGGTGGCTGCCGCCCGGCGCAGCCGGTCGTTGATCGCCCGCCCGACCCCTTCGTCGGGCACCGGCTCGGCGACGATCTCGGTCACCCCGGCCGCGTCGAGCCGGTGCAACGCGTCGAAGAGCCGTGCGGCGGCCACCGTCAGGTCACCCGTCGGCGACAGCACCTCCACCGCCGCCCAGTCGCCGTCCGCCGGTGGCTCCCGGAAGGCCAGGAATCCCCGCCGGCCGCCGTCGCGCGCATCCGCCGCACCCAACCGCAACGGGGTACGCGGGGCGTAGTGCGCGGCCAGCGTCCCGGGCGCGACCGGCTGACCGGAGCTGCCCTGGCGAACCTCGACCGGTCCGGCGGCCTCGACCAGCGCCTCGACCGGCAGCGCGCCCAACCGCAGCACCACCGGCCGCTCGCCCCGGGCGTCCACGATCGTCGACTCGATGCCGCAGCGGGTGGGCCCGCCGTCGAGCACCACGTCCACCGCGCCGCCCAGCCCGGCCACCACGTGCTCGGCCCGGGTGGGGCTGAGCTGGCCGAACCGGTTGGCGCTCGGCGCGGCCACCGGTACGCCGGCGGCGGCGATCAGGGCCCGGGCGGCCGGCTCGTCGGGCACCCGGACGGCCATCGTGTCCAGGCCGGAGGTGACGATCGGCGGAATCGTCGCCGGCCGGTCCACGATCAGCGTGAGCGGACCCGGCCAGAACCGCCGCACCAGCGCGGCCACGGCCGGCGGCACGGTGCCGACCAGCGCGGGCAGGTCGGCGGCGTCGGCCAGGTGGCTGATCAGCGGGTCGAAGCTGGGCCGCGCCTTCGCCTCGAAGATCCGCGCCGCGACCCGGGCGTCGAGCGCGTTCGCGCCCAGCCCGTAGACCGTCTCGGTGGGGAACGCGACCAGGCCACCGGCGCGCAGAACGGCGGCGGCCTCGTCGATGCCGCTGCCGGCCGGCAGGACACGCGGGGATCCGTTGCTCACGCTGCGACGCTAGCCTGCCCGGCTCCCCGTCCCGTCCCGGCCCCCGCCGCACCGCGGTTCGGCGCGGGCGGGGTCAGTCGTCGGGGTGGTCCGCGTCGGGGTGGTCCGCGTCGGGGAGGGTGGGTGCGTCGGTGGGGTAGAGGCCGGCGGCGAAGCCGTAGACCTGGTCTCCGGCGCGGGGGATCTGGGCGAACCGCCGGGCCAGCGCCTGCACCTCCGCCCAGAACTCCCGCACGTCCTCGATCGGGATGCGCGCGTGCACCAGGGTGCACCGCAACTCGTCGGCGGCGTGCGCGGCGGCGGCCTCCGCCGCGGCCTCGGCCAGCCCGTTGATCCGGGCGACGACCTGCTTGTCCTCGGCCCGGTTGAGCGCACCGACGTAGAACGTGCGCGCGACCCGGCCGTAGAAGCGTTCCTCGATGGCCCGGACCCGGCGGGTACGTACCACCCGCAGCAGGCCGGCGTCGACGAGCTGGTTCACGTGGTAGGCCACGCTGCTCTTCGGCCGGTCCACGGCGCGGGCCAGCTCGTTGACCGTGGCCGCGCGCTCCAGCAGCAGCTCCAGCAGGGTGCCGCGCAGGGGGTCGGCGAGCGCACGCAACTGCTCGGGCGCGGTGACCACGAGCAGGTCGTCGAGGTCGTAGTCCGGGACCCGCTTATTGACCGACATTTCTCGACCGTTCTAATATTCTGGTTCGTTCGATGATTCCGGTCCGACAGTCGGGAGTCTAGAGATGGCCGAGATCCTCCTTTTCCACCACCTGCAAGGGCTCACCGACGGCGTACGCGCCCTCGCCGACGCCCTCGGCGACGGCGGGCACACCGTGCACCTCCCCGACCTCTTCGACGGCGAGCGTCCGGCCAGCGTCGAGGAAGGCTCGGCGCTGGTCAAGCGCATCGGAAGGGACGTCCTCGACCGGCGTGCCGACCAGATCGCCGCGGACCTGCGCCCCGACCTGGTCCACGCCGGCGTCTCCTGGGGCGCCGCCACCGCCCAACGGCTCGCCCAGACCCGGCCCGGCGCACGGGCTGCCCTGCTCTACGAAGCCTGCCTGCCGGTCACCGGCGAGTGGGCGCTCGGCCCCTGGCCCGACGGCGTGGCGGTGCAGGTGCACGGCATGGAGCGGGACCCGTTCTTCGGGCTGGAGGGTGACATCGACGCCGCCCGCGAACTGGTCTCGATCGTCGGCCCGGACCGGGGAGAGCTGTTCGTCTACCCCGGTGACCGGCACCTGTTCACCGACAGCTCGCTCCCGTCGTACGACGCGGAGGCGACCGCGCTGGTGGTGACCCGCAGCCGCGACCTCCTCGACCGGTTGGGCTGACCGACGGAACTCAGCGCCCCTTCGCCAGCGCCTCCACCTCGGCGAAGCTCGCCACCCGGTCACACTCGTCGTCGGTCAACCTGTTGATCAGCGCCTTGGCCGCCTGAGCCTGCGGAGTGGTGGGCAACGCGCCCGCGACCAGCTCCGGCAGCGCCAGCTCGTAGCCCACGCGCGCCCGGGGGGAGTACCGCTCCCGGGCGCGTGCCACCGCGGTCGCCACCCGTACCGCATGCTCGTTGCCGGGTGTCACGTGCGGACGGTCGACCTCCCGCGCCCCGAACCGCATCCGGTGGCGGAACTCGCACTGCGCGCAGGTCACCGGCCCGCCGGTCAACCGGGCTCCGCAGGCGGGGCACGTCAGTCGGTCGAGCGCACCGTCCACCGTCCGCCAGTCGTACGCCGCGGGATCGTCCACGACCAGCCAGGCCAGCTCGGTCTCCTCCGGGGAGCCAGGAGCCACGTCCAGCTCGCGCAGCAACAGCTCCCAGGCGCCACGGATCTCCCTTTCCAGCCCCGCCACGGTGTCGGCCAGCAGCGGACTTCGCCAGACGGGCACGGAACGCTACTTGTACTGCGCGATCTGGATGAGGTTGCCGCAGGTGTCGTCGAACACGGCGGTGACCACCGGACCCATGTCGACCGGCGCCTGCGTGAACAGCACACCGAGCTGCCGCAGTCGGTCGTGCTCGGCCGCCACGTCGTCCACCGCGAACTGCGTGAACGGGATGCCGTCGGCCGCCAGGGCCTCCTTGAACGCCTTGGCGGCCGGGTGCGCCTCCGGTTCCAGCAGCAGCTCGACCCCGTCGGGAGCGTCCGGCGAGACGACGGTCAGCCAGCGGTGCTCACCGGTCGGCACGTCCGTCTTCTTCACGAAGCCCAGCACGTCGGTGTAGAAGCGCAGAGCCTTCTCCTGGTCGTCGACGTACACGCTGGTCAGGTTGATTCTCATGGGGTCTCCCGGGTGGGTTCGGGCCTGAGCCACCGCTCGGTGATGGCACGCAGCGGCCGGGTGTCGAGGTGGTGGAACTTGTACCGGCCCTGCCGGCGCGTGACGATCAGGCCGGCGGCCTCCAGCACGTCGAGGTGCTGGGAGATCGCCTGCCGGGACGAGCCGACCTGGTGCCGGGTGGCCAACCGACCGCAGATCTCGAACAGCGTCTGACCGTCGCGCTCGGTCAGCTCGTCAAGGATCAGGCGGCGGGTGGGATCGGCCAGCGCCTGGTACGGGTCGCCCACGCCGCTCATCATAGGCAAGTGCCTACTTGCCTATCAAGCGCCGCGCGGGCGCTCGACCGCGCGTTCGGGCGGTGGGCTGCCCCTGACCGGCGCCGACACCGCGACCGTGGTCACCATCGGCGCTGCGCTTCTGCTGCTCGGTGGCGCGGGCTACCTGATCGGACGCCGACGCCGTTCCCGCTTCGTGGCGTAGCTGACGCCGATGCGCCCGGCTCGACGTCTCGTCGGGCCGGGCGCATCGCCTGTGGAGGAAGGGCCCCGCCCCACCACACCGGCACGTCAGGACTTCTTGTGGCGTCCCGGAACTAGCGGGGAACGGCGCAGTACGTGAGCGTGCAGTAGAGCTGGACGCTGTTGCCGCCGACCTGGCCCTCGGCGTAGAAGTCGTTGTTCGGGTACTGGTTCGCGAGGTAGATCGGCCCGGCGTACTGGGTGTACTGGCCGGCGTCCTCCTTCGAGCCGTACGTCACCCCGCCGCCCGCGGGCACCCTGACGAGCGTCGCTCGGGTGTATCGCGTCGCGCCGGAGGTGTTGAACGTCACCGCACACATGGTGTTGCTGTTCCGGTGCTTCGAAACCACGAGGCGGCCGTTGGAAAATTCGTGTGCCTCAATGCGAACGTACTCCGTGCCGCCGCAGATTTCCGGGCCGGTCGCCGCCTGCGCCGGAGTCGCAATCCCTCCGACGAGGAGCACCGAGGCAAGAGCGGTGGCCGCCCCACCAACAATTTTCAAATTTTTCATGGCGAGGATTATAGGCATGCCCCCTGTCGATCTGGGAAGCGTCGAGGTGGCGGCCGTTCGCGCCCTCCTGCAAGCGCGCTCCCCCCACCATCAGCGCGGGATGAGCCTCGCCGCACCTGACGGTAAGCACGCTGACAGCAGGCATTCAGAACAGAATTCTCGGCCGTTTCAAGCATTCGCACTCAGTGCCCTCCGCATCTCAGCCGAGCGCCCAATCTCGGCATGCTCGGGCTTCCGGGCCACTTCCTCACAATGTCGCGCATCTACTCCCCAACCTGGCGATCAGCGCTGCGGTCATGGGCAGGTTGACCCCGGACCACCCGGGCGGCTGCATGCCCCGGTCGGTCCTCACCGGGCATGCATCCGTGGGTAGCCGGTGTCGCGAACGCGTCGTCCGATCACCGCCAGACGGCTGACCTTCCGTCGACCAGGCTTTCCGTCATGAACAACGCACTTGACGGCAAGGTAGCTCTCGTTACCGGTGGGGGCCGTGGCATCGGTGCCGCGGTGGCCCTGCGCCTGGCCCAGGACGGCGCCGATGTGGCGCTGACGTTCCAGCAGAATCAGCAGCGCGCCGACGACGTGGTGGACCAGATCAAAGCGGTGGGACGGCGAGCGATCGCCGTGCGGGCCGACAGCGCCGACCCGGCGGCGGTGGTCACCGCGGTGAACCAGGCCGCTGGCGAGTGGGGTCGGTTGGACATCCTGGTCAACAATGCCGGCGCGTTCCTGCTGGGACCGCTGGAGCAGCTGAGCCTGAAAGAGTTCGAACAGACCGTCGCGGTCAACGTCCGGGCACCGTTCGTCGCCTCGCAGGCCGCAGTGCCCCACATGGCGGCCGGTGGCCGGATCATCAACATCGGCAGCAACATGGCGGAGCGGGCGGTCTTCCCGGGCTTCTCGCTCTACGCGATGAGCAAGACCGCCCTGATCGGCCTGACCAAGGCACTCGGACGTGAACTCGGCGGCAGGGCGATCACCGTGAACCTGGTGAACCCGGGAGCCACGGACACCGAACTGAACCCGGCCGACGGCCCCAACGCCGACACGATCAACGGGTTCACCGCCCTCGGCCACTACGCGGAGCCGGCCGACGTAGCCGCTGCGGTGGCGTTCCTCGCCGGCCCGGGCGGTCGTTACGTCACCGGGGCGACGGTCAACGTCGACGGAGGCTTCACCATCTGACTCATCGGCTCACCGCCGGGCTGTCCACCCTTGCGCACGGCTACGGCCCGTTCCTTGAGCTGGAAGCGGGCCGTACCGTTTTGCCGAAGTGCTGGTGGAGCCCAGGGGACTCGAACCCCTAACCCCTGCCTTGCAAAGGCAGTGCTCTGCCAGTTGAGCTAGGGCCCCGAGGCGGCGCTCAGCGCAGGTCGGGGGCGGTGGTCGCCTCGTGCCACAGGGCGCGCTCGTCGTTCGACGCCTTGACCTTCTTGGCCACGACGGCGGCCACCCCGACGATGCCGGCCAGGATCAGGAGCTTCTTGAACATGGGATTGACCCCTTGCGCTCGACTACCGTCGGACGATGTGCGGTGGGGCTAGCTGGAATCGAACCAGCGACCTCAGAGTTATCAGCTCTGCGCTCTAACCGACTGAGCTATAGCCCCGCGTGGCGACGAGCAAGGTTAACCCATGCCCGCCAGCGCGCCCAAATCGGGGGGCCCGTGGCGGAAGCACCCGCGCCGTCCCGAACCTACCCGGACGCACGACGCCGGGGCGACCGCTTTACGCGGTGCCCCGGCGTCATCGAGTCAGTCCCGCTCGGCGAGCGTCAGCTCGATCCCGCCGACCAGGTCGGCGCAGACGTTGTAGACGAACGCGCTCAGCGTGGCCAGCGCGGTGAACAGCACCACGTTCACCAGGCCGATCAGTGCGGACGTGAGGATCACGCCCTTCGCGGTGATGCGGAACCCGCCGCCGCCCGAACCGCCGCCGGCGTTCACCAGGTCGGTCAGGCTGTCGTTGACGCTCTTGAACACACCCATCGCGTCGAGCGCGAGGTAGAGCACCGACGTGGCCACCACCACCACGATGAAGAGCACCACCGAGACCGCGAAGGCGAACTTCATCACGGACCACGGGTCGATGCGCTTCAGGTTCAGCCGGGCCCGGCGCGGCCCGCGCGAAGCGGCCGAACCGACCGAGGTACGCGCGGCGCGTACCGCCTCACCCACGCGCGCGGCGCCGACCGCCGCCGCGCCGCTGATGCCCGGCGGCAGGCCGCCCCCGTTGGCGGGACGTCCCGGGTTGCCGCCGGCCGGGCCGGTGGCCTCGGGTGCCCCCTTCGGGGCGGTGCCCAGGCCCGCGCCGATGCGCGGCTGCGTGCCGGTGGTGCCGGTGGAGGCCCGGGCGGCGGCCGGCGGCCGGGCCGGCGGTGTGTTCGTGGCGGGCTTCGCCGCGGCCGGAGCCGCGAAGCCGTCGGCCGATGTCGGCGCGTCGATCTTGGTCTCGGACGCCTCGCGGGATTCCGAACCGTCGGTCGGCTTGTCGGGCGGCGGGGCCATGCCGGGGGCCCGGGTGAACTTCGGGGCAGGCGCGTCGGCGGGGACCGTGGCCCGACCCACGGCCGCACGGCCGGTCGCTGGTGTACCGCCCTGTGCGGCCTCCTCGTCGACCGGGGTGGCCGAGGTCCCCTTGTTCCCCGACTTCGCCTGTGTCTCCGTCATCAACTAGTCCTGTTCGTCAGGCTCGTCGGCATTGCGAGCAATCGCCACGATAGTCACGCCGTCCGGGAGGTCCATCAGCTTGACCCCCATTGTGTTCCGGTCACGCGTACGGCGTACAGGCTTCACCGGAGTCCGGATGACGCCGCCGTTGCTCGTGATGGCGAACAACTCGTCCTCCGGATCGATCACGACCGCGCCGACCAGACCACCGCGTCGCTCGGTGATCTTCGCAGTCAGCACGCCCTTACCTCCCCGGCCCTGGACCGGGTATTCCTCGATCGGGGTACGTTTCGCGAACCCCCCGTTCGTTGCCACCAGCACGTCCAGGCCCTCCCGGACGACCTCGACGGCGAGCAGCTCGTCCTCGCCGCTGAAGCGCATGCCGATCACCCCCGAGGTGGCCCGGCCCATCGGACGCAGCGCCTCGTCGGTGGCGTTGAAGCGGATCGCCTGCGCGTTCTTGGAAACCAGCAACAGGTCGTCCTCCGGCGCCACCAGCACCGCACCGACCAGCTCGTCCTCATCGCGCAGGTTGACCGCGATGATGCCGCCGGAACGGTTGGAGTCGAACTCCTCGAGCCGCGTCTTCTTCACCAGGCCGTTCTTCGTGGCCAGTACCAGGTAGGGCGCCACCTGGTAGTTCGGGATTTCGATGATCTGCGCGATCTGCTCGTCCGGTTGGAACGCGAGCAGGTTGGCCACGTGCTGGCCCTTGGCCACCCTACTGGCCTCGGGAAGCTCGTACGCCTTCGCCCGGTAGACCCGACCCTTGTTCGTGAAGAACAGGATCCAGTCGTGGGTAGAGCATACGAAGAAGTGGCTCACGATGTCGTCCTGCCGGAGCGTCGCCCCGCTCACGCCCTTGCCGCCACGCCGCTGCGACCGGTACAGGTCGACCTTGGTCCGCTTCGCGTACCCGGTGCGGGTGATCGTCACGACCACGTCCTCGCGGGCGATGAGGTCCTCCATGGAGACCTCGCCGTCGAACGGCACGATCTTGGTGCGCCGGTCGTCGCCCCACTTCGCGACGATCTCGCCCAGCTCGTCGGAGACGATCTTCCGCTGCCGCTCCGGCTTCGCGAGGATGTCCTTGAGGTCGGCGATCTCGATCTCGAGCTTGGCCAGGTCGTCAAGGATCCGCTGCCGCTCCAGCGCGGCCAGCCGGCGCAGCTGCATGTCCAGGATCGCGGTCGCCTGGACCTCGTCGATCTCCAGCAGCCGGATCAGCCCCTGTCGGGCGTCCTCCACCGTCGGCGAGCGCCGGATCAGCGCGATCACCTCGTCCAGCGCGTCCAGCGCCTTGCTCAGGCCGCGCAGGATGTGCGCCCGCTCCTCCGCCTTGCGCAGCCGGAACGCGGTCCGCCGGCGGATCACCTCGATCTGGTGCTCGACGTAGTAGCGGATGAACTGCGCCAGGTTCAGCGTGCGCGGCACGCCGTCGACCAGCGCCAGCATGTTGGCGCCGAACGTCTCCTGGAGTTGGGTGTGCTTGTAGAGGTTGTTCAGCACCACCTTGGCGACCGCGTCGCGCTTGAGCACCAGCACGATCCGCATGCCGGTACGCCCGGAGGACTCGTCCCGGATGTCGGCGATGCCGGCGAGCTTGCCCTCCTTGATCAGCTCGGCGATCCGCTCGGCGAGATTGTCCGGGTTGACCTGGTAGGGCAGCTCGCTGACCACGAGCGCCGGCCGGCCCCGCTTGTCCTCCTCCACCTCGACCACGGCGCGCATCCGGATCGAGCCACGCCCGGTCCGGTACGCGTCCTGGATGGCCTGCTGGCCGACGATCAGGCCGTAGGTCGGGAAGTCCGGACCCTTGACGATCTCCAGCAGCGCTTCCAGCGTGGTCGCCTCGTCGGCCTCCGGGTGCTCCAGGCACCACTGCACCGCCGCGCCGATCTCCCGCAGGTTGTGCGGCGGGATCTTGGTGGCCATGCCGACCGCGATGCCCTCGGAGCCGTTGATCAGCAGGTTCGGGATCCGCGACGGCAGGATGGTGGGCTCCTTGGCCCGGCCGTCGTAGTTGTCCTGGAGGTCGACGGTGTCCTCGTCGATGTCCCGCAGCATCTCCATCGCCAGCGGGTCGAGCTTGCACTCGGTGTTGTGGCTGACGAAGCCGTCAGAGATGAAGGAGTGGTCGTCGGTGTCGACCCGAATGCTGTAGACCGGCTGGATCCCGGCGTCGGCAACGTCGGCAATCACCGCATAGCGGAAAGCGGTGGTGGGAACGGCCCACGGTAGCTTCCGCGCCGGATCTTCCAGATCTTGTGCACTTGTTGCTGCCGGGGCGACAACATCTGCACCCGAACCGGCCCGCGCCACGACGTCGCTGGGCTTGAGCTCCGACAGGAGACGCCAGCGGAGGTGACTCTCGCCGTCCGGACCAGCCACGAGACAGAGGACCGGGTGATTGTGGGTGCCGGTCAGCGTGTCACCGTCGCGGGTCGTGATCCGCAGCGTCGGGTGCTCGCCGGAGTGAAAAAACATGGAGGCCCGCGCCGGCTCGCCGACCAAGCCCTCCACCTTCAGGTCGATCGGAATCTCGCTGCTCGGCTCGGCGCCGGGCACGAGAGACGCGATCGGTACCTCGGCGCCGTCAGCCAGTCGAACGCACGTGTCTCCGGCGACGCAATAGCGCATCGCGGCGGCCGGGTCGTTTCCGGGCGAGCCGAAGTTGCCGTTGCCGTCAACGAGCGGGTAGCGCAGCGACCACGGCTGCGCCATCCGGACCAGCGCGTCGTAGATGGCCGAGTCGCCGTGCGGGTGGAACTGGCCCATCACGTCGCCGACGACGCGGGAGCACTTCACGTAGCCGCGGTCCGGCCGGTAGCCGGAGTCGAACATGGCGTAGAGGATCTTGCGGTGGACCGGCTTGAGCCCGTCCCGCACGTCCGGCAGGGCGCGCCCGACGATGACGCTCATCGCGTAGTCGAGGTACGAGCGCTGCATCTCGACCTCGAGGCCGACCGGCTCGATACGGTCGTGCTGGACGACCGCCGCCAGTGTCTCCGGGGCCTCCGGCTCGTTCGGGGTGGACTCGGGAAGATCGGTCACTGTTAACCCTTATCAGACTCAGAGTCGTGATCTAGCTGTGGATAACGGCTGTGGAAAGCGGCCAGGCTGTGGATAACTCTGTGGACCACCGGGCCGGTCGGTGGATCTCCGGCCGGCCCGGCACACGTCCGTCAGATGTCCAGGAACCGCACGTCCTTGGCGTTGCGCTGGATGAACGACCGGCGCGCCTCGACGTCCTCGCCCATCAGAACGCTGAACAGCTCGTCCGCGGTGGCGGCGTCGTCGAGCGTGACCTGGCGCAGCGTACGGGTGGCCGGATTCATCGTGGTCTCCCACAGCTCCGGGTAGTTCATCTCGCCGAGGCCCTTGAACCGCTGGATGTCGTCCGGCTTGGCGTTGGCCTTCTTCTGCTGGCGCAGCGCGATCAGCCCGTCCCGCTCCCGGTCGGAGTACGCGTACTGGGCGTCGTCGCCCTTCTTGTTCCACTTGATCTTGTAGAGCGGCGGGGCGGCCAGGTAGACGTGGCCCAGCTCGACGAGCGGTCGCATGAAGCGGAACAGCAGGGTGAGCAGCAGCGTCTGGATGTGCTGGCCGTCCACGTCGGCGTCGGCCATCAGCACGATCTTGTGGTAACGCAGCTTCTCGATGTCGAAGTCGTCGTGGATGCCGGTGCCGAGCGCGGTGATCAGCGCCTGCACCTCGTTGTTCTTCAGCACCCGGTCGATCCGGGCCTTCTCCACGTTCAGGATCTTGCCGCGGATCGGCAGGATCGCCTGGGTACGCGGGTCACGCCCCTGCTTGGCCGAACCGCCGGCCGAGTCGCCCTCGACGATGAAGACCTCGGACTCGCGCGGATCGGTGGACTGGCAGTCGGCCAGCTTGCCCGGCATCGAGCCGGACTCCAGCAGCGACTTGCGCCGGGCCAGCTTGCGCGCCTGCTGCGCGGCGATGCGGGCCCGGGCGGCCTGGGACGCCTTGGTGATGATGATCTTCGCCTCGGCGGGGTTGCGGTCGAACCAGTCGACCAGCGACTCGTTGCAGACCCGCTGGACGAAGCCCTTCACCGGGGTGTTGCCCAGCTTGGTCTTGGTCTGCCCCTCGAACTGCGGGTCGGTCAGCTTGACCGAGATGATCGCGGCCAGGCCCTCGCGGATGTCCTCACCGGAGAGCCGCTCGTCGCCCTTGAGCAGCTTCTTCTCCGCGCCGTAGCGGTTGACCACGCTGGTCAACGCGGCCCGGAAGCCCTCCTCGTGGGTGCCGCCCTCGTGGGTGTTGATGTTGTTGGCGAAGGTGTAGACCGACTCGCCGTACGACTCGTTCCACTGCATGGCGATCTCGACCGACATGCCGGTCTCCTCGGCGCCGAACTCGACCACCGTCTTGTGGATCGGGCTCTTCGACGCGTTGAGGTGCCGCACGAAGTCGGCGATGCCGCCCTCGTAGTGGAAGGTGACCTCGCGGGGCTTGCCCTCCTCGTCCTCCGGCACCCGCTCGTCGAGCAGGTGGATGGTGAGGCCTCGGGTGAGGAAGGCCATCTCCTGGAGGCGCCGGTAGATGGTGTGGAAGTCGAAGTCGACGGTCTCGAAGACGTCCGGGTCGGGCCAGAAGGAGACCGCGGAGCCGGTCCGGTCGGTCGCCTCGCCCTTCTCCAGCGGCGTCGGCTTCGACTGGTCGTAGCGCTGCCGCCAGACGAAGCCGTCCTTGTGGATCTCCACGGCCATCCGGCTGGAGAGCGCGTTGACCACCGAGACGCCGACGCCGTGCAGGCCGCCCGAGACCGCGTACGCCTTGCCGTCGAACTTGCCGCCCGCGTGCAGCACGGTCAGCGCGACCTCGACACCCGGCTTCTTCAACTTGGGGTGCAGGTCGACCGGGAAGCCCCGGCCGTTGTCGGTGACCCGGACGCCCCCGTCGGCCAGCAGCACCACGTCGATGGTGTCGCAGTATCCGGCCAGCGCCTCGTCCACCGCGTTGTCGACGACCTCCCACACCAGGTGGTGCAGACCGCGCTCGCCGGTGGACCCGATGTACATACCGGGCCGCTTCCGGACCGCTTCCAGGCCCTCCAGCACGGTGATGGACTCGGCGCCGTACTTCTTGTTGTCCTCCGCTGCCACGCTCGGCCACTTTCTCGCACCGGCCGCGCGTGGGCGCGGGGCGCGGGTTCGGCGGACAGGACGCGACGTCGACGTGCCCGCGCCGCTCCCGGGATCACCGGGTCACGGATCGGGTACGCCGGGCGCCGCGGTTGCCCGCGGATCGCGATCGGCTCGGACCCGATGCGGCACAATGATCAAGGGCCCTTGGGGGCCCATGTCGATCGCTCCGTGCCGGGTCTTTCGTCTCGCCCCCAATCTTACTGTGCGCAGCCGACCAAACCGCCACTCGGCACCCCTGGAGAGGCGGCTGAGAATGCCGTAGCCGGACGAACCTCGCTGCCCGCGACTCCCCCTACACGCCACCGGCACCCGCCGTGCCATCGGCCACGGCGACCGGTCCGGGCCGCCGGGCCGGTAACCGGCGGTTCGCGGGCCGGGGGTCGCGGTGGAACGCGACGTGCCGTACCTTTTGCGGCGCCGCCGTTGCGGTCTTGATCTTTCGCGCCCGGACCGGGGACCATCGCCTGGATGGTCCGACAGACGCTTGGTGAGAGGTGACGCCAGATGGGGCTGGACAACGTCGCGGTGCACTGGCCGCGTACCGGCCGCTTCTACGATCCGGTCGCGCCGGCTGAGTTCGTGGACTTCGGCGAAATCGTGGACATGCCACGCATCTCCGCCCCGACCGCCGCGCTCGCCGAGTTGATCGCGAAGACCGGCACGGTGCGGGCCACCGCGTACACCGAACTGGTCGACCTGATCCTCGGGCTGGAGAATGTGCTCTACGCCACGGAGAACGCGGCCGAGGACGAGGACCCGGTGATCGACCCGGACGGCTGCGCCTGGATCGCCGAGGGCGTGGAGAAGTTCGTCGCCCGGCACCGGCCGTACGGCGAGGCGGTCACGTTCGAGTCGGTCAGCGAGGTGCTGCGCGCGCTGCTCGGCGACGGGCGGCTGGCCGAGCAGCAGCTCCGCTGGCTGGAGAGCCGGCTCGACAAGCTGCGCGACGACAGCGGCGATCCGCCGCAGTGGAACTTCACCTGCGCCGAACTGAGCGTGCTGGCCGCGTTCTACCGGCGCTGCGCGGACCGTGGCTTCGCGGTCTACGCCGACGTGTAGCAGCCGCTCGGGTCAGCCGTAGGTGTCGCGGGGGCCACGGCCGCGGACCCGCCGGGGACCGCGCGACCAGGACGGCGCGGCCGGGCCGTGGATGTGCAGCTTGCGCACCACGTTGTGGCCGACCTCGCTGGCGATCTGCTTGAGCAACGAGCCGGCCAGCAGCCGCAACTGGGTGGCCCAGGCCGTCGAGCGGGCCTCCACGGTCAGCTCGCCGTTCTCCAGCTTCACCGGGCGGCTGTGCTGGGCGACCTCCGCGCCGACCACCTTCTCCCACGCGCCGAAGACGGTCGCCTCGGCCGCCGGCTGCTGCCAGCCGCGCGCCTTGACCAGCTTGTCGAGCACCGCGCCGAGCGGCTGCGGGTCACGCGGGTCCGGGCCGGGCCCGGAGTAGCCGCGCAGCCGCTTCTCGCCGTCGCCACGGACCGCGCTGCGTCGTCGAGGGCCGGCCGCGGCCTGGCGCCGGGCCTTCGCCGCGTCCAGCACCGCCCGGGCCAGCTCCGGCCCGGCCGGGCCGTCCGCCGGGCCCGGTTCGCCGTCCGCCGGCTTCCCGGGGGTACGCGCGGACGGCTCGCCCCGGCCGCCACGTGCCGCCGTCGCGCCGTCGCGTCCCGGCCCCAGCCGGGCCGGCGGGAGCCGGACCTCGTCGTCATCCGGCACGTCGCACCGCCCCCTCGCCAACCGTGTAACGGGCACCGCGCAGCGTCACCGGCACGTCGTCGTCCACCGCGCAGGTGACCAGGAGCTGGCTGGCGCCGCCGACCAGCTCGGCCAGGCGTTCCCGCCGGCCGGTGTCCAGCTCGGCGAAGACGTCGTCGAGCACCAGCACCGGCTCGATCCCGTCGGCGCGCAGCAGGTCGTACCCGGCCAGCCGCAGCGCCAGCGCGTAGGACCAGGACTCGCCGTGGCTGGCGTACCCCTTGACCGGCAACGGGCCGAGGGTGAGGGCCAGGTCGTCACGGTGCGGCCCAACAAGCGTGGTGCCGCGTTCGATCTCGGCGGCGCGGCCCGCGGCGAGCGCGGCGGTCAGCGCCTCGGCCAACGCCGGCCGGTCGGCGGCCGGTTCGGGCAGGTCGACCGACGGCCGGTAGGTGATCCCGGCCGCACCCCGGCCGGCCGCCACCGCGTCGTACGCCTTGGCCACGTGCGGGGTGAGCGCGGCGACCAGTTCCAGCCGGCCGGCGAGCAGGTCGGCCCCGTGCTGCGCCAGGTGGGCGTCCCAGACGGTGAGCGTGGACAGGTCACCGCCCCGGGAGCCGCCGGTCTTGCGGGCCAGGTACGCGGACCGCAGCAGCGCGTTGCGCTGCTTCACCACCCGCTCGTAGTCGGCACGGACACCGGCGTAGCGGGGCTGGCGGCTGACCAGCAGGTCGTCCAGGTAGCGGCGGCGTTCGCCCGGGTCACCGCGGACGAGTTCCAGGTCCTCCGGCGCGAAGAGCACCAGCCGCAGCGCGCCGAGCACGTCCCGGGCACGGCGGGCCGGGGAACGGCCGAGCCGGGCCCGGTTCGCCTTGCCCGGCACGATCTCCAGCTCGACGAGCAGTTCCCGGCCGTCGTGCACCACCGCGCAGCGGATCACCGCCGAGGTGGCGCCCATCCGGACCAGCGGGGCGTCCGTGGCGACCCGGTGCGAGTCCAGGGTCGCCACGTAGCCCAACGCCTCGACCAGGTTGGTCTTGCCGACGCCGTTGGCGCCGACGAGCACGCTCGGACCCGGCTCCAGGTCGACGCCGACCCGCTCGTACGAGCGGAAGTCGACCAGTTCGAGCCGGCGAACGTACACAGGCGGTGGACGCCGGTCAGCGCTTGTGGACGGCGTGCCCGCCGAACTGCTGGCGCAGCGCGGCGACGGCCTTCAGGGCGGGTGATTCGTCCTGCCGGGAGGCGAACCGGGCGAACAGCGCGGCGGTGATCACGTTGAGCGGCACGGCGAGCCGGACCGCCTCGTCGACCGTCCACCGGCCCTCGCCGGTGTCCTCGGTGTAGTCGCTCAGCTCGGCCAGCTCCGGGTCCTCGTCGAGGGCCCGGTCGAGCAGGTCGAGCAGCCAGGACTGGACGACGGTGCCCTTGCGCCACGACTTGACCACACCGGGGACGTTCGTCACCAGCTCGGACGCCGAGAGCAGCTCGAAGCCCTCCGCGTAGGCGTGCATCAGGCCGTACTCGATGCCGTTGTGCACCATCTTGGCGTAGTGGCCGGCGCCGACCGGGCCGGCGTGCACGAAGCCGAACTCGCCCTCGGGCCGGAGCGCGTCGAAGATCGGCATGAGCCGGTCGACGTGTTCCTGCGCGCCGCCGACCATCAGGCCGTAGCCGTTCTGCCGGCCCCAGACGCCGCCGGAGACGCCGACGTCGACGTAGCCGATGCCGTGCTCGTTGAGCCGCTCGGCGCGCGGGGCGTCGTCGCTGAACCGGGAGTTGCCGCCGTCGATGATGATGTCGCCCTCGCCGAGCACCCCGGCGAGGTCGTCGATGGTGGCGTCGGTGACGCCGGCCGGGACCATCACCCAGATGGCGCGCGGCGCGTCGAGCTTCTCGGCCAGCTCCGCGAGGCTCGCGGCGTCGCTGAGCTCCGGGTTGCGGTCGTAGCCGACCACCTCGTGCCCGGCGGCGCGCAGCCGTTCGCGCATGTTGCCGCCCATCCGGCCGAGTCCTACCAGGCCGAGCTGCATGTGCTGCTACCTCCGTACGTCAGGGTGGTGCTGCCGGCGATCAGCGGGAGACGCGGATCGGCATGATGAGGTACCGGTACCCCGGAATGACCTCGCCATCCTCGCCGGCCGGAGAAAGGACCGCGGGCTTGAAGGCGTCGACGAACCGCAGCAGGACGTGCTGGGCACCCAGGTTGGACAGGCCGTCGATCAGGTACTGCGGGTTGAAGCCGATGGTGAGCGGGTCACCGCTGAAGGTCGCCTCCATGGCCTCGCTGGCCCGGGCCTCCTCGGTGCCGCCGGCCTCCACGACCAGGCCGTCGGCGCTGAAGCTGAGCAGCACCGGGGTGGTGCGCTCGGCGACCAGCGCCACCCGCTTGACCACCTCGATGAGGGTGGCGACCGCGACCCGGGCCTCGGCGTTGTGGGCGGCCGGGAACAGCGAGCGCACCGGCGGGTAGTTGGCGCCGTCGAGCAGGCGGCTGGTGGTCCGGCGGGTGCCGCCGGAGAAGCCGATCATGCCTTCGCCGGCACCGCCGGCGGAGAGCGCCATGGTGACGTGCCCGCCGAGCGGGCCGAGCGCCTTCGCGGTGTCGTTCAGCGTGCGGGCCGGCACCAGCGCGTTGAGGCTGATCTCCGGGTCGTCCGGGTGCCACTCCATCTCGCGCAGCGCGAGACGGTAGCGGTCGGTGGCGAGCATGGCCATGGTGCCGCCGGACAGCTCGATCCGGACGCCGGTCATCATCGGCAGCGTCTCGTCGCGGCCGGCGGCCACGGCCACCTGGGCCACGGCGGCGGCGAACGCGGCGGCGTCGACGGTGCCGGCGCTCTCCGGCATCTCCGGCAGGGTCGGGTAGTCCTCCACCGGCATGGTGGGCAGTGTGAACCGGGCGCTGCCGCAGACCAGCTCCAGGTGGGAGCCGACGGCGGCGATGTCCACCGGCTTGGCCGGCAGCGCCTTGGTGATCTCGGCGAGCAGTCGACCGGAGACCAGTGCCGCGCCGTCCGCGTCCCCCTGCACCTCGACGGTGACCTGGCTGGAGACCTCGTAGTCGAAGCCCGAGACCTGGAGGTTGCCGTCGGTCACCCGGAGCATCACCCCGGCCAACACCGGCACGGAGGGTCGGTTGGGCAGGCTCTTGGCGGTCCACGCGACCGCCTCGGCGAGCGCGTCGCGCTCCACTCGGAACTTCATCAATGCCTCCGCGTCGACGTCAGCGACAACTCTCTCATGCCGACCGCTGCCACCCGTCCCGCCCGACCGTGCGGGTACCCATCGCACCTTAGGGCGCGTGGGCATCGGCTGTGCGCCCGACCCCGTGGATCCAGGTGCCCGGCTGACTGCCGACGGCAGCGCTGCGGCCCGATCCACAGAAAGTCCAACGGTGATGATTGGTTTTTGTTGTTTAGAAGAGATAACTCATCGTCTTCATCGCACCTGTGCAAACTGTGGAGAACCGGCGTCTGCGCAGGTCAGACACGTTTTCCACAGGTGGGTTGCCGGTGGATAACCCGGGGTACAACCCGGGTGGTGGTCCACAGGCCCCGCCGGCCGCCGGGTTTTCCACCGCCGTCCACCGGTTGTCCACCGGTAATCCACCGGTTTTCTCCCCAGCGCTGTGGACAACGCCGACGGCCCGGACCCCCGTCGTCCCCAGAACCTTCAACAGGATCCCCACAGGCGGCTCGTCGTCGGTGGACAACGCGACCGTCGTCCCCAGGCGTCCACAGGCTCGTCCCCAGGAGTTGTCCACAGTCTGTGGGTAACCGGCCGGGTGCACAGGGTGGTTTTCCACCGCCTGTGACACAGGGGATGTGGACAACCGGTACGAGCTGTGGACAACCACGACGCCGATTCTGGGCCCTCCACCGGGTCGAGGGTCAACCGGCGGCGTCCACGGGCGGCCCCGGGCCGTCGACCCGGCGTCCGACAGGCACGAAGAAGCCCGGCCGGAACGTCGTCCGGCCGGGCTTGTCGTGTCGGGTACGAGACGAGCGTCTCAGGTGTTCTGCTTGATCCGGTTCGTCAGCTCGGCGATCTGGTTGTAGAGCGAACGCCGCTCCGCCATCTGCTGCCGGATCTTGCGGTCGGCGTGCATCACCGTGGTGTGGTCGCGTCCGCCGAACGCCTGGCCGATCCGGGGCAGCGACAGGTCGGTCAGCTCCCGGCACAGGTACATGGCCACCTGGCGGGCGTTGACGAGCACCCGGGACCGGGAATGACCGCGCAGGTCCTCCAGGCTCACCCCGAAGTACTCGGAGGTCGAGACCATGATCTGGTCCGCGGTGATCTCCGGGCCGGCGCCGTCCGGGATGAAGTCGCGCAGCACCTCCTCGGCCAGCGACAGCTCGACCGAGGACCGGGTGAGGCTGGCGAACGCGGTGACCCGGATCAACGCGCCCTCAAGTTCCCGGATCGAGTTCGACACCCGGGAGGCGATGAACTCCAGCACGTCCGGCGGGGCGTAGAGCCGCTCCTGCGCCGCCTTCTTCTGAAGGATCGCGATCCGGGTCTCCAGGTCGGGCGGCTGGATGTCGGCGAGCAGGCCCCACTCGAACCGGGTCCGGAGCCGGTCCTCCAACGTCGCCAGCTGTTTCGGCGAGCGGTCGGAGGTGATGACGATCTGCTTGTTGGCGTTGTGCAGCGTGTTGAACGTGTGGAAGAACTCCTCCTGCGTCCGTTCCCGGTTCTCCAGGAACTGGATGTCGTCGATCAGGAGGATGTCCACGTCCCGGTAGCGGCGCTGGAACGCGCTGGTCTTGTCGTCCCGCAAGGAGTTGATGAAGTCGTTGGTGAACTCCTCGGTCGAGACGTACCGGACCGAGCGGGCGTTGCCCAACGTGGTGGCGTAGTGCCCGATGGCGTGCAGCAGGTGGGTCTTGCCCAACCCGGAGCTGCCGTAGATGAACAGCGGGTTGTACGCCTTGGCCGGCGACTCGGCCACCGCCACGCTCGCCGCGTGCGCGAAGCGGTTGGACGAGCCGATGACGAACGTCTCGAACATGTACTTCGGGTTGAGCCGGTTGCCGCCGCTCTCCACGCCGGGCAGCCGGCGATCGGCCTGCCCGCCCGGCCGGTGGTGATCGGCGGTGCCGCGGCCGGGGCCGTTGTCGGTGGCGCCACGGCCCGGACCGTTGTCGGTGGCGCCGCGCCCCGGACCGTTGTCGGTGACACCGTCCCGGGGCAGTCCGCGCAGCGGCGGGGAGTCGACCGGCCCCGGGGCCTCCCGGTAGCGGGGCTCGTACCCACCCCGGTCCGGAGCGGCCGGCTCCAGGTCGGGGCGGTCGTCGAAGGACCGGCGGTCGGGGGCGGCGCGCAGCGGCTCGGCGAACGCGGCGCCGAAGAGCGTGTCCTGCCCGTCCCGGCCGGCGGGGATCAGGTGCGGCCGGCCGCCGTCCGCGTTCCGCTGCCGTGGCGCGGGCTCCTCCAGCGGATGCTCCGGTCGGGCGTCCGCCGCGTACTGGGGCTCCGGGCGGGGCGCGGGGTAGGCGGACTCGGGGGGCGGGCCGGCCCGGTCGAATCCGGGGAGCAGACTGACCGCGCCCTCCCGGTCGGGAAGCGGTTCCGGGCCGCTGCGGTACACCGTGCCGGCCGGTCGCCCGCTCGGGTCGTCGGGGACCCGCACGGTGACGGCCACCTGGATCGGTCGGCCGAGCCGGCGGCTCAACGCCTCGGTGATGGCCGGGCGGAGCCGGGACTCGATCACGTCGCGGGTGAACGCGTCCGGCACGGAGAGCAGCGCGGTGTCCTCGACGATCGCGCGGAGCCGGGTCAGCCGGAGGTACGCCCGTTGCTGGGCGGAGATGATCTCGTCGGCGAGTTCCTCGGTGGCCGCCGCCCACACCGCGGCAAGGTCTGTCGCTCCGGTCACCGTCGTGCCACCCCCTCGCCTGATCCTCACGCCCGCCCGGACGGCTGACCGGTCGTCATCCACAAGTTATCCACAGCCTGTGTACCGACCGATTGTGGCCGCCCACCGGACGCGGGTCGGACCTGCCCCCCTGATTGGCGGAGGCGCTGAAGCGGGTTCACCGTGCCGAACGATTCAACAGCTTGTCCGGTCTTGCCGGTCGGCGACAAACCCGGGCACCCGACGCCGACCGCAATCGCGCACGCTAACAGCGCGGACCCCGCGCCATCAACCGCCGACACCCTTGAGGCGGTGACGACCGCACCGGAAACGACCCCGTCGGCCGCCGTCGCGGCGCAGGTCGGGGCCGGGCGGGAAGGGTTTGACGGTCATTGCGGTGCTGCGTAGGCTGGAGCGGATGCTCTCTCGCCCTCTGCTAGGGTGATGGATGCTCGTTGCCTGCGGCCACCTCCCCAGCACCACCGGGGGCCGGTTCGCCGGGCAGCGTCGATCAGCGGTCACCGTCGAGGTGATCGGGACCAGCACAGGACCCCGGGCGATCCGCCGCGCGGGGCGTACGACAACGGAGAGCCTGACGTGAGCAAGCGCACCTACCAGCCGAACAACCGCCGGCGCGCGAAGACCCACGGCTTCCGGCTGCGCATGCGCACCCGTGCCGGCCGCGCCATCCTTTCGACCCGTCGCGCCAAGGGCCGCACCCGCCTGGCGGCCTGAGGCCGACCGGGTCCGGGGACGTGGGCAGTCGTGCTGGCCGCCGCACAGCGACTGCGGCGCAGTAGCGACTTCGCCGCAGCGGTTCGTGGTGGCCGACGCGTCGGCCGTGGCGCCGTCGTGGTCCACCTGACGCTCCCCGAGCCGACCGAGTCCACCGCGACACCTTCGCCGGAGCCGGCGCGGAGCAGCGGTGCGGAGATCTCCGCACCCCGCCGCGCCGGCTTCGTCGTGTCCAAGGCCGTCGGCGGCGCGGTGGTGCGCAACAAGGTCCGCCGCCGGCTGCGGGACCTGGTCCGGGACCGCCTGGCCGAACTGCCCGCCGGCACCACCCTGGTGGTACGCGCCCTGCCCCCGGCCGCCGACGCGGCGTACGCCCGACTCGGGGCGGACCTGGACGCCGCGCTCGCCGCCGCACGGGCCCCCCGGGGACGGCGGTCGCGATGAACGGCGGCGCCACGACCCCCTCGCCGACAACCGGTGCCCGCATGCTGCTGGTACCCATCATCGCGTACCGTCGGTGGATAAGTCCGGCACTGCCGGCCCGCTGCCGGTTCTACCCGTCGTGCAGTGCCTACGCCGTGGAGGCGGTGTCCCGGCACGGCGCGTTGCGGGGAGCCTGGCTGACGGTCCGGCGGCTGTCGCGCTGCCACCCCTTTCACCCAGGTGGACACGACCCGGTGCCGGAGCCGGGCGGTCGCCGCCGTGCCGACGTGACTGGAGCCTGAGAATTGAGTCTCGACTGGATCTACTACGCGATCTCGTGGATCCTGCTGACCTGGCACTCGGCCTGGGACGCCATCGGGGTGCCGGTCGGCGCGGTCATCGGCACGAACTGGGCCTGGATCCTCGCCATCATCTTCCTGGTGGTGACGGTCCGGGTGATCCTGTTCCCGGTCTTCGTCAAGCAGATCAAGTCGCAACGGGCCATGCAGGCGCTCCAGCCGAAGGTGAAGGAGCTCCAGGAGAAGCACAAGGGTGACCGGGAGACGCTCCAGAAGGAGATGATGGAGCTCTACCGGAAGGAAAAGGCCAACCCGCTGATGGGCTGCCTTCCGATGTTCCTCCAGATCCCGGTCTTCCTGGGCCTGTTCCACACGCTCAAGCGGCTCAACCCGACGAACCCCGGCAAGACGCTCTACGGCTGGACGGCCGACCAGTTCAACAGCGCCTCCAGCGCGAAGCTCTTCACCGCCCCGATCTCCGGCCGGTTCGGCTCGACCGCCGCCGACCTGGCCCCGCTGGGCGCGAACACCGGCACCGTGAAGCTGATCGCCGGCATCCTGGTGCTCATCATGATCGCCACGACCTACCTCACCAGCCGGCAGATGATCCTCAAGACCGGCTGGGCGGAGGACCCGCAGCAGCGCATGGTGCAGCGACTGATGCTCTACGGCATCCCGGTCTCGCTGCTGGTCTCGGGCTCGATCTTCCCGATCGGTGTGATCATCTACTGGGTCACCAACAACCTCTTCACGCTCGGCCAGCAGCAGTGGGTGCTGCGGAAGTTCCCGCCGCTGGTGCCGCCGAAGAAGGCCACCGCCACCGCCGGCAAGACCACCGCCCAGCCGGCCAAGACCAGTGGCCTGTTCGGTCGCAAGGCCGCCGCGCCGGTGGCCAAGGCCCCGGCCGCCGCGCCGAAGGTGGCCGGTCCGAAGCCGGGCGCCAAGCCGACCAACCCGAAGAAGGGCGGCAACCGCCCCGCCAAGCGGCAGGGCTGAGCCGCACCGGGCCGCCGCCGCGACCGGTGGCGGCCCCTCCGGACCCGAGCAGCACCCGAGGAGTCGGCGCCGGGCCGGAACCGCCGCGCGACGCGCGGTCACGGGCGACACTGGCCCGTACGGACGTGCCCGAGGGGCATCCGGCGAACCTCCCGCCGGCCCCCGGGAGACAAGCGGACCTCGACGGTCCGGCCGAGCGAGTACGGAGATGAGACCCGTGACCGACACCAGCATCCCCAGCGCCGACCAGTCCGTGGACGAGGAGATCCCCGCGGCTGCCGCCACCGAGACCGACGAGGGCACGGCCGGGACCCGGGAGAAGAAGGCCCCGGCCGACAGCGACCTGTTCCGGCAGAGCGAGATCGCCGCCGACTACGTCGAGGGCCTGCTGGACATCCTCGACTACGACGGCGACATCGACGAGTTGGTCTCCGGTGGCCGGCCCGTCGTCGAGGTGGTCGGCGGTCGACTGCAGAACCTGGTCGGCCAGCGCGGCGCCACCCTGGAGGCACTCCAGGAGCTGGCCCGCCTGGCGGTGTTCCGGCAGACCGGCACGCCGAGCCGCCTGCTGCTGGACGTCGGCGGCTACCGGGCCGCCCGGCGCAAGGAACTGGCCGCGGTCGCCAAGAACGCGGTCGAGAAGGTCAAGGAGCACGGCGAGCCGGTGCGCCTGGAGCCGATGTCGGCGTTCGAGCGCAAGTGCGTGCACGACGTGGTCAACGCGATGAGCGGTGTGGAGAGCGAGTCCGAGGGCGTGGAGCCGAACCGCCGCATCGTCGTCCGGCCGGTTGCGGACTGAGGTCAGTGACCTCCGACGACACGACGGCGGACGCCGTGGCCGGCCCGGGTGGTACGCCACCCGGGCCGCCGGCTGTGCGGCCCGAAACGACCCCCGACCCGTTCCGCTCCGACGAGGACCGGCCGGCTGATCCGGCGTACGCGCCCGAGGCCGCGGTCGATCCCGAGTTCTCCGGCGACACCACGACGGTGGACGGCACCGAGCCTCCCGCCGCCACCGAGGTGACACCGGCCTTCTCCGGTGACGTGCCGGCAGCGGCTGAGCCCGTCGACGCCGACGCTCCGGCCGGGACGGTCGACCCGTTCTTCGCCGAACCGGACGTGGTGGCGGTGCCGGCCTTCGCGGATCCGGCAGCCGTTTCCGAGCCGTCCACGGTGGACGGGCCCGTCGCGGGTGCCGCGCCCGACCCGGCCGACGCCACATTGCCGCCGGAGCTGGCGGAGGCCGCACGCGCCCTCTTCGGCGACCGGCTCGACCTCGCCGCCGCGTACGCCGAACTCCTGGCCACCGAGGGTGTGCTCCGGGGCCTGATCGGGCCCCGCGAGACGCCCCGGCTCTGGGACCGGCACCTGCTCAACTGCGCCGTGGTGGCGGAGCGGATCCCGGCGGACGCCCGCGTGATCGACGTCGGTTCCGGTGCCGGACTCCCCGGCCTGGTGCTGGCGATCGCCCGCCCGGATCTCACCGTGACCCTTGTCGAACCGCTCGCCCGCCGGGTCGCCTTCCTGGTGGAAGCGGTGCAGCGCCTCGGCCTGACCCGGTCCGTCCGGGTGTTCCGGGGGCGGGCCGACGAGGCGGCGGCCGGTTCCCGGGACCGCGATCCGCTCTCCGCCGACATCGTCACCGCACGGGCCGTGGCCCCGCTGGACCGGCTCGCCGGCTGGTGTCTCCCGCTGATCGTGCCGGGCGGCCGGCTGCTGGCGCTCAAGGGCGCCTCCGCGGCCGAGGAGATCGCCGAGCACGCCGATGCGGTGACCCGGCTCGGCGGCGGGGAGCCCACCCTGCACCGGTGCGGGACCGGATTGATCGATCCGGCGGCAACGGTGGTCGAGGTGGTCCGGGAACGGGTGGTCAACCCGAAGAAGCCGAAGGCGAAGCGCTCGCGTGGCGGTCGCCGACGTGGCGACCGTAACCGGGATCGCTGAGCGGAGCAGGCTTTCCGGATGCCCCACGGGTCGTTGGACCCGTGGGGCGTGACCGGATCGATCACAACCCGACATGGACCCGCCACGCCCGTCGGCCGTAGGCTGACCGCGCGTCGATAGTGTGGAGCGGCGGTGCCGGGCGGCACCCGACCCGACCGTTTCGCCGGCCGGTGACGCCGCGCACAGCGGAGGCCCGATCGACGGTGCGGACCGACCATCCGGAGCGGGTAGGGATGACAGGTGCATGACGACGGCAGGTACGACGAGCCACGGCTGACCGGCGCCGGCGGGCGAGCCCCGGACGGTTCCGTTTCACGTGAAACCAGCTACCAGGAGTGGGCGGTGAACGATTTCCGTGACGCCTTGTCGCCTTCTCCCGTCGACCCGGCCCACCGGCCGGAGGCGTCGGTGGCGGGCTCTCTCCGACCGGTCTCGTCCGCACCGGCCAACGTCCCGCCGGCCCGCGAACCGCACGACCCGAGCGACGGCCCGGTGAACGCCCCGTCCCCGCGACCGGCATCGGTGCGGGCCAACGTCGCGATCCCCGCCCGTTACGAACCACAACCGCCGGTCTCCGCCGTACCGCACCAGCCCGTCCCGGACCCGGTGTCGGCCGACACGCCACCGGTCGCCGGATACGGGGACGAGGCAGCAGCCGACACGTACGTTTCACGTGAAACCCCGACGCGCGAAGAGGATGACCCACCGTTGGCTATGGAGGCGATGCGCGCCGTGCAGATCCTGAATCCCAGTGGCGAGGTCAACATGCCCCGCCCCGACCGGACCCGGGTGATGTGCGTCGCCAACCAGAAGGGTGGCGTGGGCAAGACCACCACCACCGTGAACCTGGCGGTGGCGCTCGCGCTGCACGGCAACCGCGTGCTCGTGGTCGATCTCGACCCGCAGGGCAACGCGTCCACCGGGCTGAACGTGCCACACCACACCGGTGTGCCGGACGTCTACGACTGCCTCATCGACAGCGTGCCGCTGGAGGAGGTGGCCCAGGCGGTCGAGGGCATCCCCAACCTGTGGTGCGTGCCGGCGACCATCGACCTGGCCGGCGCCGAGATCGAGCTGGTCTCGGTGGTCGCCCGGGAGTCCCGCCTGTCGCGCGCCATCGAGGCGTACCCCGGCCACTTCGACTACGTCTTCATCGACTGCCCGCCCTCGCTCGGCCTGCTGACCGTCAACGCGTTGGTGGCCGCGCAGGAGGTGCTGATCCCCATCCAGTGCGAGTACTACGCGCTCGAAGGGCTCAACCAGCTGATCAACAACATCAACCTGGTACGCCAGCACCTCAACCCGAAGCTCGACGTCTCCACCATCCTGTTGACCATGTACGACCGGCGTACCCGGCTGGCCGACGCGGTGGAGCAGGACGTCCGGAACCATTTCGGGGACAAGGTGCTCCAGGCCGTTATTCCCCGCAACGTGCGTGTCTCCGAGGCACCGAGCTACGGCCAGTCGGTCATGACCTACGATCCCGGTTCGCGGGGTGCCACGAGCTACTTCGAGGCCGCCCAGGAGATCGCCGAACGAGGGGTCAAGGAGCCGGTGAGCCGGAATGCGTAGTGCGGAGAAGTCGCTGGGAGGCGTCGCATGAAGAACCGTCCCCGCGGCGGTCTGGGCCGAGGGCTCGGCGCCCTCATCCCCACCGGGCCGGCGCCGGACGTCGCCCCGCCGGAGGCCGATGAGGCATCCGTCCCGACGGTGGCCACCCCGGCTTTTCCCGTCGCGGATCCGCCCCCCACCGGGGCCGGTGCGGTTCTCGACCGCGGCAGGCCGGCCGCCGAGCCGGAGTTCGAGCTGAGTCCGGTGCCGGGTGCCCGCTTCGCCGAGATCCCGGTCGACAGCATCGTGCCGAACCCGAAGCAGCCGCGCCACGTCTTCGACGAGGAGGCGTTGGAGGAGCTGAAGACCTCGATCCAGGAGGTCGGCTTCCTCCAGCCGATCGTCGTGCGGCAGCTCGACGGCGAGAAGTACGAACTCGTCATGGGTGAGCGGCGCTGGCGTGCCGCCCAGGCGGTCGGTCGGGAGAGCATTCCCGCCATCGTCCGGGAGACCAAGGACGACGCGATGCTCCGGGACGCGCTGCTGGAGAACATCCACCGCGCCAACCTGAACCCGCTCGAAGAGGCGGCGGCCTACCAGCAGTTGCTGGAGGAGTTCGGTGCCACCCACGAGGAACTGGCCCGCCGGATCGGCCGTAGCCGACCGCAGATCTCCAACACCATTCGCCTGATGAACCTCCCCGGGGCCGTGCAGCGGCGGGTCGCCGCCGGGGTACTCTCCGCCGGCCATGCCCGGGCGCTGCTCAGCCTCGATGACGGTGAGGCCCAGGAGAAGCTCGCCACGCGGATCGTCGCCGAAGGCATATCAGTACGCGGCACCGAGGAGTTGGTGGCTCTGGCGCTGGCTGAGGGGCCGGCAAAGCCCCCTGCGGCCAAGCGGCGGACCAAGGCGCATGCTCCCGCGCTCTCCGATCTCGCCGACCGGCTCTCCGACCGCTTCGACACTCGCGTGAAGGTCGACATCGGCCGGAGCAAAGGCAAGATCACGATCGAGTTCGCGACCGTCGACGACCTGGAGCGGATCGTCGGCATCATCGGGGTGGGCCAGGAGGAACAGCCCGAGGAGTGACTCACTGCCCGACCCGACCGGCCGCACACCCGTTGAGGGGTGCGGCCGGTGGCATTCCGGGCACCCGGTCCGCCGCTGCGGTTTGCCCCAACAATGCTGCGCCTTGCGCCCGTTGTCGTTCGCTCGACGTGCTGCGCCTCACGCCCGTTGGCGTTCGTCGGACGTGACGCGCCCCGATCGTTGGTCACCCGGGCGCGCCGCGCTGCCACCGATGCCGTTCGCTGGTCCTGCGGCGCTCGACGCGAGCAACTGTCGAGCGCCGGCACCCCCAGCCGTGGAACGCGCCGGGCCGGTGCGGGGGCGTGAGCGGTAGGGCCAGCGGTGCTGTTTCACGTGAAACGGCCCGGGCCTGTCAGGACCCCGCAAGCGCGTTTCCCATCCGCCTTGATGGTCTCGATCCGGATAGGCACCGCCCCCGCCCAGTAGGCCAACACGCGGTCCTTGCGTTGCTCGTTGCACGCGAACGAGCCGTGGCGACGGCGGCGTGTTTGTCGCCGGCCCTGCTCGATCTTCTCCCCTCCCGACCAGAGCCTCGCCGTGTCGTTGAGCCGATCTGCCTCGACCCGGCTGATCATCGGCCTTGCCCGTCGTGCTGTCCTGTGGCGGCGTGCGTGGTGCGCCCGGGCCGGCACCCGGTCGATCACCGGCGGGCCGCCGGGGGCCGGGGATCACCCGCTTCCCGCATGACAAGCCTGGCCTCGCGATGGTGCCCATGACGGCAAACACGGGCGCGACAGGTAGGGGCGCCGCGGTACAGGTGTGCCGCATCGGGAACGGCGCGTCGAAGGGCAGCCGTCCCGCAGCTTCGCGGCAATCCCTGCCACATCCTGGCTCAGTCACCGGCGCAGCCTCGCCGAGTTACCGGCACAGCCTGCTTAGTGACCGGCGCAGCGCGGCCGAGTTACCGGCGCAGCGTGGCCGAGTTACCGGCGCAGCGTGGCCGAGCTGCCCGGCGCAGCACCCAAGCGGTTCCGGTGCCCCGCGACGGCAGAGGCGAGCGTCGCGCTCAAGCCGCACATCCCCCTGGCCGCACTTTGCGCGGGCCGGCATCGGCCGGCGGCTTCGAAATGAGGTCTCCGCCCGGGACGGATGCGATGCCTTTCCTACGGAGCGCTGAAGACCCGAGCAGATCCGACCACGCGGCGCGGCCGGGTCTGGGAGCGCTTCAGGCGTGAGTCGACCGGTAGGACGAGTTCGGGCGTCGAGAGGTTGGCGGGAGACCTGCGGCAACCCGGCAAGCCGGCGTCTGAGGCAGCCCGAGTCGGCCCGAAGCACGCCGCTGCGGCGCGCCGATTGACGCCGCTCGTACGTCCCGCACCTTCGCAGCCGGAACCACTTCCTGGACGTATCCCACTGGGGGCGCGTCAACGATGCCCGGGAGGACCATCGGTGCCACCGCCCCGCAGTCCATCACCGGGCATACACCAGCGAGCACCCTGTCCGGGATGGATTCGTGAGTGGCGACGGAAGGCTTCTTCGTGTGGGCGGGCGAGCGTTCCTGCGGCGGCGGGCGAGCACGTGCGCGGCGGCGGGCCCTGAACCCGGCGATCCCCGTAGCCCTGGTTTCACGTGAAACGGAAGAGGGTCGCCTCCAAGCGAGCGCGGCACCTCCTCCAGCGCCTGAACCGTGACGACCCCGCGCGTCCAGGAGTCATGGAACGCTCCGTTTCACGTGAAACGGGTCAGCCCACGGGCCAGGACTGACCCCCTCTGGGCCGGTGCGTCGGAGCACTCCGCTCGTTGAACGGAAGGGTCGACGGGACGGCTCACGACCGCAGAAGTTATCCACAGCGGTTGTCCACAGGCTCACTCCGTTTCACGTGAAACAACGCCCGGAAACCCTTGCTGAGCTGTGGATGACGCACTGTGGTGGTGATCTCGGCGGCCTGTGGACAACGTGGTGGACAACGCGCTGTGGATCGTCGAAGCGGCCTCGACTCCGGTGGGAACGGGGAGGGACAGGCGTCGCCAACTCCGTTAGGGTCAGCGTCGTGCAGGACACCCCTCCCTCAGTCCCGGACTTCACCCAGTGGCCCTCCTTCCCTTTCGAGGGCGATCTTCGCGTCAAGCAGCTCGACGATCCCGTTCCGGTCGAACCTCCCCGTCGGGGCGAGGAGGACCGGGAGTGCACCGCCTGCAACGCGCCCGACGAGGCGTACATCTGGGTCGGTGAGCGGTGGCGGGTCCGCACCATGGACCGGCCCACCGGACTGCCCATGGTGCTGATCCTGGAGTCCCGCTCCCACCTGGACCTCGGTGACCTGCCGAACCTGCTCGCCGCCGAACTGGGGGTGATGACCGTCCGGCTGGAGCGGGCCATCCGCTCGCTGGACGGGGTCGCCCGGGTGCACGTCAACCGTTGGGGCGACGGGTCGGCGCACCTGCACATGTGGTTCCTGGCCCGCCCGTACGGGCGGCTGCAACTGCGGGGCACGTTCCTGTCGCTGTGGGACTCGATCCTGCCGCCGATCTCCGAGGAGCAGTGGCGGGAGAACCTCGCCATGGTGGCGGCGTGGCTCGCCGAGTTCGGCGGCCGACCGCTCGCCGAACCGCCGCGCATCCGGTGGCAGGCGCCGTCGAGCCTCTCCTCGCCGGCGCCGGCGGACACCACCGAGGAACCCGAGGAGGAGACGGCGTCGGTGATCGAAGCGGCGGACGAGATCCCGGAGGCCGAGCCGGTGGGGTCGGCCGACGACGCCGACGATGACCCGCCTTCCGGGCAACTGCCGGACGGCAGCCCTCGCGACGGGGATGGCAAGCCCGCGACCGGTGACGCCGGGCCGACGGCGTCGGACGGCGACGCGGAGCCGGCGACAGGAGCGGCCGGTCCGAACCGAGAGTGAGAGTGGTGGCGCCGGCCGGGTGAGTTCAGCGGCGGGCGGCGGCCCGGCCCACCAGCGAGCCCAGGACGCGGCCGAAGTCGAGCCCGGCCGCCTGGATCGCCAGCGGCAGCAGCGAGGTCTCCGTCATGCCGGGCGAGACGTTGACCTCCAGCACGTGCGGCCGGCCCTCCGCGTCGACGATCAGGTCGACGCGGGACACGTCCCGCAGGCCGAGCGCGGTGTGCGCGGCGAGCGCCACGTCGGTCACCTGAGCGGTCGTGGCGGCGTCGAGTCGGGCGGGCGCGTGCCAGGTGGTGCGCCCCGCCGTGTAGCGGGCCGCGTAGTCGTAGACGCCGTTACGGGGCACGATCTCGACCGGGGGCAGGGCCTGCGGGCCGTCGCCCAGGTCGAGCACGGACACCGCCACGTCCATGCCGGGCACGTAGCGCTCCACCAGCGCCGTCTGGTCGTACGCGAAACAGCCGACCATGGCGGCCGGCAGCGACGCGGCGTCCCGGACCACGGCGGCGCCCAGCCCGGAACCGCCCTGCGCCGGCTTGACCATCAACGGCAGCCCGAGGCGGTCGACGATCCGGTCCAGGACGGCGACCGCGCCCAGCTCGGAGAAGCGGTCGTGCGGCAGCGCCACCCAGTCCGGCGTGGGGATGCCGGCCTCGCGCAGGACGGCCTTGGCGGAGGGCTTGTCCCAGGCCAGCCGGGAGGAGCGGGCGTCGCAACCGACGTAGGGCACGTCACACAGGTCGAGCACGCCGCGCAGCGAGCCGTCCTCGCCGGTGGCGCCGTGCAGGGCGATGACCACCGCGTCCGGCGGGTCGGCGGCCAGCGCGGGCAGCAGCGCGACGTCGGCGTCCCGCAGCTCCGCCTGTACGCCGACCGCGCGCAGCGCGTCCAGCACCCGGCGGCCGGACCGCAGGGAGACGTCCCGCTCGTAGGAGAGACCGCCGGCGAGCACGAGCACGTGCAACTCGTCGGCGGAGGAACCGGTCACGGGTGTCGGTGCGGCGGGGGTGACGGCCATGCCGGCATCATGCCAAGTCGGGGCCGGGCGCGTCGGAGCCGCCCTGGCGTCGGCGTGGCCCGGCGTTGCCGACCGCGCCGAAGACCTTCCGCATGGCGATCTCCTGCTCCATCACGCCGGCCAGCCGGCGCACGCCCTCCCGGATCCGCTCCGGCGGCGGGAAGGAGTAGTTGAGCCGCATGTTGGACGTGCCCGTTCCGTCGGCGTAGAAGCCGGTGCCGGGCACGTACGCGACCCGGGCGGCGACGGCCCGCGGCATCATCGCCTTGGCGTCCAGCCCGTCCGGCAGGGTGGCCCACACGAAGAGGCCTCCGGTCGGGGTGGTCCAGGTGGTGCCGGCCGGCATCAGGTCGGTCAGCGCGCCGAGCAGCGCGTCCCGACGCTCGCGGTAGACCTCCCGGTAGGTCTTGAGCTGCTCCCGCCACGGCATGGTGCCGAGGTACGTCGAGACGGCGGACTGCGCGAAGACGCTGGGGCAGAGGATCTGCGCCTCGCTGGCGATGACCAGCTTGTCGCGCACCGCGTGCGGGGCGAGGATCCAGCCCACCCGCAGGCCGGGGGCGAACGTCTTGGAGAAGGTGCTCAGGTAGAAGACCCCGTCGCGCCGCCGGGCCCGCAGCGGCGCCGGCGCCTCGCCCTCGAAACCGAGCTGACCGTACGGGTCGTCCTCCACCACGAGCAGGCCGGCGCGCTCGCAGATGTCGAGCACCCGTTCGCGCCGCTCCTCGCTCAACGTCACGCCGGCCGGGTTCTGGTACGTCGGGATGGTGTAGAGGAACTTCACCCGCCGGCCGGCCCGGGCCAGGTCGGCGATGGCCACCTCCAGCGCCTCCGGGATCAGGCCCTGGTCGTCCATCGGCACGTGGGTCACCTGCGCCTGGGCGGCCTGGAACACCCCGAGCGCGCCGACGTAGGTCGGGCCCTCGGCGAGCACCACGTCGCCCGGGTCCAGGAAGAGGCGGGCCACCAGGTCGAGCGCCTGCTGCCCGCCGACGGTCACCACCACGTCCTCGGGGGAGGCCCCGCAGGAGGCGTCGATCCCGGAGAGGGCCATCACCTCGCAGATCCGTTCGCGCAGCTCCAGGGTGCCCTGGCCGATGCCGTACTGGAGGGTGGTGGCACCGTGCTCGGCGCCGAGCCGGCCGAGCATCTCGCCCACCGCGTCGAGCGGCAGCGCGGCGATGTAGGGCGCTCCGCCGGCGAGCGAGACGACCTCCGGCCGGCTGGCGACCGCGAAGAGCGCCCGGATCTCGGAGGCGGTCATCCCCCGGACGCGGCGGGCGTACCGGTCGGTGTAGTCGTCGAGCGTCGTGCCGGTCATGACATCACCTCGGTCGGGTGTCGGCGGGGCTGCCGCCCGGTGTGGTACCCGCGATGCCGGCATCCAATGGCGGCGCGCGGCCGATTGGTCGATCGTAGTCCCTGGTGACCGGCGCGGAACCCGCCGTGTGGACACGTCCACATCCCGGACTCCGGGTCCGTCGCCCGGGTGGGCGTTCGCGCGTCCCCTCCCGCGTCGGCGGGCGGAAGCGTACGATCGCTCGTCGGGAGCAGGAGGGCGGCGGCACACCGCGGTGACCGACGCTCCGAGACTGTTGGTGGGGTGCGCTCATGTCGCGACGTCTGGTCAGCCTGACGCTTGACACCCTGGAGGACCTTCCTCGATCCTGCCGGCGGTGCGTCTACTGGGAGCTGGATCCGGTCTCCGCGGAGCGGGCCTGCGCGGGCGGTGACCCGGGCCTGGAGAAGGAGGCGTGGGTCTCCCAGACGCTGCTGGAGTGGGGTTCCTGCGGCAAGTTGGTCTACGTCGACGGCATGCCGGCCGGTTTCGTCATGTACGCCCCGCCGGCGTACGTCCCGCGTTCGATGGCGTTTCCGACGTCGCCGGTCTCGGCGGACGCGGCGCTGCTGATGACCGCGCACGTGGTGCCCGCGTTCGCCGACGGCGGTCTGGGCCGGATGCTGGTGCAGGGCGTGGCGCGCGACCTCACCAAGCGTGGCATCAAGGCCATCGAGGCGTTCGGCGACGCCAAGTTCGGTGACGAGCCGGACGGCCCCACCCGGGCGTGTGTCGCGCCGGCCGACTTCTTCCTCTCGGTGGGCTTCAAGACGGTCCGCCCGCACCCCCGCTACCCGCGCCTGCGGCTGGAGCTGCGCACGGCGCTGAGCTGGAAGTCCGACGTCGAGTACGCGTTGGAGAAGCTGCTCGGCTCGATGAGCCCGGAGACGCTGCTGCGGCCGGTGCGGCCGGCGCCGGCCACCCGCTCGACGAGCTGACCGGCTCAGTCGATAACGGTGCCGGCGGCCACGATCGCCCGCAGCTCGCTGACGTCGATCGAGCCGGTCGGCACGTCCCGTTCGATCGGCAGGTACATCCGCTGCACCCCGGCCACGATCGCCTCGACCACCCGGTCGCGGAAGCGCGGGTCGACCAGCCGGCCCCGGTCGGTGGGGGAGGTCAGGTAACCCACCTCGACGCGGACCGCCGGCATCCGGGTGAGCCGGAGCAGGTCCCACGCCTTGGCGTGGGTGCGGCAGTCGCGCAGCCCGGTGCGGGCCACGATCTCCCGCTGCACCAGCCCGGCCAGGCGCTCCCCGGTGGCCGAGGTGACGCCGTTGTCGGTGCCGTAGTGGTAGGTGGCGACGCCGTCGGCCGCCGGATTGGCGTGCCCGTCGGTGTGCAGCGAGATGAACACGTCCGCGCCGAGCGAGTTGGCGAGCTGGGCCCGGTCCGCGTCCGGCAGGCAGGTCGGGGACGACGGGCCCCGGGTGAGCTGTACCCGTACGCCGGCCGCCGCCAGCCGCCCCTCCAGCCGGCTGGCGAGGTCGTGCACGAGGTCCGCCTCGGTCCAGCGCAGCGAGCCGTCGGGCACCACCACGCCGCTGTCGGTGCCGCCGTGGCCCGGGTCGATCACCACGGTCCGGCCGACGAGCGTCGGCCCGGCCTGCCGGATGGCGTCGGACTCGCGTAGCCACTGCGGGCGCCCGCCGACCACCTTGCGGCCGAGCCGGCGCAGCGCGTTGACGGTGTGCGGGCCGCACGACCCGTCCGGCTTCAGCCCCATCTCGCGTTGGAACTGGGCCACCGCGCGGGAGGTGCGGATGCCGTAGATGGCGTCGGCGCGGCCCACGTCGTACCCCATCTCCAGCAGGCGTTCCTGGAGCGAACGGACGTCCTCGCCGGTCAATGGCTCGGGCACCGCGTGGTAGAGCGCGCGGGCGCCGAACCGCCAGCGGGCCGCGTCCAGCGCCCGCCAGGTCTCCGCGCCCACCCGCCCGTCGACGCTGAGGCCACGGGACTGCTGGAAGGCGCGGACCGCGCGTTCCGTCGCGGCGTCGTAGTCGTCGGCGCGGCCGTCGGTGGGCAGCAGTTCCAGGCCGGCGAGCACGGTTCGGATCTCGGCCACCGCGGGGCCCCGGTCACCGGGTCGGATCGGACGCACGACGACCCCCTCTGCACGGGCGCTGGCGGAGGCGGTAGCTCCGACGGACGCTTACGGAGCGTACCGTGGCCGGTTACCCGGCGGGTTCGGGTTCACGCAGGTCAGGAACGCCGGAGCCCCCGACACCCGGGTGGGGTGACGGGGGCTCCGGCGGTGTCGGGTCGGTCAGAGCGCCGACTCGATGAGCTTGAGCAGCTCGCCCTTCGGCTTGGCGCCGGCGATCGACTGCACCGGCTCGCCGTTCTTGAAGATGGTCAGCGTCGGCACGGACATCACCCGGTAGGCGCGTGCCGTCTCGGGGTTCTCGTCGATGTTGAGCTTGACGATGGTGACCTGGTCACTCATCTCGCCCGCGATCTCCTCCAGGAGCGGCGAGACCTTGCGGCACGGACTGCACCACTCCGCCCAGAAGTCGACCAGGACCGGCTTGTCGGACTTCAGCACGTCGCTGGCAAAGCTCGCGTCCGTGACCGCCTTGGTTGCTCCCACGATGAACCCTTTCTCCCTTTGGTGAAATTCTCAGCCTTGCAGGGTGGCGATGAACCGCTCGGCGTCCAGCGCGGCCGCACATCCGGTGCCGGCCGCCGTGATGGCCTGCCGGTAGGTGTGGTCGACCACGTCGCCGGCGGCGAACACGCCCGGCACGTTGGTGCGGGTGCTCGGCGCCTGCACCTTCACGTAACCCTCGTCGTCCAGCTCCACCTGGTCGCGGAACAGCTCGCTGCGCGGGTCGTGGCCGATCGCCACGAACACGCCGGTGACGTCGAGCAGCTTGGTCTGGCCGGTGTGCACGTCGCGCACCCGTACGCCGGTGACCTTGCCGTCCGCGCCGAGGATCTCCTCGACCGTGGAGTTCCACTCCACCTTGATTTTCTCGTTGCCCAGCGCCCGCTCCGCCATGATCTTGCTGGCCCGGAACGAGTCGCGGCGGTGGATGATCGTCACCGACTCGGCGAAACGGGTGAGGAAGCTCGCCTCCTCCATGGCCGAGTCGCCGCCGCCGACCACCACGATGTGCTGGTTACGGAAGAAGAAGCCGTCACAGGTGGCGCAGGACGACACGCCGTGGCCGAGGTATTCCTGCTCGCCCGGCACGCCCAGCGGACGCCACGCCGAACCCGTGGAGAGGATGACGGCGCGGGCCCGGTATGCGGTCTCGCCCACCCAGACCGTGCTCACCGCGCCCGAGCCGATCTCGCCGGTGTCCTTCAGCTCGACCCGGGTCACGTCGTCGGTGAGGAACTCCGCGCCGAACCGCTCGGCCTGCTTGCGCATGTTGTCCATCAGCTCGGGGCCGAGGATCCCGTCGGCGAAACCGGGGAAGTTCTCCACCTCGGTGGTGGTCATCAGCGCGCCACCGGACTGCACGCCCTCGATCACCAGTGGCTTGAGGTTGGCGCGCGCGGCGTAGACCGCCGCAGTGTAGCCGGCCGGCCCGGAGCCGATGATGATCAGGTTGCGGACCTCGTCCACTGCCGTCTCCCGATGTGTGTGTTCGTCACCGGTACGCACCGATGTCGATCCGAGTGCCGACCGCACAGAGCGCCGGCGCCTGACTTCCAGAACGTCATCGTACGAAGCGGGGATTCCCGAGCCGGTCATCCGGTGGGTCAGGTCACGTGGCGGGACAGGACCCCTGACCGCCGCGGTTTCACCCTACCCGCGTACGGAACCGGGTGTCCGCTCCGGACCCGGGTACGCCGCATTCCGGCCCACTCACCCAGGCCCAACGGGCCCCGCCGGCGTCCGAGAACGTCACCACCAGCGCCGGACTGCCCTGGAACCGGGCGTAGTCGACCAGCTCGACGGTGAGCGGTGCCGCGCCGTGCTCGGCGCCGATCGCGGTCAGGCAGGCGGCCAGCGCCTCCGGACGGGCGAGCCGGTCCAACCCGCCCACGGCGCCGACGCGGTACTTGTCGGTGGCCAGGGGGGTCTCCCGGCCGTTGTCCGCCGCGCCCGACGGCCCGGCCATGTCCGGTCGGGCCGACATCGCCTTGGCGTCCCGCCCGAGGCGCTCCGGGGTCCAGTCCGTGCCGCTGCGTACGGCCGGCCCGGTGGTCCGGTACGGCGCACCCGCCGCCGGCGCCGCCTCCCCGGCCGGTCGACCGGCGGTGCTGCTGTCCCCACCCGTGTCCGACAGCCGGCCGACGCCGAGACCGACCGCGGCGACCGAGGCGGCGGCCAGTGCCACCGGCCCGGCGACCCGGGCCCAACGCCGGGTACGTCGCCCCGGCCCGGTGTGCCGGTCGGGACGGGTGACGGTGCCGGGTGGGCGGGTCGTCCGGCCGGGCTGCGTCGGCACGGTGACCGGCGTCGCATCCCGACCGGCGGGTTCGGGCACGTGGTCGGCGGCCGGGGCGGGACCGGCGCCGGCGAGCGCGGCCGTGATCCGGTCGGCGACCGCCACCGGCAGCTCCGGCGCGGACGACGACGCCCAGTCGGCCAGCTCGGCGTGCACCAGGTCGAGCGCGCCGGCCAGGTCCGCGTACGCCGCGCGCCAGGCCGGGTCCTGCTCGACCAGCCGGGCCACGGTGGCCTGCTCGGGGGTGCCGTCCAGCGCCCCGCCGAGGTAGTCGGCGAGGAGGTCGTGGTCGACCTCGCTGAACTCCCGCGAACTCACGGCTCCTCCTGGCTGGCGTCCGGCCGGGTGAGTCCCGACGAGGATCCGACGCCCTCGGGCCGCCGGCGGTTCCCTGCGGTGACCTGCGGCACGTGCACGGCGTCGTCGGCGCCGGTGCGCAGGTGCCCCAGCAGCACGGCGAGCCGCGCCCGACCCCGGGCGCACCGGCTCTTCACCGTCCCCTCGGCGACGTCGAGGATCCGGGCCACCTCGGCCACCGGGTAGCCCTGCACGTCCACCAGGACCAGCGCGGCCCGCTGCTCCGCCGGCAGGGCTGCGAGCGCCTGCCGGACCACCAGCGCGGTGTCGTGGTCGGGGGCGGGCGCGGCCGGTTCGACGCCGCCGGTGTGGCGTCCCGGCTCCCCGTCGGTGTGCACCCCGTCGGGCAGCGGGACGGTGGCGTGGGTCTGGCGTCGCCGCATCCGGTCCAGGCACGCGTTCACCACGATCCGGTGCAGCCAGGTGGTGACCGCCGAGTCGCCCCGGAACCGGGCCGCGGCGCGGTGTGCCGACAGCATCGCGTCCTGGAGCGCGTCGGCCGCCTCCTCGCGGTCCCCGATGGTCCGCAGCGCCACCGCCCAGAGGCGGTCGCGGTGCCGGTGGAACAGCTCGGTGAAGGCGTCCCGGTCGCCCGCGACGTGGGCCCGGAGCAGCTCCAGGTCGGAGCCGGCCGGCGGGCCGTCACCGGTCGCCGACCAGCGGCTCACGAGCCCTGGACCGTGATCTCCTGGACCCCGATCTTCCAGCCGCTGCCGTCGTCCTTCTTCGGCAGCTCGGTGATCCAGAAGAGGAGGTACTGGTACTTCTGGGCGGGGTCGAACCCGTTGAACGTCATCTTGGTGCCGTCGTGGTCCTCGAACGGCTGCCCGATCACGGTGGGGTACGCCGCGACGAGGTCCTTGTCGCCCTTGGAGGTGGAGGGGAACTCACCGTTGGTGCCGGCACGCAGCTCGGCCGAGGCGCCGGTGGACGAGAGCGTGGCCTGGAGCGACTTGACCGTGTGCGGGGCACCCAGGTCGATCCAGACGCCCATGCCCTTCTTCAGGCCGCCGAACTTGCCGTTGTTCCGGTAGGTCTGGGTCTCCCAGCCCTCGTCGTCGCTGCCGTCGATGACCTTCTCGGCGTTCCGCACCTCGGCGCGGTCCCCGCTCTCCGGGTCGATGATCCGGACGTCGGAGACGGTGAGCTTGCGGACCGGCGGGGCCGCCTCGGTGCTGCCGCCCGTGGCGGGGGCGCTGTTGGTGGGCTGGGCCACCGGCTCCTTGGCGTCGTCGTCACCGCCCCCGAGCACGCTGATCCCGACGAGCAGACCGACAAGCGCGACCACCAGCAGGCCGGCGATGCCCAGGGCGACCTTGCGCCCGCCGGCCGCGGCCAGCGGGGACGACGGCTCCTCGCCGGGGTCGGCGGTGAAGCGCAGCGGGCCGGCCTGCTCCAGGAACTGCTCGTCGGCCGGGATGTCGAGCCGGCTCAGCTCGGCGGAGAGCACGTCCGACGAGGGCGGGGCGATCTCCGGGTCGAGCAGGTCCATGGTGAGGTCGTCGAGATACGCCGGCACCCCGGCGCGGACCTGCCGGGGCGCGGCGATGCTGCCGCTGGCGTCCCGGACGGCGTCCGGCAGGGCGGCCCGGCCGTGCCCGGCGGTGGCGCCGTGCAGCGGGGCCTCACCGTGCGGCCAGTGCCCGGTCAGCGCGAAGTAGAGCACCCCGCCGACAGCCCGCAGGTCGTTCTCCTGGCTGTCCGCCCCGTCGGTGCGCGCGTCGGCCAACACCACCCGGCCGTCGTCGCTGATCATCACGGTGCCGGGGTGGAGGTTGCCGTGCACCATGCCGGTGGCGTGCACCGCGGCCAGGGCGCTGGCGACGGCGTTGCCGATCGCGGTCGCGCGGGCCGGGTCAAGCGGCCCGTCGGCGGCGACCAGCTCCCGCAGCGACTGGCCGTCCACCCACTCGCGGACCACGTAGGCCCGGTCGTCCTCGTCGATCGCGTCGTAGACGCCGACCAGATTGGGGTGGATGACCCGACTGGCCGCGACCGCGGCCTGGAGCATCTCGGTGGCGGAGTCGCCGCCGGGGTAGCGGAGGACCACCGCGACGGGCCGGCGCAGCACCACGTCGACCCCGCGCCAGACCAGCCGGCCGGCACTGTCGTTGTTGATGTGCTCGACCAGTTCGTAGCGCTCGGCGAGGAGCTCACCGACCGTGGGAGCACCGAGGGTCACGACCGCGGGAGAACTCTCCTCCGCTTCCTGACCCTCGCCGACCTGGGTCACCCGTCCTCCCTCGGTGATCGTGTCGATCGATGGACCCGTGCTGCTGGGCATGTGGCTTCCCGCTCTGGCTTCGGTGGAACCGGCACGGTCGGCGTCGACGCCCACGTCGACGCCGGACGTACCCGTCGAGAGCGACCTTACCCGGGATGCCCGGTTCTCCGACATGTCATCTTCCCGCCGCGGCGGGCGGGAAGCCAGCCGCAGCGAACACGCACCGCCAATCTAGAGGTTGACGGCAAGTGATCGGCGCAGGGGCGTCCCGGTGTGGCGTGCCGGTGCTTTCCCCGTCCCGGCCTGGGCACCCTCGTCCGTACGGTTGGTTGTCCACAGGCCGAGAGGCCCACTGGACGGCGGAATCCCGAGTTATCCACAGCCGTATCCCCAGCCTGGTGATCCTCGTTCACCGTCGGTCACGGGTGGGCGCTCAGCGCCCGAGCCGCCGCCGGACCATGCCGACCACCTCGGTGATCTCCCCGATCCGCAGCAGCATGGCCAGCCCGAGGTACGTGCCGCCGATCGCCGCGCCGCCGACCACCAGTTGGACCGCGGCGGCGAACCAGCTCAGCTTCGCCGGGTCGCCCGGGAGCACCGCGAGCACGAGCAGCCCGACCAGCGCGGCGCCGAGCGCGGCCACCACGACCCGGCCGAGCGTGCGCGTGATCCGGCCCAACCCGATCCGCCCCACCCGGGGGCGCAGCAGCATCGCCGAGATGATGGCGGCGGCCAGGTACGACACCGCGTTGCCGAGCATCATCCCGGCCGCCGCGAACGTGTTCGAGAAGATCAGGAAGAGGCCGACCTGGAGCAGCACCCGCAGGATCACCACCGGAATGTTGATCAGCGCCGGGGTGCGCGTGTCGGGCAGCGCGTAGAACGCGAACGTGAAGAGCTGGCTGACCGCGAACGGCACCAGCCCGAGCGCCGCGACCAGCAGCACGGTCGAGGTGGCCACCGCGTTGTCGCCGGTGAACGCGCCGTACCGGAACACCACCACGGAGATCGGCGCGGCCAGCACCGCGTAGCAGACCGCGATCGGGGCCAGCACCGCGCTGACCATCCGGGTGCCCCGGGACAGGTCGGCGGTGACGTCGCCGAACCGGCCCTCGGCGGCGGCGGCGCTCATCCGGGGCATCAGCGCGGTGATGATCGAGACCGCGATGATGCCGTGCGCCATCATCAGCAGCAGGAAGACGTTGTTGTAGATCAGCAGACCGGCGTTGTTGCCGCCGGCGGCGCGGGTGAGCAGGTTGACCACCACGAAGAGACCGAGCTGGTTGACCCCGACGTAGCAGAACATCCAGCCGCCGAGCCGGGCCAGCTCGGCCAGGCCGAGCGCCCGGAAGTCGAACCGCCACCGCCACCGGAAGCCCACCTTGCGCAACGCCGGCAGCAGGCCGGCGGTCTGGACCGCGACACCGAGCAGCGTGCCGCCGCCGATCAACAGGATCCGTCCCCAGCTCATCTCGCCCGGCTGGACGATGTTGGCGCCGAAGACCGCGATGTAGAGCGCGCAGACGCCGATGACCACCAGGTTGTTGAGGATGGGCGCCCACATCGGTGCGGCGAAGTGCCCGCGGGTGTTCAGCACCGCGGCGATCAGCGCGCTCACGCCGGTGAAGAACAGCATCGGCAACATCAGGTACGACAGGCTGGTGACCAGACCGCGGTAGTCGGCGTCCTTGCCACCGGCGTAGATGGCGGTCAGCACCGGCGCCGCGACCAGGGCGAGCAGCACGGTGGCGGCCAGCGCCAGCACCGCGAGCGTGAGCAGCCGTTGGGAGTACGCCTCGCCCCGGTCCGGGTCGGACTTGCGCCGCCGGACCAGCACCGGGATCAGCACGCTGGTGAGCACGCCGCCGAGCAGGAACTCGTACACCTGGTTCGGCAGGAAGATCGCGGTGGTGAACGCGTCACCGACCAGCGCGCCGCCCAGCGCCGCGCCGATCATCAGGTTGCGGATGAAGCCGGTGCCGCGGCTGACCAGGCTGCCGATCGCCATCACCGCGCTGTTCGCCGCGGCGCTGGTCTCGGCGACCACCTCCTGCGGCGGCGCCACCGACTCGACGCCCGGCTGGTTCAGCGGCTCCGCCGAGATGAAGGTCGCGCCGTCGTCCGGCGGCAGGCCGCCGCCGTGCGCGTTCGCGCTGCGGTAGAGCCCGCCGCCGCTCATCTCACAGCCTCCCAGGGGGATGTCGGAACCGGGCCCGACGGCCCCGCACCACCGGAACCTTAGTCAACCTCGCCCGGTTACCCACGCCCGGCGCGGTCGATCCACCCCCGGCCCGCTAGGCTGGCGATCCCATGTCCGAAGCCTCCGCCTCCGCCGCCGATCGCCGTGAGCTGACCGCCGCGCAGCGCAACGCCGTCGCCGAGCTGCTCCGCGTGTCCCCGGTCGCCGACGAGCTGGGCCGACGCTTCGCCCGTGCCGGTCACGAACTGCACCTGGTGGGCGGATCGGTCCGGGACGCGCTGCTCGGCCGCCTCGGCAACGACCTCGACTTCTGCACCGACGCCCACCCGAACGAGACCGTCAAGGTCATCCAGGGCTGGGCCGAGTCGATCTGGGAGACCGGGCGGGAGTTCGGCACCATCGCCTGCCAGCGCGACGGGCTCACCCTGGAGATCACCACTTTCCGGGCCGAGGTCTACGACCAGGTGAGTCGCAACCCGGTGGTGCAGTACGGCACCAGCCTGGCCGAGGATCTGAAGCGTCGCGACTTCACGGTCAACGCGATGGCGGTGAGCCTCCCGGACCACCGGTTCACCGACCCGTACGGCGGTCTGGACGACCTCGCCGCCAAGGTCATCCGTACCCCCGGCACGCCGCAGGAGTCGTTCCGTGACGACCCGCTGCGGATGCTGCGCGCGGCCCGGTTCGCGGCCCAGCTCCGGTTCGCCGTCCACCCCGACGTCCGGGACGCGATGGCCCGGATGGCGGCCGACCTCGACCGGATCACCGCCGAGCGGATCCGGGACGAGTTCACCAAACTCCTGTGCGGGGCCGACCCGGTGACCGGGCTGCGCCTGCTTGTCGACACCGGCTTGGCCGAGCGCTTCCTGCCGGAGCTGACCGGCCTCAAGCTCACCATCGACGAGCACGCCCAGCACAAGGACGTCTACGAGCACACGCTCACCGTGGTGCTGAACGCCATGTCGATGGAGTCCGAGGGCTGCGACTTCGTGCTGCGGATGGCCGCGCTGATGCACGACGTCGGCAAGCCGGGCACCAAGGCGGTCGGCCCGGACGGCCGGGTCAGCTTCCACCACCACGAGGTGGTCGGAGCGCGGCTCACCAAGGCCCGGATGAAGGCGCTGCGCTACCCCAAGGACGTCACCTCCCAGGTGGTCAAGCTGGTCGGGCTGCACCTGCGCTTCTACGGGTACGGCCGGGGCGAGTGGACCGACTCGGCGGTCCGCCGGTACGTCACCGACGCCGGTGACCTGCTGTCCCGGCTGCACAAGCTGACCCGTTCCGACTGCACCACCCGCAACCGGCGCAAGGCGGCCCAGCTCGCGGCCGACTACGACGCGTTGGAGGAGCGGATCGCCCGGATCGCCGCCGAGGAGGACCTGGCCCGGGTCCGGCCCGACCTGGACGGCAACGCGATCATGGAGCTGCTCGGCGTGCCGCCGGGCCCGGTGGTCGGCCGCGCCTGGGCGCACCTCAAGGAGCTGCGCCTGGAGCGTGGCCCGCTGGACCGGGACGAGGCCGAGGCGGAGCTGCTGCGCTGGGCCCGCGGCGAGGGCATCGTCGGCTGATCCGCCGGCCGGGAAAAATCGACGACGATACGCCGGCGTGTCGACCGAACGGTTGACCTGTTCCGGTCGATCTCTCCCGCATGATGTTGGTCATCGCCAGCCCCCTGCTCGTCGGGCGCGGCTGTCCTGATCTCATCCGCCCGTCCGCTCCGGACGGTCGCTGGACACGGGGAGACAATTCGGTGTCACGTCCCGGCGCGCTGCGCCGCTCCGCGCTGGTGGGGCTCGCCCTCACCTCCGCCACCTCGATCATCTGCGCCGCCACCGGCGGCGCCGCCCTGGCCGATCCCGTCGCCCCGCCGCGTGGGGACATCCGGGGCACCGGCACGGCCAGCGCCGTGCCGGGCAGCTACATCGTCGTCCTGAAGGACGGCAAGGCCAGCCCGGCCAAGGTGCGGTCCACCGCGTCGGCCCTCGCCGGCGAGCACGGCGGTTCCGTCCGGCACGTGTTCAGCCGGGCGCTGCACGGCTACTCCGCCGCCATGGACCGCCGGCAGGCGGAGCGGCTCGCCGCCGACCCGGCCGTCGCGTACGTCCAGCAGGTCCAGCGTTGGAAGACCTCCGGCAGTCAGACCACGCCGCCGTGGGGGCTGGACCGGATCGACCAGCTCAAGCCGAAGACCGACGGCCGGTACACCTACCCGGCGACCGGCGCCGGGGTCACCGCCTACGTCATCGACACCGGCATCGACATCGACCACGAGGACTTCGGCGGGCGGGCCAGCTACGGCTACGACGCCGTCGACGGCGACGACGTCGCGCAGGACTGCAACGGCCACGGCACGCACGTGGCCGGCACGGTCGGCGGCACGAAGTACGGCGTGGCCAAGGACGTCGACCTCGTCGCCGTGCGGGTGCTCGACTGCGACGGCAGCGGTCGTACCGACCAGGTGCTGGCGGGCATCGAATGGGTCACCGCCAACGCGGTCAAGCCGGCCGTGGCCAACATGAGCCTGGGTTCCGACCGGGTCGACCAGGCGATCAACGACGCGGTCGCCCGCTCGATCGCCGCCGGCGTCACGTACGCGGTCGCGGCCGGCAACGAGTCGGCGGACGCCTGCACGGTCTCGCCGGCGAGCGTGCCGACGGCGATCACGGTCGGGGCCACCGACCGGCTCGACTTCCGGGCCCGGTTCTCCAACTACGGCTCCTGCCTGGACACGTTCGCGCCGGGCGCCGGCATCGTCTCGGCGGAGCAGGGCACCACCGACGGGTCGGTGGCGATGAGTGGCACCTCGATGGCGTCCCCGCACGTGGCGGGCGCCGCCGCGCTGCTGCTGGAGGCACACCCGACCTGGACGCCGCAGCAGGTGCGCGACTCCGTCGTCACCACCGGCATCGGCGGCGCGGTGCACGACAGCATGGGCTCGCTGGACCGGCTCCTGCACCTCGGCGCGGTGCCCACCGCCCGGGGCTCGTACGGGCTCAAGGCCCGGACCAACGGCCGCTACGTCGTGGCGGAGAGCGCCGGGACGAAGCCGCTTGTCGCACGCGGCACCACCATCGGCGCGTGGGAGAAGTTCGACGTGGTCGACGCCGGCGGTGGCCTGTACGGCCTGCGCGCCCGGGTCACCAACAAGTTCGTCACCGCGGAGAGCGCCGGCGCGAAGCCGTTGATCGCGCGCTCGGCCACCATCGGCGCCTGGGAGAAGTTCCAGATCGTCGACAACACCGACGGCACGGTCAGCCTGAAGGCCACGGTCAACGGCCGGTACGTCACCGCGCCGAGCGCCACCTCCCCGCTGATCGCCAGCAAGACCTCGATCGGCGCGGCGGAGAAGTTCGACTTCGACGCCCCGTCCCCGATCGTCGGCATCAAGGCGGTGGCCGGCGGCCGGTACGTCACGGCGGAGAGCGGCGGCGCGAAGCCGCTGATCCCGCGCTCGACGACGGTCGGCGCCTGGGAGAAGTACGAGGTGGTCAGCGACGGCGACGGCTTCTTCGGCCTGAAGGCGCTGGCCAACGGCAAGTTCGTGGCGGCGGAGAGCGCCGGCGCGAAGCCGCTGATCGCGCGCAGCACCTCGATCGGCGCGTGGGAGGCGTTCGTCTTCCTCGACTACTACGGTGACGGCTCGGTGAGCCTCTACGCCAACGCCAACGGCAAGGCGGTCACCGCCGGCAGCGCCGGCACCAGCCAGCTCGTCGCGAGTCGCGTCATCGACTGGGACAGCGACAGCCTCGGCCTGGGCGCCGGCGAGAAGTTCGTCCTCGCCGTGCTCTGACCCGTACCACCGCGACGGCGCCCGCCGGCTCCCCGAGGGAACCGGCGGGCGCCGTCGTTCACGGGGTGACCGTGCTGCCGTCCACCGCGGTCTTGCCGTTGGTGTGCGCGCTGCCCAGCCGGGCGAGCAGGCCGGCCAGGTCGATGCCGGTCAGGTCGCTGCCGAGCTGGAGGCCCTGGGCGACGTTGCCGGCCACCGACTTGGTCAGCGACGAGGCGCCGTCGGTGGAGATGACGGTCATCTTGTCGATCGCGCCAATCGGGGCGCTCGCCGCTCCGACCACCTCGGGCAGCACCTTCACCAGCAGGTCCAGCACCGCCGCCTCGCCGTACGCGGCGAACGCCTCGGCCTTGCGAGCCATCGCGTCGGCCTCCGCCTGCCCCTTGGCCAGGATGGCCGCGGCCTCGGCCTGGCCCTCCCGCTCGACCGCCTCGGCGATCGCGGACCGCCGGCGCTGCTCCGCCTCACCTTCCTTGGCGCCCTCGATCGCGTTCGCCTCGGCCAGCGCGGCGCGGCGGGCCCGCTCACCCTCACCGGTGAGCCGGGACTGCTCGGCGATGGCCTGGGCGGCGGCGATGGTGGCCTGCCGCTCGGCGTCGGCGCGCAGCACCGCCGCGTTGCGGGCCGCCTCGGCCTCCTGCTCCACCTTGTACCGCTGCGCGTCGGCCGGCTTGCGGACCTCGGTGTCGAGCTGGCGCTGCTTCAGCTCGGCGTTGCGCTCGGCCACCTTCTGCTGCTCGGAGAGGATCGCCTGGTCCCGCTCGGCCTGGGCCAGCGGACCGGCCGCGGCCGACTTCGCCTTCGCCGCGTCGATCTCGGCCTGGATGCCGGCCTGCTTGAGCGACAGGTTCCGGTTCGCCTCGGCGATGGCCTCCTCGGCGAGCAGCCGCTCCTGCTCGGCGGCCTGCCGGGCGCGGGCCTCGGCGATGGCGGCGTCCTTGAGCACCCGGGCGGCCTCGGGCCGGCCCAGGTCGGCCAGGTAGGACCCCTCGGCCAGAATGTCCTGGAGCTGGAACGTGTCCAGCACCAGGCCCTGGTTGGTCATCGAGTGCTCGGCCTCCTCGGCCACCGCGCTGGCGAACGCGGCCCGGTCCCGGATGACCTCCTCGACGGTGAGCCGGCCCACGATCGAGCGCAGCGCGCCGGCCAGCACCTCCCGGGTGAAGTTGTCGATCTCGTCCTGCTGGTGCAGGAAGCGCTGGGCGGCGGCCCGGATGGCGTCCTCGGTGCCGCCGACCTTGACGATCGCGACACCGTGCAGGTCGGCGCGGATGCCCTGCTTGCTGACCGCGCCCCGGATGCCGACGTCGATGCGCCGGCTGGACAGGTCGAGCGACTGGAGCTTCTGCACCACCGGCAACACGAAGACCGAGGCGCCGAGCACGACCTTCTGGCCGGACATGTCGGTGGAGCGGATGCCGTCGGCGGTCTGGGTGGTCCGGCCCTTGCGGCCGGTGACGATGAACGCCTCGTTGGGCCCGGCCACCTTGATCCGGGAGAGCACGAAGAACACGAGCAGGACGGCGAGGAGGACCGCGCCGCCGATGGCGACGAGCAGGGGCATGGGGGTTCCCGTCTGTGCGGAGGGATCAGTAGGTCTCGACGTGCACGCTGGTCTCGCTGAGCGCTTCGACCACGAAGATCCGGGCGCCGACCGGGATCGGTCGGTCGGACCGGGCGTTGAGTTTGACCGGCTGGCCGGCGAGTCGGACCCGGACCTCGCCGTAGCCGTCGCTGGGGATCGGGGTCACCACCAGACCGATCGCGCCGGCCAGGTGGTCCCGGGTGGGGGTCGGATCGGTGCGCATGTCGCGGGCCGCGCGGCTCAACCGGGCCGCCAGCCAGCCGGTGGGCACGGCGGCGAGCGCGCCGCCGGCCACCGCCGCCGCGATCATGCCGGGGGTACGCGCCCCGAGCATCTCGTTGACGATCGCGCCGCCGAACCCGAACGCGCCGATGAACCCGGCGACCGCCTCCAGCGACACCGGCCCGTCGACGTCCGGGTGACCGAGGTGCAGCACTCCCGAGCCGAGCAGGGCCAGCGTCAGCACGCCGACGCCCACTCCACCGATGATCAGGAAAATGAGCGTCCCCGTGGCCACGACCTGCACGGTATCGACCCGGTGCAACGTCCCCCACCCTGAGCGGGCGCTCAGTACGGCGCGATCGTCACCGCCAGGTCGACAAGTTGCCTCGGCAGCGGCTGACGGACCAGTTCCCGACCGGTGCGGTCGGCGAGCACGAAGTCCCCGGCGCCGAACGGCCGGCGGTAGAGCAGCCGGTCGCCGGTGACCCAGGCGACGTCGGCGCTGGGCAGCGGGTTCACCACCCGGCCGGTCGCGGTCTCCACCAGCAGCGGCTCCTGACGCCCCTGGACGACCACCAACGTGCCGTCCGGCGACCAGGCGTCCGGGCCGACCGGCCCGCCCGGCAGTTCGACCAGTCGGGTGGGCCGGCCGTCGTCGACCGACAGGAGTTGCACCCCCTTGGCGAGGTCCCGGGGCCACGCCTCCGACTTCTGCCTGCTCAACGTCAACGCGACCGACCTCCCGTCCGGCATCCAGGTGAATTCGCACCGGTCGGCGCAGGGCCAGCCGAGCGGTCCCACCGGATGGGTCTTCTTTCGCCCGTCCAGGTCCAGCACGATGAAACCGAAGTGGTCGACCTGGCTGGTGGTGAAGAGCAGTCGCCGGCCGTCCGGGGACCAGCTCGGCGTGGAGAGCGCGCGGCCCACCTCGTACCAGCGGGTCTTTCCGGTGGCCAGATCGACCAGGCCGACGTCCCGGGGACGGCCGTCGTCGCGGACCGCGACGAGGGAGCCGGTCGGCGCCGGGAAGATGCCGTCGTACCTGTCGGTGGCGAAGTAGCGCCCGCGCCTGCGGTCGAGCAGGAACCCGCTGCCGGAGCCGCCCACCACCTGGGCCCGGATGACCACCCACTCACCGGGCAGCACCAGCGGCCGGTCCGTCCAGTTCGCGCCGGGTTCGGCCCGGAGCGCCGGCGAGGGGGTGACGGTGACCGGTGGGGTCGTGGGCGGCGGGGCGGAACGGGGACGCAGCAACACGAACGGCAGCGTCACCGCCACCACCGCGACCAGCGCGGCGGCGGTCGCGGCGACCCGCCGGCGGCGACGCCGCCGACGGCCCCGCCCGAGCGCCCGCAGCGCCAGGTCCGGCGCGGGCGCGACGCCGTCGGCCAGATCGCGTACGGCCGTCCGGAGCGTCTCCTCCAGCGACGTGCTCATCGGGTCACCTCCGCCCGGTCGGTCAACTCGTCGAGCGCCGGCACCAGTTGCCGCAGCCGGGCCAGCGCCTTGGCGCTCTGGCTGGCCACCGTGCCCGGCCGGCAGCCGAGCAGCGCGGCCGTCTGCTCGACGCTCAGGTCCTCCAGGTAGCGCAGCGTCAGCACCGCGCGCTGCCGGGGTGGCAGCGCCCGGAGCGCGTCCCGCAGCAGCATCCGCAGGTCACTGTCGTCCCCGACCGCCGGCCGCTCCGGCACGTCCGCCACCGGCACCTCCGCGCGCCGCGCCCGCCGCCGCCAGCCGGAGACCTGGTCGTGGTAGAGGATCCGTTTCACGTACGGCTCCGCGTCGCCGCGGATCCGGGGCCACCGGGCGTACGCCTTGGCCAGCGCGTTCTGGAGCAGGTCCTCGGCCGCGTGCTGGTTGCCGGCGAGCGCGTACGCGACCCGCAGCAGGACCGGCCCCCGTTCGTTGACGAACGCGGTGAACTCCCCGTCGACCTCCGCCACCGTCCACCTCCGTGTCTCAGACGCCCGGGGCGGAGGAAACTTTGCCCGCCGCGCGACAATGGGTGGCATGCGCTGGACCGTGCTCGACTCGCCGATCGGGGAGTTCTCCGTCGGCACCGACGCCGACGCCGTACGCGGCGCGCACTTCGGCCGGGTGGCGTCGGCGTCCGACGAACCCGGCGACGACCTGGCCCGGCGGGCGGTGGCCGAGTTGCGGGCCTACTTCGCCGGCGAGCTGACCGAGTTCGGCGTGCCGGTGTCGGCGCCGCGCGGCTCGGAGTTCGAGCGCGCGGTCTGGCGGGAGATGACCGGCATCCCCTACGGCGAGACGACCACCTACGGCGAGGTGGCCCGCGCGCTCGGTGACCCGGGCGCGGCCCGGGCGGTGGGGGTGGCGTGCAACCGCAACCCGGTGCCGGTGATCGTGCCCTGTCACCGGATCGTCGGCGCGGGTGGCAAGCTGGTCGGCTTCGGCGGCGGGCTGCCGCGCAAGGTGACGCTGCTGGAGCTGGAGGCGGGCGTCGCGCTGCGCCGCGCCTGGTCCTGACGTTCGCGCCCACCCGACCGGCCGGCCCGAACACGGAGGGCCGGGTCCCGAACGGACCCGACCCTCGCGATGTGCTGAGGTCAGCGCGTCAGCGCTCGATCTCGCCCTTGATGAAGGACTCGACGGCGGCGTGCGCGTCGTGGTCGGCGTACTGCTGCGGCGGGGACTTCATGAAGTACGAGGAGGCGGAGAGGATCGGGCCACCGATCTTCCGGTCCAGCGCGATCTTCGCGGCCCGGACGGCGTCGATGATGACGCCGGCCGAGTTCGGCGAGTCCCACACCTCGAGCTTCAGCTCCGCGTTCAGCGGGGTGTCGCCGAAGGAGCGGCCCTCCAGGCGGATGTACGCCCACTTGCGGTCATCCAGCCACGGCACGTGGTCGGACGGGCCGATGTGCACGTCGCTCTTCTGCATCTCGTGCGGGATCTGGGAGGTCACCGACTGGGTCTTCGAGATCTTCTTCGAGACCAGGCGGTTGCGCTCCAGCATGTTCATGAAGTCCATGTTGCCGCCGAAGTTGAGCTGGTACGTGCGCAGCAGCTCGACCCCGCGGTCCTCGAACAGCTTCGCCAGCGCGCGGTGCACGATGGTGGCGCCGACCTGGCTCTTGATGTCGTCACCGACGATCGGCAGGCCCGCGTCCTCGAACTTCTTGGCCCACTCCGGGTCGGAGGCGATGAAGACCGGGAGGGCGTTGACGAACGCGCAACCGGCGTCGATCGCGGCCTGGGCGTAGAACTTGTCGGCCTGCTCGGAGCCCACCGGCAGGTAGGAGACCACCACGTCGACCTGCGCGTCGCGCAGCGCCTGGGCCACGTCGACCGGCGTGGCGTCCGACTCCTCGACGATCTCGCGGTAGTACTGGCCCAGGCCGTCGAAGGTCGGGCCGCGCTGCACGCTGACGCCGGTCGGCGGCACGTCGCAGAGCTTGATCGTGTTGTTCTCGCTGGCGACGATCGCCTCCGCGAGGTCCATGCCCACCTTCTTGGCGTCCACGTCGAACGCCGCGACAAACTCCACGTCCGAGACGTGGTAGTCGCCGAAGGTGACGTGCATGAGACCCGGGACGCGGTCGTTCGGGTCGGCGTTCCGGTAGTACTCCACGCCCTGTACGAGGGACGAGGCGCAGTTACCCACACCGACGATGGCGACGCGGACGGAGCCCATAGCGTCTGCCTCCTTCTTCTTCATCACGGCCGCTCTGTCCTGGACTTTCCAGGCGTGGGCGGGCTGTCGTTGTCTCCTCGGCCGCCGGCCGTCCGGGAATCCGGGGCGGTCGGGGCCCGGCCGGAGCGCTCGTTGGCGATGAGCTCCTCCAGCCAGCGGACCTCGCGCTCGCAGGCGTCGAGCCCGTGGCGCTGCAGTTCCAGGGTGTACGCGTCGAGGCGCTCGGCTGCCCGGCCGAGCACGTCACGAAGACCTTCGCGGCGCTCCTCGATCTTGCGACGGCGACCTTCCAGGATCCGGAGCCGGGTGGCCTGGTCGGTCCGGGCGAAGAACGCGAAGTGCACGCCGAAGCCCGTGTCGTCGTACGTCTCGGGTCCAGCCTGCGCTATGAGCTGGGCGAAGCGTTCCTTGCCCTCCGCGGTAATGGTGTAGACCACCCGACCGCGTCGGCTGGTCAGCGCGGGAACCTCCTCGGCGGTCGCGGGTGTCTCGGCGGCTTCGGTGATCCACCCCGCCGCCTGCAGCCGTCGCAGGGTCGGGTAGAGCGAGCCGTAGCTGATCGCCGCCCGGATGGCGCCGAGCTTGGCGGTCAACTCCTTGCGTAGCTCGTAGCCGTGCATAGGAGCCTCCTGAAGGAGGCCCAGGATGGCGAACTCGAGCACGGGCGCCATCCCTTCTTTCCCCCTGGGCGGAGGGCTAACCGCCGCGATGTATCGGGCCGATACATCGAACGGTAGCCGAGAGCGGTGGCCAGGGCAAACCTCTGGTTACGCGACGCGATCCTCACCGATCGTGACCATGGTCGCCTCGGTTCCCCGGAGCGCGTACCCTTTGCCGCATGCGTACGCAGCGCCAGGTCGTCGACTACTCGCTCCAGAAGCGAGCGGTGCTGCGTGAACTCCTCGCCGGCCGGATCGGCACGTACGACGTCTGCGACGCCTCGCCGTACCTGAAGAACGCCGCCCGTTTCCACGGCGAGCCGACCGAGCACCGCTGCCCCATCTGCCGCAGCGAGAACCTCACCCACGTCCACTACATTTACGGTGACGAACTCAAGCAGTCGGCGGGTCAGGCGCGTACCCGGGCCGAGTTGCCCGTGCTGGCCATGACGCTGCGTGAGTTCCAGGTGTTCGTGGTGGAGGTCTGCCCCGGCTGTGACTGGAACCACCTCGTCGAGCAGTTCCTGCTCGGCCGGGACGGTCTCGCGGGCGAGGCGACGGATGCGACCGCGTCGGCCGCGGCCGACGGCTCCACCGCCCGGCGAAGGCGAGAGGCGCAACGGTGAACTCGGCTGTCCCGACCACTGCCGGCCCGTTACCCGGGCGGCGCGTGCGACAGCCGATAAGCGCAATTGGTCCGATTAGGTCGGATTCGACGGACACGGGCCGGCGCGGCGGGCCGGTAATCTTCCGTGTTCCAGCTCACGGCAACCCGGTGGTGGCGCCCCCGCGCCCCACCGCGACCGGCAGGGTGTGAGGAATGAACTACGGCGATTCCAGTTCTTCGCGTGGGCGGGCCCAGATCCCGGGCCCGAACGGCGACCCCGGCTCCGAGCGGAGTTCGCGCGGGAACGGTTGGTCCGGCGCCCCCGAGGGTGGCGCCTCGGCGCGTGCCTCGGTCACCCCGGGCGGTGTCGGCGGCCGGGCCCCGGTCGGCGGCGTCGCCCCGGTGCCCCGTGGGGCTTCGGGCTCTGCCTCGGTGGGCCGCGCCGGCGCGGGACGCGCCTCGGTGCCGGTCTCGCCGGCACCCGGTGTCGCCGGGCGCGCGGGCGCGGGCCGGGCGTCCGTCCCGGTCTCCCCGGCCGGACCGGCCGGGCGTGCCTCGGTCGGCGCGGCGAGCGTGGGCGGCGCCGGGCGGGCGAGCGTCGGCGCGGCCCCGGTCGGCGGCCGTGCCGCGGTGGCCCGGGCCGGAGTGCCCGGCTTCAGCGGCGGCCCGGGTGGCCCGGGTGGTCCGACCGGCCCCGGTCGCGCCGGCCGCGGTGGGGACCCGGGCCGGGCGAAGAAGCGGCGCCGGCTCAACATGCTGATCGCCGGCTTCGCCGTGTTCATCATGCTCGCCGGCATCGGCGTGGTCAGCTTCACCTGGTACTCCACCAAGGTGGTGCTCCCGGAGGACACCATCCCGCCGCTGTCGACCACCATCTACGACTCCACCGGCAAGACCCCCATCGCCCGGATCGGCGACCAGAACCGGCAGTTGGTCACCATCGACCAGATTCCGGAGCACGTCCAGCACGCGGTCGCGGCGGCGGAGGACCGCAACTTCTACCGTCACTCCGGCGTGGACTACAAGGGCATCGCGCGGGCCGCCTGGAACAACATCAGCGGTGGCGACAAGCAGGGCGCCTCGACGATCACCCAGCAGTACGCCCGCAACGCGTTCGACAACCTGAACCAGGACACGTACGGCCGCAAGGTCAAGGAGGCGGTCCTCGCCTCCAAGCTGAACGACCGCTACGACAAGCGGACGATCATGCAGCACTACCTGAACGTCATCTACTTCGGCCGGGGCGCGTACGGCATCCAGTCGGCGGCACGGACGTACTTCGGCAAGGACGTCAACAAGCTGACCGTGGCCGAGGCGGCGGTGCTGGCAGCGTTGATCAAGCAGCCCGAGCCGAGCTCCACGCACCAGGGCTACGACCCGGCGATCAATCCGCAGGCCGCGCTGGACCGGTGGAACTACGTCATCAACGGCATGATCACCGAGAAGTGGCTGGACGCGCCGAACATGCCGCAGCACCCCACCGAATACCCGAAGAACATTCTCAAGCCGACGAAGAACAGCGCCGGCGGCTTCGGCATCGACACGCCGTACGGCAACGTCGTCAACTACGTCTCGCAGGAACTGCGCGAGATGAACCTCTGCACCGACAACGAGGCCGAGGCGACCGACGCGAAGCCGCTCTGCTCGAAGGCGCTGAGCCGTGGTGGTTACAAGATCACCACGACCATCAACGCCAAGATGCAGGAGGCGGCGCTCGACGCCGCCCAGCGGGCCAAGAAGGGCTCCGCGCTCGCCGGGCAACCGTCGAACCTGATGGCCGCCATGGTGTCCGTCGAGCCGAAGACCGGCCGGGTGCTCGCCTACTACGGCGGTGACAACGGCACCGGCACCGACTACGCCGGCAAGAACATCGAGAACGGCGTGGTCAGCGGTGGCCACTCGCCGGGATCGAGCTTCAAGATCTACACCCTGGCGGCGGCGCTGAAGGAGGGCATCTCCATCAAGTCCCGCTGGAAGGGCTCCGCGTTCACGCCGAAGGACACGAAGTTCAAGGTCAGCAACGCCGGCGCCGACAAGGTCTCCTGCGGGGACTCCTGCACGCTGGAACTGTCCACGCTCAAGTCGCTGAACGTGCCGTTCTACTACATCACCGAGAAGATCGGCCCGGACAAGGTCCTCGACATGGCCAAGCAGGCCGGTGTCACCACCATGTGGCAGACCGACACCAACCCGGCCAAGCCGCACGACCTGACCAAGGCCGACCCGAAGGACCTCGCGCCGAATCCGTTCTTCCACGTGATCGGCTACGGCCAGTACCCGATCACGGTGCTCGACCACGCCAACGGCGTGGCCACCTTCGCCAACGAGGGCGTCTACAACAAGGCGCACTTCATCCGGAAGGTCGAGAAGCAGAACCCGAACACCGGCAAGTGGGACACGGTCGGCGGCGAGAAGCTCAAGCCGCAGCGGCGGATCGACAAGGACATCGTCGCCGACGTCACCTCCGTGCTGGAGCAGTACCCGGGCCAGGTGGACCGCCGCCTCGACGACGGCCGCAAGGCCGCCGAGAAGACCGGCACCTGGGAACTCGGCGACGGCAGCACCCGCAACGGCGACGCCTGGATGATCGGCTACACGCCGCAGCTCGCCACCGCCGTCTGGGTCGGCAACAAGGGCGCCCGCAAGGCCATCAAGTACAAGAGCGGCGCGGACATCAGCGGCGCCAAGATGCCCGGCGAGATCTTCCAGCGCTTCATGAACGACGCGCTCAAGGGCAAGGACAAGGAAGACTTCCCGCCGGCCGCGAACGTCGGCAAGGACGACGTCGGCAACGGCGAGATGCCCGCACCCCCGCCGCCGGCCCCGAACGAGCCCGGCGGGCCGTCCTGTGACCCGCTCGGCCTGTTCTGCCCCGGCGGCAACAACCCGGGCGGCGGCAACCCGGGCGGCGGCGGCAACCCCGGCGGCGGCGACCAGGGCGGCGGCACCCCCGGTGGCGGCCTCCCCGGCGGCGGCGGGCGAGGCGGCGGCGTGCTGCCCAGCACCCCACCCACCCGTCAGACCAACTGACGCGTACCACCCGACGGCGGCGGCCGGACCCGAGCGGTCCGGCCGCCGCCGCGTTTCGCGTACCGGAATTTCTGCCCGCGCGGCGGGACGGACGGCCCCGACGTACGGCAGGATGCCTCTCCATGAGCACCCAGTCGACCGCAGGCATCGATGAACCCGGCACGTCCGGGGAGCAGACGCCCCGGCCCGGAGCGACCGAGGACCACCCGTCCCGCTCGGACTGGTTCGTCCGCGGCACGTCCGGCCTGATCGGCGGACCGCTCGGTGACCACGCCGCCGCCCTCGACCGGCCGGCCGGCCGCGACAGCCGGTTCTGGAGCGCGGCGCGGATCGTGCTGGCCCTGATCTGCCTCACGCTCGCGCTGCACTGGGTGCAGAAGTCCCCCTGCCAGGACGGCGCCTGGCAGAACAACGTCCAGTACACCCGGATGTGCTACACCGACGTGCTGGCGCTCTACTACGCCGAGGGTCTCAACGAGGGCAAGGTGCCCTACGCCGACCACCCGGTGGAGTACCCGGTGCTGACCGGCTACTTCATGGGCGCGCTCGGCCTCCCGGTGCACGCCCTCGGCGTGGACAATCCCGCCATCAACCAGGGGCAGTGGTTCTACAACCTCAACGCGCTGGTGCTCGGCGCGCTCGCGGTCGCCACCGTCGCGGTAATCCTCAGCCTGCGCCGACGACGACCCTGGGACGCGGCGCTGTTCGCCCTCTCGCCGGCGCTGGTGCTCACCGCCACCGTCAACTGGGACCTGCTCGCCGTCGGCCTCGCCGCGTTCGGACTGCTGGCCTGGGCGCGCGGCCGACCCGACCGCTACGGCATGCTGATGCCGGGGCTGGCGGGCCTGCTGCTCGGGCTCGGCGGCGCGGCGAAGATGTGGCCGCTGTTCCTGCTCGGCCCGATCCTGATCCTCACCCTGCGCGCCGGCCGGCTGCTCGCCGGGCTCGTCGCCACGGCCACCGCGCTGGTGACGCTGGTCGCGGTCAACCTGCCGGTGGCGATCCCGTACCGGGAGAGCTGGGGACGGTTCTTCGACCTGAACACCACCCGTCCCATCGACTGGGGCACGCTCTGGTACGTCGGCCGCTACCTGGACGGCCGGATCAGCCCGTCCGCGCCCGGCGAACTCGGCCCGTTCGAGTGGCTCAACGCGAACATCCCCACCCTCAACTGGGTGTCGTACCTGCTGTTCGGGCTGGCCTGCCTCGGCGTGGCCGCGCTCGCCCTGCTCGCCCCGCGTCGGCCCCGGCTCGCGCAGGTCGCGTTCCTGGTGGTGGCCGCCTTCCTGATCTTCAGCAAGGTCTGGTCGCAGCAGTTCGTGCTCTGGCTGCTGCCGCTCGCGGTGCTCGCCCGACCCCGGTGGGGCGCGTTCCTGGCCTGGCAGTTCGCCGAGGTCTGCTACTTCGTCGCGTTCTACGGCGAACTGCTCGGCACCGCCACCTCCCGGCCGGTCTTCCCGGAGGGCGTGTTCGTGCTGGCCTCCAGCCTCCGCCTGATCACCGTGGCGGTGCTCTGCGGTTTCGTCATCCGGGACATCATGCGGCCCGATCAGGACGCGGTGCGCCAGACCTACGCCGACGACCCCGACGGTGGAGTGCTCGACGGCGCGCCGGACGCGCCCTGGCACCAGCGCTGGCGCGCACGCTCCGGCGCCACCGACCTACCCGCCGAACCCGTGCCCGCCTGAGACCCACCGGCAGAGGTCACAGGCGGTAGACGACCGCGTCGCCGACCTGCTCCCGGGTCACCCCCAGCCCCTCGACCGGCCGGTCGAGCATCCCCTCCCACGGGGTGCCGCCCAACTGGTCCCGGAGGACCACCACGGTCCGGACGCCGATCTGCCGCAGGTAGTCGACGCTGGCGTAGTCGGGAAAGCTGACCGTGGCCTCGCGGGTCCGGGCCTGGGACGCCGGGGTGAAGCCGCTGCCGCCGTTGACCATCTGCGGGAACCGGTCCGTCGACCAGAGCATCACCGGCTGGTCCAGGTTCTGGCTGCTGGGCAGCACCACCAGTGGCCCGTCGACGGTCCGCATCACGGCCGGCTGTTGCGGCACCACCGGATGCGGGGTGACGTTCAACCCCTCGGCGAGCACCAGCGCCAGCGGCAGCAGCGTGGCCAGCCGCAGCCACGGGCCGGGCCACGGCGGCACCCGTTCGGCGGCGAGTTCCCGCACCCGGGCGCAGAACGCGGTGACCGCGCCGGCCGCGAGCAGGCCGAGCAGCAGCGTGGCCCAGAGCATCATCCGGCCCGGCGTACGCAGCCCGTTCCAGCCCGGCAGATAGTCGAAGAGCGGCACGTAGGTGAACCGGCCGTCGAGGAACCGGGTGCCCATCGCCAACGCCATCGCCACCAGCACGCCGGCGAGCAGGAAGAGCCGGTGGCGGACCCGCCAGACCGAGAAGAACAACCCACCGGCGGCCAGCGCGTAGAGCGCGAAACCCGGCAGCAGCGTCATCTCCGGGGGCCAGGGCAGCGCCGCCCGCGCTCCCTCGTGCAGCTCGCCCCAGACCCGGGACTCGCCGGGCGCGGTGAACAGGCCGCTGGCCGGCGGCGAGTAGAGCTGGATCTCGGCGAGCGTGCGGGCCGCGTTGGGGTGCAGCTCGGCGACCTTGAAGAAGGGAATCGCCAGCAGGCCACCCACCGCGGCGAACACCAGCCCGCCGAACAGGTCGGCCAGGAACAGCCGGCGGCCGAACGGGCGCTTCACCCGGCGGCGCCGGACGAACCACAGCACCGCCGAGACCAGCACCACGCCGGCCAGCAGGTACGCGAACGGCAGCCCGATGCCGAAGCCGAGACTGAGCTGCCAGGCGGCCACCAGCCAACCGGCGAGCGCCCATCCCGCGTGCCGGCGGCGCGGACGGTAGCCGTACCGCAGCGACCAGCCGTGCCCGCGGGCGAGCATGGCCAGCGCCAACGGGATGCCACCGTTGGAGATGATGTGCAGGTGCCCGGCCTGGGCCAGCAGCCACGGCGCGTACGCGAAGCTCACCCCGGCCACCGCACCGCCGATCCGGCCCGCGCCGAGCTGCCGGGCCAGCGCGTACGCCCCGAACGCGGCGAGCGCGTGGGCCAGCACGAACATGATGTTGTAGCGCAGCACGGCGTGCTCCGGACCGACGCCGATCAGGCCGGCCGGCGCGTACCCGAGCAGCGTGTCGGAGAACGCGAAGCTCCAGTTCTCCGGGAAGAACGTGTTGGAGTGCCAGAGCATCGCCGGGTCGGTACGCAGGATGTGGCCGGACCACGCCATCTGCCACGCCTGGAGGCTCGGGTCCCAGTAGTCCTGCGGCAGGGTGTAGCGCGGATAGCGCAGCGTGGGCCACGTCATCGCGGCGGCCAGGGCCAGCGCGGCGACGGCGGCGAGCGTCCACTCGTGCACCAGGAACCGGCCCACCGCGCGGAGCGTCCGGCGGGCCCGGCCGAGCACCGGCTCGGGTGCCGGCCCGAACGCGGTCCAGGGATCCGCCGGCTCCGCAGCGTCCGTACCGGTGGTCTGGTCCGTTTTCGAGGTCTGGTCCGCGCCGGCGTCGCCGGTCGGGTTCGTGTCGGTGGTCCTGCCCGTGCCGGTGGCCCGGTCCGACCCCGCGCCACCGGTCTGCTCCGGGCCGTTGGTCTGGTCCGGGCCGTTGGTCTGGTCCGGGCCGTTGGTCTGGTCCGGACCGGTGGCGCCGCGCCCGTTGTTGCCGGCGTCGGCGGTCGTGGTCGTGCGCCTGCCGTCGCGCCGGCTCCGGCCGGACCTGCGCCGGCTCTTACCGCCGCCGCCGTCGCCGGCCTTGTCGTTGCCGTCGCCGGCCTTGTCCTTGCCGTCGCCGTCCGCCGCGTCGGCGGACTCGTCGCTGTCGGCCCGGGACCTGCTCGTGCCGCCCTCCACCTCGCCGGTGGCTCGGCCCGGTGCGGGCGCTGCCCCGTCGACCGGGGAGCCCTCCGGGGCCGGTCGCGGGTCGGTGCCGGAACGACCGGACGCGCCGGACTGCTCCGTGGTCATGCCGCGGCGCCCAACTGGGCGCGCAGGAACGCGATGTCGGCGGCCTGCCCCTCGACGCCGCCCGGGGTCTCGACGATCACCGGTGCTCCGGCCGCCCGGATCACCGCCACCAGCAGTTCCGGCTCGATGGTGCCGCCGGTGAGGTTGTCGTGGCGGTCCTGGCCGGAGTTGAAGGCGCCCTTCGAGTTGTTCGCGTGGATCAGGTCGATCCGGCCGGTGATCGCCTTGACCCGGTCGACCAGACCCAGCAGCTCCTCGCCGCCGGCATGGGCGTGACAGGTGTCGAGGCAGAAGCCGACCTCGTGGTCGCCGAGCGCGTCCCAGAGCCGGGCCAGCGCGTCCAGGTGCCGGGCGCAGGCGTTGTCACCGCCAGCGGTGTTCTCGATCAGCACCGGCAGCGGGAAACCGCCGGAGTCCGCCGCGTACGCGAAGGTCTTGCGCCAGTTGTCGAAGCCGGCGGCGAGGTCACCCCCGGCGTTGACGTGGCCACCGTGCACGATCAGCCCGCGGGCCCCGACGGCCGCCGCGGCGGTGGCGTGGGCCAGCAGCAGCTTGCGGCTCGGGATGCGGATCCGGTTGTTGAGCGTGGCCACGTTGATCACGTAGGGCGCGTGGACGTAGAGGTCGACGTCGGCGGCGCGCAGGCGCTCGGCGTCCTCCCGCGGCTTCGGTGCCTTCCAACCCTGCGGGTCGGCGAGGAAGAACTGCACCGCCTCGGCCTCCCGGGTGGCCGCCTCAGCCAGGGGGTCGGTCGCGTCGACGTGGGCTCCGATTCGCATGCAGGGCAGCCTACGTCGCGCCTGCGACGCTTGGCGCGCACGCGCGCGGGTTCCGGCGGGGGGACGCGTCACCGCCCGGCCCGGCGGTCGTTGTCCGAGGTGGGATCGATGGTCGACGCTCCGCCCGACGTGGTCCACAGCACGGACGGCGAGCGCCGGCCGTCGGCGACGGATCGCCCCGCCGTGCGGCCCGGCACGACGGGGCGGGTCCCACTCGTCACCACACGGCAACCGGTCAGATGGATTAATTCCAGCATTTCCCCCAAGTGGTGACGAGAGCCGCTGTATGGTCAGACCAGGTGACAACATGATAAAGCTCCGCGGGGCGCTCCCGATCCAACCTCATCGGTGTGGTCGTTCCTCCCCAGGTCCCACCCAAGGAATGCGGACGGGACGCCCCGCGGCCCCGTGGACAGGGGCCCACCTTTTCGGCGCTGGACGCCGGGGGTGGGCCCCTGTCACCGCGCCCGGAGCCGCCCCGGAAACGTCCGGGGCCACCGGCCCCGGCATGATCGTCCGGACCGGCTATCCTGGTCCGGTTGTCCGCGTCCGGCCGGGTTCCCCCGGCATCGGGCGGGCCACGACGCACGACCTCCTGCCACGGAAGGACCGTGGCCGTCTAGCCCACAGGAGGTGAGCACGTCTTGCGTCACTATGAAGTCATGGTGATCCTCGATCCCAGCCTCGAGGAGCGCACCGTCGCCCCGTCGCTCGACACGTACCTGAACGTGATCCGGACCGCGGGTGGCTCGGTGGAGAAGACCGACGTGTGGGGCCGCCGGCGCCTCGCGTACGAGATCAACAAGAAGGCCGAGGGCATCTACGCCGTCGTCGACCTCCAGGCGACGCCGGAGGCCGTGGCTGAGCTGGACCGTCAGCTCCGACTCAACGAGTCGGTGCTGCGCACCAAGGTCATTCGCCCGGAGATGCGCTGAGCATCTAGACCCGGCACGTCCGGATCAAGCCTCATCCGCGCTGTCGGAGGGCTCTGAGAGCCTGTACGGCACAACGATGAGTGCGCGAGGAGATGGTCATGGCAGGAGACACCACCATCACGGTCATCGGCAACCTGACCGATGACCCCGAGTTGCGGTTCACCCCCTCCGGTGCGGCGGTGGCCAAGTTCCGGGTCGCTTCGACGCCCCGGTTCATGGACAAGGCGTCCGGCGAGTGGAAGGACGGCGAGCCGCTGTTCCTCTCGTGCACGGTCTGGCGCCAGGCCGCCGAGAACGTCGCCGAGTCGCTGCAGCGCGGCGCCCGGGTGATCGTGTCCGGCCGGCTGCGTCAGCGGTCGTACGAGACCCGCGAGGGTGAGAAGCGCACCGTCATCGAGCTGGAGGTCGACGAGATCGGCCCGTCCCTGCGCTACGCCACGGCGAAGGTGCAGAAGATGTCCCGCTCCGGTGGCGGAGGCGGCGGCTTCGGCGGTGGTGGCGGTGGTGGCCAGGGTGGCGGCGGAGGCAACTTCGACGACCCCTGGGCCTCGGCTGCCCCGGCCCCCTCCCGCGCCGGTTCGGGCGGCGGAAACTTCGACGAGGAGCCCCCGTTCTGATGGCGCCGAGCGCCCGCGATCGCAAACCAGGAGCAAGAGCAATGGCGAAGGCTGCGGCACTGCGCAAGCCGAAGAAGAAGGTGAACCCGCTCGACAAGGACGGGATCACCTATATCGATTACAAGGACACCGCGCTGCTGCGCAAGTTCATCTCCGACCGCGGCAAGATCCGCGCTCGACGGGTGACCGGCGTGACCTCGCAGCAGCAGCGGCAGATCGCCCGTGCGGTCAAGAACGCCCGTGAGATGGCGCTCCTGCCCTACACGGCCACGGCCCGCTGAGGGGAGGCACGGACATGAAGATCATCCTCACTCAGGAGGTGTCCGGCCTCGGCTCTCCGGGCGACATCGTCGAGGTCAAGGACGGCTTCGGCCGTAACTACCTGCTGCCGCAGGGCTTCGCGATCGCCTGGACCAAGGGCGCCGAGAAGCAGGTCACGGTCATCAAGCGGGCCCGCTCGGCCCGCGAGGTCCGCGACCTCGACCACGCCAACGAGATCAAGGGCCAGCTCGAGGGCCTGAAGGTCAACCTGAAGGCCCGCGCCGGCGACGGCGGGCGGCTCTTCGGTTCGGTCACCCCGGCCGAGATCGTCGACGCCGTCCGGGCGGCCGGCGGTCCGAGCCTGGACCGTCGCCGGCTGGAGACGCCCGGCCACATCAAGTCGCTCGGCGCCTACCCGGTCAGCATCCGGCTGCACCCCGAGGTGACCGCCAAGTTCGACCTGAACGTGGTCAAGGGCTGACCCCACCGCACCACGAAAGGGCCCGCACCGGTTCTCCGGTGCGGGCCCTTTCCGCATCTCCCGACGACCCGCCATCTCCCGGCGACCGCCGCCGGCACCTCAGCCGATCGGCTGGCCGGTCACCGCGCTGATCACCACCGTGGACAGCCCACCGCCCACCACGGCCGCCGCCAACGCCACCGTCGCCGACCGCCACGTCGTACCGACCTGACGCAGCAGCACCGCCACCACGAGGCTGCTCACCAGCGCCAGCCCGAACCTCGGCGCCGCCGCCGACAACGACGCGAACGCGTGCGCCCGCGGCGAGTCGCAACCTCCACCACTGATGTCGGTGACACACCCCGCCGGGGCCTGCCCGTCCAGGAGGACCAGACCCAGGAAGAGCAGCACCGCCGGCACCAGATAGCAGGCGGCCGTGTAGACGAGCGGTCGCAACGGCCCACCCGGGTCCGGGTCCAGCAGGTCGTCCTCCAACCGCCGGCCCCACGAACCCCCGCCGATCGGGTCCACCCGTCGCCGCACCGCGGACCCGCCCGGCTCTCCCGCCCGGCGCCGGGGCGCGGCCCGGGGACGCGGCGCGGTGTACGCGACCACCGGCGACCGGGGCGCCGACGTCGGCGTCTCCATCCACCGCGGATCGTCCCCCGCCAACCGGGTCCCCGACCAGAACTCCTCGACCTGCTCCGGCGACGCCCAACCCTCCCGGACCGGCGGTGCCGTACGGTCCCACGGGTCGGCCGCCGGATACCGCGGACCGGCGTCCCGCACCCGGTCGAGGTGGCCGGTGTCGGTGAACCGGTCCCACTCACCGGTGTGCTCGGTGCGGTCCCACCGGCTCTCGGCCTGCTCCCACCGGCTCCCGGCGTCCGCCCGACCCCACGCGTGCACGCCCGACGCGTCCCACGGGTCGACCGCCGGCTGCTCCGCCGGAGCCGGCCCGGCCGCCCGGCCCCGCTCCCAGGGATCCACCGCCGGCGGCGGCCAGGAGGAACCGCCCGCCGTCCGCGGACTCCGCCGGGCCGGCCGCTCAGCCTCCCACCCGCCGGTGTCACCACCCGGGCCCGCCTCCTCCGGCAGCCCCGACCAGATCACCTCCGGCCGTCGGGTCGCCGCACGTCGCGGACGGCTGCGAGGCGCCGCACCGGACACCGGCCCGTCCTCCGCGGACTCGGCTCGCCGGCTCCCGACGTAGCCCTGTTCCTGCGGGGCGTCCATGGTCCACTCGGCGGTGTGGTCGGACACCGGCCCGGCCCCGACGGCCCGCAGCCCGCGCCGGCCGTCGTCCCGACGCCGACCGGCCTCGGGCCGCCAGCCACCGTCGGAAGCGGGCGATCCGACCTCCGCCTCGTCGTCGTCCGGCGCGGCATGCCGCCCACCGCCGTCCGCCCGACTGATCCCCGACTCCACCGCCCACCGCGGAAGGTAGGCGTCCACCGGCTCGTCCTGACCGCGTTCGATCGCCCGGCGCCGGCTCGGCGTGCGCTGACGCTCCGGCGCGTACGGGTCCACGCGCCGCGGACCAGCGGAAGCGTCCCAGGAAGCGCTCGGCCGGCGCTCGCGCGGGCTGTCCTCCCCGCTTGCCCAGTCCCGGTGTCTCACGGCGGGAGCGTGACCCTTCTCAACCCGAAAGTGCAATCCGCTGTCAAGGTGCAGCCGTTCGCAGCGATAGTACGGGACGAACGACGCCAAGGCTCGACCAGAAATCTTCCGTCCACAGGGTGGGGATGGCAGAAGCCCAGGTCAGGAGCAATACGCGAGGAAAACGCCATCACTTTTCCACACCCCTGTGCACACCCTGCGCACATGCTGGCCCCCTGCGTCCACAGGTTGTCCCGAGGCTCGTCCACCGGCGCTGTTGGTGGCTGACCTCGGGTTCCGTATCGTGGCCAGCGACCGCCGGGCGATGGCCCCCGATCGACCGGAGGGTCGGCGGAAGTTGTCACACCCCGGCGATAGAGCTGGACTCGATCCGACGCAGCAAGGGGGGAACCCGTGTCGGTCACCGACGAGACGCGCGCGGGACGGACCGGGGGGCAAGCCTCCGAGCCGCCGCCGCGGGACGCGTCCTTCGAGAAGACACCACCCCAGGACGTGGCCGCCGAACAGTGCGTCCTCGGCGGCATGCTGCTCTCCAAGGACGCCATCGCGGACGTCGTGGAGATCCTCAAGACCAACGACTTCTACCGCCCGGTGCACGCCACCATCTTCGACGCGATCCTGGACATCTACGGTCGGGGCGAGCCGGCCGACCCGATCACGGTGGCCGCGGCGCTGGCCGACTCCGGCGATCTCGCCCGCATCGGCGGCGCGCCCTACCTGCACACGCTGATCGCCAGCGTGCCCACCGCCGCCAACGCCGCCTACTACGCCCGCATCGTCGGCGAGCGGGCCGTGCTCCGCCGACTGGTCGAGGCCGGCACCCGGATCGTGCAGCTCGGCTACGGCACCGGCCCGAGCGGCAGCCGGGACGTGGACGACATCGTCGACCTCGCCCAGCAGGCCGTCTACGAGATCACCGAGAAGCGGGTCAGCGAAGACTTCGCGATCCTGGCCGACATGCTCCAGCCCACGCTGGACGAGATCGAGGCGGTCGGCGCCCAGGGCGGCGTGATGACCGGCGTCCCGACCGGCTTCACCGACCTCGACCGCCTGCTCAACGGCCTGCACGCCGGGCAGTTGGTGATTGTGGCTGGTCGACCTGGTCTGGGCAAATCGACCGCATCTATGGACTTCGCCCGGAATGCTGCGATTCGTGCCAACCAGGCTGCGGCCATCTTCTCGCTGGAGATGAGCAAGGTCGAGATCGTCATGCGACTGCTCTCCGCCGAGGCGCGCGTACCGCTGCACGTGCTGCGCAGCGGGCAGCTCTCCGACGACGACTGGACCAAGCTGGCCCGCTGCATGGGCGAGATCAGCGAGGCGCCGCTCTTCGTCGACGACACCCCGAGCATGAACCTGATGGAGATCCGGGCTAAGGCGCGACGGCTCAAGCAGAAGCACGACCTGAAGCTGATCGTGGTCGACTATCTCCAGCTCATGACCTCGCCGAAGCGCACCGAGAGCCGGCAGCAGGAGGTCGCGGACCTGTCCCGTGGCCTGAAGCTGCTGGCCAAGGAGGTCGAGTGCCCGGTGATCGCGGTGAGTCAGCTGAACCGTGGCCCCGAGCAGCGTACGGACAAGCGACCGCAGTTGTCCGATCTGCGAGAGTCAGGCTGCCTTACCGCGGATACCAGACTCATCAGGGCCGACGACAATTCGGAGGTGACGCTCGGCGAGCTGCTCGCCACCAAGGCGAAGGACATCCCGGTGTGGGCCTTGGATGAGAGCCTCCGTTACACCGCCCGGACGCTCACCCACGCCTTCCCCAGTGGAACGCGGGAGGTGTTCCGGATGACCCTCGCTTCCGGGAAGCAGATCGAGGCCACCGCGAATCACCCATTCCTCACGTTCGGCGGCTGGATGCCGCTGGCCGAACTCGCGCCGGGGGCGAGGATTGCGTCTCCCCGGCACATCCCACCGCCGCTGGACGTTCAGCCGTGGGCTGAGTCCGAGGTGGTCATGCTGGCGCACCTGCTCGGGGACGGCTCGTTCGTCCGACGTCAGCCGATTCGCTACGCCAGTTGCGCCGAGGCCAACCTGGGCGCAGTGGCGGAGGCTGCCCGGCATTTCGGGATCACGGCGGTGCGCGATGACTACGCTGCTGCTCGAGTGACCACCCTCCGCCTACCGGCACCCTTCCGACTCGCCCGAGGGCGGCGGAACCCGATCGCGGAGTGGTTGGACGGGCTCGGGCTGTTCGGGCTCCGGTCCCACGAGAAGTTCGTGCCCGCACCGGTGTTCGGTCTGCCGAAAGACCAGATCACGCTCTTCCTGCGACACCTGTGGGCCACCGACGGGTCGGTGACCGTGAACAAGTCGGGTCGAGGTGGACGCGTCTACTTCTCCTCCACCTCGCAGCGAATGCTGGAGGACATCTCGCGGCTGTTGCTCCGCTTCGGAATTTCGGCGCGACTCAGGCAGGTTCCGGTTGTCCGGTACCGACCGCAGTACACGCTCGACGTCTCCGGTCGCGACGACCAGCTCCGTTTCCTCCGTGAGATCGGTGTGCACGGCGAGCGCGCGAGCGGCTGTTCAGCGTTGCTGGGGAGCCTTGAGGCCATGGTGAGCAACCCGAACGTGGACACCGTCCCCAGAGAGGTGTGGACGCGGGTGCGAGAGGTTCTAGCTGAGCGGAAGATGAGCCATCGGGAGTTCGCGGCTGCTGTCGGCACCAAGTTCTGCGGCAGCACGATGTGGAAGCGCGCCCCCAGTAGGTCTCGTCTTGCCAAGATCGCCAGCGTGCTGGACTCGGCCGACCTCGACCTGCACGCTACCAACGATGTTTTCTGGGACGAGATCGTCTCGATCGAGCCGGCTGGTGAGAAGGACGTCTACGACGCAACCGTGCTCGGTACGCACAACTTCATCGCCAACGGGATCGCCGCTCACAACTCGATCGAGCAGGATGCAGACGTCGTGATCCTTCTGCATCGCGACGACTATTACGATAAGGAATCTCCCAGAGCGGGCGAAGCGGACTTTATTGTTGCCAAACACCGGAATGGCCCCACTGACACGGTGACGGTCGCCGCGCAGTTGCACCTGTCTCGCTTCGTGGACATGGCCATCGTCTGACGCCTCTCAGCCGAGCAGCGGGAACCAGCCCGCCGCCTCGCCCAGCTCGAACCGCTCCCGGTCGGTCAACGGCACCCGCCCGGTGGCCTTGAGCAGATACTCGTGGTCGTCCCAGGCGGCCGGGCGTACCGCGTCGTCGCACAGCAGGCCGTCCATCGTGGTCACCGCCACCCGGGTCGGGCCGGTCGCCGGCGGTGGCGCGTCCGGCAGGTCCACCACCAGGTCGAGGTGGTGCACGACCGCCTCGGTGGTCAGGGTGGCAAGCAAATCCGGTACGCGCAGCACGTGCCCCTGGGTGGTGACGTGCCCGGTGGGGTCCGCGGCGGCGGCCGCGCGGGCGGCGGCCGGAGCGGTGTCGGACCAGATCCGGACCACGCCGGTGGGCCGGTCGAACGCGGCGGCCGAGCGGCGGGCCCACCAGGCGTGCTGCGCGCCGGCCCCGTCGTCGCCGTCGGCACCGAATGCGCGCCAGTAGCTGATGTCGTTCACGTCGGCCGGGCCAGGGACCGGGCTGGCCAGCGCGACGAGCGCGCGTTGGGCGTCGCAGAGCACGTGGAAGAGCAGGTCGGCGACGAGCCAGCCCCGGCAGCGGGTGGGTCGTTGCAGGCCGGCGTCGTCGAGCGGGGCGACGGCGGCGGTGATGCCGTCGTACGCCTGGGCCAGCGCCTCGTGCGGCCGGATCGGGCTCATGGGGTGCAGCCTGCCACGGCGCGCGGCCACCGGCACGGTTAGGCGGGGCCCCTTCCTATCACCCAGGCGATAAGCAGGGCCCCCGCCTAACGACGAGCGGCGGTCAGTCGAACAGCTCGCCGAGGAAGCCGTGCTTCTTCTTGCGGCGGTAGTGGCCGTGGTAGCCGTAGTGCTGCTGCTGACCGTGGCCGTACGCGGGCTGCGGGTAGCCGTGGCCGGGCGGCGGCGGAGGGGGCGGGGGGACGGTGCCGTAGCCCGGCTGGTGCGGGGCGGCGGGCGGGGGCGGCGGAGGCGGTGGGTAGCCGGCCCCGGCGGGCGCGGCCTGCGGGGCGCCGCCCTGCTGCCGGTTCCAGTTGGCCTCGGCTTCGAACAGCTTTTCGAGCTCGCCTCGGTCGAGGAAGATTCCGCGGCACTCGCCGCACTGGTCGATGACTACTCCGCTGCGCTCGTACTGGCGCATCTCTCCACGGCATTTGGGACAGGTGAGCTGCATGACAACGACGGTACCGGGTGTTTTCACGCGGTGGCGGTCAGCGCGTGCGTCACCTCGTCGTCGGAGACCTCGTGAAAGTCGTCGTAGTAGGCGCCGACGGCGGCGAAGTCGGCCGGGAGTTGGCTGCTCACGACCGTGTCGGCAGTGGCGGCGAGCATCTCGTACGCCGGCGGGGAGCCGACCGGGACGGCGACGACCACCCGGGCGGCGCCGAGTTGGCGGGCGACCTGGACGGCGGCGCGGGCGGTGGCGCCGGTGGCGAGCCCGTCGTCGACGATCAGGGCGGTGCGGCCGGTCAGGTCCAGCGGTGGCCGGCCGGCGCGGTAGCGCTGCTCGCGACGGTCCAGTTCGGCCTGTTCGCGGCGGCGGACCTGAGCCCGGTCGTTCTCGCTGATCCGGCCGGCGACCATGTCGTTGAGGACCTGCACGCCGCCGGGGCCGAGCGCCCCGAAGGCGACCTCGGGCGCCCAGGGCACGCCGAGTTTGCGGACGACCAGCACGTCGAGGGGAGCGTGGAGCCGGTCGGCGATCACCCGGGCGACGGGGACGCCGCCGCGGACCAGGGCGAGCACGACGACGTCGGGCCGGTCGGCGAGGTCGGTGAGTCGCTCGGCGAGGTCCTGTCCCGCTTCGGTCCGGTCACGGTAGGTGGTCATCCCTCAGGTGTACGCCTTCCGGCCGGGCCGCGGCGGGTGGTTGCCGGGAATGCCGGCCGGCCGGGCTGCCCGGCGGGTGCCCCGGCGAGTGCCAGCGCGGGGGCGAGGACGAGCAGGGCGGCCGGGTAGAGCAGGTAACCGAAGCGGGTGGAGGGCATCAGCAGGATCGCGGCGAGCAGCCCGTACCCGCAGATGAGGGCCGTGGCGGCGGCGGTGCGCGGCGGGTGACGCAGCAGCCGGACGGCGATCGCCAGGCCGACCGCGACGAGCAGCGCGGCGGCGATCACCCGGCCGGCGGGGAGCGCCTCGGCGATCAGGTGGCCGGGGAACGGGGACTGGGCGGGGCTGGTCACCAGGCCGTGGCCGAGCGGGAACCGGAGCACGTTCTCGACGAGGGCGTCGCGGTCGACGAGCAGGACCGGCAGCAGCGCGAGGACGGGCAGGCCGAGGGCGCCCAGGGCGGTGCGCGGCGCGGCCCGGCGGGTGGCGGCCCAGCAGACCAGCACGACCGCCACCGGCCAGGCGAAGAGCTTCAGCGCGCCGGCGACGCCGACCGCGAGGCCGGCGCGGCCGGGCCGGTCGGCGGCGGCCAGCGCGAGGGCGAGCAGGCAGAGCGCGAGTACGGGGAGGTCGTCGCCGCCGGTGGCGAGCGTGAGCGCGGAGACGGGCAGGACGGTGGCGGCCTGGACGGCGCGCAGCAGCGCGGCGGAGCGGCGGGGCGAGGTGGGGCCGGCACTGGCGCGCAGCGTGGTGACCAGGGTGGCGAGCGCGAGCGCGGTGCCGATCGCGAACCAGACGCGGGCGTCGGTCCACCAGGCGTCGGCGGCGGCCCGGGGCAGCCCGAACAGCGCCATTCCGGGTTGGTAGGGGGTGTAGCCGAGGAGTTGCTCGCCGGGGGGCAGGGCGGCGATGGCGTCGGGGCCGAGGTAGGGGGTGCCGTGTTCGGCGAGGCGGGTGCCGGCGTGTTCCACCACGAGCACCTCCTCCTGGGCCCGGTCGGTGCGTCCGCCGGCCCGTTGGATGCTCTGGACGACGACCGGGAGCAGCGCGGTGGTGGCCCAGGTGAGGCCGGTGACCGTCCAGCGGGCGGGCAGGCCGGCCAGGGGGGTGCCGGGGTGTCGGCGGCGGGCGAGGAACTGGGTGGTCGCGGCGAGCGCGGCGACCGCGTACCCGATGGTGGCGACGGCGCCCCACGCGCGGTGCGGGGGCAGGGTGGAGGTGGCGGCGGTGACCGCGGCGAAGATCGTGGCGGCGGCGTAGAGACCCAGGTCGAGGGCGAGACCGCCGGCGGCGGTGTCGAGCGCCGACCAGCGGCGGGACGTGGCGGTGGCCGGGTCGGCGTGGGCGGTCACGCGGGCCAGTCTGGCAGACCGGGGGTGCGGTCCGGCCGGGTCGGGCCGGTTGGTCAGGGGTGCCGGGCGTCGGTGGCGGGGGCCGGGCGGGTCCGGGTGCCGGCGGCGCGGCGGCCGGGTAGCCGGATGACGGCGCCGGCGTCGTGCAGCGGTGCGGCGAGGGCGCCGGGTCGGCCGCCGGCGCCGCGTTGGAGGGCGGCGAGCAGCGCGCCGGCCGGCAGCGGCCGGGCGAACAGGTGGCCCTGGCCGGCCGTGCAGCCCAGCTCCCAGAGTGTGCGGCGTTGCGGTTCGCTCTCCACGCCCTCGGCGACCACGGTGAGGTCGAGGCTGCGGCCCAGGTCGAGGGTGGAGCGGATCACGGCGGCGGCCTCGGGCGCGGTTTCCATGGCGGTGACGAAGCTGCGGTCGATCTTGAGTTCGTGGACCGGGATGCGGGAGAGCAGGGAGAGCGACGAGTAGCCGGTGCCGAAGTCGTCGAGGGCCAGCCGGACGCCGGAGTCGCGGAGCCGGCTGAGGACCCGGTCGACCACGTCGAGCTGGCTGAGGGTGAGCGTCTCGGTGAGTTCCAGGACGAGCCGGTCGGGTGGGAGGTCGTGGGCGCGCAGCCGGGCCAGCACGGCGCCGGGGAAGCGGGCGTCGAGGAGGCTGCGTGGCGACACGTTCACCGAGACGGGCAGGTCGAAGCCGGCGTCGTGCCACGAGCCGGCCGCGATCAGCGCCTGGTCGAGGATGGCCTCGGCGAACGCGGGCAGCAGCCCGGAGCGTTCCACCGCCTCCAGGAAGCGCAGCGGGTCGATCAGGCCGTGGGTGGGGTGGTGCCACCGGGCCAGCGCCTCCGCGCCGGTGACCTGGCCGCTGCCCAGGTCGACGATGGGTTGGAAGTTGACGGTGAACTCGTGGTCGGCGACGGCCCGGGGCAGTTCGCCGCCGAGTGTGAGCCGGCTGAGGTCGGCGGTGTCGCGGGTCGCCGCGTACGTGGCGATGCGTTGGCCGGCGCGCTTGGCCTGGTACATCGCCACGTCGGCGCGGCGCAGCAGCTCGGGCATCCCGCCGGTGGCGGGGGCGACGGCGATGCCGCCGCTGGCTTCCACGCTGATCCGCATGCCGTCGAGGTCGATCGGGTCGTGCAGCGCGGCGAGCAGGGCTTCGGCGCGGTGCGCGGCGACCGCCGGGGCGGGCAGGCCGCGTAGCAGCACGGCGAACTCGTCGCCGCCGAGCCGGGCGACGAGGTCGTCGGCGCGTGCCGCGTCGCGGAGCCGTTCGGCGACCTGGATCAGCACCCGGTCCCCGGCGCCGTGCCCGAGCGTGTCGTTGACCTCCTTGAAGTGGTTGAGGTCGATCAGCACCAGGGCGGTGACGCCGTCGGCGTGCCGGGTGGTGAGCTGGGCGGTGCCCTCGTCCAGCAGGTGCCGGCGGTTGGACAGGCCGGTGAGGGCGTCGTGGGTGGCGGCGTAGGCGTGGTCGGCGGCGACGCGGGCCAGTTCGGCGTACGCCTGGGCGTTGCGGACCGCGGTGCACAGCGCGGAGGCGAAGGTACGCAGCGTGTACTGCTCCCGCTCGGAGAGCTCGACCGGGCCGACGAAGCGGAGCCGCAGCTCGCCGATGTTCTCCGCCCGGTCGTGTCCTTCCAGCGTGACCGGCATGATCCGGCCGTCCGTGGCGCTGGGGCGTGGTGCGGTCCCGTCGTACGCGATGCCGGTCGCGCCGCCGCGGACCGTGCGCCCGCCCTCGCGTAGTTCGATCTCGACCTCGTCGGCGGAGAAGAGTTCGGCGGCCTCGGTGACGGCGGTGGTGAGGACCTGGTCGAGGTCGACCACGTTGAGCGCGTCGGTGGTGCGGGCGAGTCGCTGCCAGGCCTGCTGCTCGGTGCGGGCGCGGATCCTGGCGGAGTAGGCCAGGTGCAGGCTGAGCACCAGGGGCGGCACGGCGAGCAACAGCCGGGGGTCGACCCGGAGGATCAGCACGGTGGAGGCGGCCACGACGAATCGCACGCCGAAGCCGGCGATCCGTAGGTCGAGGTTATTGCGGAACTGGCGCAGGATCGGCGTTCGGGACGCGAGCGCGATGACCGGAATCGCAAGTACGTCGTCGAGGATCGCGGCGACCAGATAGACGATTCCCAGCAGTACGACGATGCGGAGTGGCTCTCGGGGTGGCCAGGCGCCGCCGAGCAGGAGTGTGGCGACGGTGGCGCCGCCGGCCACGAGGGTGTGCTTCGCGATGGCGAACGCCACCTTGATGGGTGCCAGGCGGGTCACCGATCCGGCGGCCACCCCGAGGCCGGTGGCCAGGACGACCCAGGAGGCCGGCGCGACGGCCAGGCCGATGACGATTGCGGTTTCCACCCATGCGAAGTAGAAGGTGGTCGACCTGATCCGTAGCCGCGTCTTGATGACGGTGGCCAGCGCGACGGTCACCACGAGCGTTGCCACGGTGACGAAGTCGCGTACCGATTCGGGGTGTTGCCTGCGCGTGGCGGAGACCGCGATGAGCGCGACGAGCGATGCGCCGGCGACCAGGGTGTAGACGAGGCCGCGCAGGCCGGGGTCGACACCCGTGCGGCTCTCCGTCGTCCGGCTCACCCGAGTCACCCGCCGCTCACCGTCGGTACGCGATGAGCGGCAGCCTACCGCTTCGTTCCGGTGCGGGAAACTCTCATCCCCATTCGGTGCTACGCATTGTTCGTCCCTCCTCCAATATCCCGTCGGGCCGGAATCGCCGCCGATCGGAGTCGTCACCCGCAATCGGTTGTGGCGCATTGGCACGACCCGCCGCAGACATCGCCTGTGCGTGTATCCGCGCCTTGTTGACTGGAAGGAAGGTTAGAGGGAGGAAGGGGCAGTAAGGAAGAATTAATGTCGGTATGCGCAATATAAGCAACTCTCGTCGCTTAAATGACGTTCTGTCCACAAGTTATGTGCGGAGCGGAGCCGACCTTCTGCCTCGCGTACTCACGTGGTCGCTCAGTGCCATCCAGAATGTTTCGGCGCGAGCGGCAGTTGTAGCGTCGTCTCGGCCGAGGAACATTACAACCGGACTCGGCCGGCTTGACCAGTCGGGTCGGACCGTTCGGGTGGACGGCTTGCGCCGCCGGACACCGCCGGGAGAACGATTTTGTGATAACTGGATTAAGCTGGCGTTTCGACTTGACCAGCGTCAACCGGGGCTGGAACAGCAGCGCGGAAATCCGAGTAGTCGGGGTCTTACGGTCCGGCGGGGAAAGGCCGATCTCCCGTCGGTAACGCCAAAGCGGCAGATGGTGTTCGCGCTACTCGCCGTTCGGGTCAACCGACTCGTAACCGCGTCGTCGGCAGCCGCCGTGTCGTCCCCTCCCACCGACGGCTCAGGCGCGTCGGGCGTCGTACCCGGCGGATAGGCTCGGGCGGTGACCGAACCCGCGCAGCTCACCCACGTCGATCCGGCTGGCGCCGCCCGGATGGTCGACGTCTCCGCCAAGCCGGTCTCCGGCCGGCTCGCGGTGGCCGCCGGCCGGCTCCGCACCACCGCCGAGGTGGTGGAGCTGCTCCGCCGCGACGACCTGCCCAAGGGCGACGCGCTCGCGGTCGGCCGACTCGCCGGGATCATGGGGGCCAAGCGGACCCCCGACCTGATCCCGCTCTGCCACCCGATCGCCCTGCACGGCGTCACCGTCGACCTGCGCCTCACCGCCGACACCGTGGAGATCACCGCCACCGCGCGGACGGCCGACCGCACCGGCGTGGAGATGGAGGCGCTCACCGCGGTGGCGGTCGCCGGGCTCGCCCTGGTCGACATGGTGAAGGCGGTCGACCCGGCCGCGTCGGTGGACGCCGTCCGGGTGCTCCGGAAAGAGGGCGGGAAGACCGGCGAGTGGGTCCGGCCGGAGGACCGGTCGTGATCCGGGCCCGGGTGATCGTGGCCTCCAACCGGGCCGCCGCCGGGGTCTACACCGACACCAGCGGCCCCCTGCTCGTCGCCGGCCTGCGGGAGCTGGGCTGCACGGTCGACGCGCCGGTGGTGGTGCCCGACGGCGACCCGGTCGGCGACGCGCTGCGCGCCGCCCGCGACGAGGGCGTCGACGTGGTGCTGACCAGTGGCGGCACCGGCATCACCCCGACCGACCGCACGCCCGAGGTGACCGGCGCGCTGCTCGACTACGAGATCCCCGGCATCGCCGAGGCGATCCGCGCGCACAGCCGCGACGCGGTGCCCACGGCCGCGCTGTCCCGGGGCCGGGCCGGCGTCACCGGCCGGACGCTGGTGGTGAACCTGCCGGGCTCGCGCGGAGGCGCGCGGGACGGCCTGGCCGTGCTCGGGCCGATCCTGCGGCACGCGGTCGACCAGCTCCGCGGCGGCGACCACTGAGCCCGCGGGCCGCGCACACCGGCGCTAGGCTCGCCGGATGAGCACGGAAACCGAAGCCGCCGCCGTCGAGGTGGGCACGCCTCCGCCGGCCGGGTGGGAGGAGGCCCGCTCCCGGGTGTACGCGGTCGGGCTCTCCGCCGCGCTTCCCGCGGTCAACCGGCCGCTGGCCGACACCGACGGGCACACCCTGGCCGAGCCGCTGACCACCCGCACCGACCTGCCGGCGTTCCCCACCTCCAGCGTGGACGGCTGGGCGGTGCGCGGCCCGGGGCCGTGGCGGGTGGTGGGCCGGCTGCTGGCCGGGCACACCGCGTCGCCGCTGGACGCCGACGGCACCACCGTGGAGATCGCCACCGGCGCGATGGTGCCGGCGGGCACCACTGCGATCCTCCGGATCGAGGATTCGACCCGGGCGGTGGACGGTCGGGTGACCGGCACGCCCCGGCCGCAGCCGGAGTGGCGCGAGCCGGGCGAGGAGGCGCACCGTGGGGAGGAGTTGCTGCCCGCCGGCACGCCGGTGGACCCGGCGGTGATCGGTCTGGCCGCCTCCTGCGGGCACGACACGCTGCGGGTCCGCCGCGCGCCGCGGGCCGCGCTGCTGGTCTTCGGCGACGAGCTGCTCACCTCCGGCCCGCCCGGCGCCGGCCGGGTGCGGGACGCGCTCGGCCCCTCGGTGCCGGCCTGGCTGCGCCGCTACGGCTGCCAGGTGCGGGGCGGCGACGTCGTCGGGCCGGTCGCCGACACGCTGCCCGCGCACGTCGCGGCCCTGCGCGGTGCGCTCGCCAACGCCGATCTGGTCTGCACGACCGGTGGCACCATGCACGGCCCGGTGGACCACCTGCACCCGACGCTGGAGGCGCTCGGCGCCGACTACGTGGTCAACACCGTGGCGGTGCGCCCCGGCTTCCCGATGCTGCTCGCCCGGCTGGTCGACGGCGACGGCCGGGTGCGCTTCGTGGCCGGCCTGCCGGGCAATCCGCAGTCCGCGGTGGTGGCGCTGGTCTCGCTCGTCGCTCCCCTGCTCGCCGGTCTCACCGGCCGGCCGATGCCGGTGCTGCCGCAGGTCACCCTCGCCGAGCCGGTGCCCGGGCGCGGGGACCACACCCACCTGGCGCTGGCCCGCTGGGACCGGGTCGCCGGCACCGCGCACCCGGTGCGGCACGTCGGCTCGGCGATGCTGCGCGGGCTGGCCGGCGCGGACGGCTTCGCGGTGATCCGGCCCGGCACCAGCGGCGCCGCCGGTGATCGGGTTCCGCTCGTGCCGCTGCCCCTGACTCCGGGAGAACGCTCTTGAGCACGGAGATGCGGGTGGTGCTCGGCGCGGTGACGGACCAACCGCTCGACCTGGCCGCGCACGAGGCGGCGGTCGCCGACCGGCGGGCCGGTGCGGTGGTCTCCTTCCAGGGCGTGGTCCGTGACCACGACCACGGGCGGACGGTCACCCGGCTGGAGTACGAGGGTCACCCCACCGCCGAGGCGGTGCTGCGCGAGGTGGCGGCCGACATCGCCGCCGACCCGGCGGTGCACGCGGTGGCGGTCTCGCACCGGATCGGCCCGCTGGACATCGGTGACGTCGCGCTGGTCGCCGCCGTCAGCACCGCGCACCGCGCGGCGGCGTTCGCGGCGTGCGCCCGGCTGGTCGACGAGGTGAAGGCGCGGCTGCCGATCTGGAAGCGACAGGTCTTCGACGACGGCACCGAGGAGTGGGTGAACTGCCCCTGAGCCGGCCGGTCAACGCCGGGCGGTGAGCGGGGCCGGACGACCCAACCGGTCGTGGTAGAACGCCGGCTCGGCACCGGGCCGCCAGGGCAGCGCCGCGACCAGCACGATCAACGCGATGGCCAGCGAGTTCTCCATCAGCGCGCCGAACAGACCGTCCTGGTAGTGGGAGACCTCGGGGAGCTGGTGCTCGTACGGCCAGATCGGTGAGATCAGGAACAGGAGATAGAGGCCGAGCGCGCCGGCCGCGTGCCGGAACCCGGTCAACGTCGGGTACCAGATCGGCGGGCGCAGCGCGGGCACGCCGGTCGCCGGGGTCGGCCCGTTGTTCCGCGGCGGCAGCCCGCGGCTGGCCTCGCGGCGGCGTACCGCGGCGTCGGCCAGCACCACGATCGCCGGGATGACCCAGACCAGGTGGTGCGACCAGGAGATCGGGCTGATCACGTTGGCGGTGAGCCCGACAAGCGTGAACGCGGTCAGCTCGTCGCCGTCGGTGCGGGCGCTGATCGCCCGGGACAACCCCAGCGCCAGCACCAGCACCGAGAACGCGAGCCAGAGCAGCCCGGGCGTCTCGATCGAGTCGTAGAGCCGGGCCAGCAGCCCGGCGAGGGACTGGTTGGCGGTCATGTCGGCCGCCCCGACCCGCTCGGTCTGCCACAGCACGCTGGTGAAGTACGCGCGGGACTCCTCGCCGACCGCACCGAACGTCGCGAGCGTCACCCCGATCGTGGTGCCGACCGCGATCCAGGCGGCCCGCCACTGCCGGGTGAGCATCAGGTAGCCGATGAACAGCGCCGGGGTGAGCTTGACGGCGGTGGCGAGCCCGATGCCGACGCCGGCCCAGGCGCCGCCGTAGAGGAAGCGGGCCAGCGGCGACTCGGCGGTCTCGTGGTGGGTGCCCCGCCTGGCGCGCCACCGCAGGCCCACCAGATCCGCCATGATCAGCGCGAAGAGCAGCAGGTTGACCTGGCCGTAGCCGAGCGTCTCGCGGGACGGCTCGATCGCCACGGCGAGCGGGGTGGCGATGCCGACGGTGAACCAGAGCGACCAGCCGAGCCGGTCCACGATGGGACGCAGCAACGCCGCCAGCACCACCGCGAGCGCAGCGATGCTGGCCAGCGCGTTGACGAACCCGGCGGCGTCCACCGGCAGCCAGGACATCGGCAGCATGACCAGGCCGGCGAAGGGTGGATAGGTGAAGCCGAGGGTCGTCGAAGGGGCGACGAAGTCGTACAGCTCGTTGCCGTTGGCCCACCACAGCACCGCGCCGTGGTAGATCTTCATGTCGAAGAAGTTGTACGGCCGGCCGAAGGCCCCGATCGCGAGCCAGGCCGCGTACGAGACGGCGGCCACGATGCCGAGGCGCACCACGAGCCGCTGGTCGACCCCGAGGACGACGCGGGGCGCCGGTGGGAGGCGGTTGGTCCGTCTACCGACTGTCGTCGGCATGGCGTGGCCACCCCCGTACCAAGGTCGTCGTGCCCGTCCAGGTCCAGAACGGAGCCTAGAACGGTGCCTCACGATGATGCCTCCCGCGTTACGCGACCGTGTCCGATCCCACACGTGTTTGCGACATTTCCACCGCGTTAACGGGTGTCGGACGGTTCAGGTGATTGGTGGCCTTGCGGGGGTGGGGGCCGTGTGGATGCAGGTCAGCCGGGCATCCGGCGAGCGGTCGCCGCGGAGCGTACGGCGATCTTCGCCTCCCGGCGGGCGGTGCGGACCGCGCGCTTCACCGACCGGCGTGAGTGGTCGATCCGGTGGCCGGCGCGCCAGCGCAGGCCCGGCCTGCCCTCGGTGTCCGCGGCGGCGAGCAGGAGCCCACCGAGCAGCCCGAGGTTCTTCAGGAAGTGGACCTGGTTGTTGTTGCGCGCCTCCGGGTCGTCGTTGTTCCAGAAGGGATGACCGGCGGCGGTCGTCGGGAGCAGCGTGCCGGCCAGGACGAGCGCGGCCGGGCGGGTGAACCGGCCGGTGGCCAGCATCAGACCGCCGACCAGTTGGGTGGCGGCGTTGGCCCGGATCAGCGTCTCGGTGTCGGTCGGGATGCGCGGGTGCAGGCTCTGGATCAGCGGGGCGACCCGGTCGGTGACCGGCTGCGCGGCGGGCACCAGCCGTTCCACGTTGCGCAGGTTGCGGGCGCCGCTGACCACGAAGATGCCGCTCAACATGACTCGGGCGAGGGAGCGCACGGGCTTCATGGTTTCAGTCTTACCCCGTCCGGGAGCCGGTCACCCCTGCAACACACGAAAGGTATCGACGTCCGTCCGGTATCGATTTCAGCGACCGTCGCGGATGGACCGGCTGCGTTCGGTAAGGTCGCGCGGGTGACGACGCTGCGACTGCGCCCGGAGGACCCGGCCGACGAAGCGCCGGTGGCCCGGGTGCTCGCCGCCGCGTTCGCCCGACCCGACGTGGCCACCCCGCCCGAGGTCGGCCTGGTCGAGGAGTTGCGGCACAGCGCCGCGTGGATCCCGGAACTGGCCATGGTCGCCGAGTACGGCGGCGAGGTGGTGGGCTTCGCGCTGCTCACCCGCGTGCGGGTCCGCGCCGACGGCGGCGGCTGGCCGGCGCTGGCGCTCGGTCCGGTGGCGGTGGCCCCGCACCGGCAGCGCGTCGGGCACGGCACGGCGGTGGTGCAGGCGGCGCTCGACGCCGCCACCGAGCTGGGGGAACGGCTCGTGGTGGTGCTGGGCGACCCGGCGTACTACCGGCGCTTCGGGTTCGGCCCGGCGGACCGGTTGGGGTTGACCAGCCCGTGGTCCGGGCTGGGGGAGCCGTGGCAGGCGCTGGTGCTGCCGCCGTCCACCGGCGAGGAGCCGCCACCACCGGCCGGCGAGGTGGTCTTCCCGTCGCCCTGGTCACGGGTCTGACCGGCCACGCGAGGAGTGAGCTTGCGAGCCCCGCGGTCGTGGCCGAGGTGGGCACCGCTCACCCGCCGGCCCGGCCGCCGCTCAGGCCGGCTGGGTGCGCAGGTAGCGGCCGAAGTGCGGGACGGTGAACGCGACCGTTCCCCGCTCACCTGAGTAGATGAGCCCCTTCTTGATCAGCGCGTCCCGGGCCGGGGAGAGGCTGGCCGGCTTGCGGCCGAGCGATCGGGCGATCTCCGCGGTGGGCACCGCGGCGTCCATGTCGTCCCGGGCGCCCTCCTCGCCGTCCACCAGCGCCAGCGTGGCCATGGCCCGCATGTACTCCCGTTCGGCCGGGGTGGCCCGCTCGAACCGGGAGCCGAAGAAGCCCACCGCCAGTTCCGCCTCCGCCTCGGGCGCGGCGACCCGCACGTCGGCGGCGGTGATCGGCGAGCGGGGCGCGTGGTCCCAGGTCGCCTTCCCGTACGCCTGGACGAAGTAGGGGTAGCCGCCGGACTTCTCGTAGAGCAGGTCGAGCGCCTTCTGCTCGTACTCGACCTCCTCCCGCTCGGCCGGCGCGCAGAGCGCCTGGTCGGCGGCGATCCGGTCCAGCCGGTCGATCCGCTGGTAGCGGTAGAGCCGTTCGGAGTACGACTTGGCGGCGCTGAGCACGGCCGGCAGGTGCGGCAGCCCGGCGCCCACCACGATGAGCGGCGCGCCGAGCTGGGACAGCTCGTGGCAGGCGGCGCAGAGCGCGGAGACGTCATCGGCGCCCACGTCCTGCATCTCGTCGATGAAGATCGCGATGCCGGTGCCCACGTCGGTGGCGACCGCCGCCGCGTCGCTGAGCAGCTCGACCAGGTCGATCTCGATGTCGCCCGAGTCGGCCCGGCCGCTACTGGCCGGCACGTCGATGCCCGGTTGCCACCTGTCGCGCAGCTTCGGCGCCGCGCCGCCCCGCCCGGCCGGCGCGGACCGTTGCGCGAACGCCTTGAGCACGCCGAGGAAGCCGTCGATCCGGTCCGGCGCGCGGTGCCGGGGAGCCAGCTCGCGGACCGCCATGTGCAGCGCGGCGGCGATTGGCCGGCGCAGCGACTGGTCCGGCCGGGCCTCGATCTTGCCGGTGCCCCAGAGATGGTTGATCGCTTCCGACCGGAGCGTGTTGAGCAGCACCGTCTTGCCGACCCCGCGCAGGCCGGTGAGCATCAGGCTGCGTTCCGGCCGACCCCGGGCGATGCGTTCCAGCACCACGTCGAAGACGTCCAGCTCCCGCCCCCGGCCGGCGAGTTCGGGCGGGCGCTGACCGGCGCCGGGAGCGTACGGGTTGCGGACCGGATCCACGCTCGCACAGTATCCGGTCGTCTAGTGACCAGGCTAGACGCGCGTAGAGGCGGCTACCGCGTGTCGGCGTCGAGTTGAATCTAGGTCTGTCTAGCGTCCACCCCAGACAGCCCTAGAGTCGGTTAGCGGCCTATCGACGCTTCAGGCAGAGCACGAAGTCGAGCGTGTCCAGCTCGCTGTCGAAGAAGTACCAGTCGGTGTAGCCGGCCACCTTGCCGCACTTGGCCTCGGCGTCCTTCTTCCCGCTGGTGGCGCCGTCGATCCGGCGCAGCACCTCGTACGTCTTCGGGGCGCAGTCGGCGATCACCAGCTTCGGCTGGGCGCCGCCGCCCTGGTTGGCGACGCACTGACCCGCCTTCACGAACCGCGGGTCGGTCGAGGAGGCCGGGGCCGCCGTGGTGGGCGCCGCCTCCGCCGGATCGCTCGGCGCCGCCGAGGTGGCCGCCGGTGCCGGCGCGGTGGAGGCCGTCGTCCCGACCGTCGGCTCGTCCGCGTCCCGGCCGAGCAGCCAGTACGCCCCGCCGCCGCCCAGCAGCAGCACCGCCAGCACGATCACCACCACCAGCAACGGGCCCCTGCCCCGCTTCGGTGGCGTCGGCTCGTCGTAGGGCTGTTGTCCCGCGCCGTACGGCGGTGGCCCGCCGGCGTAGGGCTGCCCCGCACCGTACGACGGCTGCCCGCCGGCGTAGGGCTGCTGCCCCGGATAGGGCACCTGGCCGGGGTAACCGGGGCCGGCCGGATAGCCGGGCCGGGGCGCGGCACCCGGGCCGTACTGCTCCTGCGGTGGCCCGTACTGCTCGGCGGGCGGCCCGTACTGCTCGGGCGGTGGCCCGTACTGGTGGGCGGGCGGGCCGTACTGCTCGGGCGGTGGCCCGTACTGCTGGGGCGGGCCGTACTGCTCCGGCGGTGGGCCGTACTGCGCGGGCGGACCGTACTGCGGGCCGCCGGGCCCCGGGTCGTGGTGCGGATCGGGGGCGTAGCCGTCGTCCGGGCGTCGCCCCCGCCACGGCTCGGGTGCGCCGCCGCCGGGCGGTCCGAAGTTCGACATGAACGCCTCCTGTGTAGCCGGTGCTGAGAGGCCGGCCACCAACACGGGACGCCGACGCCGTGGCCACCGTAGCGTGGTCCCACGATGAGCTCACGCCCCCCGAGTACGACGGACGCCTCCGGCTCCCCGGCGCCGCCGGTCCGCGCCGCCCTGGTCTGGACCGCATTGGCGCTGGTCTACCTGCTGTGGGGCTCGACCTACCTGGGCATCCGGATCGCCGTCGAATCCCTGCCGCCACTCACCTCCGCCGCGATGCGGTTCGCCGCCGCCGCCGTGGTGCTCGCGCTCGTGCTGCGGCTCCGTCGCGGGCCCGGGGCGCTTCGCGTGTCACCGCGTCGTCTCGGCTCGGCCGCGCTGGTCGGGGTGCTGCTGCTGGCCGGTGGCAACGGGCTGGTGGTGCTCGCCGAGTCCGGCCCGGCCGGCGACGCGGTGCCCTCCGGGGTCGCCGCCCTGCTGATCGCCACCGTGCCGCTGCTGGTGGTGGTGCTGCGTACGGCCGGCGGGGACCGGCCCCGCCCGTGGACGTTCGCCGGTGTCGCGCTGGGCTTCGGCGGGCTCGTCCTGCTCGTCCTGCCCCGCGACGGCGTGGACGGGGTGCCGCTGGCGGGCGCGCTGACCGTGGTCGCCGCCGCCGCGAGCTGGTCGATCGGTTCCTTTCTGTCCGGGCGGATCCGGATGCCGGCCGACCCGTTCGTGGCGACCGTCTACGAGATGGTGGCCGGCGCGCTGGCGCTCCTGCTGATCGGGGCCGGACGCGGCGAGCTGGCCGACTTCGACCCCGCCGAGGTGACCGGACGGTCCTGGGCGGCGTTGGCGTACCTGATGGTGGCCGGCTCGCTGGTCGCCTTCACCGCGTACGTCTGGTTGCTCGCCCACGCGCCGATCTCGCTGGTCTCCACGTACGCGTACGTGAACCCGGCGGTCGCGGTGGCGCTCGGCGCGCTGCTCGCCGCCGAGCCGGTCACCACGCAGGTGCTGCTCGGCGGCGCGGTGCTCGTGGCCGGCGTCGCCGTGGTGGTGAGCACCGAGCGGCCGAGCCGCACCCGGCCGGCTGCCGGCGGCGACGGGAGGGTCCGGACCCCGCCGGCTGCCGGCGGCGACGGGGCGGTCCGGACCCCGCCGGCTGCCGGCGACGGGGCGGCCCGGAGACGCGCCGGTCGGTAGCGTCCCGGCCCGTGTCGGCGGCAACGGTGGCGGGAACGGCGGTGCTCGGCGCGTTGGCCGGTCTGGCCGCGGTGCCGGTCGGCCGCCGCGCCGTCGGTGTCGGCCGCGCCGCACCAAGCCGGTCCACCGGGGTCGGGGCGGTGGGGTGCGGCGGTCCGCCCGTCGGGCCACGGCGGTGCACCGTGGCCGTGGCCGGGGCGGTGGTGTACGGCACCCTGGCCGTCACGCGCGGGGACGAGCGCACGTTGCCGGCGCTGCTGCTGGTCGCCGCCGTCGGGCTGGTGCTCGCGGTGACCGACCTGAGCGCGTTGCGGCTGCCCGACCCGCTGGTCGGCGCGGTGGCGCTCGGCGGTGGGCTCGGCCTGCCGGCGACCGCGTCGGTGGCCGGCGAGCCGGGGCGCCTGCCGACCGCCCTGCTCGGGGTCGGTCTCTCCCTGGGCGGCTATCTGCTGCTCGCCCTGCTGCCCGGCGCCCGGCTCGGCTTCGGCGACGTGAAGCTGGCCGCCGCGCTCGGGTTCCCCCTGGGGTGGCTCGGCTGGCCGGCGCTCCGGCTCGGGCTGCTCCTCCCGCACCTGCTCGCCGGCGTGGTCGTCCTCGTCCTGCTCGCCGCCGGCCGGATCCGCCGGGACACACCGCTGCCGTTCGGCCCGGCGATCCTGGCCGGCGCCTGGCTCGCCGCCGTGCTCACCTGACCGTCGGTTGTTGAGAAGGGGCCCCTTCTCTACCGGAGGCGTTAAGAAGGGGCCCGGCCTTTCAGATCAGGCGGAGTTGGTGGTCCTTGGGGCGGCGGGGCTCCGCCACGCCCAGCCGGTCGAACAGCGCCGGGTCGATCGCGTCGAGGAACGGGGTCGGGCGGGCGTCCCGCTCCGCACCGTGCCGGGTACGCCGGGCCGCGTGACTCACGTAGAGCCGGTCCTGCGCCCGGGTCAGGCCGACGAAGAAGAGCCGGCGCTCCTCGGCGACCGCGTCGTCGTCCGGCTCGGTGCCCGGCCACCGCAGCGGCAGCAGGCGGTCCTCGGCGCCGACCAGGAACACCACCGGGAACTCCAGGCCCTTGGCCGCGTGCAGCGTGAGCAGCGTGACCGCCTCGGCGCGCGGGTCGAGCGCGTCCACCTCCGCGCCGGTGGCGAGCTGGCTGAGGAAGAGCCCGAGGTCGTCGTCGCAGCGTTGGGCCAGCGGCGTGAGCAGGTCCACGGCACTGCGGACGTCGTCGGGGCGTACCGCGCCGGAACCGTCGAGCGTGGGTACGGCGAAGCGCTCGGCCACCAGCCGGCCGGCCTCGCGTACCCGGGCGGTCAGGGAGCCGTCCAGGCCGGCGTGCCGCAGCTCGCGGGCGATGGCCGCCACGCCCGGACGATCCCGCAGCCGGTTGTGTGAGCGCTTCTGCACCGGGATGTTCGCCCGGGTCAACGCGTCCACGATCGGCGCCGCCTGCGAGTCGGTGCGGTACAGCACGGCGATGTCGGAGAAGGAGAGCGTGGTCGTCCGCCCGTCGATCCGCCCCGAGTCGAGCGACCGGTGGGACAGGCCGCCGACCAGCTCGTCGACGGTGCGGGCCACGAAGTCGGCCTCGTCGGCCACCGAGGTCGCGGCGTACCGGCCGACCAGCGGCGCCTCCGGGTCGAGCCGGGCCGGGTCGAGCCGACGGCCCCGGACCAGCGACGACGGCGCGATGGCCTGCACGGCGGCGGCCAGGATCGGCGCGGAGGACCGGTAGTTGCGGTTCAGCCGCACCAGCCGGGCGTCGGTGAAGTCCTGCGAGAAGCGCAGGAAGTAGCCCACGTCGGCGCCCCGGAACGAGTAGATCGCCTGGTCCGGGTCGCCGATCGCGCACAGGTTGCCGTCCGCCGGGCTGAGTAGCCGTAACAGCTCGTACTGCACGGCGTCGACGTCCTGGTACTCGTCGACGAAGATCCACTTCCACCGTTCGCGGTACTCCCGGACCAGCTTCCGGTCACCCTTCAGCACCGCGACCGGCAACGTGAGCAGCTCGTCCAGGTCGACCAGGTCCCGCTTGCGCAGCAGCGCGACGTACCGCTCGTCGTCCTCGCCGGCCTCCGCCCGGGCCGCCGTCCGGTCCGCGTCGTCGGCGATCCGGAAGTCCGCCGGCAGGCCGGCCGCCGCCGCGTTCTCCCGCAGGATGGTCAGCCCGAGCGCGTGGAACGTGCCCACCGTGACGTCCTCGGCGACCGGTCCGAGTAGCGCGTCGAGGCGGTGCCGCAGCTCCTCGGCCGCCCGGCGGGTGAACGTGATCGCCAGGCACTGGTCCGGGAAGACGTTCAGCTCCGCGCAGAGGTAGGCGATCCGGTGGGTCAGCGTGCGCGTCTTGCCGGTGCCCGGACCGGCCACGATCAGCAGCGGGCCACCCGGCGCGGAGGCGGCCACCCGCTGCATCGCGTCCAGCCGGTCCAGCAGGCCGGTGCCGACCTCCTCCATGCCGGCGAGCATCGGCTCGAACGGCTCGTGCGGGGAGGGCGGCGGCGCCAGCGGTGGCGCGGGCGGTTTGCGCTTCGGCTCCGGGCGGGCCGCCGCCGGGCGCTTGGCCTTCGGCTTCGGCGCCGGCTCCGCGGGCCGCCGCTGCGCGGGCACGGGTACGGGTACGTCGAAGAGCGTCTCCTGCCCGGCCCCGCCGCCCGGAGCGCCCAGTTCCGCCGGGTCGAAGAGCGTGATCACGCCGTACTCGCCGTCGTAGCCCGGCACCCGGCGGACCTCGCCGCGACGCAGCCGGCCGATGCCCTCCGCGAGCAGTTCGCCGCCGACCCGGCCGATCTCCTCCACCGGGGTACGCGTCAGGATCTCCAACTCCGGGCCGAGCGCCGCGACCAGCTCGTTGAGCTTGCCCTCGACCTTCTTCGACCGGGCGCCCACCTTGTTGATCTCGCCCAGGATCTCGGCCAACGGCACCAGGTGGGCCACCTCGCGGGCGTGCGCCGGCCGGTGCCCCGCCGGCCGGTCGGCCAACGCCTCCACGCGGCTGAGCACACCCACGGTCAGCGGCTTGCCGCACTCCGGGCAGCGTCCGCCCGCCTCGCGGGTCCGCTCCGGCGACCAGTTCACGCCGCAGAGCCGGTGCCCGTCGGCGTGGTACTTGCCCTCCTCCGGGAAGAACTCGACGGTGCCGGCCAGCCCGTCCCCGGTGCGCAGCGCCTCCCGGATCGCGAAGTAGTCGCGGTCGGCGGTCAGGACGGTGGCCTCCCGGGCCAGCGCCGGCGGCGAGTGGGCGTCCGAGTTGGACACCAACTGGTAGCGGTCCAGGCTGCCGACCCGCCAGTTCATCTCCGGGTCGGACGACAGCCCGGTCTCCACCGCGAAGATGTGCTCGGCCAGGTCGGCGTAGCAGTCGGCGATCGCGTCGAAGCCGGACTTCGAGCCGAGCGCGGAGAACCAGGGCGTCCAGATGTGCGCCGGCACCAGGAAGCCGTCTCCGCTGGCCTCCAGCGTGATCTCCAGCAGGTCGCGGGAGTCCAGCCCGAGGATCGGCCGGCCGTCCGAGCCGAGGTTGCCGATCCGGCCCAGCGCGGTGTTGAACCGGCCCACCGCGTCCAGGTCCGGCAGGTAGATCAGGTGGTGCACCTTACGGGTCCGGTCGTCCCGCTTGTAGATCGTGGAGATCTCCACGCTCAGCATGAACCGGACCGGGTCCGCCTCCGCCTCGCTGGCCAGCCGGGGCGGCAGCCGCCGGGCGATGTCCCGCTCCGCCTCCGGCGACAGCCGGTAGAGGCCGGGCTCGGCCGGGTGCAGGGTCTCGCGCAGGTGGTCGTACCAGGCGGGATGGGTGAAGTCACCGGTGCCGAGCACCCCGATGCCCTTGCGTCGGGCCCACCAACCGAGGTTGGGCAGGGTCAGGTCACGGCTGCACGCGCGGGAGTACTTCGAGTGGATGTGCAGATCCGCGACGTAGGGCGGGAGGCCACCGGGGGGTGCGGCACTGAACGGAGGCACGCCGCATCCTGTCACGTCCGCTTGCCTACCCGCCCGCCGCCACGCGTACGCGTGACCTGAGCAATGCGGTGCTGGACGACGCGCCCCCGACCCGCTAGGGGGCACGCAGCTCGACGAGCGTCACCTGCGGCGGGGCGCCGACCCGCGCCGGCGGCCCCCAGAAGCCGGCCCCGTTGGTGACGTAGACCTTGGTGCCGTCCACCTCGCCCAGACCGGAGACCACCGGCTGCTGGAGCTTCACCGCCAGGTTGAACGGCACCATCTGACCGCCGTGGGTGTGCCCGGAGAGCTGGAGGTCGACGCCGAACTTCGCCGCCTCGTGCGCGGCCACCGGCTGGTGCGCCAGCAGCACCACCGGGCGGCTCGGGTCACGGTCGCCGAGCGCGGCGGCGTAGTCGGCGGGCGCGGCCAGCCCGGTGCCGTCGGCCGTCACGTCGTTGACGCCGGCCAGGTCCAGCACGCCACCCCGGGCCCGGATCTCCTGCCGTTCGTTCTGCAGCACCCGCAGGCCCAGCCGGTCCACCTCGCGGACCCACTCCTCCACGCCGGAGTAGTACTCGTGGTTGCCGGTCACGAAGAAGCTGCCGTAACGGGAGCGCAGGTCACGCAGCGGCTCGGCCGCCCGGCCCAGCTCGGCCACCGAGCCGTCGACCAGGTCGCCGACCACGGCCACCAGGTCGGCGTCCAGTCGGTTGATCATGGCGACGATGCGCTCGGTGTGCGCCCGGCCGCGCAGCGGCCCGAGATGGATGTCGGAGACGGTGGCGATCCGCAGCCCGTCCATGCTCCGCGGCAGCTTCGCCAGCGGGATGCGTACCCGGTCGAGCCGGGGCGGCCCCATCGCGGTGCGGACGCCGTACCCGGTGACGCCGGCGGCGGTGAGCCCGGCGAAGATCGCCGCGCCACGCGCGAGCAGCAGCCGGCGGGACGGGTCGTGGTCGGCGGGCGCGCCGCCGGCGACCGGTCGGCCGGTCGCCCCGGGCGAAGTGTCACCGGGATGGCCGGGCGGAGTGTCACCGGGCTGGCCGGGCGAAGTGTCACCCGGCTGGCCGGGCGGGGTGTCACCGGCGTCGCCGACCGGCGGCGGGTCACCGGCCTCGGTGGGCGCCGCGGTGGAGGTGCCGGCGCCGACCAGCGCCGGCTCGGCCGCCGGCCCCGGGGACGGGACCGACCGGGCCCGGCGGCGCAGGACGAGCCGCGTCACCGCGGTCGGCACCTCCAGCACCAGCAGCAGCACCAGCAGGTAGAACATCAGGGCCAACCACACGTAGCCCGGCCAGGCCAGCCAGTAGAAGCCGCTCTGGGTGCCGGCCATGGTGGCCGGCACGAGCAGCGCGAGCAGGACCGCCACCGCCGCCCCGACCCGGCGGGCCCGCCCCGGACGGGTGGTGTCCCGGACCAGTCGCCGCCACAGGTAGTAGTGGATCAGCCCGATCACGAGCACGACGAAACCCACGAATGTCGCCATCGCCAGCACGTCGGCCTCCCTCAGCCGCCCGCGAAGGGTGGCAGCACGTCCACCGTGACCCCGGCCGGCAACGGTGCCTGACGATCATGACAGGCGACGCCGTCGACCAGGAAACTCGCCGCCTTGAGCACCACGGCCAGTCGGTCACCGTGGCGGACGGAGAGGTCGTCGAGGAGTTCGTCGAGCGACCGGCCGGCGGATGCGGTCTCCTCGGCCCGGCCGGCGGCGGCCCGTGCGCCGGCGAAATAACGGACGGTCAACTCCACCGTCAACCCCCGATCGCGGACATCGGCCGGACCGGCTGGAGGAAGGTCGGATCGTCGATGCCGTGCCCGGCCCGCTTGCCCCACATCGCGGCCCGCCAGCGCCGGGCCAACTCCTCGTCGTCGGCGCCGGCCCGCAGCGCGGCCCGCAGATCCGACTCGTCGGTGGCGAAGAGGCAGTTGCGCACCTGACCGTCGGCGGTGAGCCGGGTGCGGTCGCAGTCGCCACAGAACGGCCGGGTCACACTGGCGATCACCCCGACCTTGGCCGGGCCGTCGTCCACCAGCCAGGTCTCGGCCGGCGCGGCGCCCCGCTCGGTCGGGTCGGGCCGCAACGCGAACTCGGCGCGCAGGGCGGCCAGGATCTCGTCGGCGGTGACCATGGTCGACCGGTCCCAGCCGTGCTGGGCATCCAGCGGCATCTGCTCGATGAACCGCAGCTCGTAGCCGTGCGCCAGGGCGAACCGGAGCAGTGCCGGGGCCTCGTCGTCGTTGACGCCGCGCATCAGCACCGCATTGATCTTGACGGGGGTCAGCCCGGCCTCCGCCGCGCCGGCCAACCCGGCGAGCACGTCGGCGTGCCGGTCGCGCCGGGTCAACGCGGCGAACCGGGCCGGGTCGAGCGTGTCGAGCGAGACGTTGACCCGGTCCAGCCCGGCCGCGCGCAGTGCCGGCGCGAGTCGGGCCAGACCGATGCCGTTGGTGGTCAGCGAGATGCGCGGCCGGGGCGACAGCGCGGCCACGGCCGCCACGATGCCGGGCAGGCCGGGCCGGATGAGCGGCTCACCGCCGGTGAAGCGCACCTCGGTGACGCCGAGCCGGCGCACCGCGACTCCGACCAGCCGGACGATCTCGTCGTCGGTGAGCAGTTGCGGGCCGGCCAGCCAGGTCAGCCCCTCGGCCGGCATGCAGTAGGTGCAGCGCAGGTTGCACTTGTCGGTCAGCGAGACCCGCAGGTCCCGGGCGACCCGGCCGAACCGGTCGGTGAGGACCCCGTCTGCCGTCGTCCGGGGGGCGGTCATCCGTCGACCGTAGCGCGTCGGACGCCGCCGAGCGCGGCACGGGCGGCGGAGACCACCGACTCCGCGTACGCCGCCCCGAACAGCGCGGTGTGCACCAGCAGCAGGTGTAGTTGGTGCAGCGGCACCCGCTCCCGCCAGCCGTCGGCCAACGGCCAGGACTCCTGGTAGGCGGACAGGATCCGCTCGAACTGCGGCGGACCACCGAAGAGCGCGAGCTGCGCCAGGTCGGTCTCGCGGTGGCCGCCGTGCGCGGCCGGGTCGACCAGCCAGACCCGGCCGTCGGCGCCCCAGAGCAGGTTGCCGGGCCAGAGGTCGCCGTGCAGCCGGGCCGGCGGCTCGTCACCGCCCCACTCGCCGACCCGGTCGACGACCTGCTCGACAAGCGCCGCCGCGGCGCCGGTGAGCGCGCCCCCGTCGACCGACATTCGAAGGTACGGCAGCAGCCGGCACCGGGCGAACCACTCCGGCCACGGCCCCGGGTCGGGCGTGTTGTCCTGCGGCAGCGCGCCGATGAACCCGGTCCACTCTGCGCCGAACGCGGGCGCGCCGGCCCGGTGCAGCCCGGCCAGCCCGTGGCCGAACGCCTCCGCCGCCTCCGGGCCCGGCTCGCCCGGCTCCACCCAGTCCAGCGCCAGCAGCCCTGGCAGCGCGACCAGCACCTCCGGCACCGGAACCGCGTCGGCCTCGCGCAGCCACCGCAGACCGGCCGCCTCGGTGGCGAAGAAGCCCTCCGGCGCCGGCCGCGTCGCCCGCTCCGGCCAGGTCTTCGCGAAGACGGAGTGGCCGTCGTCGAGCGTGAGTCGCGAGGCGGCGCAGATGTCACCGCCGGAGACCGGCGTCTCCCGGATCCGCTGGTGGGTCAGGAAGGTCGGCAGGTGCTCCGGGTGTGCCCGCAGGTACGCCAGGTCCATGAGCGCAAGGTAGCCGGTACCTGGGACAGGCGTCGGCCCTGTCGTACCGTGGCGGGTGGCGGACGCCGCCCACCTGGGCCGATACGTTCGGTGGTTGTGGATGAGCCGCGTGTCGTCAACAGGGCGCGGCGCGGGCCTGTCGCGGCGGCGGCACCCCCCGCACGCTCCCGGCATGAACTCCACCGAGCCTCCCCGCCTCTCCGTCCGCTCCCCGGCCGACCTCGTCGCCGCCGTGCCCTACCTGCTCGGCTTCCACCCGGAGGACAGCGTGGTGGTGGTCGCGGTGCGGGGCCGGCGGGTGGTCTTCGCGGCCCGCGGCGACCTCCCCGAGCCGGGTGTCGACCCCGGTCCGGCGGCCCGGCACCTGGCGCAGGTGGTGGCCCGGCAGGACGCCGACGCCGCGACGGTCATCGGCTTCGGTCCGGCCACCCGCGTCACCGGCGTGGTGGGCGCGGTGGGCGCGGCGCTGGACGACGTCGGGCTGACCGTCCTCGACGCGCTCCGGGTGGCGGACGGTCGCTGGTGGTCGTACCTCTGCGACGAGCCCACCTGCTGCCCGGTGGAGGGCACGCCGTACGACCCGGCCGCGAGCCGGGTCAGCGCGGCGGCCGTCTTCGCCGGTCAGGTCGCCCTGCCCGACCGCGCCGCCCTGGCCGCCCAGGTGTCGCCGTTCGGCGGTCCGGTCCGGCTCGCCATGCGCCAGGCCACCCTGCGGGCCCGCCGCCGGCTGGCCGCACTCACCGGGGAGCCGCCCGACGGCCAATCACCGGGCGGTGCGGGGCCCGGTGGTCCCTCGCCCGGCGGTGCGGGGCCCGGTGGTCCCTCGCCCGGCGGTGCGGAGTCCGGTGGCCTCCGGTCCGACGGGACGCGGGCCGGCGCCGCCCCGCCCGTGGACGTTCCGGTTGGCGACCGGGCCGTGGACGTTCCGGCGGGCTACCGGACCGCCGGCGGACCGGCCGGTCGGGGCGGGGCGACGCGGGCCGTGCGGGCGGCCGGCACGGCGGCGGTACGGGTCGCGTTCCGCCGGCAGCGGAACGGTGAGCGACTCACCGACGACGAGGTGGCCTGGCTGACCGTGCTCCTCACCCACCCGGTGGTGCGCGACCACGCCTGGTCCCGCACCGACGGCCGGGACACCGACATCAGCCTCTGGACCGACGTGCTCCGACGGGCCGAACCCGAACTGACCGCGGCCCCCGGAACGCTGCTCGCATTCGCCGCCTGGCGGTCCGGGCACGGCGCGCTGGCCGCCGTCGCCCTGGAGCGGGTGCTCGCGGCGGACCCCGCCTACTCCCTCGCGGTGCTCCTCGACGACGCGCTCCGCCGTGGCGTGGCCCCCTCCGAGCTGGACGGCTGGCCGGGTGTCGCCGGCCCGGCGGTCCTCCGCCGCCGCCGGCGTCGCCCGCGCCGCTGAACCGGAGGCAGCGGTGCCGTCCGCGCTCGTTGGGCCGGAGGCAGCCGGTTGGGCCGGAGGCAGCCGTTGGGCCGGAGGCAGCCGGTTGGGCCGGAGGCAGCCGGTTGGGCCGGAGGCAGCGGTGCCGTCCGCGCCGACGCGCGGCCGGGTCGCCGTGCCGCCGCCTCAGCGAGGCACGCGCTGCGCCCCGGTGTAGACGTTCATGGTCGGGCCGCGGAGGAATCCGACAAGCGTCATCCCGGCCTCCTCGGCCAGTTCGGCGGCGAGCGTGCTGGGCGCGGATACCGCCGCGAGCAGCGGCACCCCGGCCATCCACGCCTTCTGGGTGAGTTCGAAGCTGGCCCGGCCGGAGACCAGCAGGACGTGACCGGCCAGCGGCAGGCGGTCCGACCGGGTGGCCCAGCCGATCACCTTGTCCACCGCGTTGTGCCGGCCCACGTCCTCGCGGAGCGCCAGCAGTTCGCCGTCCGGGGTGAAGAGCCCGGCCGCGTGCAGGCCGCCGGTACGGTCGAAGGCGCGTTGCGCGGCGCGCAGCCGGTCGGGCAGCCCGGCCAGCAGTGCGGCGGTGACCTCCAGCGGGTCCTCCCGCACGGCGAACCGGGAGCGGGTGCGGACCGACTCGATGCTCGCCTTGCCGCACACCCCGCAGGAGCTGGTGGTGTAGAAGTTGCGTGCCGGGTCGGTGGCCGGTTCCGGCACGCCGGGAGAGAGCACCACGTCGACCACGTTGTAGGTGTTGGGGGTCTCCGCTCCGGAGCAGAGCTGCGCGGTGTGCACATCCTCCGCCGACCGGATCAGCCCCTCGGTCAGCAGGAAGCCGATGGCCAGGTCCAGGTCGTCGCCGGGCGTGCGCATGGTCACCGCGAGCGGCCGGCGACGACCGGGGCCGGCCGGCCCGACCCGGATCTCCAGCGGCTCCTCCACGGCCAGCGTGTCCTGCCGGCGGACCCGGTCCCGGCGGTCGCCCGCCGCCCCGAGGTCGATCCGCAGCACGCCCCGCCGGTCTGTCGCCCGTCCCATGCCGCCATCCTCTCCCGCACCCGGTCCCACCCGCACCTCAGCACCCCGCCCGACGCTCTCCTCCGAAGCGCCCGTTCGGCCCGTTGTTCCGGCGCGGGCCGTGGGTAGGTTGAGGCGGTGACCGGGTACGCGGCGATACTGCTCGCCGGCGGTGCGGCCCGCCGGATGGGTGGGGTGGACAAGCCGGCCCGTCCGGTCGGTGGCCGGCCGATGCTGCACCGGGTGCTGGCCGCGGTGGCCGACGCGGACGAGCGGATCGTGGTCGGTCCGTCCGGCCCGGTGCCCCCGGGGGTGCGGGTGACCCGCGAGGAGCCCGCTGGCGGTGGTCCGGTGGCGGCGACCGCGGCCGGGCTGGCCCTGCTGCGACCCGGTACGACCACGGTCGCCCTGCTCGCCGCCGACCTGCCGCTGCTCACCGCCGCCGCGGTGGCCGAGCTGCGGCGCGCGCTCGACGGGTCGACCGCCGGGCTGGCCTGCTACGTGGACGGCGACGGTCGCCGGCAGCAGCTCTGCGGCGTCTGGCGGCTGCCGGCGCTGCGCGCGGCGGTGGACCGGCTGGCGGCGGAGCGGGGCGGCACGGTCGACGGCGCGGCGGTGCGGGGTCTGCTGGCCGGTGCCACGGTTCGGGAGGTGGCCTGGTCCGGTGCCGGGCCGCCACCCTGGTTCGACTGCGACACTGACGAGGACGTACACCGGGCCGAGGAGTGGACGACATGACCGTGTTGGACGACTGGGTCACCGCGGCCTGCGCCGAGTTGGAGCTTGATCCGGCCGAGGTGCCGGTGTCGGCCGTGCTGGACGTGGCCCGGGACGTGGCGCATCAGGTGGTGCGGCCGGGTGCGCCGGTCAGCGCGTACCTCCTGGGGGTGGCGGTGGGGCGCGGCGCGGATCCGGCCGCGGTGGCGGCCCGGCTCAGCGCGCTGGCGGGGTCGTGGCCGGTGGAGCTGGACGGGACGACGCCGGTGGAGTAGCGACCTGTCCGATCCCGGTCGGCTGTGATTCGGCCCCCGCCGTCCGTGGGTAGGGTGGCGGGAACGGACGGAGGCGATCATGACGGCAGACCACCCCTCGCCGGTCGACAAGCCTTCCGGCGGTACGCCGGAGCAGCACGATTCGATCCTGCTCGACGAGCCGACCACGGCTGACCTGCGGGCCAAGGTGACCGAGGCGTGGCGGGAGTTCGCCCGGGCGCTGGCCGAGCGGCTGCGCGGGCTGCCGGCCGGTGGTCACCTGGAGGTCACGCTCGACCCGACCGCCTCGGGCACCGGGGATGCCGTCTACTCGGTCAGCGCGGACGCCGGCGAGGACGGCGCGCTGTCGGCTCGGGCGGTCGGCAACGCCACCCTGCCGGCGGGTTACCGGCTGGATCGGGCGGCGGTGGCCGACATGGTGGCGCTGGGCTGGTCGCCGCCCGGCGTGGTGGCGGGCTCCGGCGAGCAGTTCGGCCTGGACTGCGGCGTCGACGAGGCGACCCGGTTGTCCGCGGTGCTCTCCCGGACGCTGCGGGACGTCTACGGCGCCCCGCATCCCGCGTTCCTGGTCTACCTGGTGCACGACGCCGAGGGTGAGCCGCTGCCGGTGGAGCCGCTCGGCACCGCCCGCAGCGAGTTCGGCCCGGACCGCGACGTGGAGGCCGACCTGGAGGAGGCGCTGGCCGCCGCGGCGGCCGCCCAGTCGGGTGAGAACGACGTGCTGGCCCTGGAGGAGCGGGTCCGTACGGTCGTCTCGACGATGTTGAAGTCGAACTCCGACCAGGTGCAGGTCGACTCCGACGGTGACATCAACATCCGGGCCGGCTCGGCGATGGTCTTCGTGCGGGTCCGCGACAATCCGCCGCTTGTCGACGTCTTCTCCCCGGTGCTGACCGAGGTCGAGCCGACCGAGCGCCTCTACGTGAAGCTCTCCGAGCTGACCAACCGGATGCCGATCGGCCGGCTCTACTGCGCCGATGACACGGTGTGGGCGTCCATCCCGGTCTTCGGCCGCAACTTCCAGGCCACCCACCTGATGCTGGCCGTGCAGGTGATGACCGGTCTCGCCGACGAGTTGGACGACCGGCTGCACGGCGAGTTCGGCGGCAGGCGTTTCTTCGGCGAGGGCGACAAGCCGGCCCGGCCGCAGGAGCACCGCACCGGCATGTACCTCTGAGCGGTCCGGGGCGGTACCGGCGTCAACTCGTGGACGGGCCGACGCCGGGGGACTCGACGAGTCGGGACAGCACGATGGTGCTGCGGGACGAGGTGACGAACGACTCGGCGCGCAGCCGTTCCAGGGCCTCCTCCAGGTGGGCGATGTCGGCGGCGCGCAGGTGCACCAGCGCGTCCGCCTCGCCGGAGACGGTGTAGGCGCCGACCACCTCGGGGTGCCGGCGGGCGGCGACGCCGATCTGCGTGGGCGTGGTTCGGCCGGCGCAGAACAGCTCGACGAACGCCTCGGTGGTCCATCCCACGGCGGCCGGGTCGACGACCGCGGTGAAGCCGCGGATCACGCCGGTGGCGCGTAGCCGGTCGACCCGTCGCTTGACCGCGGGGGCGGAGAGTGACACCCGGGCACCGATGTCGGCGTACGAGGCGCGAGCGTCCGCCACGAGCAACGCAATGATTCGTTGGTCAACCGCGTCTATCTGCAACGTTCCGCCCCCGGGAAGCAATGGTTGTGGCTGTTACCAAAGTTCCAGCCTACCTACTCTTGGTGACCGTGAACCAGCAGCGAGTCTCGCGAAAGCGGACATATCTCATGTGCTCGCCGGAGCACTTCGCGGTCGAGTACGCGATCAACCCGTGGATGGACCTGGCCACGCCGGTCGACGCCGACCTGGCGGTCAAGCAGTGGGACCGGCTGCGCGAGACGTTGCTCGGGCTCGGCCACGACGTGCACCTGCTCACCCCCGAGGCCGGTCTGCCGGACATGGTCTTCGCCGCGAACGGGGCGTTCGTGGTGGACGGCACCGTCTACGGCGCCCGGTTCAAGCACGAGCAGCGTGCCGCCGAGGCCGCCGCCCACCGGGCGTTCTACGAGGCGCAGGGCTGGCACTTCATCGCGCCGAGCGAGACCAACGAGGGCGAGGGCGACTTCGCCTACCTGCCGGACGCGCACGGCGGCCTGGTCCTGGCCGGCCACGGCTTCCGTACCGAGCTGGCCGCGCACGCCGAGGCGCAGGAGGCGCTCGGCCGGCCGGTGATCTCGCTGCGCCTGGTCGACCCGCGCTTCTACCACCTCGACGTGGCGCTCGCCTCGATCGACGACGGGAACGTCGTCTACTACCCGGGCGCGTTCTCCGCGGCCAGCCAGAAGGTTCTGGCCCAGCTCTTCCCGGACGCGGTCGTCGCGGACGACGAGGACGCCCTGGCGTTCGGCCTGAACCTGGTCAGCGACGGGCTCAACGTGGTGTTGAACAGCGACTCCACCCGGCTGGCCGGCAAGCTGAAGGCGGCCGGCTACCACCCCGTGCCGGTGGAGCTGGCCGAGCTGAAGAAGGGCGGCGGCAGCGTGAAGTGCTGCATCGCCGAGCTGCGGCACTGAGCCGAGCTGCGGCACCGAGCCGAGCTGCGGCACCGAGCCGAGCTGCGGTCCCGAGCCGGACAGGCGCGAGGGCGGTCTCCCCCCGGGGAGGCCGCCCTCGTCGTCGCGTCAGCCGAGCGTGGCCAGCTCGTTGATCACCACGTTGGAGAGCATCCGGCCGTCGAGCTGCACCTTGCGCAGGTACCACTTCTGCTGCGGGGTACGCGGCTGGTTGAACTGCCAGGGACCCCGTGGGCTGTCCACCTGGCCGATCGTGCCGAGGGCGAGGTTGACCTGCTGCGGCGACACGTTCCCGCCGGTCGCCCGGATCGCCTTGTCCAGCACCAGCGCGGCGTCGTACGAGGCCATCGCGTACGTGGTCGGGGACGTGTTGAACGTCTTGCGGTACGCCGAGGCGAACACCCGGTTCGCGGTGTTGTTCAGGTCGGCCGAGTAGTTCAGCGCGGTCTCGATGCCGTACTTCTCGATCAGCGCCCGGTCCCGGCCCTTCTCGCCGTCGTCGAGCTGGTCGAGGACGGTGCCCTCGGTGAGGAACCCGGGTGCGTAGATCGGCCCCCGGTAGCCCTCGTCGTAGAGCTGCTTGACGAACTGCACCGCCTGCGCGCCGGTGTAGTGGCAGAAGACCGCGTCCGGCCGGCGTCCCAGCGCCTTGCGGATCGGCCCGGCGTACGCGCCCTTGCTGGGGTTGGCGTAGTCGGGCGTGTAGATCGGGTCCTCGGTGAGCCGGCGGCCCTGCTCGTAGCCGCGTCGCAGCCCGTTGACGACGTCCCGGCTGCCGGCGCCCTGGGTGCCGAAGATGGCGATCCGGCTGGACGGGTCCAGGTTCTGCCGCAGGTACTCGCCGAGGGCCACGCCCGGCTCGTCCAGCACGTACGAGGTGCGCCAGATGAAGACGACACCCTGGAGCGTGGCCGGGGAGGCGTTGGAGCCGATCAGCGGCACCCGGGCGTCCTCAACGGTGTCCCGGATGCCGGTCATGACGGCCGGGTTGACCACGCCGGTGAGCGCCAGCACGCCCTCCTTGAGCAGCCGGTCGACGGCGGCCTTGCCGGTCGCGACGCTGTCGCCCTCCTCGGCCGGCACCACGGTGACCGGGTGCCCGCCGAGCTGCTGCCCGTGCGTGGCGAGGAAGAGTTGGAAGCCGTTGGCGATCTCGTCCCCGATGACCTTGTTCGGGCCGCTGCCGGGAACGATCAGCCCGATCTTGACCGGGCTGCCCGGGGCGGCCTGGTCCGTGCCGTCGTCGCCGGGGCCGCAGCCGGCGGCGAGCCCGGTGGTGCCCAGTGCGGCCAGCAGTTGCAGGGCCCGCCTGCGGTTCATCTGTGCCACCGACTTCCTTCCCGCGGGGGCGGCCATCGTGCACACCCCTCCGGCGTTCTACCTGGTCGACGACGCTGCGTCAATGCCGGGTGGATCACCGAGCAGGGACCGCAACGCCGTCACCACCCGCGGCCACGCGGCCGAGTCGGGGGCGATCAGCCCGAAATGCTCGCATTCTGGCAGCTCAATGAGCGTGGCGGAGCCGCCCGCGGCCCGGTCGGCGGCCACCCACGAGCGGCTCATCGACACCGGAACCTGCCGGTCGAGAACCCCGTGTATGACTACTGTGCGTGTTTGAATCGGCACCAATGCCGATGGATCCGTGGTGGCGTACCGCTCCGGCACGTCGGCCGGGCCGCCGCCGATCAGCGCGGCCACCGCCCCGGCGTCCAGGTCCAGCCGGTACGCCTCGGCGAGGTCCGCCACCGGGGCCAACGCGAGCACCCCGCCGGTCGTTTCCGGGGCGTGGGCCGCCACGTACAGCGCCAGATGCCCACCGGCGGAGTGGCCGAGAAGGATCGGCGGCACCGGCGCCACCCGGCCGGGCCACGCGGCGGCGGCCAGCCCCGGCAGCGCGGCGACGCCGGCGAGCACGTCGGTCAGCGGGTCCGGCCAGCGGCTGTCCGGCCGACCGGTCCGGCGGTATTCGAGCTGGGCCACCGGATGACCGAGCGCGGCCAGCGCCGCCGCCATCGGGCCGGTGTGGGTCCGGTCGTACTCCGCCCGCCAGAAGCCGCCGTGCACCACGATCACCAGCGGCCGGGCGGGGCCGGCACCGGCCGGGCCGCGCAGGTCGGCGCACTGGTCCGGATGGTCGCCGTAGGCGACGGTGGCGTCCGGCGGCGGGGCCGGCCGGGTCAGCACCTCACGCGGGTCGCCGGTCATGCCGGGACGGTAGCCTGCCCGGTCCGGGCGCGTGCGCGTGGCCGGCGTGGGTAAAGATGGTTGCCATGACCGAAGCACACTCCGGTGGACACGACGACGAACAGGCCAACGACGGCATCCCCGGCACCGTGGTGGTGGTCGGCCCGGACGGTCGACCGGTCGGCACGGTGCAGACCGAGGAGGGCAAGGGCGAGGACCCGACCCGACTGGTCGAGCAGCCGGCCAAGGTGATGCGGATCGGCAGCATGATCAAGCAGCTGCTGGAGGAGGTGAAGGCCGCCCCGCTCGACGACGCCAGCCGGCACCGGATGCGCGAGATCCACGAACGCTCGATCGTCGAGCTGAAGGAGGGCCTCGCCCCCGAGCTCCGCGAGGAGCTGGAGCGGATCTCGCTGCCGTTCACCGAGCAGCAGGCACCCAGCGAGGGCGAGCTGCGCATCGCGCACGCCCAGCTCGTCGGCTGGCTGGAAGGGCTGTTCCACGGCATCCAGGCTGCGCTGGTCGCCCAGCAGATGGCCGCCCGCGTCCAGTTGGAGCAGATGCGCTCCGGCCGGCAGGCGCTGCCCAGCGGCCCCGGCGGGATGGTCCCGGGTATGCCCGGCATGCCCGGCGGCGCCGAGGGCCACGCGCCCGGCCAGTACCTCTGACCGGCACCGGCCGGGGCGCCTGACGCGCCCCGGCCGGTCAGTCCACCCCGAAGACCTTCTCCAGGTACGCGGCCACGCCGTCCTCGGTGTTCGCCCCGGTCACCTCGTCCGCGATCTCCCGGACGGCCGGGTGGGCGTTCGCCACCGCCACCGCCCGGCCGGCCCAGGTCAGCATCGGCACGTCGTTCGGCATGTCGCCGAACGCCAGCACGTCCCGCTCGTCGATGCCCAGCCGGGCCGCGTACCAGGCCAGGCCGGCGGCCTTGGTCACCCCGGCGGCGGAGACCTCGATCAGGCCGCTGTACGACGAGTGCGTCGCCTCGGCCAACCCTTCGAGCGCGCCGGCGACCACTCGGACGAACACGTCCGGGTCCTGCTCCCCGGCCCGGACCAGCAGCTTCACCGCCGGCGCGGCGAGCAGCTCCTCCGGCGACTCGACGGCGCGGATCGCGTCCGCGTCGGCGTCCCAGCGCAGCGGGTAGTGCGACTCGTGCCGCATCTGCCGGCTGTCCACGATCTCCACCGCGAAGCTCACCCCGGGCACCTCGGCCCGCAGCCGCCGGGCCACCTCGGCGAGCAGTTCCGGGGCGAGCGGGTCGGCGCGCAGCACCTCGTCGGCGGCCGGGTCGTACACCACCGCGCCGTTGGCGCAGATGGCCGGCAGCGGTGCGGCGAGCTGGTCGTACACGAGTTTGAGCCAGCGGATCGGACGGCCGGTGACCAGCACGACCGGCGTGCCCGCGGCGGCGATCCGGTCCAGCACCCGCGCGGTACGCGGGCTGAGCGTGCGGTCGTCCCGGAGCAGCGTGCCGTCGATGTCGCTGGCGACGAGGCGGGGTGGTTCTCCCATCACCGGGAGAGTAGTCGGTCCAGGTAGACCGCGACGCCGTCGTCGTCGTTGCGCAGGGTGATCTCGTCCGCGGCGGCGCGCACCTCCGGGTGGGCGTTCGCCACCGCCACCCGGGCCCAGCCGGCCCAGCCGAACATCGGCAGGTCGTTGGGCTGGTCGCCGAAGACCAGCACGTCCGCCGGGTCCACCCCGAGCCGCTCGGCGACCACGCTCAGCCCGGACGCCTTGTCCACCCCGGGCGGGCAGATCTCGACGAAGCCGAGCCCGGCCTGGGTGAGCGAGGCGACCTCCGTGGGCACGATCCGGCGGGCCACCGCCAGCAGCTCGTCGACGTGGTGGTCCTCGGTCCGCGCGAACGCCTTGACCACGTCGCAGGAGAGGCATTCCGCCCGGCTGCGCGCCTCGAACCGGTCCGGGTAGGGCCAGCTCGGGTGGTAGTCGCCCCACAGCGGCGTGTCGTCCTCGCCGGACGCCTCCACCATCACGGTGAGCGGGCCGACCGCGGCCTCCAGGTCGGCGATCAGCCGGGCGAGCACCTCGCCCCGGAGGCGCTCGTCGCGCAGCACCAGCGGGCCGGCCGGGTCGCTCTGGTCGACCACCCACCCGCCGCCGGCCATCACCAGGAAGTCCGCGGCGCGGATGTCGTTGCGGCTCAGTTCGGCCAGCCGGGGTCCGCGTCCGGTGGCGCCGACCACCGGGATCCCGGCGGCCCGCACCCGGTCCAGCACCCCGTGGGTGTACGCGGAGACGGTGTCGTCGCTGCGGACGAGCGTGCCGTCGAGGTCGGTGGCGATCAACTTGGGCAGGCCCGGGCGGGTCATGGCTCCTCCTTCGGCCCCGCCGCCGTCACGCCGGCCGGCCCGGTTCTCGTGCCGGGACCGTCGCACGGCGGGCAGCAACCGTATCTCGCGCGGCAGGGGGCGACCATGGCGTTCCGGCGAATCCGCCGCGAATCCACGGCGGCCATCCGGTGGCCGCCGCACCGACGAATCGGCAGGCCAGCGGACCGGCGGGTAGGTGGGTCGGCCCGCTCAGCGGGAGCGTTCGGGACCGGCGAACGGCAGGGTCGGCTCCACCGTGAGGTCGGCCGGCGCCGGCGGCGCCTCGTCGTCCCGGGGCCGGCGGCGTCGCCGGAACGGCCGGTCGTCCGGCGTCTCGTCGTCCGGCGCCGCCTCGACGCCCGCCCGGTCGGTGGCCCGCCCGGCCAGGTGCAGCGCGACCGCCAGCAACGCCACCGCGAGGAACGCGGTGACCAGGCCGCGCCCGTGCTCCACCTGGATGTCCCGTTCCACCGGGAAGAAGAGGATGCGCCGGGCGAGCGGCTGGAGCGAGGAAGCGGTCGCGACCAGCACGCCGAGCAGCGTCGCCGCGAGGCCCAGCCCGGCGATCCGGGCGTGCTGCCGCACCGCCGGGGCGCCGCGCAGCGCCAACGCCACCGCGACCGACAGCCCGAGCAACCCCACGAGGTACGCCGCCCCGAAGCCGCCGATCTCGGCGACGCCACTGGGCAGCCGGAACGTCGTGTTCCCGTCCTCCCCCTCGTCGGGCACCGTGATCACCAGCCACTCGCCGATCAGCGAGGCGAGCGCGGCGACCGCGCCGAGCCCGGCGAGCACCGGCGGCAGGCGGTGGTCCCGGCCCAGACCGGCCAGCGCCCGACCGAACCGGCCGGACGGAACCGCCCCGGTGTCGGCGTCGCCCCACTCGACCACCGTGGTGCCGTCGGCGCGGTTGTCCTGCCTGGGAACCGGGGGATCCTGCGACATCGGTTACCCTTCTCCGGTACGCGGGTCTGCGTCGAATCATGGCACAGCCGGCCCCCGGTCACCCGGACCGCGAGGTGAGCAGGACAGGCGGTGCGGGACGGCCCGCTTTCGGTTAGCGTCGGTGCCATGCCTATCCGTACCGCTTCCGCTCGTTGGCAGGGCAACCTCGCCGAGGGGTCCGGCACCGTCCGCACCGGCAAGGGCGGCCTGTCCGGCAACTACTCCTTCAAGTCCCGGTTCGAGGAGGGTGAGGGCACGAACCCCGAGGAGTTGATCGGCGCCGCGCACGCGAGCTGCTTCTCGATGGCGCTCTCCAAGCAGCTCGCCGACGCGGGCGTCACCGACACGTCGGTGGAGACCACCGCCAAGGTGCACTTCGACAAGACCGACGCCGGCATGACCGTGACCCGCATCGACCTGGAGACCGTCGGCCAGGGTGCGGGCCTCGACGAGGCCGGCTTCACCAAGCTGGCCGAGGCCGCCAAGGAGGGCTGCCCGATCTCCCGGCTGCTCTCCCCGGGCGCCGAGATCACCCTGACCGCCCGCCTGGCCTGACCCGTCCGACGCGGTGGGGGCGCCCTCGCGGGCGTCCTCGCCGTGCCGCGTGCCGACCGTGAGGGAGTGACCGGGCCGCGTGGCCGTGGAGATGAGCCGGGACCGGTTCGAGGAGCTGGTCGGCGAGGCGCTCGACGAGGTGCCCGAGGAGCTGCTCGGGCTGATGAGCAACGTGGTCATCCTGGTGGAGGACGACCCACCGCCCGGCGAGAACCTGCTCGGGCTCTACGAGGGGCACGCGCTCACGGCGCGCGGCTGGGACTACTCCGGCGTGCTGCCGGACCGCATCCTGATCTACCGGAACCCGATCCTGGCGATCTGCGACACCGACGACGACGTCGTCGACGAGGTCGCGGTGACGGTGGTGCACGAGATCGCCCACCACTTCGGCATCGACGACGAGCGCCTGCACGCCCTCGGCTGGGGCTGACCGGGTCCCGCCCGACCCCCGCTCGGCCGATCCCCGCGGTTGCGCCCGTCCCCTAACCTGCGGATCAGGCACATCCCGATGCAGGAGGAAACCCGATGCGCAGCGAGCTGTTCTCCGCGGAGAACCTGGAGAAGGAGTCCCAGCAGCCGGGCATGCGGCTGCAGAACTCCAAGATGCTCAAGATCGAGCTGAACGGCGAAGCGATGGCCCGGGTCGGGTCGATGGTCGCGTACCAGGGCCAGGTGCAGTTCCAGGCGCTCGGCTCCGGCGGCATCGGCAAGTTCATCAAGCAGCGGCTCACCGGCGAGGGCGTCCCGCTGATGAAGCTCTCCGGTCGCGGCGACGTCTTCCTCGCCGAGGCCGCCAAGGACGTGCACATCATCGACCTGGAGCCGGGCGACGCGCTCTCCATCAACGGCTCCAGCGTGCTGGCGTTCGACTCCAGCCTCCAGTACGACATCAAGATGGTCAGCGGCATGGGCATGGCCTCCTCGGCCGGCCTGTTCAACTGCGTCTTCACCGGGCACGGCCGGATCGCCATCACCACCAAGGGCACCCCGGTGGTGCTGAACGTGGACGCGCCGACGTACGTCGACCCGCAGGCGGCGGTCTGCTGGTCGGCCAGCCTCCAGACCGGTTACCACCGGGCCGAGCAGCTCGGCCTGGGCACGCTGCTCGGCCGCAGCACCGGCGAGGCGTTCACGATGAGCTTCGCCGGTCACGGCTTCGTCGTGGTCCAGCCGTCGGAGGAGCCGCCGGTGGCCGGCAGCGGCGCCCAGCAGCAGCAGGGCGGCCTGCTCGGCGGCCTGTTGCAGTGAGGTCTCCGGGCCGGGTGCGACCCTGGGGGGCGCACCCGGCCCGGTCAGCTCAGCTCGCCGGCGCGCAGCCGGGCCAGCCAGGCCGCCGCGTCGGCGTAGTCGGCGTCGGAGAGCCCGGCCGGCGCGGGCGTCGGCCGGTCGCCCGCCGCCGTGCTCCAGCGGTGCCGGGGGTACGACCCGAGAAAGCGCACGCCGGCGCAGACCCGGTGCAGCCCCTGCAACGCCTCGCCGAGGCGGACGTCGGCGACGTGCCCGGTGCAGTCCAGGAAGAACACGTAGCGTCCCAGTGCCTCACCGGTCGGGCGGGACTCGATGCGGGTCAGGTTCACGCCGCGGACGGCCAGCTCCATGAGCACGGACAGCAGCGCGCCCACCCGGTCGTGCGCGATGTAGACCGCCAGTGAGGTGAGGTCGTCACCGGTCGGTGGCGGGGGCGTCCCGGGGCGGGACAGCAGCGCGAACCGGGTCACCGCGTCGGGATGGTCGGCGATCTTGTCGGCGAGCACGGTCAGCCGGTGCCGGGCGGCGCCGATCGGGGCGCAGATCGCGGCGTCGTACCCGCCGGTCGCCGCGCCGGCCGCGGCGGCGCCGTTGGAGAGCACGTCGACCACGGTGGCGTCGGGCAGGTGGTCCCGGAGCCAGCCCCGGCACTGGGTGGACGCCTGCGGATGGGCCGCGACGCTGCGCACCCCGGCCGGCGTCACCCCGGGCCGGCCGGCGAGCACGAACTCGACCGGCAGCACCACCTCCCGGGTGATCACCAACGGGTCGCCCTCGGCCAACTCGTCGAGCGTCACCCCGACCGCGCCGCCGATGGAGTTCTCCAGCGGCACCAGGGCGGCATCCGCCTCCCCGGCCCGTACGGCGTCCAGCGCCTCGCCCACGCTGCGGGCCGGCGTGCGGCTCCCCCGCTCGGCGGCGGGCACGGTGCGCAGCGCCTGTTCGGCGAAGGTGCCCTCGGGACCGAGGTAGACGAAGCGGGTCGGCGGTGTTCCGGGCATGGCGACCAGCCTACGCACCCGGGGGACTGTCGCAGGCCAGGGTGCGGATGCCGGTGGGCGCGGTGGCGCGTACCTCGACGCCGCACACGTCCGTCCCGGCGGTCACCAGCCTGGGCGTGCCGGACCGGCCGCGCGTGACCACCTGGAGTTCCTCGTGCCCGGAGACCGCCAGCACGGTGTACTGCCAGCCCTCCGCGCACAGCGGCCCGGTCCGTACGGTTATCCGGACGTTGCGGGGCAGCACCCCGGCGGAGCCGCGCAGCATCGCCACGATCCGCTCGCCGGACGGCGTGCCCCGGCAGGGCACGGCGACCGGGTCGGGGGCCGGTGGAGTCCGCGCCGGCAGGGACGGGACGGCCGGCACGATCGGGGTCGCGCTCGGTGTGGGAGTCGGCGTGGCCGACGCCGAGGCGCGGGGAGCGCCGGTCGGGCTGGGCGGCGGGTCACGCAGCTCGGGCGGCGTGCCGCAGGCGGTCAGCGCGAGCAGCGCGAGCAACGTCACCGGGGCATGCCGACGGGCGGACGGGGTAGCGGGCACGGGGGATGGTCCTCGACCTCGGGCGAGCGGTCAGAGCACGGAGAAGAACGTGAGCGAGCCGGCCACCGCGGCGCCGGTGAGCACCGGCGTGGAGATGGCGTCCACTGTCGTCCCGGCGTCGGAGCCGGGCCCCTGGACCCGGAGCAGGCCACGGGCGAGCCGGCCGGAGAGCAGCGCGAGCAGCGGCGGGATCTTGTCGGTCTCCTGCTCGGTCAGCTCGCTCGGGCTGGCGGTGAAGTCGACCAGGCGCAGGCCGCCTTCGAGCAGAGGTCGACCGACCACGTCCGCCGGGGCGCCCAGGCAGAGCAGGTCGCAGCCGGAGGAGGAGATCGCCACCACGGTCGTGTCGACGTCGATCAACAGGCATGGCTCGGCGGCCCGGGAGACCGTCCCGCACCACTGCGCGAAGTTGTCGGACTCCTGCTCGGTGCATGCCTCCGCCGGGGACGTGAACACTTCCGAGAGTGAGAGCTCGACGTGGGCCACCGCGCCTCCTATGTACACCGACGGTCCGTCCACGCTAGCCGGTCGGCACGGCGACCGTCCGGCCGCGCTGCGCTCTCCGGCCGCCGGTGCCGCCCGTGGGGCCGGGGTGGCTCAGGTGCCGGGGACATGCGTCGGTGCGGCGGGAGCCCCGGGGGGTGGGCGGCCGGCGACGACGCGGACCGACGAACCGGTCGGGGCGGTGCCGCGGACCGCGTGGCGTCGCCGGAGACGTTACCGGCGGGCGGCCCGCTTGTCAGCGGCCGTTCGGCCCTCGTCATACCACCGGTAGTCGGCGGATGGACGGTACGTGCCGTTCAGCCACGTCGAGGGCGCCTGGGCGACCCGCGACAATTTCTCGGCGGTGGCCGGGCTGATCCGGTTGCCGGCGGCCACGAGCAGCCGGTCCAGCTCCCGGTGGGTGGCCATGAGGCAGTCCTTCGGGAGGCCGTAGACGCTGATCACGCCGGAACCGACGAACGTCAGCACCGGCGTCACCGGGATCGGCAGCCCGACCGCGTCGGAGAGCGCCTTGCTGGCCCGCTTGGCGTCCCGGCGCGCTTCGGCCACATAGGGCGGACGCTTGCCGTTGATCTGCACGACGTCGCCGGCGACCAGCACCCGGGCCCGGCCGTGGTCGGCGACGGTGACCGCGAAGAGGCCGCTCGGCCCGATCGCGAGGAACCCGGCCCGGTCGGAATCGCCCTGGTCGAACAGCGCGTCGGCCGGGTCCGTCCGGGGCCACTCGATGACGTGCCAGGCGGGACCGAGGTGGTCGAGCTGCCCCAGGGCGCGGGCTCCGGCGGCCTCCAGCCGGCGGGCACCCCGCTCGGCACGGCGGCGGCGGGCCCACTCCAGGGGAGTCGGTCGAGCCGGCTCGAGCGCCGAGGCGGAATCGACCCGGGGATGTGCCGCGGGAGGCGGCAGGGCCCGGGTCGGCACGGCCCGGCGAGCGGGAAAGACAGTCATCGCGACCTCCGGCAAAAGGTCTCTCGAAGTTATGTCTCCACTACCCTACGTTGCACACCCCGGGGTTCGGCAAGTTGGACCGCCGGAGTGAGTGCGGATGAATGCCATATTCATTCACACTTCTTTTCCGGATGGTGCGGAAGCCTGCCCTAGGCTGCGGGGGTGACGCACTACGTGGACAGCGAAGTGGCTCGACTCGGGACGGTACTGCTGCACCGCCCGGGGCCGGAACTCGCCCGCCTCACCCCACGCAACAACGACTCCCTCCTCTTCGACGCTATCCCATGGGTGGGACGGGCGCAGGAGGAGCACGACGCGTTCGCGGCGGCCCTGCGCTCGCGCGGCGTGGAGGTGCTCTACCTGGCCGACCTGCTGGCCGAGACGCTCGCCGTGGCGGACGCCCGGGCCGAGCTGACCGAGCAGGTGCTCCGGTCCCCCCGACTCGGCGACACCCTCCGCGCCCGGGTCGCCGACCACCTGGCCTACCTCGACCCGGCGGCTCTCGCCGACGTGTTCATGGCCGGGCTCGCCCACGAGGAACTGCGGATCGGCGCGGAACGACCGGGCGGTCTGGTCTGGACGCTGATGGACCGGCACGACTTCGTCATCGACCCGCTGCCCAACCTGCTGTTCACCCGCGACTCGTCGGTGTGGATCGGCGACCGGGTGGGCGTGACCAGCCTGGCCATGCCGGCCCGGCGGCGGGAGACCACGCTCACCGACGCGATCTACCGCCACCACCCGCGCTTCGTCGGCACCGAGTTGGTCTACCACCCCGGGCTGGAGCACCTGGAGGGCGGCGACGTGCTGCTGCTCGCCCCGGGCGTGCTCGCCGTCGGCGTCGGCGAGCGCACCACCCCGGCCGGCGCGGAGCGGCTGGCCCGGCAGGTCTTCGCCGCCGGGCTGGCGCACACCATCCTGGTGGTGCCGATCGCCCAGGAACGCGCCACCATGCACCTGGACACGGTCTGCACCATGGTCGACGTGGACGCCGTGCTGATGTACCCGAACATCGCCAGCGAGCTGTCCGCGTACACCGTCGTCGCCGGCGCGGACGGCGAGCCCCGGGTCGACGGCCCGGCGCCGTTCCTGCGGGCCGCCGCCGACGCGATGGACCTCGACCAGCTCCGGGTGATCGACACCGGCCTCGACCCGGTGACCGCCGAGCGGGAGCAGTGGGACGACGGCAACAACACGCTCGCGCTCGCGCCGCGCCTGTGTGTGGGCTACGAACGCAACGTGGAGACCAACGCGCAACTGGAGCGGGCCGGCATCGAGGTGATCGCCATCGCCGGCTCCGAACTGGGCTCCGGCCGAGGCGGCCCCCGCTGCATGTCCTGCCCCCTGGTCCGCGAGAAAGGCGGGGGCCCCGCTCAACGCCTGCGGTAGAGAGGGGCCCCTTCTCACACGTGCGTGTTGAGCAGGGGCCCCTCCTCGCATCGGGCCGTCAGCGGAGGGTGAGCTGGCGGCCGAGCAGACCCTGCCGGGCCCGGCGACCGGCGGCGTCCAGCGGCGCCCCCTCGGCCAGCGCCTCGGCGTAGCGCTTGGCGAACTCGGCGACCGGGCCCTCCCACGCGGCGGCCGGGGTGTCCTCCGGCAGGTCCCAGACCGGCGCCAGCCGGCCGTGCGCCCGGAACATGCCGGCGAACTTCGTGTCGTCGCCGAGCGTCAGCGTGCCGGTCGCGCCCAGCCGGGACAGGGCGTCCAGCGCCGCGTCCTCGTCGTCCGGCAGCACCCAGCGCACGTGGGCCTTCTCCGGCACCTGGCACCAGTACGCCGCCCGGGCCGCGTCCAGCTTGACCGTCGGGTAGACCGCCGCGTTGGCCCGCTCCAGGGACGCCTGCACGGTCGGGTCGTCGGTGGCGCCCGGGTCGAGCCAGAACTCGAACCCGTCGTGCATGCTGATCTCCAGCGGCCCGTCCACCAGGATGTCCTGGAGGCGGGGGCCGGGCCCGGGCAGCGGCGGCACACTCACCTGACCGCCCGGCTCGGTCCGCAGCGCGCAGAGCAGCGCGTCGGCCAGGTCCCGGGAGACGTCGCCGGACTGCTGGTGCCGCTGGAGGCCGATCAGGACCCGGCCGTCCGCCTTGGCCACCGCCGGGGCGGCCATCGGCAGCACGGTGGCCAGGACGACCGGCCGGTCGCCGTACTCCTCGACCAGCTCGGGGGTCAACCGCAGCGGCGCGGACGCGGCGGGCACCAGCTCCCGCAGGGCGATCCACTCCGGCTCGTCGACCAGGCCCTCGAACGGTCGGGGCACGAAGATGTCGCGCACCTTCTCCCGCTTCGGGGTGGCTTCGGTGACCCGTTGGCTCTTTCGACGCTTGCTCACGGCCAGACAGCCTAGATGGCTCAGGTCCCGGCCGGGGGCCGGACCCGATCAGCCGGTGGCGACCAGGTCCGCCCGGTGCGACCCGGTCGGGTCGAACTCCGCCCACACGCTCTGGCCCAGGCCGTCCCGCTCGACACCCCAGCGGCTGGCCATCCCGGCGACGATGTGCAGCCCGCGCCCGTCGACCGCGTCGGGGGGCGCGACGCGCATCCGCGGGCCGGCGCCGGCACCGCCGTCGGTGACCCGGAGCAGGACGACCGGCCCCCGGTCGGTGGCCCGCAACCGCCAGGCCACCCGGACCACGCCGCCGGGCAGCGCCTCGGCGTGCCGGACCGCGTTGCCGACCAGCTCGGCCAGGACCGCCACCAGGTCCGCCAGCAACGCCGGGGGTACGACGCCGGTCAGCTCGTCGGCGAGCCGGTGCCGGGCCACGCGCGCGCCGGTCGCGTGGTGGGGCACCACCACGCACCACGACCGTTCCGCCGGTCCCGTCGACACGCCGTTCCTCTCCACCCGTGGACGCCCCGGATCAGCCCCGGGGCAGCCGCACCTCCGCGACCGTACCTCCGCCGGCCCTCGGCCGGAGGGACACCCAGCCGTTCTGCTGTTCCACGATCTGCCGGACGAGATAGAGGCCCAGGCCCGCGCCGGGGTAGCGCCGGCGGTCGCCGGACTCCCCCTGCCAGAACCGGTCGAAGGCCCGTTCCACGTGCTCCGGCCGGATGCCGATGCCCCGGTCGGCGACCCGGAACGAGACTGTCCGCTCGTTCGCGTCGGCGCCGATCTCGATCGGCGTGTCCGGCAGTGAGTACTTCCCCGCGTTGGTGCCCAGCTCGGTGAGGACGGTGGTCAGGCTGTGCCGGTCGCCGAGCGCCTTGGGCAGGTCGGCGGGCAGGTCGAGCACGATCCGGTGACGCAGGTCGGCGGGCAGGTCGAGCACCGCCGCCCGCAGCGCGTCGACCAGGTCGAACGGGGCGGCCGGTTCACCGCCGGGGCGGTTCTCGGTGGCGGCGGTGAGCAGTCGGTCGACCAACCGGGCCAGCTCGTTGGCGCGCTGGCCGATGATCCGGGCGGCCTGCCTCCGGTCGGTGTCGGTGAGCGACTCCCAGTGGTCGGTGAGCGTGTCCGCGTACCCCTTGATCACGGTGACCGGGGTGCGCAGCTCGTGGCTGGTCACCGCCACGAAGAGGTCCCGGTCGTGGTCGCGCCGCTGCTGGTCGGTGATGTCGCGGAAGGTGACCACCCGCAGCGCGGTGGGGCCAGGCAGCTCACCGGAGGTGATCCGCAGCCAGCGGCCGTCCGGCAGTCGATGGTCCAGCACCTGCCCGGGCGGGGGCAGCGGGAACGGCAGCGGCCGGCCCAGCGCCTCGTCCGCCGACCGGCCGGTCACCTGGGCGGCGGCCGGGTTCCAGAGCCGGACCCGCTGGTCGCGGTCGACCACGGCCAGGCCGTCGGCGAGCGCCGCCACGACCGGGCCGTCGCCGTGCACCGGCAGGCCGGTCTGGTCGCCGTACATGTGCGCGATGCAGGCGGCGACGTACCCGACGACGGCGCGCTGCGAGGCGTCCAGCGGCTCGCCGGTCCGGTAGAGGGCGTGCAGGCTGCCGACGGTCAGCCCGGCGATCTCGGCGCGGGCCACGATCATCCGGCGCAGCCCTCGGCCGACCACCTCGTCGGCGAGCGCGCCCGGGATCGCGTCGACCCGGACCTCCCGGACCGGCGGGCCGGCCAGCAGGCAGACGGTGGCCGGGTCGGTGGCCGGCAGCGGGCGGCCGATGACGAACTCGGCGCTGCCGGTCGCCGCGATCACCCGCCCGCCGGCCGGGGTGAACTCCACGAAGACCAGGCCCGCCGCGCCGAGCGCCGGTTCGACCTCGCGGAGCAGGCGGGTGAGCACGGAGAGGCCGGACTCGCCAGAATTGATCATGTGGATCGCGCTCGTGTGGCCGGCGATGAGGGTGGGGTAGTCGGTTCGCTCCGGCATGCCCCGAGTGTGCCGCGCCGGCCGCGCCGGGGACACCCCCTCACCGGGCGACCGGCCTCGGGCGGATCGACGGGGCTCACCGGCCCAACCGGGCCAACGCGCGGGCCGGCCGGTCGGTGATCACGCCGTCCACCCCGGCGGCCAGCACGAGTTCCAGGTCCTCCGGTTCGTTCACGGTCCAGACGTAGACCGCGTTGCCGGCGGCCCGCAGCGCCGGGACGAGCTGCGGCCGGGCCCGGACCAGTTCCACCCCCGGGCCGGCGATGCGACTGCCGAAGGGCAGCCGGCCCAGCCGCAGCCAGCGCGGCAGCACCTCCAGCAGCAGCACGGTGGGCAGCGCCGGCGCCAGCTCCCGGACCCGGCGTACGGCCAGCGGCGAGAAGGACATCACGGTCACCTGGACCGGGTCGTCCGGGCCGGGCTCGGCCAGCCCGTGCCGGCGCAGCAGCTCGACCAGCCGGCGCTCGACGTCGCCCCGGTAGCGCGAGGGGTGCTTCGTCTCGATCAGCAGCCGGACCGGCCGTCCGGCGGCCAGCACCGCGTCGAGGAGCCGGTCCAGCGTGAGCAGCCGGATGTGCGACTCGTCGAGCCGGGCCGCCGCGACCGCCTCCGCCGCGGCGGGGTGCCAGGAGCCGAAGTCGAGCGCCTCCAGCTCGGCGAGCGTACGCGCGCTGACCAGGCCGTGACCGTTGCTGGTCCGGTCGAGTCGACGGTCGTGCACGCAGACCAGGTGCCCGTCGCGGGTCAGCCGGACGTCGCACTCCAGCCCGTCCGCGCCCTCGTCCAGCGCGCGCAGGTAGGCGGCGAGCGTGTGCTCCGGCAGGTCGTACGAGGAGCCGCGGTGGGCGAAGACCAGCGGGTCGGTCATGGCCGGACGCGCCTCAGACGACCCGACCCGGCTGCCCGTCGTCGGTGACCACGGGACGGCCGGCGGCGGCCCAGTCGCCCATCCCGCCCTCGACGTTGCGGACCTGGTCCCACCCGTTGCGCAGCAGGTAGCCGACGACCTGCCCGGATCGGCCGCCGGACCGGCAGATCACCGCCACCTCGCGGTCGTCGGGGATCTCGGCGAGCCGGGCCGGCAGCTCGGTCATCGGCAGGTGGTGGGCGGCCGGCGCGTGGCCGGCGGCCCACTCGTCGTCCTCCCGGACGTCGAGCAGGTAGACGTCGTCGGGCACGGCCGACGCGGGCACGCTGGGAAGTTGGGCTCCGAACACGGATCAGAGCCTAGTCGCCCGGCGGCGTTCAGAGCCGGTTGACCCAGCGCGGGTTGGCGGCGGCCCACTCCGGCATCCGGGTGTCCTGCAACGCGGTGAACAGATCACCGCCGTCGGGGTCCAGCACCACGTACGACACCTGGTCGATGGTCTGCGGGTGGGAGGGCAGCCGGACGCCGCGCAGCGCGTCCGCCGGCAGCGCGCGGAGCGCGAACACCAGTTCGTCCAGGGGTACGCCGTTGGTGTCGACGGTCAACGCCCCGCCGACCGCGCGCAGCACCCGGTCCAGCTTCACCGGGTCGCCGCGCAGGTGCGTCTCGCCGGCCCGGTCGAGCACCGCCCGCAGCATCTGCTGCTGGTGCCGCTGCCGGTCGTAGTCGCCGTTCGGCAGGTCGTAGCGCTGCCGCACGTAGTCGAGCGTCCGGGCCCCGTCCATCTGGTGGCAGCCGGGTTCGAACCGGGTGCCGGTGTGGATCGACCGGACCGGCGTGTCCACGCACATCCGGATGCCGCCGAGCTGGTCGATGACCCGGGTGAAGCCGGAGAAGTCGACGAGCGCGGCGCCGTCGAAGCGGACGCCGGTCAGCCGGGTCAGGGTGGCGCTGAGCAGCCGCGCGCCGCCCTCGCCCCCGCCGCCGTGCTCGTACGCGGCGTTGACCTTGTCCTGGCCGCCGGGCCAGCCGGGCGCCGCCGGGACGGCGACCAGCAGGTCGCGCGGGACGGAGATCAGGTACGCCTGCCGCATGCCGGCCGGCACGTGCACGATCAGGATGGTGTCCGAGCGCTGGTCGGCGGCGTTCGCGCCGGCCCGGTGGTCGGAGCCGATCAGCAGGTAGTTGAGGGCGCCGTCCAGGTCCGTCCGCTTCTTCCGGGCGGTCGGGTCGAGCAGGTGCTCCTTGGCCACCGTGCGGTCGTACCGGTGGGTGAGCCAGTGCAGCCCGGCCACGCCGAGCGTGGCGAGCAGGACCAGGGCGAGGCCGCCGCCGAGCAGGAACCGGGGCCAGCGGGCCGGTCGAGGCCGCCCGCGTCGGTTCCGTGCTGGTCTGGACGTGACGATCCCCCCGTGGCGCCGACCTGAGACCCGCTCAGGTCAACGCTACGGGGGGACGGGCCGGCCGGTGCCGGCTTTCGTCACTTCCGGGTGGAGAGGACGGTCGGGTTGGCCACGATGAAGTCGGCCAGCTTGTCGTTCTTGACCGCCTGGAACATCTCCATGGTCGTCTCGTTGAACGTCTCCCGGCCGTTGCTGTTGCCGGCGAACGTCCCACCGTTGGTGCGCAGCGTGACCAGGTCGTTTCCGCTGAGGTTCTTGAGCGTGAAGATGAAGTCGGCGATCGGCACGCCGCCGGTGTCCAGCACGAACGCCTTCCCGGCGGCCTTCATCAGCGAGTTCAGCTTGATCGGGTTGGTCAGCATGCCGCCGTCGGTGGCCTTCTTGGCCATCGCCTTGATGAGCTGCTGCTGGTTCTGCTGCCGGTCGTAGTCGCTGTTGGGCAGGCCGTAACGCTGGCGGGAGTAGTCGAGCGCCTCCCAGCCCTCCATCTCCTTGCAGCCCTTCTTGTGCACCACCGGCTTGTAGGGCTTGCCGGTCTTCTTCGCGTCCGCGTTCCACATCGGCTTGCCCTCGACCATCGACATGTGGTGCGACGGGACCTCGTGGCTGACGCAGATCCGCACCGTGCCGAGCGCGTCGATGACGTTCTTGAAGCCGCCGAAGTTGATGATCGCGGCACCGTCGAAGCTGATGCCGGTCATTCCCTTGATCGTCTTGGCCATCAACTGGGCGCCGCCCTCCCAGCCGCCGCCGTTCTGCGCGCCGTGGAAGAACGCAGCGTTGATCTTGTCGGTGCCGCCCTTGTAGCCACTGTTCTTGAACGCCGGGATGCGCGCCTCGGTGTCCCGGGGGATCGAGATCAGGTACGCCTGGTCGTGGCTGGCCGGGATGTGCAGCACGATGATCGTGTCCGACCGGACGTCGTCGGCGGCCCAGCGGGCCCGGGCGTCCACGCCGAGCAGCAGCATGTCGATCGGGCCGTCCAGGCTGTTGCCGCCCTCGGCCTCGCTCTTGCCCGCCTCGCCGAGCAGGTTGCGCTGGGCGATGTTGTTGGTGGCCTGACCGATCACGGCCTTGCTGCCGACGATCGCCACGCCGCTGGTCACCATCAGCACTGCGCCGAGCACCAGGGTGAGCTTCGCCCAGAGCGGGTCCTTGCGCTTGGTGCGCTTCTTCTTCCCGCCGCCGCCGGGACCACGGCCGCCGGGACCGGGCTGTGTGGGGATGACCGGGGGAACCCGCCCGGATGACCCGGGTGCCGGTGACTGCGGGCGACGACTGGTCTGGACCGACATGCGTGCTCCAGCTCGGTGATCGGGGGCGGGACCACTTTACGTATCCGTTCCCGTTCTCGCGACCTCCTGAGGCGGGTATTCCCGTCAATCCCGGCCGATGGTGCCGAGATGTGGCCGAACGGGCGAGGCTGCGCGTCCGGTCAGCCGCCGGCGCTGTCGCCCGAATTCTTCTGGTTGGCCGCGACCCAGTCGGCCATCTTGTCCCCGGCGATGGCCTGGTACATCGCCAGCGCCTTCTCCCGGTCGGAGACCACCACCGACTGGCCGTCGACGGTCTGGCCCCCCAGGTTCGGGCTGGTGACGAACGTCAGGTTCTCGCCCCGCAGGCTGCGGAACTGCACCGCCATGTCGGTCAACGAGAAGCCCTGGTCGACCGTGACGGCGGCGGTGACCGACTTGAGGAAGTCGTTCAGCTTCTTCGGGTTGGTGAGCGTGCCTGTGCTCGCCGCCTTGTCCATCAGCGCCTTCAGGAAGTCCTGCTGGTGGCGCATGCGGGCGAAGTCGCCGTCCGGGAACTGCTTGCGCTGCCGGACCCAGTCCAGCGCCTCGGCGCCGTTCATGTGGTTCACGCCCTTGGTGAACGTCCGGTACGGCTTGTGGATCGAGGTGACGGTGCGCTCCACCTTCAGGTCGACGCCGCCCAGCGCGTCGGTGACGTCCTTGAACCCGGCGAAGTCGATGGCCATGACGTGGTCGATGCGTACGTCGGTGAAGCACTCCACGGTCTTCACCGCCAGCGGCAGGCCACCGAACGCGAACGCCGCGTTGATCTTGTTGCGCGAGCCGGAGTCGCAGGACGCGCCCGCGTTCTCCGGGATCGGCACGTACAGGTCACGCGGAACGGAGACCAGGTAGGCGCGCTTGTGGTCGGCCGGGATGTGCATGACGATCACGGTGTCCGCCCGCCACTTGCCGGCGCCGTCGACCGGGGCGTCCGGGTCCCGCGAGTCGCTGCCCACGAGCAGGATGTTGAACGCGCCGTCGACCTGCTTGGCCGGCCGCCCGCCGGTGATCTCCGAGAACGGATCGGTGCGGGCCAGGTCGTCGTCGAGGTTGCGGGCGTAGAACCAGGCCCCGATCCCACCGAGCAGCGCCAGCGCCAGCACCGCGACGCCGGCCACCAGACCGATGCGCCCCCAGCGCGGGCGGGGCCGACGCCCCGGCCCGCCGAAGCCGCCGCCGCCCGTGCCACCGGGCCCGCCCGGCCCGCCCGGACCAGCCGGGCCGCCCGAGCGGGGCGCCTCGTCGTGTGACGGGTACCAGCGGGTTTCCGTGGCGCGGGCGCGCGCGGTGGCGTCCCGGCCGGGGCCGGGGACCGAGGCGCGGCCCGCACCCCGGTTCAGGGGGCGGGGGAGAGGGGCGCCGGCAGACGAGGTCGCGGACATGTAACCGAGGGTAGGTCGGTCGTTCCACCACCGCCGTCAGGCGCGCGTGGCGCTCAGCCGGCGGACAGCCGGGCTCAGTACCCTAGCCGCCCGCGGAAGTACGCGATGGTGCGTCCGAGGCCGTCTTCGGGCGTCACGCTCGGCTCGTATCCGAGCAGCTCGCGGGCGAGCGTCAGGTCCGGGCGGCGCATCTCCGGGTCGTCCGAGGCGCGCGTGATGTAGCTCACCTCGGAGGTGCTGCCGGTGAGTGACACGATCGTCTCAGCCAGTTGCCGCATCGACATCTCGTGCTCGGTGCCGCAGTTGATCGGGCCGGTCTGCGTCGAGTCGAGCAGCAGCAGGATGCCCCGCACCAGATCGTCGACGTAGCAGATCGAGCGCGTCTGGTTGCCGGTCCCGTGCACCGTGATCGGCTCGCCGCGCAGCGCCTGGGAGATGAACGTCGGGATGGCCCGGCCGTCGTCCGGCCGCATCCGCGGGCCGTACGTGTTGAAGATCCGGACGATCGCGGTGTCCGTGCCCCGGCTGCGGTGGTACGCCATGGTGGCCGCCTCGGAGAAGCGCTTCGCCTCGTCGTAGACGCTCCGGATGCCGATCGGGTTGACGTTGCCCCAGTACGTCTCGCGCTGCGGGTGCTCCTTCGGGTCCCCGTACGCCTCGGAGGTGGAGGCCATCAGGAAGCGCGCGCCGTCGGCGGTGGCGCGCTCCAGCAGCGCCAGCGTGGCGACCGAGCCCACCCGGAGGATCTCCACCGGAAGCTTCTCGAAGTCGGTCGGGCTGGCCGGGGACGCCATGTGCAGGATCGCGTCGAACCGCTCGGTCATCGCCGGGTGGTCGGTCGGCAGGCCGTCGGAGATGTCCGCCTCGACAAGCGTGAACGTCGGCTTATCCAGCAGGTGGGACACGTTGTCCTTGGAGCCGGTGACGAAGTTGTCAAGCACCACCACCGTGCAACCGCGCTCGACGAGCCGGTCGACCAGGTGGGACGGGACGAAGCCGGCGCCGCCGGTGACGAGAATGCGGTGTCCGGCACCGAACCGATTAGCGACCTTCATGCTCAGCACCCTATACAGGTAAGGCGGGGCCCCCGCTCAACGCCTCCGGTAGAGGCGGGGGCCCCGCTCAACAACTACCCGTCAGTGCGCGCCCGCCCCGGTGAGCGAGCGCACCTCCAGCTCCGCGTACTTGTCGTCGTCGCGCTCCTTGGACAGGACCGTGCCGAGCCAGCCGCACAGGAAGCCGAACGGGATGGAGAGGATGCCCGGGTTCGACAGCGGGAACCAGTGCCAGTCGTGGTCGGGGAACATCGCCGTCGGCGCGCCGGAGACGACCGGGGAGAAGAAGACCAGCAGCACGGCGGCGAGCAGGCCGCCGTAGATCGACCACACCGCGCCCGAGGTGTTGAACCGCTTCCAGAACAGGCTGTAGAGGATCGCCGGCAGGTTGCCGGAGGCGGCCACCGCGAACGCCAACGCGACCAGGAACGCCACGTTGAGGTTCTGCGCGAAGATCGACAGTACGATCGAGACCGCGCCGATCACCAGCGCGGAGATCCGGGCGACGTTCACCTCCTGCCGCTCCGACGTCTGCCCCCTCTTGATGACGTTGGCGTAGAAGTCGTGCGCCAGGCTGGACGACGACGCCAGCGTCAGCCCGGCCACCACCGCGAGGATGGTGGCGAACGCGACCGCCGCGATGATCGCCAGCAGGGTCGCGCCGCCCAGGTTCCCGCCGAAGAAGTCCGCGCCGAGCGCCTCGGCGAGCTGCGGTGCGGCCGTGTTGCCGGCCTTGTCCTGCGCGGTGATCGCCTGCCCGCCGACGATCGCCGCCGCGCCGAAGCCGAGCGCCAGGGTGAGCAGGTAGAACGCGCCGATGATGCCGATCGCCCAGAGCACGCTCTTGCGGGCCGCCCGCGCGGTCGGCACGGTGTAGAAGCGGATCAGGATGTGCGGCAGGCCGGCCGTGCCGAGCACCAGCGCGATGCCCAGCGAGAGCAGGTCCATCTTGCTGTAGAACGTCTTCAACGCGTCACCGGGCGTCTCCACGCCGTACCTCAGCCCGGGTTCCAGGAACGCCGCGCCCTTGCCGGAGGCGTCGGCCGCGTCACCGAGCAGCGAGGACAGGTTGAACTTGTACTTCGCGAGCACCAGCAGCGTCATCACCAGCGCGCCGGTCATCAGCAGGAACGCCTTGACGATCTGGACGTACGTGGTGCCCTTCATGCCGCCGACCGTGACGTAGATGATCATCAGCGCGCCGACCAGCACGATGGTGGCCACCTTGGCGGTGTCCGCGTCCATGCCGAGGAAGGTGGTGCCCGGCTTGATGCCGAGCAGCAGCGCCACCAGCGCGCCGGCGCCGACCATCTGGGCCAGCAGATAGAAGATCGACACGGTGATGGTGGAGACCGCCGCCGCGGTCCGGACCGGCCGTTGCCGCATCCGGAACGCCAGCACGTCCGCCATCGTGTACCGGCCGGAGTTGCGCAGCAGTTCGGCGACGAGCAGCAGCGCCACCAGCCAGGCGACCAGGAAGCCGATCGAGTACAGGAAGCCGTCGTAGCCGTAGAGCGCGATGATGCCGGCGATGCCCAGGAAGGACGCGGCGGACATGTAGTCGCCGCCGATCGCCATGCCGTTCTGGAAGCCGGAGAAGGAGCGCCCACCGGCGTAGAAGTCGGTGGCGGTCTTGGTCTGCCGGCTGGCCCAGACCGTGATCGCCAGCGTGATCGCCACGAAGATCAGGAACAGCGTGATGGTGAGGTTCCGGGCGGTGGTGCCGCCCGCCTCAGCCGCGAGGACCGTGTTCATGGTGCACCTCCCCCATCTCGGCGCGGATCCGGTCGGCGACCGGGTCGATCCGCCGGTTGGCGAACCGCGAGTAGAGCCAGGCGATGACGAACGTGGAGACGAACTGGAGCAGGCCGAAGACCAGGGCGACGTTGATGTTGCCGACCAGCTTCGTGCCCATGAATCCCCGCGCGTACGCGGAGAGGATGACGTAGAGCGCGTACCACAGGAAGAACGCGACGGTCATCGGGAAGACGAAGCCGCGCAGCGCGCGCCGCAACCCGGCGAACTCGTCCGACCGCTGGACGGCTAGGTACCGTTCCGCCGTCGACTCGGAGGGTGCGGACGCGGGTGTGTCCGTGGACATCTGTGGATCACCACCTTCGCAGGCGTGGGGGATTTTCCGGGCACGCTAGAGAGCGCGCCTCCCGGCGCGGAAGGCTCAGCCTGGCCCCGGGCGAGGGCTGCGCCGAACGGTGCCCCCGCTGCGCCCAGTGACCCAGATCACTCCGCTAACCGGTCGGATCCGGGTCGACCGTGAACCCGGACGGCGCCCGGCCCGTCGTGGGGGGCACCTTCGGAAGGAGTGCCATGCCAGCGACGAGAGGGCACCTCTACCTGCCCTATGGCGACGACAGCAGCATCCAGGTCGACTACGTGCACAGCGGCCAGAACGCCAGCCGGACGACCGTGCTGGTGCCGTTCGCGGTGGACGACGCCTGGCGTACGCGGATCGAGGAGGCGGTCCGGGCGAGTCACCCCGAGCGCACGGACATCCAGATCAGCAACGCGGCGACCGGCGAGGTCAGGTACGTCGGCCGGCAGCCGACCGACTCGACCCCCTCCCCGGAACCGGATCAGGTGGTGCGCCCCACCCCGGAGCAGAACAACGACCGCGCCCGGAACATCGTCGGCAACTATCTGACCGGCAGCGACATGTACACCGACGAGCACCGTTCGGTGCTCGCGGACGACAGCCGGGTGCACCACCCCGGCTACAGCGAGTTCGTGTCGCAGGTGGCGGCCAACGACGCCGGCGCGCCCGGGCAGGCGTTCGGGCGCGCCGCGCACGTGGAGGGCATCACCACCCGGGGGCCGATCGGGGAACGCGACACCTACCTCAACCCGAACAACCACACCGTGTTCGCGCAGGCCCACGAGAACTTCCACCGCATCGAGCACCCCAGCCTCCAGGCGCCGGGCAGTCGTCTCACCGACTCCACCGTGGAGGGGATGACGGAATACATGACGCAGTCCGCGGCCGGGCTGGACTTCCGGACGGCGGGCCCGCCGGGGCAGCGCGGCTTCACCTATCCGGAGGAGACCCGGACGGTCCGCGACGCGGTACGCGACGGTGGGTACACGAGCCAGGACGTCCAGCGTGCCTACCTGCGGGGCAGCGAGAGCCCGACGGAACGGATCGCGCAGGTCCAGAACGGGGACAGGGCCGCGATCGCCCGGATGACCTCCACCGGTGACGCGGGCCGGACCGGTCCCCCGAGCGTCCGTCCGCCGAGCGGTGGCGCGTCCGGCCCGTCCACCGGCCAGCAGCGCGGTGGCGGGCTCGCCAAGTAGCCGGGTCGGGAACCTCCGGGCCGCTCGTGCCGGAGGTTCCCGACCTAGTCGGTCAGCTCCCGGTAGCGCCCCCGATAGTGCAGCAGCGGGGTGCTCTCGCCGGGGAGGTCGACCGCCTCGATGGTGGCCTCGACCAGCAGACCCCAGCCGTACTCGCGGGCGGCGTCGAGCCGGCAGCCGGCCCAGCCACCGGCATCCGCCGGCACCGGCCCGTACGGCGTCTCGGTCCAGGCGTCCAGCGCGAACAGGCCGCCGGGCGACGGGAAGAGGCCGGCGAAGCGGTCCGCGAGCTGCCGGTGGCGCGGGCTCAGCGGCGCGACCGCGAACCGCCCGGCGTCCTCGACCGCCGCCCACAGCTCCGACTCCGCGTCGACCAGGCCGAGCAGCCGGTCCGGCTCCCCTTCCGCGACCAGCGTGGAGGAGACGGTGAGCCCGGCCGGGCCGGGCGCGGTCCAGAGCGTCACCGGGGCGGCCAGCCGGCCACGCAGCCGGCGTACCGGCGAGCGCTGCCCGGCCGGCACGGCGAACGGATCGGTGTGGTGGATCTCGGCACCCGGCTGCTCATGATTCACGTGAAACATTGTGCCGCCCCGGGCCCGCGCCCAGCCGAGGAAGCGCCGGTGCAGGTCCGTGGCGTCGCTGAGGTGCGCGTTCGCCTCGGCGAGCAGCCCGCCGAGATGGAACAACAGCGCCGTCCGGTCGCCCCGGAACTCACGCAGCAGCCCGAGCCGGGCCGGCTGGCACGGCCAGGGCGCCCCGCACGCCCGGCACCGCCACACCGGACGCATCGGCACGTGCGCCGGCCCGGTCCCGACCGGGGAACGGTGACGAGGTACCCGTTCGTTGCGCATATGCGCCTCCCTGAGATGGGGTCGCCCCGACCGGGGATGGCCGGGGCGACCCGCCGCAGGACCGGCCGCCGGGTCGCGGCCTCCACCGGCCGGGCCGCGTGCCTCCACCCTGGACGTGTGACGGCCGGCAGGGCAGGATGCCAGGGGTTACTACGGAGCGAAGTCGCGTACTTACCGACGGGGTGAGGATGGACATCGAGGTGTGGATCCGGGCGCTGAAGGCCGCCCGCGCCGGAGCGGACGTCTCGCAGGAGGCGCTGGCGGCCACCATCAGATGGAGCCCGTCGACCGTGGCCGCCATCGAGACCGGCCGCCGCCGACCGACGATGGAGTTCGCCATCGCCGCCGACCAGGCGCTCGGCACCGGCGGCCTCCTGGCAAGCCTGCTGAGGGAGTACGACGGTATCGTGGTTCCTGCCCTGGCAGGGCTACGAAGATCAGGCGGTCCTGCTTCGCAACTTCGAGCCGTGCGCGATTCCCGGCCTCCTACAGACCGAGGAATACGCACGAGCCATCTTCGAGGCCGGCCGCCTGTACGGGAAGGACCGGGTGGACGAGCTGCTGGCGCTGCGTATGGCTCGCCAGCGGGTGCTCGCGAAGTCGGATGCGCCGGACTGCGTCTTCATCGTCGACGAGAGCGCGTTGCGGCGGTCCATCGGTGGGCCGGCGGTCATGGACGGCCAGTTCGGCCGGCTGCTCGAAGCGGCAGAACATCCACGGGTCCGCCTGCACGTCCTGCCCCTCGACATCGGTGCGCATCTCTCACTCGGCGGTGGCTTCGCCATCGCCGAACTGCCGGGCGGCGAGCACATGCTCTGCCTCGACAACCCGGCCCGAGGGCAGATCGCCGACCATCCGGAGTGGATTCGCCTCATGCTGCGCAAGTGGGAGATCCTGCTCGGGGAGGCACCGTCGGAACGTGCCTCGCTCGATCTCGTCCACAAGTTGAAGGTGACGCCGTGAACCAGCCCGCATGGCAGAAATCGTCGCGATCCGACAACGCCGGCAACTGTGTCGAGGTGGCGGGCAATCTGCCCGGTGTGGTGCTGGTCCGGGACAGCAAGGACCCGTGCGGCCCGGCTCTCACCTTCACACCGGACGCCTGGCGGTCCCTGCTGGCCGACCTCCACCGCGCGCCGCTCGACTGATCCGCCTACCCTCCGGGCATGGCTCTCGTTCCTCCGCAGAAGCTCGCCCAGGACCGCGTCATCACCGCCGAGGCCATCGTCGGCGGTCAGGTCGACCTGCGCGCCTACCCGCACCGGCACCTGATGATCATCGCCCGGCACAAGTGGGGCAGCAGCGGCTTCCCGCCGCTGATGGAGGCGGTCGAGCACCTGTCGAACTACGGCTGGGAGCTGGTCAACGTGCTCAGCGTCGGCGACGGTCACCACGTCTACGCCGCGATGCGCCGCACCATGTAGCGCCTCCCTCCGGCGACGCCCCCTCCACGGCCGGAACAATCGCCGGCTTTTTCCGTCATGACACACGGTCATATTTATGACACACGGTCATAGCGCCAAAAAGTAGATTGCCGCCGGGAGCCGGGAGCCGGGAGCCGGGAGCCGGGAGCCGGGAGCCGGGAGCCGGGAGCCGGGAGCCGTGAGCCGGGAGCCGAGCGCCGAGCGCCGAGCGCCGAGCGCCGAGCGCCGAGCCTAGGACGGCAACGTGCGGCGGGCGGCGGCCAGCACCTCGGGGTCGGCGCAGCCGGCCGCGTACCCGGCGATCCGGCGGCGGATGTCCCGGCCGAGCAGCCACCCGCCGATCCGCTCGGCCACCGGACGCAGGAACGCCGGCCGGCACCGGAAGTTGTACCGCCAGGTGGCGACCGTGGTGCCCGGCTCCGGGCCGGGTGCGAAGCGCCAGCCGCCGCCGAAGCGTTCGAAGAACCACGGGCCACTGACCATTTTCATGCCCACGTTGGTCGGCGGCGCCCAGGAGACGTACTCGCTGACCATGGCCAACCCGTGCCGGGAGCGGGTGAACGTGCGCACGCCCCGGCCGGGGCGGGTCGCGCCGTCGACGAAGTGCTGCTCGCGGACGAACGGGTCCCACCGGTAACGCACCGGGGCGACGGTCTGGGAGACCGCGAACGCCAGCTCCGGCGGGATCGGCACGGTGACGACCGCCTCGACGACCGGCATCAGCGCCTCGGCGTTACCGAGGCCAGCAGCTCCGGCTGCCGACGGTCCAACGCGTCCCCGGCCAGGTACGCGCCGAGCAGCGCCGCGCCCGCCCCGTACGCCAGGCCGGCCGGCAGCGCCAGCCAGAGCCAGACGTCGCCGAGCAGCCCGGCGGCCACCACGAACGGGATCGCCGCCGCCGCCGAGGACACCATGGACAGCAGCGTGAACAGGCTCTTCGCGATGCCCGCGCCGGTGTTCATGGCGAACGGGTTGCTGGTCTCCGGCAGCGAGTACGCGCCGAGCACCGAGATGAACCCGTTGATCGCCAGCCCGCAGCCGTACGCGGCGAACAACCCGCCGGCCATCACCCCCAGCCATTCCGGCCGCCCGAGCACGACGCCCAGCACCACCGCGACCACCAGCAGGATCGGCACCACGTAGAGCGAGAACGCCGCCATCCGGGCGCGCAGCTCCACCCGCCCCGGCACGCCGGCGACCACGTTCGCCGCGTACGCGCTGCCGTCGAAACCGAACTGGTTGGCCAGCGTCACCGAGGCGAGCACCCCGACGAAGACCATGGAGATGCTGACCAGCACCGGGGAGGAGTTGGCGCTGGCCTCGCCGAACGCGGCCCCGCCCTCGACCGCGAGCGACGCGCCACCCAGGTTGACCATCACCGGCACGAACACGCCCACCACGGCGATCGTGATCAGGTTGGCCCGCCGTCGGGCGTCCCGCCACCAGTAGCGGCACTCGCGGGCCACCAGTGCGCCGAACCGGTCCCGCCGGGCCCAGCCGACGGCGCGCGGGAAGAGCTGCGCGACCGCGCCGCCGACCACGCTGCGCGGGGCCCGCGCCGGCCCGGCGCTCGCCGCGCCGACCATCGCCGACTCCAACGACCGCGACCACCAGAGCAGGAGTACGCCGACCGTCGCGGCGGCGATCAGCAGCTTCACCACAGCCGCCCAGGCCCGGCCCTCGGCCACGTCGATGCCGGCCGTCCAGGGCGCGCCGAACGGCGTCCAGCCGACCACCCGGGCCACCCCGGTCAGCCGGTCCCAGTCGGCGCTGCGCACCGCGGCCATCACCAGCAACTGCAACGGCCCGAGCAGCGCGGCCAGCACCGCGAGCAGCACGGCGGCCAGGTCCCGGACCCGGCGGGACCGCAGCATGGTGGCGAACGCGCTGGTCAGCGCGCGGGCCCCGGCCACGCAGACCAGCAGCCCGGTGACCACGCCGACGGCCTCCACCAGCGCGGCCGACCAGCCGCCCAGCGCGCCCGCGGTGATCACCAGCCCGGCCACCGTGATCAGGGTGGCCAGCGCCGGCACGCTGACCAGCGCGGCGGCGAGCAGGCCGGTGACCAGGGTCCGGCGGGAGAGCGGCAGCAGCGCGAACCGGGCCGGGTCCAGCGTCTCGTCCACGCCGAAGAAGACCAGCGGCAGCAGCAGCCAGCCGAGCGTCAGCACGCCGCCGCCGAACGCGGCGGCCAGCAACGCGTACCGGGGTTCGTCGGCCATGCCGGGCGCGGCCAGCAGGAAGAACCCGGTCGCGGCGAACCAGAGCGCGAACAGCACACCCAGCACGAACAGCGCGATCCGCCACGCCTGGCCACGGAAGTTGTTGCCGAGCACCCGCAGCTTCAGCCGGACGAAGTGCCGGGGCGAGACGGCCCGCGCCGGGGGCTCGACGGCGGTCACCGGGACAGCCACGACAGCTCCTCGCCGGTCGCGGTCCGGCCGCCGACGACCTCGACGAAGACGTCCTCCAGCGACCGGTCGCCGCGCACCTCGGTCAGCGTGCCGACCCGCTTGATCGTGCCGTCGGCCAGGATCGCCACGTGCGAGCAGAGCCGCTCGACCACCTCCATCACGTGGCTGGAGAAGACCACCGTGCCGCCACCTGTCACGTACCGGTGCAGGATGTCCCGGATCAGCGCCGCCGAGACCGGGTCGACCGCCTCGAACGGCTCGTCGAGGACCAGCAGGCGCGGGCCGTGCAGCAGCGCGCAGGCCAGGCCGATCTTCTTCTTCATGCCGGCCGAGTAGTCGACCACCAGCGTGCGGCCGGCGTCGCCGAGCGCCAGCACGTCGAGCAGCTCCGCCGCCCGCTGGTCGACCACCGCCGGGTCCATGCCGCGCAGCAGACCGTGGTACGCCAGCAGCTCCGCCCCGCTCAGCCGGTCGAAGAGGCGTACGCCGTCCGGCATCACGCCGAGCAGGCTCTTCGCGCGGACCGGGTCGGCCCAGACGTCGTACCCGAGGACCCGGGCCTCGCCGGCGTCGGGCCGCAGCAGGCCGACGGCCATGGAGAGGGTGGTGGTCTTGCCGGCCCCGTTCGGGCCGAGCAGGCCGTAGAACGAGCCGGTCGGCACGGCCAGGTCGACTCCGGCCACCGCGACCTTCGTGTCGAAGCGCTTGGCCAGGCCACGGAGGTGCAGGGCCGGGTGCTGATCGGTCATGGTCCGACGGTAGCCCGCCTCGGCCAGCGCCCGCTCGGGCCGAAGGACGATCTTCCGTCATACCTGAGAGGTACGCGCCTACAGGCGCAGCGACTCCGGCGTGTGCAGGCGGAGCATGGTGGTGCCGACGTCGCGGGGCAGGCGTCGTCGGCTGGCCATGGAGACCACCACCATCACCGTGAACGCCAGCGGCACCGTCCACGCCGCCGGCTGGGTGGTGAGCGTCGCCGGCCAGCCGGTCAGCGGCGGGCCCAGCACGGTGAGCAGCACCGCGCCGATCGCCGCGCCGCCGCCCACCAGCACCCCGGCGGCGGCGCCCAGGTCGGTCAGGCCGCGCCACCAGATGCCGAGCACCAGCAGCGGGCAGAAGCTCGACGCGGCGACCGCGAACGCCAGCCCCACCACCTGCGAGACGTCCAGCCCGGAGACGTTCAACGCGAGCACCGCCGGCACCGCGCCGGCGATCACCGTGGCGAGCCGGAAACCGCGTACCGAGCCGCGGCCCAGCACATCCGTGGAGATCACCCCGGCCACGCTGGTGAGCAACCCGGACGAGGTGGAGAGGAACGCCGCGAACGCGCCGGCGGCGACCAGCGCGGCGAGCAGCCGGCCGGTGACGCCGTCGCCGAGCGCCGCGCCGGGCAAAAGCACCACCACCGCGTCGGTCTGGCCGCTGACCAGCAGTTGCGGCGTGTAGATCCGGCCCAGCACGCCGTAGATCGTGGGCAGCAGGTAGAAGACGCCGACCAGGGCCAGCACCACGAGTGTGGTGCGCCGGGCGGCGGCGCCGTCCGGGTTGGTGTAGAAGCGCACCAGCACGTGCGGCAGCCCCATGGTGCCCAGGAACGTGGCCAGGATCAGCGAGTACGTCGCGAACAGGCTGCGGTCGTCGTCGCCGGCGGTGTCCGGCAGCAGCCAGTCGGTGGCGGCGGTCGCCGCGCCGGACACCTCCGGCACCGGGTCACCGGCGGCGAAGTCGAGGCGGTCGCCGGGGCGTACCTCCCGCACGTCGCCGTCGGGCAGGGTGAGCGTCGCGCGGTGCTCGACCACCACGGTGGTCGCGGTCCGGAACGCCGGCCCGTCGGGTGGCGTCACCGCCGGGCGGGCGTCGGCCTGCCACTGCAACGCCAGGAAGATCGCCGGTACGGCGAGCGCGGTCAACTTGAGCCAGTACTGAAAGGCCTGCACGAACGTGATCGCCCGCATGCCGCCCAGCGCCACGTTCGCGGTCACCACCACGGCTACCAGCAGCGCCCCGAGCGGGTACGGCGAACCGGTCAGCGTGGCAAGCGTCAGCCCGGCGCCCTGCAACTGCGGCACCAGGTAGAGCCAACCGATGAAGATCACGAAGACGGTGGCGATGGTGCGGAGCCGACGCGACCCGAGCCGCACCTCGCAGAAGTCCGGCAGCGTGAACGCGCCGGAGCGGCGCAGCGGGGCGGCCACGAACAGCAGCAACGCCAGGTAGCCGGCGGCGAAACCGACCGGGTACCAGAGCACGTCCACGCCGTACTTGAGGATCAGCCCGGCCACGCCCAGGAAGCTGGCCGCCGACAAATACTCCCCGCCGATCGCGGCGGCGTTCCAGGTCGGGCTGACCGCCCGGGACGCCACCAGGAAGTCGGACGTGGTGCGGGCCAGCCGCAGGCCGTAGAAGCCGATGCCGACGGTGACCAGGGTGACCGCCACGATCGCGGGGACCACGTACCCGTTGGCCATCAGCGCTCCGGCCGCTGGACCAGGTCGACGAAGTCCTGCTCGTTGCGTTCCGCCAGCCGCACGTACGCCCAGCCGACCACGATCAGGAACGGGAACGCGGCCACCCCGAGCAGCACCCACGGCAGGTTCACGCCGAGCACGGTGACCCGCCCGACCGACGGCGCGATGGCGAACAGCCACGGCAGGCCGCCCAGCCCGATCACCACCAGCAGGCTGAGCCGCAACGCCAGCGAGAGCTGGGCACGCATCAGGCCCTGCACCAGCGTCTCGCCGACCCGGGTCTGCTGGGTCAACTCGGAGCGGGTGCGGTCGGCGCGGCTGCCGGTCCGGGAGACCTCGGCCAGCACGACCCGGGTCCGCTGCGGCACGCGTGGGTCGGGGACCGGGGCCGCCGCGACGGGCTGCCCCGCCGGCTGCTGGTCCTCGGCTGCGGTCATCCCCGGCAGTCTCGCCCGCTCAGCGTGAATGTCAAGCGCGGCGTGGACGGCCCTGTGCACAACCTGTGGATAACACCGCACACCTGTGGACAACCCGGTGGATGAACGCCGAGTCGTTGTGGACGAGGGTCAGCGGTTCCAGTCCTGCTTGGCGGCGCGGACCAGCTTGTCCTTCAGCTCCCGGGTGTGCCGGCGGCTCACCGGCAGCTCCGTCCCGTCGACCACCACCACGTAACCGGAGTTGACCAGCCGCAGCTCGGCGATGAGCCGCAACTGGACAAGGTACGACCGGTGGACGCGGACGAACCCCGCGTCGGCCCAGCGCTCCGCCAGCGTGGCCAGCGACACCCGGACCAGGTGCGACCCCTCCGCGGTGTGCAGCCGGGCGTAGTCGCCCTGCGCCTCCACCCAGCGCACCGCCGAGCGGGGCAGCATCCGGGTGGTGCCGGCCAACTCAACCGGGATCGTCGGGTCCTCCTCGGCGCGGGCCAGCGCCGCCGGATGCGACGGCACCACCCGGGAGCCGATCACCCGGCGCAACGACTCGGCCAGCCGCTCGGCCCGGACCGGCTTGCGCACGTAGTCGGTGGCGCCCAGGTCGAACGCGTCCACCGCGCCGTCGTCGTACGCGGTGACGAAGACGATCGCCGGCGGCCGGGCGAACCGGCGCAGCACCCGGGCCAGCTCCATGCCGTCCAGCCCCGGCATCCGGATGTCGAGGAACACCACGTCCACGTCGTCGTCGCGCAGCACCCGCAGCGCCTCGGTGGCGTCGCCGGCGGTGTGCAGCCGGGCCACCCGGGGATCGGTGCGCAGATGGTAGGCCAGCTCGTCGAGGGCCGGCGGCTCGTCGTCCACGGCCAGCACCCGCAGGAAGCCCGGGGCCGTTGTCACCGTGCCGACCCGGTGCGCTCGCTCCGCTCGCTCACGACGAGACCCGGACGCCGGGGTGGAACTTCGGCACCCGCATGCTGACCTTCGTACCCGAGCCCAAGCCGGTCTCGACGACCAGGCCGAAGCGGTCCCCGAAGGCCGACCGCAGTCGCTCGTCGACGTTGGAGAGGCCGACGTGCTGCCCCGGGTCGTCGGCCGGGTCGCTGCCGACACCGGACACCTCGGCGATGCCCGCCGTCAGCGTGGTCGGATCCATCCCCACTCCGTCGTCCTCCACCGTGATGTGACACTCGGCGCCCGCGTCCCGGGCCTCGATGCTCACCATGCCGGTGCCCGGCTTGCGGGACAACCCGTGGCGCACCGCGTTCTCGACGAGCGGCTGGAGGCAGAGGAACGGCAGCGTCACCGGCAACACCTCCGGGGCGATCTGGAGGCGCACCTGGAGTCGCTCGCCGAACCGGGCCCGCTCGATGGTCAGGTACCGGTCGATCGAGCGCAGCTCCTCGGCCAACGTGGTGAACTCGCCGTGCGAGCGGAACGAGTACCTGGTGAACTCGGCGAACTCCAGGATCAGCTCCCGGGCCCGGTCCGGGTCGGTCCGCACGAACGAGCCGATCGCGGTGAGCGCGTTGTAGATGAAGTGCGGGCTGATCTGGGCGCGCAGCGCGCGTACCTCGGCCCGGGCCAGCCGTTCCCGCGACGAGTCCAGCTCGGCCAGGGCGAGCTGGTCGCCGGCCCAGTGCGCGGTCTCCAGCGTGGCCTGCACCAGGCCCGGCGCCGGCCGCTCGTCGGCCACCGCCACCAGCGCGCCGACCACCCGGCCGTCCGCGCTCAGCGGCGCCACCACCGCGCCGCGTACCGGGCAGTCGACCAGGTCGCAGTGCAGCTCCGACTCGCGCAGCACGGTGGAGCGCCCGCTGTCGGCCACCCGCCGGGCCGCCGCGACCAGTTGGTCGCCGTGGTGCGCGCCGCGCCCGTCGACGGCCAGCAGCATCTCGCGGTCGGTCAGCGCCAGGCCGGCGGCGCCCACCAGGGCGCGCAGATGGCGTACGGCCTTCGCCGCGCCCGCCGCGCTCAGGCCGGTACGCAGCGGCTCGGCGGCCAGGCCGGCGGTGTGCAGCACCTCGTACGTGGCCCGCTGGGTCGCGGTGGCGATGCCCCGCCGGGCGCGCAACCGCAGCACCGCCCAGAGCGCCGCGGCCAACGCGGTGACCAGCGAGACGACGGCGAAGACGGCCGAGAGGTTGCCACCCACCCCGGGAACGTTAGTACGCGCCCTTGCGCGCCAGCACCACGCCGACGGTCCGCCACAGGATGCTCAGGTCGTACGCCAGCGACCAGTTGTCGACGTAGTAGAGGTCGAGCCGGACCGCCTCGTCCCAGGACAGGTCGGAGCGGCCGGACACCTGCCACAGCCCGGTCATGCCCGGCCGGACCAGCAGCCGGCGTCGCACGTCGCCCAGGAAGTCGCCGTCGTCGGCGGGCAGCGGACGCGGGCCGACCAGGGACATCTCGCCCCAGAGCACGTTGATCAACTGGGGCAGCTCGTCAAGCGACGAGGCCCGCAGGAAGCGGCCCACCGGGAAGACCCGAGGATCCTGCTTCATCTTGAACAGCATGCCGTCGGTCTCGTTCTGGTCGACCAGGCCGGCCAGTCGCTCCTCCGCGTCCACGTACATGGTGCGGAACTTCCACACCCGGAACGTGCGCCCCTCGTGCCCCACCCGGGGCTGCCGGAAGAACACCGGGCCGGGGTCGGAGATGCGGATGGCGAGCGCGATCGCGGCGAAGAGCGGGAGGAGCACCAGCAGGCCCAGCCCGGACGCGACCCGGTCCATCAGGCTCTTGAGCAGCAGCGCCGGGCCGGAGAGCGTCGGCTCCTCGACGTGCAGCAGCGGCAGACCCTCGATCGGGCGGATGTGCACCCGGGGGCCGGCGATGTCGGTGAGCTGGGGCGCGACCACCAGGTCGACGCCGGAGCCCTCCAACTGCCAGGCCAGCCGGCGCAGTTCACCCGGCTCGGCGCTGGCGGAGCCGCAGACCGCGATGGTGTCCCCGCCGACCTCCCGCACCAGGGCCAGCACGTCGCGGCCGGCGTACACCGGCACCGGCGTCTCCAGGCCCCGGGCGGCGGCGTACCCGTCGGTGAGGTGGATGGCCACCGGCACCAGGCCGACGCCGGGGTTGCGGGTGACCGTGGTGTAGACCTCCAGGCACTCCGGCAGCGTGCCGACCAGCACCATCCGATGCCCGGCCTGGCCGACGCGACGGCGCAGCCCATGCAGGCCGGCGCGGGCGATCATCCGGACGAGCAGGATCAGCAGCAGCGCGCCGAGCAGCGCGAAACCGACCGTCCAGCGGGACAGGGTGGTCTTCGTCGCGAACGCCAGGAAGGAGACCGTGGCGGCGACCGCCACACCGGAACGGATGACGCGCTTGAACTCGTCCGGGCCCAGGCCCAGGTAGCGCCGGTCGTACGCCCGGTTCCCCCACAGGATGAGCAGCCAGCCCAGCGGCAGGAGCAGGAACGCCACGGTGTAGAACCACGCCTGGGGCGCGTCCCGGAAACCCGAGGCGGCCTGCTCGAAGATCTGCACGGCCAGGAAGCTGGCCAGGGCCGCCGCGCCGAAGTCGGCCAGCAGCAGGATCGCGATGTACGGGCGGTGCCAGCGGGAGACCCGGCGGCGGGCGCGGGCCCAGGCCGACCGGGGCACGCCGTTGTGCGACGGCGGTGTCGGCGGCTGGATCTCAAAGCTGTCGACGTGCCGCACGCTCTTGCTCCGGCCTGTGTCGGTTACCGGGCGCTGGAGGCTTGTCGTCACCTCAACCCATGTCCTCCCGCATGACCCGAACCTCACTCGCCGTGAGGACGCGGGTCGCTCACCGTTCCAGTCTCCCACGTTGACCGTGGCGATCTGGCCGGCTCCGAGTCAGTTGTGAAGCCGGGGACCGAGCCACTATACCGATGGATGACGGCTCGGGTAGAGCCACCGACCGGGACCTTCCGCGATCCCCGGCCGATTCCGCTCAGTAACCACCGGGTGTGGTTACTCACCGTACGAGTCGTGACAACCTTCGGTCAGCCAACGGCTTGCCGCCGGTCTGACAGGTGGGGCAGTACTGGAGGCTGGAGTCGGCGAACGAGACCTCACGCACCGTGTCACCACAGACCGGACAGGGGAGTCCCTTCCGGGCGTGCACCTTGAGGCCCGAGCGCTTCTCCCCCTTCAGCTCCGCCGCCCGCTGGCCCATCGACCGCCGGACCGCGTCGCCCAGCACCGTCCGGGTCGCCGCGTGCAGGCCGGCGAGCTGGTCGTCGGTGAGCCGGTCGGTGATCGCGAACGGGGAGAGCCGCGCCGCGTGCAGGATCTCGTCCGAGTACGCGTTGCCCACGCCGGCCAGCACCGACTGGTCGGTCAGCACGCCCTTGACCTGCCCCCGGCGGCTGCGCAGCCGCTCGACGAACGTGGGCAGGTCGGCCGCCAGCGCGTCCGGCCCCAGCTTCGCCACGCCCGGCACCTGGGCCGGGTCGGTGACCAGGTAGGCGGCCAGCTTCTTCTGGGTGCCGGCCTCGGTCAGGTCGAAGCCGGAGCCGTCGTCGAGGCGTACCCGCACCGCGATCGGGCCCTTGCCGGGCCGCAGCGGGGTCGCCGACGGGAACGCCTCCCGGTAGTGCAACCAGCCCGCCCGGGCCAGGTGGACCAGCAGGTGCAGATCCTCGTCGAACCGGACGTCCAGGAACTTCCCGTGCCGGCCCGCGCCGGTGACCGTCCGACCAGCAACCGCGCTGGGCGGCGGATCGTACGTCTTCAGCGCGTTGATCGAGGCCACCTCGAACCGCTCGACCCGCCGGCCCACCGCCCGCTCACGCAGGTATCCGGCGAGCGCTTCCACCTCCGGTAGTTCAGGCACGGGACAACGGTAGCCTTCTTTCCCGTGAGAATCGTGGTGGCGCACAACCGGTACCGGGAAGCTCAGCCGTCCGGCGAGAACACCATCGTCGACGCGGAGATCGCCCAGCTCACCGCTGCCGGCGTGGAGGTGCTGCCGTTCCAGCGCAGTTCCGACGAGATCCCGTCGATGTCGAAGCCGGCCAAGGCGCTGCTGCCGATCTCGCCGATCTGGGCCCCGAAGGCCCAGCACGACCTGGACCGTCTGCTCGTCGAGCACCGGCCGGACGTGCTGCACCTGCACAACCCGTACCCGCTGCTCTCGCCCTGGGTGGTGCGGACCGCGCACAAGCGCGGCGTGCCGGTGGTGCAGACGGTGCACAACTACCGGCAGGTCTGCTCCTCCGGTCTCTACTTCCGCGACGGCGTGATCTGCCAGGACTGCCGCGGTCGCGCGCTGGGCGTGCCGGCGATCGTGCACCGCTGCTACCGCGACTCCCGGGCGCAGAGCGCGCTGATGGCCACCACGCTGGCCGTGCACCGCCCGACCTGGCGGTCGGTCGACCGGTTCATCGCGCTGACCACGGCGGTCGCCGACCACCTGCGCGACTACGGCATCCCGGACGAGCGGATCGTGGTCAAGCCCAACGCGGTGCCCGACCCGGGCACGCCGGCGCCGGTGGGGGACGGCTTCCTGTTCATGGGCCGGCTCAGCCCGGAGAAGGGCCTGGACCTGCTGCTCGCGGCGTGGCGGCGACACCCGGTGGGCGCGCTCGGCCCGCTGCGCATCGCCGGTGACGGCGAGTTGCGCCCGCTGGCCGAGGCCGCCGCCGCCGAGCGGCCCGACGTGCGCTACCTGGGCCAGCTCGACCGCCAGGGGGTACGCGCCGCGCTGGCCGACAGCGCCGTGGTGCTGGCCACCTCGACCTGGCACGACGTGCTGCCCACCGTGATCATCGAGGCGCTGGCCGCCGGCCGGCCGGTGCTCGGGACCGCACTCGGCGGCATCCCGTACCTGGTCGGCGCGGACACCCCGCGCGAGCCGGCCGGCACCGGCCCGGCCGAGGTGGCGACCGCCGCGCCCGGCGAGGGGCACGTCCCGTTGCCGGTCGGGGTGCAGCGCGGCGAGGCCGGCTGGGTGGTGGCCCCCGAGGCCGACGCGCTCGCCGCCGCGCTTCCGTTGGCCACCGCCGAGGCACGCGCCCTGGCCGGCACGGCCCGCACCCGCTACGAGCGCACCTTCCACCCCGACGTGATCACCAAGCGCCTGATCGACGTCTACGCCTCCCTCCCCTAACCCCCCCCTTTTTCGCGTTGATCAAGGAGTTTGCGTCAGGAATCAGCCGGCTTCCGACGCCAACTCCTTGATCACCGGGGCTGGGCCGGCTCGACCCGACCGACGTGGCGCGGGAAGTGTCGGGTGGGCCGGGTCGGTGCCACCACACGATGGGGGGCATGGACGACGAGACGCTGGTATCCCGGTTCCTTCGCGACGGCTTCGTGAAGCTGGCGGGGGCCGTCGCGCCGCGCGTGGCCGCGGACTGCGCGCGGCTGCTGTGGCGGCAGACGGGCTGCGACCCGGACGACCCGACCACCTGGACGCAGCCGGTGCACTGGGTGCCCGGCATGGCGCAGGGGCCGTTCGCCGCCGCGCCCAACTCGCCGTTCCTCCACCACGCGTACGACCTGCTCGTCGGCGCGGGACGGTGGGAGCCGCGTTACTCGCTCGGCACGTTCCCGTTGCGCTTCCCGCACGAGGACGAGCCGGACGACGCGGGCTGGCACATCGAGGGCAGCTATCTGCCGGAGGGCGCGAACTGGTACTTCACGAACGTCCGCTCCCGGGACCGGGCGCTGCTGATGTTGTTCCTGTTCAGCGAGGTCGGTGCGGAGGACGCCCCGACCCGGATCCGGGTCGGCTCACACCTCGACGTGCCGAAGGTGCTGGAGAAGTACGGGGAGGACGGGGCGAGCGGGCTGGACCTCGCGCCCGAGTTGGCGGCGGCCTCCGACCACCGGCCACTCGCCCTGGCCACCGGGTCCCCGGGCGACGTCTTCCTGTGCCATCCGTTCCTGGTGCACGCGGCCCAACCGCACCACGGGACGCGACCGCGCTTCATGGCCCAGCCGCCGCTGATGCCGGCCGCGCCGTACGAACTGGAACGGGCCGACGGCGCGTACTCGGCCGTGGAGATCGCGATTCGCCGGGGACTCGGGCGGGACACCCTTGTAGCCGAGCCGCACCGGTGACAGGGCGGGTGAGTGGCCGCAACGCCCGGTTCCAGCAGTGGGAGGCGCTGCTGCGCAACCGGGCCAAGCGGCAGCGTCGCGGCGAGTTCCTCGTGCAGGGCGTACGCCCGATCGCCATGGCCGTCGAACACGGCTGGCAGGTCCGGGAGCTGCTCCACGACGCCGGCGCCCAGCTGTCCGGCTGGGCCCGCAGGACCCTGGACACCGTCCCGGCCGAGCGGTTCGCCGTCTCCCGGGAACTGCTGCGCGAGCTGGGCGGCAAGGCGGACGCGGCACCGGAGCTGCTGGCCGTGGTCGCGACACGCGCGGACGACCTGTGCCGTGTCCCGGCCGGGCCGACCATGAACGTCGTCGTGTGCGACCGGCCCACCAGCCCCGGCAACATCGGGACGGTCATCCGGTCCGCGGACGCCCTCGGCGCGTCCGGCGTTCTCGTCACCGGACATGCCGCCGACGTGTACGACCCGAAGGCGGTGCGGGCGAGCACCGGCTCGCTGTTCGCGCTGCCCGTGGTCCGGGTGCCCGCACACCAGGCCGTGCTGTCCTGGGTGGCCGACGTGCGCGCCGCCGGTGTCGACATCGGCATCGTGGGCGCCGACGAGCACGGCGCACGTGATGCCGCCGAGTACGACTTCACCCGACCCACGCTGACGCTGATCGGCAACGAGACCACCGGTCTCAGCGTCGGCTGGCGTGCGGCCTGCGACCAGCTCGTCCGGATCCCGATGTCCGGAGCCGCCAGCTCCCTGAACGCGGCTGCCGCCGCGACCGTCCTGCTCTACGAGTCGGCACGCCAGCGCGCCGCCGCCCGCCGGTAGCGCACCAGACCACTAGTGGGCCAGGTGAGCGGGATACCCCGCTCGGTGGAGCGGTCGTGGCACGACGCATCCGCGTGCCTCAGCCCGTCAGTGGAACACCAGGGGTGTCTCCGCGCGCTCTAGACACCGCCGACTCCTTCTGCGGATTGCAGACGAGATGAAGTAGGGGCTGACATGTCGAACCCGGACCTCACCGGCACGGTGTGGCGCAAGTCCACCCACAGCGACTCCAACGGCGGCGCGTGCGTCGAGGTGGCCGATCTTCGCGACGGGGTGGCCGTTCGAGACAGCAAGGACAAGGCCGGTCCCGCGCTGGCGTTCGGCGTCCAGGGCTGGCGTACCTTCATAGACTCTTTCGAGACCAACTAGCGCCGCCTCCCCGTACCGGATGAGGCATTGAACGTCCCGGCTCCCATCTCGGAGCCGGGGCGTCTTCGGTGGCTCACCATGGTCCCGGTCGACCGGCCCGCGCGAGGTGACTCGTTGACGACATCAAGTTTGTAGCGACCTCGGCATCGTCCTGCCGCCGGCTGCCCAGGCGCCCGATCCCGTCGGGGGTGCCGCTGGCCGGTACCGGCGTAGAGCAAGGCGCAGGGTTACCCGACCGCCGGCGACCCTGCCGACTCCGTCAGCTTCTGTACGAGCTTCCACACGCCAGTCGACGGGTTCGACGCTGGCGGACTCCCGTTTCTCTCGTGCTGCTTGTCGAGTGCCATCGCTCGGCGCATCGCATCCGCCTGGCGGCCATGCAGCTTCTTGCAATCCAGGCTCTTCTCGTATCCGGGCTGATGCTGACGGATGATCGACCTGAGATCGCCCGCGCTCATGTAGCGCGTGCACGGATCGAAGTGGAGCGCGGGCCAGATCTCGAAGCAGGGGTTGGAGATCGCCATGTTCACTCCTTCGCGCATGGCGAGTTTGACCGCGTCGTCCAGTCGACGGTGCTCGTCGACGTCGCAAATGCACCAGACCGAGTCGTAGCGCACGTAGTCATCCCCGAGGCGCCTGGCCTGCCGGGAGGAATCCTGCATCATGCGGCACGCTTCCCGAACGAGGTTGAGCGGCTCGCCCGAGTCGCGGGAAATCTCGATCGTGACCAGGGTGCCGCGCAACTCCTTGCGCAGGTGTTCGAAGTATTCCCGCTCGGTGACTTCTCCCTCGCAGAGCAGGAGGAAGCGCTGCCTGACCTCGCGGGTTCCTCTTCGTCTCTGTAAGCCATGTGCCGACGTTGGTTTACGCGGAGGCAAGCGCTTCGCCCTCCGGTCGGACGAGTGCGGCACGGGCCAGGTCGCGGTCGATGAACGGGACCGCTCCGTAGCGCCCCTGAAGGTATCCGCGCTCCAGATTCTCCGACTTGCGTGGCCGAAACTCCGTCAGCGGGTAGAGGCGCGTTGCTCCGTCCTTCCCTTTCTCCGTCAGCCACACCTCGTCCCGTCGCAGCGGCGCATCACCCAGGAGAGCACCCATGAGGGAGGGATCGTGGGTGTTGAAGATGAGCTGGGCGCCCTGTGTGTTCAGGTGCGGGTCGTGGAAGATGCGGATCACCTCGCTGCTGAGCCGCGGGTGCAGGCTGGCGTCCAGTTCGTCCACCAGGAGCAGCGTCCCCTTCTCCAAGGCCCGCATGATGGGGCCGATCAGGCCGAGCCAGGCCCTGGTGCCCATCGACTCGTCGTCGAGATCGAGGAACGCCGCACCGTCATCCCCGATGCGGTGAGCGAGTTGAGTTCCCTGAGCGATCTCCGACCAGTCGACCTCGTCGGGTTCGGCATTCGGATTCAGTGCCTGCATCATCGTCTTGACCCGGCTCTTCAGCTCCTCGTCGACCTCGTGATTGACGATCCGCAGGTCGGAGATGCCCAGGTCCGCGAAACGTAGCAGGTCCAGGATCGCGGCCTTCTTCTCCTCGTTCCGCACCTGAGCGACCGTGTATCGGATGTGTGCCTCGCGGTCCCCGGGGGTGGCCCGCTGGATGCCGTTGTCGAACCAATTGGCCAACTCCGTCAGTTGTTGGCTGTTGTTGGCGGCTGCTGCTGAGAGGAAGAGACTGTTGTGACGCGTGAGGTCCGCGATGATCTGTGGCCTGCCGCGCAGGGCTCGGCCGAATCTGAACTCGTTGGTCCTGTTCGCGTCGCGATCGAACATAAGTCGGGGTCGGCCTTTCGGAAAGACATAGAGCCATTCCTCGACGATTCGCTCGTGATCGAATCTGAAGCCGTACTGGTGTCGTTCGCCGTTGAGCAGTACTTCTGCCTCGAACATCACTGGCGAGGAGTTGTGCGGGCTGGCGAAGAAAGGGGAGTAGGGGATCTTGGACGACGGCTTCCATGACTGATGTGAGTTGGAGACCATGCTCGCCATCGACCACATCGCCCGCAGCACATTGGTCTTTCCGGACGCATTCGACCCGTAGACGGCAGCGATCGAGCCCAACCGGATGTCGCCGTGCCCGCCCACGGGAGTGGTGACGTCGTCGGTCTCCACCCACGACGGGACGACAGCGGACACTTCCACCAGATCGCGGAGAGACCGATAGTTATCGGCACGGAAGGTGATCAGCATGCTGCCTCCTGAGCTAGCTTGCCCGCTGCGCCTTCATCCACTTTCACAACCAAAGTATGCGCGAAGGAGGTCGAGGGTGCACCAGCGATGTCTGAGCTGCAACCTGAGGAACGATCGTCGGTGCCGATCGGTGACAGCCACGCCGGCCGGCTCAGCGGTGTTATGAAGGGCCCCGCCTATGCCGTAGGCGTCAACAGGGCCCCTCCTTACCACGCGGCGCGGGCGGAGAAGGCGATGCTGGCGAGCAGGAAACCGCCGTTGACCACGGTGAACGCCACCACCACCCAGAACGCCAGTGCGGGCGCGAACACCAGCACCAGCCCGGCCAGGAAGATCACCGCGCCGTAGTCGCGGACCAGCTTCACCACGCGCACCGGGAACGAGGTCGAGGTGACCATGCTGGCCGCGTTCGGGCCGGACTGCATCACCGAGGTCACCAGGTTGACCATCCAGGTGCCGGCGAAGACCGCCACCAGCCAGACCGGCGTGGCCGGGCGCTGCGCCACGGCCGTGGCGGACAGCGCGGCCACCAGCGCGATCTGGGCGGCCACGTCGCAGAGCACGTCGACCCGGGCGCCGGCCGCGCTGCCCTGGCCGGTCACCCGGGCGAGCTGCCCGTCGGCGCAGTCCAACGCGTACGCGATCTGCCAGCCGACCAGCGCGACCAGGCCGACCACCCAGGCGGGAACGGTGCCGGCGGCCACGTCGTCGGCGAGCGCGACCACGGTCACCGAGGCGGCCAGCCCCAGCACCAGGTTGGCCAGGGTCAGCGCGGTCGGGCGCAGCCCCAGCCGCTGGGCGACGAGCGCGAACGCCGCCCCGATCCACTGGCTGATCGACTCGCTGAACAGGCCGCCTCCCCGGTTGACCCGGTGGAAGTCGGCGACGGTGGGACGGGGCTCAGCCAAGGTGGTCGCGGAGGGCACCGGCGTAGTCTGCCAGCCGCTCCCGGGTCTCGGAAGCGGACATCGTCAGGTGTTCCAGGATGGTGTAGCGGTCCGGCCGGGTCGCCGGCGCGAACTGCACCGCCTCGACGAACTGGTGGTCGGTCAGGCCCACCTCGGACGGCAGCCGGGGCAGCCCGTGCCGGACCAGGCAGGCGGACATCTCCGCGAACCGGCGCTCGTCGCCGCGCAGGAACGTGCAGAACAACGCGCCCAGCCCGGCCAGCTCACCGTGCGAGGCGGTGCCGGGGAAGAGCGCGTCGATGGCGTGCATGATCTCGTGGCAGCCGCCGCTGGACGGGCGGCTGGTGCCGCAGACCGCCATCGCCAGGCCGCTGGAGATCAACGCCTCGGCCAGCACCGTGACGAACGCGTCGTCGGCCATGTCGCCCGGATGGTTCAGCACCGCCTCCGCGCCGGCCCGGGCCAGCGAGGCGGCCAGCCCGTCGACCGGCTCGCCGCGTACCCGTCGGGCCAGTTCCCAGTCGGCCAGCGCGCTGATGTTGCTGACCACGTCGCCGATGCCGGCGCGGTTGTGCCGTTCCGGCCCGGCCTCCACGAAGTCCAGGTCGACGATCACCGCGATCGGGATGTGCACCCCGTAGGAGCCCTTCAACCCCTCGGTGATCAGGCTGGCCACCGGGGAGGCGATGCCGTCGTTGGCCAGCGCGGTCGCCACCGTCACCATCGGCAGCCCGCGCCGGGTGGCCGCGTACTTCGCCACGTCGATGGTCTTGCCGCCGCCGATGCCGACCACCGCGTCGTACGACCGGGCGCGCAGCTTGCCGCCCAGCTCGTCGGCGGCGTCCAGGGTGCCCCCGGCCACCGTGAACACGTCCGCCGACCGCAGCGACGGCCGGAGCAGCTCGGCGATCTTCTCGCCCTGCCCCGGCCCGACCACCACGGCGACGTCGCCGCCGGCCGAGATCCGGCCGTCGGAGAGGATCGCCGCCAGATCCGCCACCGCGCCCCGCCGCACGTCGATGTGCAGCGGGGTGAGGACGCTACGGGCTAGTAGCGGCACGCGATCTCCCGCGCCCGGGCCAGATCCTCGTGGTTGTCGACCTCGACCCAGGAGACGTCACCGATCGGCGCCGCCCGCACCTCGCCACCCCGGTCGGCGAACTCCTGGTAGCCGTCCTCGTAGTAGAGGTTCGGGTCGCGCCGCCAGGTCGCCTCCAGCGCGTCGGCGAGCGCGTCGGCCACCTGCGGCTCGATCAGCGTCGCGCCGATGTACTCGCCGTACGCCTCGCCCGGGTCCATCAGCTTGGTGATCCGGGTGAGCTGGCCGGCCGCGTCGAAGGTGGTCTTCATCTCCTCCTCGGCCAGCGGCTTGAGCGTGTCGACGGCCAGCAGGATGCCGGGGCCGCGCTCGGCCAGCAGCGTCTTCTCCACGCTCACCGGGTGCACGGTGTCGCCGTTGACCAGCAGCACGCCCCGGGAGAAGTGCTCCCGGGCCAGCCAGAGCGAGTACGCGTTGTTCCACTCCTCGGCCTTGTCGTTGTCGACCAGCGTGATCGTGACGCCGTACTTCCCGGCCAGCTCGGCCTGCCGCTGCCGGACCGCGTCGGCCGCGTAGCCGACCACGACGACGACCTCGGTCAGCCCCACCGCGGCAAGGTTGCGCAGCGCGATGTCGAGGATGGTGACCTCCCCGTCGACCGGCACCAGGGCCTTGGGCAGGGTGTCCGTGTACGGCCGCAGCCGGCGCCCCGCACCCGCGGCGAGCACCATCCCGATCATGCCGACACGCTCCTCTTCTCGACCGGCTTCCACGAGGTGAGGATATCGCCGGCGGCCCGGTGGCCGTGGTTCAGGCCATGATCGCCCGGCCGCCGGGCCTGGTCGCCCTACAGCCCTACAGCCCTACCGACCGCAGCGCCGCGAAGCCGTCCGCCACGATCCGCCGGAGCAGCCCGTCGTTGACGTCCCGGTGCTCGTCCAGCAGGGCGATGTCCCGCTCCGCCAGCCAGCGGAACTCGGTGTGCTCGGTCGGCTCCAGGCGCGGCCGGCTCAGGTCGCCGTCCACCCGGACCAGGAAGTCGGTCTCCACCCGGTCCAGCCCGTCGTCGCCGGTGTAGCGGTACTCGCCGACCAGGCCGAGCACGTGCGACACCGCCCACCCGGTCTCCTCGGCGACCTCCCGGCGCAGCGCGTCGTCGATCTCCTCGCCCGGCTCCAGGTGGCCGCCGGCGATGTCCCAGCAGTTCGGGAAGAGACGCCGCTCGGGCGAGCGACGCTGGACGAAGATGCGGCCGTCGTCGTCGACGATCAGCGCGCCGGCGCAGCGGAGGGGGTCGGTGGGCACGCTCCGACAGTAGCCATCCGCGCCGCTCGCGGCGATGCGTGTTAAGCGGGGCCCTTCCGCTACCAGAGGCGTCAAGGGGGGCCCCGCCTTACCAAAGGGCGATGGCCCGGCCGATACCGGCCGGGCCATCGCGTGGTGCGAGGTGAACGTCAGGGACCGACGAAGACCGTCGTGCCGCGCCAGTCCACGTCGTCGACGGTGGGACCGCTGCGGGTGGTGGCGGAACCGGTCGGCAGGCCGTCCGCCCAGTCCATCGAGGACAGGGTGCCGGTGCTCCGGGAGACGACGTAGAGCTTATCGCCGTCCAGGAACAGGCCGCCCGCGTCCGCGAACGCAGTGGTCCCGGTGATCGTGGTGCGCTCCGCGCCGACCGTGCCGGTGTCCGGCGTGAACTGCCGCGAGAACAGCGTGGCCTGGCCGGCCAGCGCGTAGTAGATCCGACCGCTCTTGTAGAACATCGCGGTCACGTTGGGCAGCTCGGCGGCGAAGTTGGTGGTCATGCCCGCGTACGTCTGGCCCTCCGGCGCGGAGCCGGTGACGACCGTGTCCCACTTCGCGTCGTGGTACGGGTCGAGCTTCTTCGGGGTGCCGAACTCGGTGCCGTCGAACGAGCGCTTGTAGAGGTCGCCGCCGACGCCGTAGAACAGGTCACCGCCGACCCAGAACGCGCCCTTGACGGTCGACCAGCGGGTGGCGTCCGGGTTCGGCACCGACATCGCGTTGCCGACGCCGGTCGCGCCGTCGTACGACCGCTTGGTGATGCTGTCGACGGTGGTGGCCGGCGGCACCGGCGGCAGCTTGACGACCTCGATGCCCTGCACCAGCGGGTTCTCCAGGACCCGACCGAAGTCGACGTCGATGTTGCCGTCGCTGGTGACCGCGAACGCCCGCATGGTGCCCTTGTTGGTGGCGCCGATCGCGGCGATCGGGTCGAAGCTGCTCAGCTTCTGCACCCCGTCGATGCTGACGTTGAACTTGCGCTTGCCGGCGGTGGCGGTGCCCGACCAGCGGTTGGCGAGGTAGAGCCGCACCTGCACCGGCGTGCCGGCCGGGACCGGGAAGTCCCACTGCATGTCCGGCGCGGGCGACTCGTCCCACCGCTCGCTGCTGAAGAGCTGGGCCGGCGTGCCGGCCGGGACGGTGCCGTCGACCGTCGCGTCGGTGGTGTACGTCGTCACCGTGTTGCCGGCGTTGTGCAGGGCGCTCGGCGCGGCCAGCGTGTCGGCGGCCCAGGCCGGGCCGCTCGGCGCGGCGAGCTGGTCGCCACCGGCGTTGACCCGGTAGAGCACGTCCGACGCGTCGGGCGTCGGCGCGGTCTTGACGACCTCGATGCCCTGGATCAGCGGGTTCTCCAGGACCCGACCGAAGTCGATGTCGACCACGCCGTCGCTGACCACGGAGACGGACTGCATGGTGCCGCGGTCGGTGCCGCCGGCTGCCGCCACCGGGTCGAAGTCGTTCAGCTTGAGCACGCCGTCGACGCTGATATCGATCTTGCGCTTGCCCACCGCGGCGGTGCCGCTCCACCGGTTGGCCAGGTAGAGCCGGACGTCCACCCGGGTGCCGGCCGCGACCGGGATGTCCCACTGCATGTCCGGCGCGGTCGACTGGTCCCACCGCTCGGTGTTGAACAGCGTGGCCGGGGTGCTCGCCGGCACCGTGGCGTCGAACGTCGCGTTGGTCGGGTACGCCTTCGCGCTGTTTCCGCCGTTGTGGTACGGGCTGGGCGCGGTGTCGGTGTCGGCGGCCCAGTCCGGCCCGCCGTCGGTCGCCGGGATGGCCGGACCACCCGCGTTGACCCGGTAGAGGACCTCGGTCTGCGCTGCCCGGCCGGCCTGGTAGACGTCGCCCGGCAGGCCCTTGGTGCTGGTCGAGTGCGGGGTGCTGCCACCGTCCAGCGGGAAGAAGGCGATCTTCTTCCGCTGGTACTCGAAGTTGCCGATGTAGTCCTGGTCGCTGCCGAGCCAGAGGCCCTGCGGGGTGACCAGCATCTCGGTCACGCCGTAGCCGCGCGGGTTGCGGCCCGGGTTCCAGGACAGCGGCAGGCCGCTGGCCGGGTCGAGGGCCGCGATGCTGGCCCGCGGCACCGCGCCCGGCCCGGCCTTGTCGCGGGCGAGCGGGTTGTTCGACCAGCGGAAGTGGCCGCCGACGTAGACGGCCTTCTCGCTGATGCCGACGGAGAGGAACGTGTCGCCGCCGCTGAAGTTCGTCCAGGTCGGCTTCTGGCCGTCGCCGGTGGCGTCGGTCTCCCAGCGGGCCGCCGAGTCGCAGAGCGTGCCCGGGTACGACGCGCCGGTGGTGACCACCACGAAGTACTTGCCGTCGGGGGAGAACTGCGCGTCCCGGACCCACGAGTCGAACGCGCTGTACTTGCAGGCGCCCGAGTAGCCGTCGGTGTTCCAGTCGGCGACGGTCGCCGAGGCGGCGCCCAGGTTGATCCGCACGATCTGGTCGTGCACCGCGTCGTTGGCCTTCTTGAAGTTGCCGATCACCACGAGGTGCTTGCCGTCCGGCGAGACGGTCAGCTTCTCGACGCCCACGCCGGCCGAGGCGCCGCCGTTGGTCGCCGTCCAGTTGTGGTGCTCGGTCAGCGACACGGTCAGGTAGTCGTCCACCGCGCCGGTGGTCGGGTTCAGCGAGGCGAGCCCGGCGCGGTTGGTGGTCGCGGTGACCGTGCTGAAGATGCCGCCGACCAGCAGGTGGCCGTCGATCAGCGCGATGTCGTTGACCGTGCCGTTGAACGCCGGGCCCTTGAAGCCGTCGACCGGGGTGCCGTCCGCGACGTTCAGCAGCGCGAGCTTGCGGAAGTTCTTGTCGCCGACCTTGTTGAACGTGCCGGCGACGTAGACCGTGCCCGCGGTCGGACCGGCGATGATCGCGGTGACGTCACCGTCGAGCACCGGCGCGAACGCGCTGTCGATCTTGCCCGTCGCCTTGTCGAAGGCGAGCAGGCCCCGACGGGCGACCGGAGTGGGCGAGGAGCCGCGGTTCTGCGCCTCGGTGAACGAGCCGCCCACGATCACCTTCGTGCCGGCGTCGTGGATGGCCACGACGTTGCCGTCGTTGATGTTCGGCGTCTTGTCCGAGGGCACCTCGCCGACCAGGGTGCTGTGGTCGGGCGCGACCGTGGCCGCCGGTGCGGCGAGTGCCGGCACCGGTGTGAACAGGGTGGCGATGCCGAGCACGGCAGCACCGAAGGCGGACACCGATCGGTGTCTCAGGATCGAGGAAGGCACAGGCTGCTCCGGGGGGAACGTCGGAGGCGCTGCGATCGTGGCCGGTGCCGACGCGAGGTGTGGCGTCGCACGGCCGACCGCAGACGTGAGAGCAATACCTTCTCGCATTCGCCTGCCGCCCGTCCACCCGGGACCGGCCTTTTTGACACAACAAGCGGCCCGAGTCGAACGAAAAGACGAGTGATGATCACTCTGTGCGTGCGGGAGATGGCGCACCGGAGGCGCTGAGATCCGGCATCGGCGGATTGAAGTACGGGTCGGTGGCCAGCTCGCGGAACACCGCCGCGCTCTCCGGGTCGTTGCCGAACGTGCTGTCGTACAGCGGCTTCTCGGTCTGCTTGGCCGCGAAATAGATCACGGCCTTGATCTGCGGGTGCTTCTTCAGGTACGGACCGACCTCGCCCATCCACTCGGCCCGCTGGCCCGGCCGGCCGTCCTGGGTCAGCCCGAACTCACCGATCACCACCGGCCGCGGATGCTTCTTGGCGAACGCCATGAAGTGGTCCATCCGGTTGCTGAAGCTGTTCCACTCCGGGCTCGGGTAGACGTCCGTGCAGAGCCAGTCGACCTGGTCGTCACCGGGGTAGTAGTCGGCGGCCCGGCGTTCCGGCTCGGCGAACCCGTCCGCGTGCGGACACCACGTCCAGGCCGCGTTCGTGGCGCCGACCTCGGTGAAGATGGCGCGCACGTGCTTCCAGGCGGCGACGTAGTCCTCCGGGGAGTGCATGCTGGCGGCCAGGTTCGGCCGGTCCATCTCCCACCGGTAGCGCAGCAGCACCGGTACGCCGAACGCCTTGACGTCCTGCGCCCGCTGCCGGATCAGGCTGTCGTAGACGCCGCTGACCGTCGATCGGGTGTCGGTGCCCTGCCAGGAGATCATCTGGAGCTTGCCCTGCGCCTGGAACGCCCGCTCGGTGCCACCCGGGAACGGCTCGTTCCACTCGTGGAACATGTGCGCGATGGCGAGCTGACCGCCCGCCGCCCGGTTGAAGTCGTCCCACGCCGCCGCCCGGCCGCTGGCGTTGTGGAACTGCGGCTTCACCCAGGCGCCCACCCAGGCGCCCTTCTCCGGCAGCTCCGGCCCGCGCCCGGTGGTCTGGACCGCGCCCTTGCGGGGCGTCACCGTGGGCGGTGGCGGCACCGCCGACGCGGTCTCCCCGGCCCGGTCGCCCGATCCGGAGTCGCACGCCGCGACCGCCGGTGCCAGAAGGGCCAACGCGAACACGGCTGCCATCGTCCGTCGTAACCGTCGTACCACCGCAACCTCTCCCCAGGATGGTCGCCGGTCCACTGTCATGTCTGCCGGGCGGGCCCGCGTCAGCGGGACGGCACGCCGGGCCGGGCGGGCGACCCCTGGCACTCTACCCGTGCCAGCGCCCTCACGGGTGGTAGCCGAGCTCCGTCAACAGCGGGCCGGCCTGGGCCAACACGTCGGTCAGATCCTCTTCGGTCAGTCGCTTCCGCCAGCGCCCCACCGAGCCGGGTCGGGCCTGCCCGAACCGGGCGTGCAGCGCCTGCCGGCCGGCCGGGTCGCCGACCTCCAGGAAATCGGCGACCACCTCGGCCGCCTCGGCCGGCCGGGTGACCACGTCCTCGTAGCGCAGGTGCCGGACCCGGTCCGCCGGCAGCGCGGCGAGCTGGGCCAACGCGCTGCTGGTGAAGCGCCGCCACATCCAGGCGGACCGCCCCAGGTCGGAGACGCGGGTGAACTCCTCGCGCCGCTCCGGCTCCACCCAGAACCGCGGCGCGGCGCCCCACGGCGTACCGCCGCGACCGCTGCGCCCGCTGCCGGTCGAGGCGGCGTTCAACCAGGGCTGCTCCGCGTGCGACACGGCCACGTCCCGGCCGTCCCGGTAGACGTGCAGGAAGACCGCGTCCGGGAAGACCTCGGCCAGGAACGGCACGATGAAGCAGTTCTCCGGGTCCTTCTCGGCGAACCGCAGCCCACCGTGGCCGGCGGCGGCGAGCAGCGCGCCGTAGTAGCCACGGAAGTAGCGCGCGGCGCGCTGCCGGGTCCAGCTTCCCTCGTAGACGCAGCGGGCGACCGCCTTCGTCAGCCGCGGTTCGTAGTGGTAGGACACGTCCGGCAGCGCCCCCACGCAGCTACCCAGGAACGTGGTGCCGGAGCGCGGGGCGCCGAGGATGAAGATCGGTCGCTCCACCTTCAGCGTGAGCTTCCGCTTGCCGGCCTCCACCGGCCGCTCCAGGTCCCGGCGTTCCTTACGGTCCGCCAGCAGGCCGACCGCGGCGAGCTTCGCGGCCTTCACCGTGGACAGCCCGGCGTGCGGGGCGAGGGGGGAGTCGCTGGTCATCGAAGATCCCATCGGTGAGCAGGAACGGTCAGGACCGGGTCGCCGGGTCCGCCCCGGCGCGGTTGCGGCCCCGGCGCAGCGACCGGAGCGCGTCGAGGTGCAGCGTGCGCCGCCAGCGCCACGCCCCCGCCAGGTACGCCGCCACTCCGGCGACCGCCACCAGCGCGAGCACCGGCGGCGTCGCGCCGAGCAGGGTCGCCACGCCGAGCGGCAGGCCCAGCGCGGCGACGGCCAACGCCATCGCGGCCCGGGTGCCGGCGCCGAACGGGTGCAGCCGCATCGACCACCAGAGCTGGGTCAGCGGCACCAGGTTGGTGACCAGGATGGAGAGGGTCCAGGCCAGGGCCGCGCCGAGGATGCCGTAGCGCGGGATGAGCAGCAGGTTGGCGACCACGTTGAGCACCGTGCCGCCCATCGCGTTGTAGAACGTCCACGCGGTCCGGCCGGCCATGTTGAGCACCATGTCGACCATGCCGCACCCGGTCGCCACCAGCATGGTCAGCGCGAGCAGCACGACCACCCGGCGGCCGTCGTCGTAGCCGGCGCCGAACAGCGACAGCATGGGCGCGGCGAACGCCGCGAAGATGAGGTACGCCGGCCAGGAGAGCAGCACCAGCCAGCCGGTGGCGGCCTGGTAGAGCTGCCGGGCGTCGGCCCGGTCGTTCCGGGCGAACGCGGCGGCCAGCCGGTGCTGCACCGAGCTGGAGAGCGCGACACTGGAGAGCTGACCCAACGCCAGGAACCGGGTCGCCGCCGTGTAGATCGCCGCGTCCGCCGGCCCACGCAGCGCGCTGAGCAGCACGATGTCCATCCGCTGCACCACGATCGCGGCCACGCTGCTGATCGCGCGAGGGCCGGTGAACCGCCAGAACGGCCCGACCATCTCCCCGACCGGGACCGGCCGGGTCACCTGCCGGCCGGCCCGGCCGACCAGCCGGCCCAGCCAGACCAGCGCGACCGCGGCGGCGAGCAGATAGGGAACCACCCAGGCCAGCGGCAGCGCGACGGTGGCGGAGAGCCCGAGCCAGGCGGCCACCGCCACGGCCAGGAACTGCACGAGCGTGCGGCCGAGCCGCTCCACGGTCAGCAGCGGGCGCATCTGACCGAAGCCGCGGCAGGCGGCCAGCGCGTAGTCGTTGAGCGCGGCCAGCGGCACGAACGCCAGCAGGATGCGCAGCGCGGTCACCGCCCCCGGACCGGCCTCCGGCATGGTCGCGCGGGCCAGGGCCGGGGCGGCCAGCCAGCCGGCCACGCCCAGCAGCGCGCCGACCACCAGCACCGGCAGCAGACCGGCCAGGATCGTGCCGCGGATCTGGTCCCGCCGGTCCAGCGTGCGTTGCCGGCTGACGAAGTAGACGGTGCCCACGTCGGTGCCGAGCCGAGCCGTCGACGCGGCGATCATGAAGGCGCTGGTGGCGGCGAAGAACATGCCGGCCTCGCGGACCGACCAGCCCCGGGCGATGACGATGTTGAGACCGAAGCCGGCCACCGCGGCCAGCCCCACCCCGAGCAGGTTGGCGAAGCCCTGCCGGGCCGCGCCGCCCAGGCCCGCGCCCGGACCCGGACCGACCGCCGGCAGGACGACCGTGGCGTCGGCGTCGGCCCGGGTCACCGCCGCCACGACGGCACGCGTCCCCACCACGTGGCCAGCCGCTCGTCGTACGGGGCGAAGTGGTCCTCCAGCCGGGTCCGCAGCTCGGCCGACATCGGGGAACGGGACCGCGAGTTGTGCTTGCCGAACGCGATGTCCGGCCAGCGGGGCAGCTCCAGGAAGTCGCAGACCGCGTCGAAGGACGGCCGCGGGTCGGCGAAGAAGTCGTCGCTGTCGATCACGTGCAGCCGGTCCCGGCCGACCAGCGCCTCCAGCCGCTCCACCTGCTCGATGTAGCGGCCCCGGGCCAGGTAGGAGTTGTGCTGAAAGTGCTCGCTGGCGTACGTCGGGTCGGCGGTCATCCGCTCCCGCTCGCCCGCGGTCCGCTGCTCCTCCAGCGCCAGCGCGCGTTCGAAGTCCGCCTCGGTCTCGTAGCCGCGGGCCAGCTCGTGGGAGTGCGCCGAGTAGGCCCGCTCCACCGGGTCACGCAGCAGCACCAGCAGCTTGACCGACGGCAGGTCCTTGGCGATCCGCTGCCCGGCCAACGGGTGGAACATGTAGTACGGGCTGGACTCGCCGGTGATCCCGCGCACGCCGAGCTGCGCCTTCACCGCGTCCGCCTTGCCGTTGGTGGGGAAGTGGCCGAGATACCAGCTCATCCCCCGGTGGTAGTCGACGTCGAAGTAGTGCACGCCCTTGTGGTACGCGGGCGGCAGCACGCCGGGGTGCTGCGAGAGCGTCTTGAACAGCGAGGTGGTGCCGCAGCGCTGCGCCCCCACGATCAGGAATCCCGGCACCATCCGCGAGCCCGCGGTCAACCGACCGACCGTCCGACTCACCGACTTCACCGCGCGGAGCGCCTGCTCCCTGGCCACCGTCACGTCCCCACTCCTCACTCTCACCGGGCCCGGCGGGCCAGGTGCTCCTCGACGGCGGGCAGCAGCCAGGCGTCGACGTGCCCCAGCCGCGCACCCGCCTCGGCCTGCCGGTCCCGCAGATAACGTGCCGCCAGCTCCACCAGGTAGAGCACGGCGACGAGGTCGGCGCCCCCACCGACCTGCTCGAACGGCGCGAGCGTCCGGTCCGCACCGGCGATCAACGCGCGGGCGGCCTCGATCGGCTCCACGCCGGCGTGGCTCATCGCGCCCTGCACCGCCAGGTGCAGCGCGTCGTAGCCGGCCGGCACGTCCGCCTCGAACCGCTCCCAGTCCCAGACCAGCACCCGGCCGTCGGCCAGCACCGCGCTGTTGCCGCCGTTCCAGTCCCCGTGCCAGGCGCCGAACGCCACCACCGGGTCGGCGTCCGCGACCGCCGTCAGCGCCGCGCGCAGCCGCCCGGCCTCCGGCCGGTCACCGAGCGCGTCCACCGCCGCACCGAGCCGCGCCGCGTGCCCGCTGCCCGCCCAGGACTCCCGGCGTACGCCGAGACAGCCGGCCACCGCCACCATGGCGGCCCGTTCGGCCGCCGCCGCGTCGGCCGGGGCGGCCCGGGGCAGCCGCACCGGCAGCGCCTCCTGGACCAGCAGCGCGTGCCCGTGCCAGTCGCCGTGGTGGCGGACCCCGGCCAGGACCACCGGGCCGAGCGGCAGGCCGGCGAGGCGGCGCAGCGCGGCGGCCTCCGCGTCGACCAGGGCCCGGGTCAGCGGGTCGACACCGAGTTTGGCGTAGCCGAGGGCCCGGCCGTCCGGGGCGAGCAGTTGCAGCACCGGTTTGCGGTTGGCCCGCGCCGGACCGATGTGCAGGCTGACCAGCGCCGGCTCGCCCAGCACCTCGGTCAGGTAGGCGTCCAGCCCGCCACCGGCGACCACCAGCCGGTCGCGGAACACCACCGGCCCCAGCCCGAGCCGGAACGCGGTGGCCAACCCCTGCCGGACCAGCTTGGCCTTGCGGCCGACCGCCTCGGTGGAGTGCCGGACGGCGCCGGCGGCGGCCCGGCCCGAGCCGGTGGGCACCAGCAGCCGGGGGCGGGCGGCCGAGGGCACCACCACCCAGCCGGCACCGCCCCGGCGCAGGGCGGGTTCGGCAGGTGCGGGCCAGATCAGGTCGGCCAGCTCACCGAGGTAGGCGGAACGGCCGTCGCCGTCCGGGGGTACGCGGAGCACCATCAACGTTCACCGGCTGCTTCCAGTCGGGCCCGTAGCCCGGCGATCGTGCCCTTGGGTGGTGCCGGCGCGAGCGCGCGGCGGAGCTGGTCGTTGCGGGCCAGCAGGGCGACGGAGATCAGGGCGTAGGCGAGGGTGGCTTCCAGTGCGCCGTAGGTGAACTGGAAGAAGAGCATCAGGATGATCACGAGCGTGCCGGCGATCCCGATCGCGCTGTGGTCGCGCCGGTACCGCCAGAGGCAGTAGAGGAAGAAGCCGTTGTACGCCAGCGCGCCGACCCAGCCCTGGCCGACGAGCAGCGCCCAGAGCTGGCCGTTGCTGCCCAGTTCCCGGTTGCCGCACTGCTTGCAGTCGTCGGACTTGCCGATCGCGATGGACCGGTTGCTGCCGATCAGCGCGCGGTTGCCGCCGTAGCCGAGGATCGGCGAGTGGTTGGCGGCGGTGACCGCGCCCTCGGACAGCGTGGTGCGGATGTCGTCGCTGTGCCCGTTCTGCAACCGTTCGTCGAACGTGCGGCCGAGCGGGGTGGCCACGATCAGCACGCCGATCAGCCCGACCGCCAGGGCGAGGCCGCCGAGCACCACCATCCGGCCGCGCAGCGCCAGCCGGATCGCCACGTAGACGGCGGCGATGCCGAGGCCGATCCAGAGCCCGCGGTTGAGCGAGTAGATGATCGGGAAGATCGCGGCGAGCGCGATCGCCACCCCGGCCGTACGGCGCAGCGGCCTGCCCAGCACCACCCAGCCGACGATCAGCCAGACCAGCAGGATCGCGGTGTTCTCACCCCACGAGTTCGTGTACGTGAACGGCGCGGACGGTCGCGGTGAGCTGGCCTCCCCCTCGATCACCTGCTGCACCTGGGCGAACTTCACGTCCATCAGCGAGGCGACGAAGGGGTGGGTGGCGATCGAGTGCGGCAGGACGAAGCGCAGCGGCGCGACGAACCCCGTGGTGGGGAAGAGCGAGCCGAGCCAGCCGCCGACGACCACCACCACGCCCATGAACCCGAAGAGCCGGATCATCCGGCGCCGGGACAGCTCCTTCTCGCTGAGGTTGTAGACGTAGAGCATGGCCACGGTCATCGCGACGAAGTTGGCCAGCCGGATGGCCCAGCCGAGGTAGCGGCCACCGCCACCGCCGGGCGGCAGCGTGTCCGGGGCGGTCAGCCCGAGCGTCGACACGGACAGGAACAGCCAGAGCAGCAGGAGCAGCCAGATGCCGAAGCCGGGCGGCACCCGGACCGGACCGCGCCGGGCCATCTGCACCACCATCGGCACCGCGAAGATGATGAAGACGAAGCTGGACACCCCGAGCGCCCACCACACCGGCCAGAGCAGGAAGAGCGAGATCAGCGGCCACGCGGTCGGCAGCCGCCAGGACCAGCCCTTCGGTCGGGCCCGCACCGGCGCGAGGCGGTTGCCCCCGGGCGGCGGCACCACCGCGCCCACCGGGACCGACCCGCGCGCCGGGCGGGGTGGGGTGACGGTGCTCATTTCAGGGTGACCTTGGCGGTGGTCGGCGCGTAGATCACCCAGGCGTTGCCGGGTTGCGGGTGCAGCAGGTCGCCGCCGAGGTCGGCGAGCGTGCAGACCATGCCCATGCCGGGCTTGCGCCAGCGACCCTTCGCGCTGGTCGGGCCGGACACCACGACCACCGCGCCCTCGCCGAAGACGTTCGCCGACGGCAGTGAGCGGTAGGACGGCTTACGAACCTCCAACGTGCGGTATTCCATGGTCAGCACGATCACCGAGGCGGCGGTCACCGTCGCGGTGCCGACCTTGCCCACCCAGCGGGCCTTCGGCTGGTCGTACCGCCAGACCATCGGCGGGCCGCCGGAGACGGTGATCGACAGCTCGGCGGCGGGCACGAGGTCCCGGGCGGCCAGCGCGTCGCCGTCGGTGGCGTGGTCCAGCGCCGGCGTGGGCGGCTGACCCCCCTTCGGGGCGGCCTTGAGCAGCGCGGCCGTCGAGGTGTAGTCGCCGCTGAAGACCTTGCCGTCGTCGTCCGGGGTGACGCCGTCGAGGTCGGAGCCCTCGAACTGGCTGAGGAAACCGGTCGGACCGCCGTCATAGCCCACGAACGGGCGCAGCACCGAGACCGAGCGGATGTCGACCGGCCGGATCTCGGTCACCGGCCCGATCTTGCTGGCGTCCCGGGAGTGGAACACGGCGGTCAGGTGCAGCGTGTCCGACTCGGCGAACTCGGCGTAGACCAGATCGGCGGCGTCCAGCCCGGCCGGGGTGGTGGCGGGGCTCACCCGCATCGGCACCGCGACCGCCTGGCGGGTGGCCGCCGCCGGGGTGCCGACCGGCGCCCCGGTCAGCGGACCGGTGGGCAGGCTCGACGTCGGACTGGCCGACGGTGGTGTCGCGGCGACGCTGCCCGGGTCGGCCACGTCGACGCTGCCCGGCTTGGGCTGGGGCTCGCTGCACCCCGTGCCGACGCCGAGGACGACGGCCGGAGCGAGGGCGGCGCGGAGCATCTGCCGGCGGTTCACCCCAGGTCCTCGCCGGAGTCGATGGCGTAGCTGCGGCCGTCACCGCCGTCGCCCCGGGAACGGTAGGTGCCACCGGCGCCGTTGACCGGCATCGGCTTGCCGGGGCCGGCCTGCGGCTTGCCCGGACCGACCGGCGGCTTCACCGGCGCGGCGCCCTTGCCCGGAGCGGCCGGCTTCGCCGGCCCGGCGGTCGGGCCGGAACGGGACGACTGCATGCGCGGCAGCACCATCGTCGACTCGGCGGACGGGCCGGGACTGGGTCGCGGCTTGGGCCGGTTGGCAGGCGTCGCCGAGGTGGTCGGGGTGGTCGAGCCGGCCGCCGCGACGGGGCGGGTCGCGCCGCCGGTCGGCGCGGGCAGGCGCGGCGCCAGCACCGCACCGATGACCGGCGCGTTGACCTGCTCGAACTGCTGGAGGGCGGCGGTGATCTCACCGCTGCGGGTCTTGCCGGACTCGGCCACCACGATCACCGCGTCGACGTAGCGGCCCAGCGCCTGGGCCTCCACGGCCTGGGTCGGCTGCCCGGTCTCGATCAGCACGTGGTCGAAGCGTGCGGTCAGCTCGTGCAGGATCTCCAGCAGACCGGCGACCGGCAGCTCCACCTCCGCGTCCAGCTCGCCGGGGACGAGCACCCGGAGCTGGCCGAGGCCCGGCACCGGCGCGAGCGCCTTGAGCACCGGCACGTCGCGGCGGAGCACCGAGGCGAGGCTGTGCCGCCCCTCGGCGACGCCGGTGATGCCGCTCAGCGCCGAGTCCGGCTTGGTGGTGACCAGCGCGACCTGCGCGCCGGTGCGGGCGTACGCGGCGGCCAGGTTGGCGGCGACGAACCCGGCGGCGGTGCCGGCCGAGCCGTCGCAGAGCAGGAGCTGACGACCGCGGCCGGCCTGGGCCGACTCGGGGACGGCGGAGAGCAGCACGTTGCGCAGCCGGCCCAGCTCGCGGGAGATCCGGTGGGTGGCGGGCAGGACGGAGAGCGACGGCGGGCGGGTGTTCAGCTCCAGCAGCAGCGGCAGGCCGACCCGGTCGGAGATGTCGCGCCCGCGCCGGATCCGGGTGTCGAGCCGGTCCAGCACCAGCGCCAGCACGATGCCGAGCAGCAGGCCCGCGCCCATGCCGCTGGCCAGGTTCAGCGTGCGGTTCGGCGAGCTGGGCCGCTCGGGCAGCCGGGCGTCGGAGATGATCTCACCGGGGTCCGAGTCGGCCGAGACCAGCGGGCTGAGCCGGTTGTTCAGGCCGCTGAGCTGGTTGGTGAGCACGCCGCGGTCGGCCTCGGCGCGCTCCCGCTCGGGGGAGTTGGCCGGGGCTGCCGCGATCCGCCCGGCAACGGCGCTGAGCTGCTTGTTCACCTCGGCGATCTGCTGCTTGAGCGCGTTGGTCTCGTTCTCCAGCGCCTTCTGCGCGGTGGCCTTGCGCAGGTCGAGGTAGGCCTGGGCGAACGCGTGCGAGCCCGCCTGCGCCTCGGCGGGGGTGCCCGCCTCGTAGGCCACCTGGAGGATCTGGCTGTTCGGCGGGACGCTGACGGTCACGGACTTGACCAGCTCGTCACCGCCGGTGGTGACCTTCATCAGGCCCTTGGCCCGCTCCGCCACCACGAGCGACCGGACCACCTGTGCCTCGGTGTCGAGGTTGACCTTGGCGTTCGGGTTGCTCTCCGCGCCGGAGCCGAGCGGGCGTACCAGCAGCGAGGTGGTCGAGGTGTAGCGCGCGTCCTGGAGTTGGTTGATCGCCAGGCCGCCGGCCAGACCGAGGACCGCGGCGAGCAGCAGGATCCACCAGCGGCGGCGCAACCAGCCCAGGTACGCCATCAGGGCAAGACCGTCGGAGTCGTTCTCGGCCAAATGGGGTGAGGGCATCAGAGTCTGTCGCTCCCTTTCGACCGAGCCGGGCAGTCCACGGCACAGCTGGAACTGACCGTGACTTCGAGTGTCCCCGATCCGAACGTTGAGGGAAAGTCTGCTCACGTTCCGGTAAGCCTGCCCAGGTGTGGGCAGCCCGCGGAGAGATGGCCGATCCGTGCTGGCCATTCAGCGGGTTTCCCGGCGTCGGGCCCGACCTGCCCCCGGGAGTCGGCGTCGCCGCCGGCTCGCGTACGGAGCGGTGACGGAATCCTGACACATCCCCCCGGGTGCCCGTGGTCCCGGCCCACCGACCCGGGCTCAACGCGGCTGACCTGGCGGGTCGCACCGCCGGCCGGATCCCGGCGACGGGATTCCCGAGGTGACCCGACCGGCCGGCCGGGATCCGTCCAACGGCCCCTTCAGTTGCCCAGGCCGCGCCAGTAGGTTGTCAGGGCGCGTCCGAGGGTCATTCACGTAAATCCGGGCGCGGTCGCACGGTTACGGGAGGAAACGTTGTGGTGAGCGGGTCAACCGAGGGCTCGGGGCAGGTCCTGCTGGTCGGCTCCAGTGGCGGGCATCTGGCCCAGCTCCTGGCTCTCGAACCGTGGTACCGGGAACGCGACCGGGCATGGGTCACCTTCGACACACCGGACGCCCGCTCGCTGCTCGACGGCGAGGACGTGGTCTGGGCGCACCACCCCACCACCCGTAACGTCAAGAACCTGGTCCGCAACGCGTTCCTCGCGCTGAAGGTGATCCGCCGACGCCGGGTGGACGCGGTGGTCACCACCGGCGCCGGTGTCGCCCTGCCGTTCGTGGTGGCGGCCCGGCTGCGCCGGATCCCCACGGTCTACATCGAGGTCTACGACCGGATCGACAGCGCGACGCTGACCGCCCGGCTCTGCCGGCCGTTCCTCTCCGCGATGCTCGTGCAGTGGGAGGAGCAGCGCCGGATGTACCCGGAGGCGACCGTCGTGGGGAACCTCCTCTGATGGGGCTCATTCCGCAGCAGCGGGACCGACGGTCCGGGCCCTACGTGCTGGTCGTGGTCGGCACCGACGTGCACCGCTTCGACCGCCTCGTCGGCTGGCTGGAGCGCTGGCACGCCGCCCGCCCCGGCATCCGGCTGGTCCTCCAGTACGGCCACAGCCGCCCGCCGGCCCTGCCCGAGGCCACCCCGTTCCTCGGCCACGAGGAACTGCAACGCGCGATGGCCGAGGCCACGCTCGTGGTCAGCCACGGCGGGCCGGCCACCATCACCGAGGCCCGCCGCACCGGTCACCTGCCGATCGTGGTGCCCCGCGACCCGGCTCACGACGAGCACGTCGACAACCACCAGCAGCTGTTCTCCCGGCGGCTCGGCGCGGCCGGCATGGTCCGGCTCTGCGAGACCGAGGCCGAGCTGCTCGCCGCGCTTGACGAAGGGCTGGCCGACCCGGGCCGGTTCGTGCTGGCCGCCGACCCCGGTCGGCCGGACCCGCGCGCCGAGGCGGTCGCCCGGGTCGGCGCCGTGATCGACGACCTGGTGGCCCGACGGGTCCGCCAGCGGGCCGGCGGGCGGCGCGGATGAGCGCCCCGGAGCCGGCGCAGCCGCGGGTGCTCTTCGTCGGCGGCCTCGGCCGCAGCGGCTCCACGCTGCTGGAGTTGCTGCTGGCGCAGAGTCCCGACGTGTGCGCGGTCGGTGAGGTGGTGCACCTCTGGGAGCGGGCGCTCGGCGCGGACGAGCGGTGCGGCTGCGGGGAGCGGTTCACCGCCTGCCCGTTCTGGCAGCAGGTCGGCGACCAGGCGTTCGGCGGCTGGTCCGCGATCGACCGGGACGACGTGCTGGCGCTCAAGGACCGGGTCGACCGGACCCGGCACATTCCCCGGTTGGCGAAGACCTCGCTGCCTCCGGAGCAGCTCGCCGACGTCCGCCGCTACGCCGACCTCTACACCCGGATCTACCGCGCCGCGCTCGCGGTGACCGGGGCGCGGGTGGTGGTCGACTCCAGCAAGCACGCCTCGCTCGCCTTCGCGCTGAGCTGGGCCGACGGGCTCGACCTGCGGGTGCTGCACCTGGTCCGGGACAGTCGGGCGGTCGCCTACTCCTGGGGCAAGCAGGTGCGCCGGCCCGAGGTGGTGGACGGCGAGGACTTCATGCCGACCTTCTCGCCGTTCGAGGTGAGCAAGCTCTGGACCGCGCAGAACGCCGCGTTCCACCTGCTCGCGCAGCGGGCGAAGGTGTTCCGGCTGCGCTACGAGGACTTCACCGCCGACCCGGCCGGCACCGTACGCCGGGTGCGTGACTTCAGCGGCCTGCCGGACGACCCGGCGGCGCTGCGCATCCTGGCCGGCGACGCGCCGGACCCGGCGGTCGGGCCGGCCGCGCCGTTCCGCGCGCACAGCGTCGCGGGCAACCCGCTGCGGTTCAGCGGCGGCCCGCTGACGGTACGCCGGGACGAGGCGTGGCGGGACCGCCTGCCGCGCCGCAGTCGGGCCGTGGTCAGCCTGGCCACGCTGCCGCTCCGAGTCCGCTACGGCTACCTGGGCCAGCGGGGATCCGACGAATCCGTGGAGAGAACATGAGTGGGCCGAGCATCTCGGTCGTCGTACCGACGCGGGACCGTCCGGAGCTGCTGCGCGCGGCGCTCGACGCCATCCTCAGCCAGGCGCACCCCGGCCTGATCGAGGCGATCGTGGTCTACGACCAGTCCGAGCCGGACCGGTCGCTGGAGTCCGACCGCGGTGACCGGCGGGTCCGGGTCATCACGAACACCCGCACCGCGGGGCTGGCCGGGGCGCGCAACACCGGCATCGAGGCGGCCACCGGCGACTGGGTGGCGTTCTGCGACGACGACGACGAGTGGCTGCCCGGCAAGCTGGCCGCCCAGTTCGGGGCGCTCGACGCGCACCCGGACGGCGCGCTGGTGAGCTGCGGCATCCGGGTCAGCTACGACGACCGGACGGTGGACCGCTCGCTGGACCGGTCGCGGATCTCGCTGGAGGCGTTGCTCCGGGACCGGCTCACCGAGCTGCACCCGTCCACGTTCCTGATCCGCCGGGCCGCGCTGCTCGACGCGATCGGGCTGGTCGACGAGCAGATCCCGGGCAGCTACGCGGAGGACTACGAGTTCCTGCTCCGGGCCGCCCGCTACGCGCCGCTGGTCAACGTGGAGAGCCCGTACGTGCTGGTGCGCTGGCACAAGCGGTCCTACTTCGCGCAGCGTTGGGAGACCATCTCGACCGCGTTGCAGTGGCTGCTGCGCCGCTATCCCGAGTTCGCCACCGTGCCGCACGGCGAGGCCCGGGTGGCCGGGCAGATCGCGTTCGCGCAGGCGGCCATGGGCAACCGGCGGGACGCGGTCCGGTGGGCCCGGCGCACGTTGGCCCGTAACCCGAAGGAGCCGCGCGCCTACCTGGCGCTGGCGGTGGCGAGCCGGGCGGTGCAGGCCGACCGGGTGCTGCGCACGCTGCACAAGCGCGGTCGGGGCATCTGAGCCGTACGCGACGAAACGGGCGGGCGACCGAGGTCGCCCGCCCGTTTCGTGGTCCGCCGGCCGCGTCAGGCCACGCAGAACGCCTTCCACGCCTGGATGCTCGGCTGGTCGAGCAGCCGGAAGTCACCCTGGCTGACGGTCTGGTTGTAGTAGGCCACGAACTCCGGCCGCTGGCCGTTGAGGAAGCCGGACATGGACCGGATCCATTCGGCCCGGCCGGCGCCGGCGTCACCGGGCACCAGGTCGCTGCCGGTCTCCGCGACGCCCCACGGCTTGCCCAGCGCCTTCGACTTGCTGATCATCGGGCCGTAGATCTCCTGCGGCGAGGCGTACCGCTTCCACTTCTTGCCCCAGTTGTAGCAGTCCCAGCCGAGCGCCTCGATCACGTTACCGCCGGGGTAGAACGCGTCGAAGCTGCGCCCGGACTTCGGGTCGAGCGTCCAGCACATCAGGATCAGCGTGTTGATGAGCCGGGGGTTGCCCGCCTGGTCGGCCAGGCCGGCGACCCGCTTCCACGCCGTCCGGTACGCGTCGGTGCTGAACGCGCCGCGCTCGACGTCGTCCTCCGGCTCGTGGAAGTAGGACCAGTACACGTTGTGGTCGCGCGGGATCGAGGCGAACCAGGAGCGCAGGCGGGAGTCGTGCCGGCCGGAGTTGATCTCCTGCGGTGACGCCTTGAAGGACACCACCACGGTACGGTCGACCACGTCGGCACGACTGCCCGACCAGGCCGGCGGCAGGCCGGGGAAGAAGATCCGGGCCATCTGGAGCTTGCCGAACGTCCGGTCGGAACGGCTCAGCGCCTGGCCGAAGGTCTCCCCGTTCTGCACGCCGATCGACGCGCCGGGCAGCGTCTGCTGCGTACCGGCGAAGCCCTTCGCGCCCGGGGCGGCGGAGGCCGACGGTTTCGCGCCGGGCTTGCCGCCGAGGCCCTGGTCCGCGCTCGGCGCGGCGCCCGGCGTGGCCGGCGCGCCCAGGCCGGCCGACGGGGCCGGGCCGGCGCTCTTCGGCACCTCGCTGGCCTGCGGGTTGGTCGCGTCCGGCCGCAGCGCGGCCACCGCGACACCGCCGCCGGTCAAAGCCAACGCGACGGCCGTCGCCAGCACCGCGCGCCAGCGTCGCCGGGGCCCGCCGGGCGGCGGTTCGGACGCGACAGGTGGGTGCGGCGGCTGGCCGGGACCGCCCGCGCCCGGCCGGGCGTCCGGCCCGGTGGGTACGCCTGCGGGCGGCGGCCCGGTCAGCGTGGCGGTCGCGGTCGTCGCCGCGCCCCACCCGGCGGATTCCTCCCCGCCCCAGCCGACGGGCGGGGTCCCGCCCCAGTTCGCGGACGCGGTCGTTTCCTCGGCCCAGTCCGCCGGCGCGGTGGGCGCGTCGCCCCAGCGGGCGGTGGCCGTCGTGCCGTCGCCCCAGTGGGCGGACGCGGTGGTCGTGCCGTCGGCCCAGCCGACGGGTGCCCGGTCGGCCACGGCGTGCTCGACGCCCCGGCCGGGCGGCTCGTGCCCCGACCAGGCCGGCGCGGCGTCCACCCAGGACCGGTCCGCGTGACCAGGGCCGGGCAGCTCCCGCTCCGGCCAGGGCAGGTCGCCGTGGGCATGTGCGTGGACCGGCGCCGGTGGCGAGGTCGGAGTCTCCGGCCAGGGCAGCGCGGAGCTGCCCGATTGGCGAGAGATGTCCTGCCCCGGCCACAGGCCGGTCGGCTCCTCGAAAGCATCGTGCGGGTCTCGGTCGGCCGGCATGGCCCTCCCTGGCTGTCGGCGGCCCGTGGTCTCGGGCTCAGGTCGGACGCGCATTCGCACCCGACGATAACCCCGATTCACCCTGGCCGTACGTACCGTCACTCTCAGCCGAACGCCGCACCCTGGTCACCGGTGACGGCCGAAGCGGGCATCTCGACCCCGGTCCGGGCGATCGCGGCGAGCAGCCGGTCGGCCAACTCGGGGCGGCAGACCAGCAAATCGGGCAGGCGCGGGTCGGCCCGGTTGTAGCGCAGCGGCGAGCCGTCGATCCGGGACGCGTGCATGCCCGCGCCCAGTGCCACCGCCACCGGCGCGGCGCTGTCCCACTCGTACTGGCCGCCCGCGTGGACGTACGCGTCGACCTCGCCGGTCACCACCGCGCACACCTTGACCCCGGCCGAGCCCATCGGGACGGCCCGGGCGTCCAGCAGCTCCACCAGCTCGCCCACGAACGCGGGCGGGCGGCTGCGGCTCACCGCGATCCGGATCGGCCCGTCGGTCGCCTTCGGCATCGGGCAGGTGGTGCCGAGCACGACCGGCGCACCGTCCACCGTGGTCCGCGCCGGCATGCCGACCGCGCCGGCGATCAGCGCGCCGTCCGGCGCGGCGGAGCGCTGCCAGAGCGCCACGTGCACCGCCCAGTCGTCCCGACCGGCCTCGGAGAACTCGCGGGTCCCGTCCAGCGGGTCGATGATCCAGACCCGGTCCGCCTCGTGCCGGGGCGCCCGCTCCCCGTCCGCCCAGGCGCGGCGCGCGTCGGCCTCCTCCTCGGAGAGCACCGCGTCCGCCGGACGCCAGCGCGCCAGCGCCGCCGTCATCAGCTCGTGCGACGCCCGGTCGCCGGCGTCCTTGAGCGCCTTCGGGTCGGCGAAGCCCTGCCGGTCCCGCAGTGCGGTGAGCGCCGCCCCGGCCTCGGTGGCCAGCCACTGCGCGAACTGCTGGTCGTCGAGTCGTCCCGTCTCGTCCTCGGTCACGAGCCTCATCCCCTGTCTCGCGGGTCTGCCGCGACCCGTCATCCTTCGGCGACCGGTGTCACCGGCGCCAGCGTCCGGTCGGATCGTAGACAGTCCCGAGTCGGCCTCGGTTCCCTGTCGACGCTGGTCGCCGCCGGTGACCGCCCGCATGTTGAACTTCGCGTGTATGCCGTTCGGACCCGGCCGGGCAGGCCCTAGGCTCTGCGCATGACCGCCGAGCAGCTGATCTCCTTCGCCCGTGGGGCTCCCTCGTTGGACATCGTCGATGTCGAGGGGCTCAAGGCCGCCGCCGTCCGCGCCTTCGACGCCGACCCTGCCGGAGTCACCGCGTACGGGACCTCCGTCGGCTACCCGCCCCTGCGGAAGTGGATCGCCGAGAAGCACGGCGTCGAGGCCGACCAGGTGCTGGTCACGAACGGCTCGTTGCAGGCCGACGCGTTCCTCTTCGACCACCTGGTCCGCCGGGGCGACGCGGTGGTGGTCGAGCGCCCGACGTACGACCGCACGCTGCTCAACCTCCAGCAGATGGGCGGCGAGGTGCACGGCGTGACCATCCAGCCGGACGGTCTGGACACCGCCGAGCTGCGCAAGCTGCTGGAGTCCGGGGTCCGGCCGCGACTGGCCCACGTGATCCCGAACTACCAGAACCCGGCCGGCGTCACGCTCTCCCTGGACAAGCGCCGTGAGCTGCTCGACCTGGCCGCCGAGTACGACTTCACCATCTTCGAGGACGACCCGTACGCGGACATCCGGTTCCGGGGCGAGCCGCTGCCCTCGATGCTGTCGATGGACACCCGGGGCGTGGTGGTGCACGCCTCCAGCTTCACCAAGACGGTCTGCCCCGGTGTGCGGGTCGGTTACCTGGTCGGCCCCGCGGAGCTGATCGCGGCGATCGCCAAGCGGGCCACGAACCTCTACATCTCGCCGGGCATGGTGGCCCAGGCGATCGTGCACCAGTTCTGCGTCTCCGGCTCGATCGAGCGGTCGATCCACACGGTCCGGACGGCGCTGGGCGAGCGGGCCGGCGCGCTGGCCGAGTCGCTGCGCCGGCACATCCCGGAGGCCCGGTTCGTCGAGCCCGACGGCGGCTACTTCCTCTGGATCGAGCTGCCGGCGGACGTCGAGGTCGACCGGCTGGCGCCGGCCGCGGCCGAGCGCGGCGTCGCGGTGGTCAAGGGCAGCGACTTCATGGTCGACGGCGGCCGGCACGCGCTGCGGTTGGCGTACTCGGCGGTGACGGCGGACCGGATCGACGAGGGCGTGCGGCGGCTCGCCGAGGCGATGGCCGCCGTTCGCGCCTGAATTTCTGTCGGGTTTCCGACAGATCGGCCCCACCGGCCGGTTCGGCTCTCCCGCCGGGCCGGCCTTCGGCCCACAATGCTGCGAGCGTCGCTCACGTTCGGCGATCGGCCCCGGATCGCGACGCCGCCAGCATCACTCCCGCCCCCAAGGGTGCCGGGTGGGCCGTGTCGCCCCTCACCCCCCTGACGCGGCCGGCCCGCCCGGCACCGCACCGCACCGCGGGGCCGCCCGCCCCCGCCCCCGAGCGGCGTAACCTGCAAGCCGCAGCTTCGTGGAGAGGGGGCGAGAGATGACGGACCGGGTGGCACGCGACCGCACCGACGGCCAGTACGGCGACCGGCCGCCCCGGCCACGTGCCTGGGCGGCGCCGGTGCGCGCCATGTCCCGCATCCTCAACGCCGACGGCTCCCCGCGAGCCCCCCGGCCGACCGGTCCCGGGCGCAGCGGCATCGTCGACTGCGGGCTCTACGTCGACGGCGAGCGGCGACCCGGCCGCCCGCAGTACGCGGAGGCCCTGGCCGCCGCCCGCCGCGAGCGGGACGGCTTCGTCTGGCTCGGCCTGCACGAGCCGGACCTGGCCGAGATGACCGAGATCGCCGCCACGTTCGGCCTGCACGAGCTGGCCGTGGAGGACGCGGTCAAGGCGGAACAGCGCCCGAAGCTGGAGCACTTCGGCGAGATCGTCTTCCTGGTGCTGCGGACCGCCCGCTACTGCGAGCACGCCGAGCTGACCGAGAACTCCGAGGTGGTGGAGACCGGCCAGGTGATGCTCTTCATCGGGCCGAACTTCGTGATCAGCGTGCGGCACGGGGACGCCTGCCGGCTGTCGCCGGTCCGCGCCGACCTGGAGGCGAAGCGCGACCTGCTGCGGCAGGGGCCGTGGGCGGTCGCGTACGCGATCACCGACCGGGTGGTCGACCTCTACCTGGAGGTCGCCGACCGGCTGGAGGACGACCTCGACGTGCTGGAGGCGGACGTCTTCGACCGGCAGAGCAGCGGCCGGATCCAGCGGATCTACCAGATGAAGCGGGAACTGGTCGAGTTCAAGCGGGCGGTGGTGCCGTTGCAGCGCCCGCTGATGACGCTCACCTCCCAGGTCAACCGCGCGGTGCCGCAGGAGGTGCGGCGCTACTTCCGCGACGTGCAGGACCACCTCAGCCGCACCGTCGAGCAGGTGAACTCGTACGACGACCTGCTCAACTCGATCCTCCAGGCCCGGCTGGCCCAGGTCACCGTCGACCAGAACAACGACATGCGCAAGATCGCCGCCTGGGCCGCGATCGGTGCGGTGTGGACCGCGATCGCCGGCATCTATGGCATGAACTTCCAGAACATGCCCGAGCTGACCTGGACGTACGGCTATCCGGGCGTGTGGGCGGTCAACCTGACGCTGTCGTTCGTGCTCTACCGTTGGTTCCGCCGCAACGGCTGGTTGTGACCGGCGTCACCGCCCCGGCGCGATGGGTCGGCACGCGGAAGCGCCGGCCACGCGGGGCGAGCCCGCGCGCCGGCGCTGTTCCGACGGCTCGAACCGCGCTCAGTGGCGACCGCTGGCCTTGGCCGCGCTCCGGCCGTTCTGGGCGGCCTTGGTGATGTCGTCGGCCGGGCGGCCGGAGACGTCCCGGGCGCCCTCGGCGACGGAGGGGACCTGGCTGTTCGGGTGGATCACCGGGTCGGGGCCGGGCGCGGTGGTCGAGGCGCTGCTGCCGTCGGCCACCGCCGAGCTGCCGGCGCCCGCCGGGCCGGCCTGGGTCACCTTCGCGCTGGCGTCCGGGGTCTCCACCACGATCGTGTCCACGTCCTCCCGCATCGGCTCCAACTTGTCCTGACCGGTCGGGCCGAGCGTGCCGGTCGGGTCGTACTCGGCCCACTCCTGCTGCTCGCGGCGGCGGCGCATGGCCATCGCCCCGGCCAGGCCGGCGACGGTGCCGGCCACCAGCAGACCGGCGGTCATGCCCCGCGACCTGCGCTGCTTCTTCTTTCCAGGCTTCATGCTCTTCGCCTTCTTCGTCATCACGGACTGCTTCGCCGCCACGGCCCGACGACCGCTGCGCGCCTTGCCGGCCGCCTCGGTCCGGGCGCTGCGCACGGCCAGGAGCACCGGGGCGAGCGCGGCGGCGCTCGACGCGACGCCGCTGGACGCCCGGTCCCGGACCATGACCGCGGTCGGCGCGACGGCGACCCGGGCTGCCTGGACCCGCGGGCCGACCGTGGCCCCGGCACCCTTCGCGGCGTGCGAGGCGGCCTGCCTCAGGTGACCGATGCCCTGGTTCAACTCGGCCTTGGCGAGCTGGCCCTGGGTCTTTCGCCGCCCGATTCCAAACACGGTCCCACCTCCTGGGAGTTGTTCCTTCGTCATCCTCCACCTTCGGATGCCTCCGCATGGCCAGATCGGGCACATGGGAGGATCCGCAAGGAACTGACCAACGAGTGAGGAGTACCCGTGGCCGAGGCTGTCTACGCCACCTTGCACACCAACGCCGGCCCGATCCGGCTGGAGCTCTTCCCGAACCACGCGCCGAAGACCGTCCGCAACTTCGTGGAGCTGGCCGAGGGCAACCGGGAGTACATCGACCCGCGTACCGGTCAGCCGGGCAGCGGGCCGTACTACGACGGCACGATCTCGCACCGGGTGATCAGCGGTTTCATGATCCAGATGGGCGACCCGACCGGCACCGGGCGCGGTGGCCCGGGTTACAAGTTCGACGACGAGTTCCACCCGGAGCTGCGCTTCGACCGGCCGTACCTGCTGGCGATGGCGAACGCCGGGCCGGGCACGAACGGCTCGCAGTTCTTCATCACGGTGGGGCCGACGCCGCACCTGAACAACCGGCACACCATCTTCGGCCAGGTCGCCGACGAGGAGTCAGTGAAGGTCGTCGACTCGATCGCGAACACCCCGACCGGGCCGAGCGACCGGCCGATCCAGGACGTGGTGATCGAGCGGGTCGAGATCGAGCGGCAGCAGTCCTGACCGTCGCGCGGGTACCTTTGCTCGCATGACTGAGCGCTCCGGGCAGGCAGGCGACGCCACCGAGGGGCCGGTGCCGACCACTCCGGTCTGCTACCGGCATCCCGATCGGGAGACGTACCTCCGGTGCACCCGCTGCGACCGGCCGATCTGCCCCGAGTGCATGCGCGACGCCTCCGTCGGCCACCAGTGCCCGGAGTGCGTCGCCGAGGGACGCCGCAGCGTGCGGCCGGCGCGTACCGCCTTCGGAGGCGGTGCCGCCGGCCGCCAGGGCTACGTGACGAAGGCCCTCATCGCGCTGAACGTGCTGATGATGCTGCTCTCCATCGTGTCGGCGCGCAGCGGGAACGCGATCGCCGGCGGCGGTCTCGGCGGCCTGATGGGCGGCGGGACGCCGCTGACCGAGTGGGGCGCGGTGCTGGGGCTGGCCGCCTTCCCGGACGGGACCATCGGCGGGGTGGCCGACGGCGAGTGGTACCGGCTGGTCACCGCCATGTTCCTGCACTACGGCGTGCTGCACCTGCTGCTCAACATGTGGGCGCTCTGGGTGCTCGGCCGGACCCTGGAGGCGGTGCTCGGGCCGCTGCGCTTCCTGGCGCTCTATCTGCTCGCCGGGCTCGGCGGCAACGTGGCCGCCTACGTCTTCACCGAGCCGAACCGGTTCACGGCCGGCGCGTCGACCGCCATCTTCGGCCTGTTCGCCGCGATCTTCGTCATCATGCGCCGGCTGGGTCGGGACACCTCGGCGATCGTGCCGATCCTGGTGATCAACCTGATCTTCACGTTCACCGTGCCGAGCATCTCGGTGGCCGGGCACCTCGGCGGCCTGGTGGTCGGCGCCGTGACGGCGCTGGTCCTGGCGTACGCCCCGCGGACGCGCCGGACCGTGTTCCAGACGGCGGGTTGCGCGATCGTGCTGGTGGCCCTGATCGGCCTGGCCCTCGTCCGCACCGCCGCGCTGACCGGCTGATCCGGCCGGCTCCCGCGAACCGGCGCGGGCCCCGTCAGCGGGCGGCGGCGCGGGCGGCGGTGAGCGTGGCGGCCACCTCTTCCAACGGCGCGTCCAGGTCGCGGCGACCGAACAGGTGCAGCGACTCCCCGGCGTCGATCTCCAGCGTCTCGGCGGTGACCCCGCGTCGGCTGCGTCGGTCCAGCCGGATCGCCTCCACCGCGGCCCACGGCAGCCGGCGTCGGCCGGCATACCCGCGGATCACGGTGAGGCCCTCGGGGTCGACGGCGAGCCGGACCGGCGCGACGAGGTCGCGCAGCGCCCACGCGAGCAGCGCGGCGGCGAGCGAGCCGGCGAGCGCCGGGCGGACCGGGTCGCCGTCGGCGAGCACCAGGCCCAGGGCGATCAGGGCGAGCGCGCCGAGCGCCTTGACCACCGGCAGCGCCCGGGGCACGCGCCACTGCCGGACCGGTGGCGGCTGTGGATCCATCCGCCCAGCATGCCAGCGGCCGGGGCCGTCCGGCACGCCCGGAAAGGCGAGGAGGGACGACGGTCAGGTCAGCACGTACTATTGGGTCAAGCGAGGTTACCGGGGAGTAGACATGAGTGACGCGGTCATCGTCGGTGCGGTGCGGACCCCGGTCGGGCGGCGCAAGGGCAGCCTCGCCGGCGTGCACCCGGTCGACCTCTCGGCACACGTGCTGCGCGCCCTGGCCGAGCGGACCGGCATCGACCCCGGTCAGGTCGACGACGTGGTGTGGGGTTGCGTGTCGCAGGTGGGCGAGCAGTCCTGGAACGTGGCCCGCAACGCCGTGCTGGCGGCCGGCTGGCCCGAGTCCGTGCCCGGCACCACGCTCGACCGGCAGTGCGGGTCGAGCCAGCAGGCGCTGCACTTCGCCGCCGCCACCGTGCTCTCCGGCCAGGCCGACCTGGTCGTCGCCGGTGGCGTCGAGTCGATGACCCGGGTGCCGATGGGCTCCAGCGTGGCCGGCGGGATGCCGTTCAGCCCGGCGATCCTGGCCCGCTACCGCGGCGCCGAGGGCGTCGCCGAGGATTCACCGCTGCCGTTCAACCAGGGCGTCGGCGCCGAGCTGATCGCCGAGCGGTGGCGCTTCTCGCGCACCCAGCTCGACGAGTTCGCGCTGGCCAGCCACGAGAAGGCGGCGGCTGCGCAGGACGCCGGCGCGTTCGAGCCGGAGCTGGCCCCGGTGGTGCTCGCCGACGGCGGCAAGTTCACCGCCGACGAGGGCATCCGCCGGGACACCTCGCTGGCCAAGCTCGGTGAGCTGGCCACCCCGTTCCGCGCCGACGGTGTGGTCACCGCCGGCTCCGCGTCGCAGATCTCCGACGGCGCCGCCGCGCTGGCGGTGACCACCGCCGAGTGGGCCAGCCGGCACGGCCTGCGCCCGCTGGCCCGGGTGCACACCGCCGTGGTGGCCGCCGACGATCCGGTCGCCATGCTCACCGCCCCCATCCCGGCCACCGCGAAGGCGCTGCGCCGCGCGGGGCTGGGCATCGAGGAGATCGGGGTGTACGAGGTGAACGAGGCGTTCGCCCCGGTGCCGCTGGCCTGGTTGGCCGAGACCGAGGCGGACCCGGAGCGGCTCAACCCCCGGGGCGGCGCGATCGCGCTGGGCCACCCGCTCGGCGGGTCCGGCGCACGGATCATGACCACGATGCTCCAGCACATGCGGGACAACGGCATCCGCTACGGCCTGCAGACCATGTGCGAGGGCGGCGGCATGGCCAACGCCACCATCGTCGAACTGCTCTGAGCGCGGGTGGAAGTTCCAGAAATCCAGGGTGACCCATGTCACTACGGGCCAACGGCTCGTTGCACCCGACATGGACGTGTTCTCCCGAACGTTCCTCCCGGCGGCGGCCGAGACCGGCCTGGCCACCCAGACCGCCACCCGCCACATGCCGGTGTTCCGGCGCTGCGTCGGCTCCGGTGACGCCACCATCCTGGTCACCCGGTGCAGCCGTCCGGACCATCCGGTCGGCGGCGACTACCTCATGCTCCTCACCCACCGCCGGCTGGTGGTGACCCGGCAGACCCGGTTGCTGCACCGGCTGCGCCTGCACCTCAACACCGAGCTGCGGGAACTCAGCAACGTCACCTGGAGCCCGGACCCACGGGCGCACACTGTGGAGCTGGCGGCCACCGCCATCGACGGCGCCCGCGAACGCTTCCTCATCCGGACCCACCACCCGAAGGGCGTGTGGCAGCTCGACGCGCTGCTCCACCACGCCTTTCGGACCCGGCTGCGGACCCCGGCGGAACGCCTGGTCGCCACCATCGGTGACTGGCCGGCCGGCGCTCGGCCGGTCGTGTTCCGTCCGGCGTCGGCCCGCTGACGTTCTCCTTACCGAACCCGAACATCTCCCTGACCGTCCCGGCGGCCACCGGTCGGTCATCATGGGCCGGTGACCGCCGACACCGCGCACCGCGGACTCGTCCTCGTGGTGGAGGACGAGCCATCCATCGCCGACCTGGTCCGGCTCTACCTGACCCGGGACGGCTTCGGCGTACACCTGGAACGGGACGGCACCGCCGGGCTGGCCGCCGCGCGGCGGCTGCGCCCGGTGGCCTGCGTGCTCGACATCGCGCTGCCCGGCCTGGCCGGCACCGAGATCTGCCGGCGGCTGCGCGCGGCCGGTGACTGGACACCTGTCATCTTCCTCACCGCCCGCGACGACGAGGTGGACCGCGTGGTCGGCCTGGAGTTGGGCGCGGACGACTACGTCACCAAGCCGTTCAGTCCGCGTGAGCTGGTCGCCCGGGTCCGCGCGGTGCTGCGCCGCAGCGCCGGCACGCCGGCCACCGCCGACCAGCCGCGGGTGCTCGGCCCGGTCACACTCGACCCGGCGCGCCGGGCGGTGACCGTCGGCGGGGCGCCGGTGCAGCTCACCTCCACCGAGTTCGACCTGCTCGCGCACCTGATGGCCCGCCCCGGCCGGGTGTTCACCCGGGAGGAGTTGCTGGCCGGCGTCTGGGGGTACGCGGCGCACGCCGGCACCCGGACCGTGGACGTGCACGTGGCGCAGGTCCGGGCGAAGCTCGGCCCGGCCAGCGTGATCCGCACCCACCGCGGCGTCGGGTACGCGGCCGATGCCTGACCAGCCCACCGTGGCGCTGCCGGTGATCCGGACCCGGCCCGCCGCACCGCCCACCCGTCGTTGGCCGGGCCACACGCTCACCGCCCGCGCGGTGCTCGTCACCTGTGCGGTGGCGCTGGTGTCGGTGCTGGTCACCGCGCTGGTGGCGGTGCCGTTGGCGGTACGCGGCGCGGAACGCCGGGACCAGGACGCGCTGGCCGCCCAGGCCCGGCTCGCCGCCGACGTGCTGCGCGTCCGCGCGGTACGCCAGCGCGACGGCGCCGGGGACCGGCTCATCCGGCAGCTCCGCCAGCAGCAGATCGACGTGTACCTGGTCCGCGACGGGCGGGCCGACCGGAGTGGCCTGCCCGCGCCGCTGGTCGCCCGGGTGGCCGCCGGGGGCAACGTCTCCGGCCGGCGACTCGTCGACGGGGAACGCCGGCTCGTCGAGGCACGGGCGCTGCCCGGCGGCGACGGAGTGGTGCTCACCCGCGCCGCCACCACCGGCCCCTGGCGGCAGGTGCTGCGCGGGCTCTGGCTGCCGCTGCTCGCCGGGCTCGCCGCCGGGGCGGTCGCCGGGCTGCTGCTGGCCCGCCGGCTGGCCCGACCGATCCGCGTCGCGGCCACCGCCGCCGCCCGTCTCCGGGCCGGGGACCGGGCGGTCCGGGTGCCGGTCGAGCCGCCCGACGAGGTGGCCGACCTGGCGTACGCGCTCAACGGGCTGGCCGCCGCGCTGGCCACCAGCGAGGGCCGGCAGCGTGAGTTCCTGCTCTCCGTCTCGCACGAGTTGCGGACGCCGCTCACCGCCATCCGGGGCTACGCCGAGGCGTTGGCCGACGGCGTGCTCGACGCGGAGGCGGTGCCGGCGACCGGGCGTACCGTGCTGGCCGAGGCCGAGCATCTGGACCGGCTGGTCAGCGACCTGTTGGCGCTGGCCCGGCTGGAGGCCGCCGACTTCCCGCTGGAACCGGTGCGGGTGGACCTGACCCGGCTCGCCGCCGACGTCGAGCGCACCTGGTCGGACCGGTGCACGGCGGTCGGGGTGCCGTTCCGGGTGGAGACGCCGGACGCGCCGGTGCCGGCGTACACCGATCCGGGCCGGATCCGGCAGGTGGTGGACGGGCTGCTGGAGAACGCGCTGCGGGTCGTACCCCCGGGGGCGCCGATGGTGCTCGCGGTCCGGCCCGCCGGCGCGGACCCGGCGGCCGGCGGGGTCCTGGAGGTCCGCGACGGCGGGCCCGGCTTCACCGACGACGACCTGGCGGTGGCGTTCGAGCGGGGCGCGCTGCACCAGCGCTACCGGGGGGTGCGCAAGGTGGGCAGCGGGCTGGGGTTGGCGCTCGCCGCCGGGCTGGTGCGCCGGCTGGGCGGCGACATCGCCGCCGGGCATGCGCCGGAGGGCGGCGCGGCGTTCACGGTCCGGCTGCCCGGAGATCCTTACCTGGCTCGAACATCGGCCTGACGGTCCGCTCGCGCCGGTGCGGAACGCTGACGTCACCACCGACGAGAGGAACACCGATGGCACGTCAGCGAATCGTCACCGGAGCCACCGCGCTGCTCACCGCCGCGGCGCTCGGCCTGTCCGGGTGCGGCGCGGCGCGGACCGGCGCCGACTCGGCCCGGGAGACCGCGGTCGAGGTGGCCGCCGCCATGGGCGCCGACGGGCAGGCCCTGGCCGCGCTCGGCGTCGACCCGGCCGACCTGGACGTCGATCCGGTCGCGGCACCCGCCCCGTCGGCCTCCGGCACGCCGGCCGAGCAGGCCGGCTCCGGCACGCCGGCTGAGCAGGCCGGGCCGGACCGCAAGGGGGACCGGGCGCAGGACTGGCGCAAGCGGCACCGGGCCCGGGTGCTGCTGCGCAAGAACCGGCTGCACGGCGAGGTCGTGGTGCAGACCAAGGAGAACGGGACGAAGACGGTAGCCGTCCAGCGCGGTGAGGTGACCGCGGTCGACGCGACGTCGATGACCGTGAAGTCCGCCGACGGTTTCACCATGACCTGGACGTTCGGCGAGAAGCTCCGAGTGGTCGAGCACCGCGCGACGATCCGGGCGAACGAGATCAAGGTTGGTACGACGGTCGGCGTGGCCGGCGCCAAGGAGGGGGACAAGGGGGTCGCCCGGCTGGTCGTCGTGCCGCTCCGCCAGGAGTAAGGTGGGCGGCTGTCGTGACCTCAGGAATCTGCCAGGCTACGCTATGCCCCGACCTGCCGTCACCTCCGTGGAGAACCCGTGAAGCTTTCGATCCTCATGCCGGTCTACAACGAGGAAGAACGCATCGCGGACGCCCTCAAGCAGGCGTTGGCGGTGGACTACCCGTGCGAGATCGAGCTGGTCGTCGTGGACGACGGCAGCCGGGACGGCACCGGTGAGGTGCTCGGCCGGGTGGACGACGCCCGGCTGCGGGTGATCACCCACCCGCGCAACGCCGGCAAGGGCGCGGCCATCAAGACCGCCGTCGACAACGCCGAGGGCGAATACATGGTCATCCTCGACGCCGACCTGGAGTACGACCCGCAGGACATCCCGCGCCTGCTCCAGCCGGTGCTCGACGGGCACGCCACGGTGGTCTACGGCAATCGCACGTTCGGCAGCCACAGCTCCTACAGCTTCTGGTACGTGATGGGCAACAAGGGCGTCACGCTGGCGGCCAACGTGCTCTACAACTCGTACATCGGCGACCTGGAGACCTGCTTCAAGCTGATGCCGTTGGCGCTCTACCGCTCGCTCCAGGTGCGTTCCCGGGGCTTCGGCATGGAGGCCGAGGTCACCGGCAAGCTGCTCCGCCAGCGCATCCGCCCCTACGAGGTGCCGATCAGCTACCGTGCCCGGGGCCGCGAAGAGGGCAAGAAGATCACCTGGAAGGACGGCGTCGAGGCGATCTGGATCCTGGCCCGCGAGCGCGCCCGCCGCCGCCCGGTCGGTCCCGCCACGCGCTGACGGCACAACCACGAACCCCGCACCCGGCCCGGTGCGGGGTTCGGTCGTCTCGGGACGGTGGCGGTGGCCGCCGCCGTGCCGATAGCCTCGAACCTCAACCGAACTTCACCTCAAGGTCCTGTGATGCACGAGGCAACGCTCACCATCGGCCAACTCGCCGAGCGCAGCGGCGTGGCGCCCTCCGCGCTGCGCTACTACGAGCGGCTCGGCCTGATCCACGCCGCCCGCACCGGCGGCAACCAGCGCCGCTACGCCCGCACCGAGCTGCGCCGGGTGGCCTTCGTCCGGATCTCCCAGCAGGTCGGCGTCTCGCTCGACGAGATCCGGGAGGCGTTGGACTCGCTGCCCGCCGGCCGCACCCCCACCCCGGAGGACTGGGCGGCGCTCTCCCGGGGCTGGCGGGAGCGGCTGGACGAGCGGATCCGACTGCTCGGCAAGCTCCGCGACGACCTGGACGGCTGCATCGGCTGCGGCTGCCTGTCGTTGCAGCGCTGCACGCTCTACAACCCCGGCGACTCGCTGGCCGCCGAGGGCCCCGGCGCGCGCCTGGTGCTCCCGCGCGCCGACCCGGGCTGAGCGTCACCGCACCAGCAGCACCTTGCCCAGGTGGTCGCTCGCCTCCACCAGCCGGTGCGCGTCCGCGGCGTCCGCCATCCCCACCCGGGCGTGCACCACCGGCCGGACCCGGCCGGCCGCCACCAGCGGCCACACCTGCTCACGTACGCCCCGAACGATCGCCGCCTTCTCGGCGAGCGGGCGGGAGCGCAGCGCGGTGGCGTGCACCGAGGCCCGCTTCGCCAGCAGCGTCCCGAGGTCGAGTTCGCCCTTGCGTCCGCCCTGCATGCCGATCACCACGAGCCGGCCGCCGGTCGCCAGCGCCGCCACGTTCCGCGGCAGGTAGGACGCGCCCATGATGTCCAGGATCACGTCCGCGCCGCGCCCGTCGGTGACCCGGCGGACCTCCTCGACGAAATCCTGCTCCCGGTAGTCGACGGTGTGCGCGGCGCCCAGCTCGCGCAGCCGCTCGTGCTTGGCCGCCCGCGCGGTCGCCACCACCGTCGCGCCCAGCGCCACCCCGAGCTGGATCGCGAACGTGCCGATGCCGCTGCCGCCACCGTGCACCAGCAGCGTGTCCCCCTCGGCCAGCCCGGCCAGGTCCACCACGTTCGACCACACCGTGCAGGCCACCTCCGGCAGCGCGGCGGCGTCGACCAGGTCCACCCCGTCCGGCACCGGCAGCAACTGCCCGGCCGGCACGGCGACCTGCTCGGCGTACCCGCCGCCGGTCAGCAACGCGCAGACCTCCTGATCCACCGACCAGCCGGTCACGTCGGGACCGAGCGCGCGGACCGTCCCCGAGCACTCCAACCCGGGGTACGCGGACGCGCCCGGCGGCGGCGGGTAGTGCCCCTGCCGTTGCAGCAGGTCGGCCCGGTTGACGGCGCTGGCCCGCACCTCGACGACCACCTCACCGGGGCCTGGTTCGGGGTCGGGGACCTCCGCCCAGACGAGTGCCTCGGGTCCGCCGGGTTCCGTGATCGTGACAGCGCGCATGGCTCAGTCTTACCCGATGCGCCGTTCGTGGCAGACTAGGCGCGGTCGCGTACCCCTCGGGGAGCGCGCCGGGAGGGTTCGCCTAGTGGCCGATGGCGCTGGTCTTGAAAACCGGTAAGGCAGCGATGTCTTCGTGGGTTCGAATCCCACACCCTCCGCTCATCTGGACAGCCAAAACGCCCCCTGAACAGCGCGAACGCCGGCCAGGGGGCGTATCTATAGATCGTGAGTAAGTCTCACTTCGTCTCGCTCGGGACTGCCGTGTCTCACTGGTTGTGTCGTCTACGTGTCGGCGCTCTCCGGCCCTTCGGTCGGCTCGGTGCCTAGCGCTCCCTCGATCCGCTTCCGAGCGGCCTCGTCCTGTCCGTCGATGCACGACGCGTAGATCTTGAGCAGCACATGCACGCTGTGCCCGGCCCATTGGGCGACCTGCGTGCGCGTAGGCAGGCTCGCTCCGGAGACGATCGCCGTGCGGGTCCTGATCTCCGACATGGGCGTACCGATGGCGCTGCCGTCGCGGGCCGAGACGCAGGCAGACGACCCAGCAGTACGCGAACGCCCCGAGCGGATTACCCGCCGGGCGGCAGACGGCATCATCGATCAGGTCGCCGAGCTGGGCGACCTCGGCCTTATCCGGTCAGCCACCGTTGATGTGCGGATGCACCGGGCGTCTCCGCTGTTCAAGCTCTACATCCTGAACGGCGAAGAGGTCTTCTACGGCTTCTACCCGGTCGTTGAGCGCAGCGTATCGATCAAGGGTGAGTCGATGGCGATCTACGACCTGATGGGCAAGGACGTGCCGCTGTTCCACTACGCGGTGACCGACGACGATGCCTCGCACGGAACCCAGTTCGTGGAGGCCTCTCGCCAGTGGTTCGACTCGGTGTGGTCGACCATCGCTTACCGGTACGACGGATGAGCGCCGACCTCGGCCGGCTGATCGCCGGGGCGACTGCACTGCTGCTCGACTTCGACGGGCCGGTGTGCAGCGTCTTCGCCGGCTACCCAGCGCCGCAGGTTGCCGCCGAACTGGTCAACGTGCTGCGGGGGCGCGGGGTCGACGTGCCGCCGGACCTCGCCAGCGAGCCGGACCCGCTTGAGGTGCTCCGTCGCGTCGGGGCGACCGGCGACCAGGGCGTCATGCGGGTGGTGGAGGATGCGCTCTGCACGGCCGAGCTCCGGGCCGCCGAGACTCGTACGGCCGGGAGGTAATCGTCGCGGCCCGGCAGGTTGGGATGCCGGTAGCGCTGGTCAGCAACAACTCGGCCGGTGCGGTGACCGCTTACTTAGCGGCGCATCGGCTCGCCACGCACATCTCGCCGGTGGTCGGCCGGGCGTACGCCGACCCGGATCGCATGAAACCCAACCCGGAACCGATCCTGCAAGCCGTTCGCGTAATCGGCGAGCCGCCGAACCGGTGCGTGCTGGTCGGTGACTCGCTATCAGATATCGACGGGGCGCGGGCGGCCGAGTGCGGGTGGTTGGCTACGCGAACCGGCCCGCCAAGGCTGAGGTGTTCCGGACTGCCGGAGCGGATGCGGTGATCACGAACATGGGGGAGATCGCCAGGATTCTGATCGAACATTCTGATGCGCGGTGAACTGCGCCTCAGTTCGTCCCGACGAAATGCGGCAGAATCTTTATCCATCCGCCGTCGGCCCATGTGGAGGGGGCTATCTGGCCTCGGTCAAGGCGTACCTTTGAATTCCGATGGGCCGACGGCGGATGGGATGATGAAGGCGCGAGACTGGCGAAGTTACCTGGTGCGAAGTTTAGCGTACGCTGCCTTTGCGCGGCTTGCTATTTTGCGTGCCCCTGTGCTGTTGAGCCTCCACCTGGCGAGATCGACGCTAACTTCGAACTTCTGGGCCGCCTGCTCGTCCGATGCTTGTTGCCGAGCGAGCAACTTCGCAGCTTCGAAGGGAAGGAGTAGTTCGCCCGACAATTCGGCCGCTTGCTGCTCGTGTTCCCGGTTGGCCATGCGGCACCCTCGCTCGTTAACCAGTGCCGCCGTAAACGGGTGTTCAAGCACTACATGAGCCATTTCATGGCTGCATGTTGAACGCTTCCTTTCATGTGGATGTAGGTCATTCTCTAGAATTACAGTTCCAGTTCCGAAGGGTACGAGCGCACCGGAGAATACGTCCGGTCGATTAACCTGAAAGTGGTGGAGGGCTTCCTCCGAACAGCCCGAGGAGGACATCGGTATGACCTTGACGCCGTAGAGTTTCGCAAGTTCGTAGGGATCAAATACATCATGGACGCCAATCCCAACTTCTTCGCGGAGCTCGATAGCCATTCTTTTGAGGGCTGCCTTGTTCAAGGGTGCTCCTGTTTTGCAGAGTGTGCTCGCCTCAGGGTTGCGCGAATTACCTCTTCCAGATAGACGACATCGGCGTTCGTTAAGTCGGCTCGCGCGCGTAGTAGCGGTGCCAACTGGGTCATTAGTTCAGGCTGTTCTTTGGGTGCCTCGTTAACACCAATCATGAACTCCTCCGCTGGCATGCCCAACCATGTGACCAACGTCGCGAATCCGTCGGCATCGGGTCGATCCCCGTTTCCGAGGCGGAACAGCATCGACGGGCTCACACCGATCTCTTTGGCGAGTTGCCGCCATGACAGCCCGTGCGACTCCCGGGCGGCGTTCAGTGCTCCATGCAGGGCGGCGATGTCGATCTTGGTTTTGCTCATCCAGTGACCTCCTGCCTCGGAGTGTGCCAGTTCCGACGCACCGCTTGCCATCCGGCGCACGGGTGATCTAGAGTCCGGTTGCGTCGATTTCGACGCACCGCTTCGAGACAGGAGTAAGGCAAGTGGCACCGATCGGCACTACCGCACGGACCGGCGAACGCTGCCCGGAGAGCGGCGTCTGGAAGGTCGTGGGCACCCCGTCCACGACTGCCCCGATCGCCAAGAACAACACCATGCCGCCCCACGGCGGCCGGGCGGTGACCTGGCAGCTGACCCAGTACGCCTGACGTCAGTGACGCCTGGGCGCTCGATCGAGACGATGAGAGGAGGTAACGATGCCGAGCAAACGGGGCCGGAGCGCTGTCACCGGCCGGTTCGTGAAGCAGTCGACGGTAAAGCGTAGCCCGAAGACGACCGTCAACGAGTCGGTCAAGACGAGCAAGAAGAGCAAGTAGCAGGGTGACGGCTGGCTCGGGGGGGACGAGCCAGCCGTCCAGCTTGTGCACCGAGACTCGATGCCCGTGGCTCACGGCTGGGCGAGGTCGCGGTGGTCGCTGTGCCGGATCCGTGTCGGAGGACCGGCGGTGGATCGGGTAGCGGCAGGTCAGCCGCGTGGCGATCGTGGTCTTGAAAACCGGTAAGGCAGCGATGTCTTCGTGGGTTCGAATCCCACACCCTCCGCCGCCGTAATCGCCCGCAGCGGGGTAAGAAGGGGCGCAGAACATTTCGCGCACCCGGAAGGACCCGTTTCGATGACCCTGGAACGACCGATCGCCCCGGACCCGTACGAGCTGCTGCCGACCGTGCCGTCGTTCGACCTGACCAGCGACGACGTGCACAACGGCGAGCCGATGGACGCGCGGTACGCGCACGGCAGCGCCGGTGGCGGGAACGTGTCCCCGCACCTGTCCTGGTCGGGCTTCCCGGCGGAGACGAAGAGCTTCGTGGTCACCTGCTTCGACCCGGACGCGCCGACCGGCAGCGGGTTCTGGCACTGGGTGCTGGTGGACGTGCCCGCCTCGGTCACCGAGCTGCCGGCCGAGGCGCGCGAGGCCGACCTCGGTGGCGCGTTCAGCATCCGCAACGACTACGGCGACACCGGCTACGGCGGTGCCGCGCCGCCGCCGGGGGACCGTCCGCACCGGTACGTCTTCGCGGTGCACGCGGTCGACGTGGAGCGACTGGACGTGGGCAAGGAGGCGAGCCCGGCCTTCGTCGGCTTCAACCTCGCGTTCCACACCCTGGCCCGCGCGGTGATCCGCCCCACCTACCAGGTCAAGGACTGACCGAGATGTAAGGAGGGGCCCCTTCTTGACACGTAGGTGTAAGGAGGGGCCCCATCTATACCTGAGGCGTTAAGAGGGGCCCCGCCTCACACCCGGGCCACGGCGAAGACGGACTGGCCGAACGGGGGGCGGATGCGCTGCTCGGCGGCCTTGGTGGCGGGGAGCACCAACGTGTCGTAGACCTTCACCATCGGGCCCTCCTTCGGCATCAGCCGGAAGACCTTGGTGGCCATGAAGTAGCCGATCAGGCCGAGCGCGTTCGCGTAGTGGATCTTCTCCACGGTGAGGCCGGCGTCGGTCATCGCGGTGGCGAGCGTCTTCTTGGTGTAGCGCCGCACGTGGCCGGTCGCGATGTCGGCGGGGCCCATGGCGAACTGGAACGCCGGCACGATGATGATCACCGCGCCACCGGGCCGGACCAGGTCGCGCATGCTGCGCAGCGCACCCACGTGGTCGTCGATGTGCTCCAGCACGTTGTACGACACGGCAGCGCTGTAGTCGCCCCGCTCGGTGTGCGGCAACAGCATCTGCCGGACCTCGACGCCGGGGTGCTCGGACAGCCGCTCCTTGAGCTTGACCAGCCGGTCCGGGTCGGCCTCGGTGGCCGTGATGCGGGGGATGTGCTCGGACCAGGCGAGTGCGTAGTCGCCGAGGCCGCTGCCGATCTCGATGGGGTTGTCACCGAGGTAGGGCACGGCCAGCTCGACGAACCACCGCCGGTGGTTGACCGCCGTGGCCAGGCCTTCGAGCACCTCCGCCTGGACGCGCTGATCCCCAGTGATTTCTGCCATGCGTCGATTCCTCACGATATGACTGACCCGCGCCTGGACCGTTCAGAGTCAACCATCTAAATGGCCGGCGGGAAAATCGGGGGCACCGCGCTGGCCGAATTGCGGTCGGGTGGGGCACGTGATCGGCGGTCGGCGAACCCGGCACATAGTACGCGAGTCCCCGGAATATGTCACCTGGCCGTCATGCAATGACTACGCTCTGAAATGTCATGACTACTCCCCAGCCGGGTGTGGACCCACGTCGAGGGCGGTCGACCGACGCCCTCGCCGTGCTCAGCTTCGTGCTGCTCGCGCTCTGGGTGACCGCCCGGCTCTGGATCGATCCGGCCAACGGCGTGCGGGACAATCGCACCGACCAGGCGCAGTTCGAATGGATGATGGCACACGGTGCGCGCGTGGTCACTCATTTCGCCTATCCGTTCACCTCGGACCGGATGAATGTGCCGGACGTCGTCAATCTCATGGGGAACACGTCCGTATTATCCGTTTCCTTGCCCCTGTCGCCGATAACGGTGTGGTTCGGACCGCGTTGGTCGTTCCTCATTTTTCTCACGGTCGGTCTGGCCGCCACCGCCGCCGCCTGGTATTTCCTGCTCTCCCGCGTGGTCGTCGGCGCCCGGGGGCCGGCCTGGCTGGGCGCGGGCTTCTGCGCGTTCGCGCCGGCCATGGTGTCGCACGCGAACGCCCACCCCAACATCGTCAGCCAGTTCGTGGTGCCGCTGATCGTCTGGCGAACGCTCCGGCTGGCGCAGCCCGGCCGCTGGCTGCGTAACGGGTTGCTGCTCGGCCTGGTGATCGTCTGGCAGGCGTTCCTCAACCTGGAGATCCTGCTGATGACCGCGCTCGGCCTGGGCGGCGTGGTGCTGGCGCTCGTGCTCGGCCGGCCCGCGCTCCGGTCGGCGGCCCGGCCGTTCGTCGCCGGGCTCGGGGTGGCCGCCGTCGTGGCCGGGGCGCTCCTGGCGTACCCGCTGCACGTGCAGTTCGCCGGCCCCGGCGCGTACTCCGGGCTCTCCACGCTGATCCGGGGCTACTCCACCGACCTCGCCGCCTACCTGGCCTGGTCCCGGGAGTCGGTGGCCGGCGACGCCCGGGGTAGCGCGCCGCTGGTCAAGAACGCCACCGAGGAGAACGCGTTCTTCGGCTGGCCGCTCGTGGTGCTGGTGGTCGCGCTGGTCTGGTGGCTGCGCCGGGACGCGCTGGTGCTCGGGCTGGCCACGGTCGCTGTGGTGTTCGGTCTCTTCTCGCTCGGCCGGGAGATCCGGTTCGACGGGCGGGAGACCGGCGTCCCCGGGCCGTGGGCCGCGCTGGAGAACCTGCCGGTCCTGCACGCGGTGGTGCCCACCCGCTGGTCGCTCGCGCTCACCCCGATCATCGGCGTGCTGCTCGCGCTCGGCGTCGAACGGGTCCGGCGGCTGGCCCACCGGCACCCGGCCGCCCGGGGGCAGCTCCGGTTCGCCACCGGCACCGTGCTCGCCATGGCGCTGCTGCCGATCCTGCCCACCCCGCTGCCCGCGACGCGGCTGGACCCGACGCCGGCGTTCGTCACCTCCGGGGCGTGGCGGCCCTACGTGGCGGGTGGGCACAGCATCGTCACGCTCCCGCTGCCCGACACCACCTACGCGGTCCCGCTGCGCTGGTCCGCCGAGACCCGGCTGGACATGCCGCTGGCCCGGGGCTACTTCCTCTATCCGGACACCCGACCGGGCGCCGACCGGGTCGCGCTCTTCACCGCGCCACCGCGCCCCACCAGCACGTTCTTCGAGACGGTACGGCGTACCGACGCGGTGCCGCCGATCACTCCGCAGGACCGGGTGGACGCCGTGGACGACCTACGTCACTGGCGGGCCGGCGCGGTGATCCTCGACCCAAGGCTGAGCTCGGCCGAGTCGCTGCGCCGGGCGATGACCGAGCTGACCGGGATCGCCCCGACGCGTACCGGCGGGGTCTGGCTGTGGGACGTGCGCCCGCTCGTCGACTGACCTGAGCCGGGGCACTGACCAGCGACGCGACGATGACGGGCTCAGCGACGGTCAGCGGACGCAGCAGCCCTGGCAGACCTTCGGCCGGGGCAGCGTGAAGGCCAGGCAGCAGGTGCGCCGCTGCACGGTCGGCTCGCCGGTCGGGCCGGGCACCAGCTCGACCAGGTCGGCCAGGTCGAGCGCGTCGAGCAGCGTGCCGACGGCCGCCGTGGTCGGGCCGGGCAGCGCGTCCGCCGCCCGCAGCAGGCCGTGCGCGATGCCGGAGGCCACCGAGCCGAGCAGCGTACGGGTGCCGATCCGGACCTCGCGCTGGATGGCGGTGATCAGCGGGGCGAAGTGCGCGTCGAGCAGCGTCGTGCGCAGCGCGCCGAGCAGCGCCGCCTCGTCGGCGACGACCCGGACGCCCGGCGCGCCGGTCAGCGCCAGCGGGTCGCCGGGCAGCACGGCCACCGGGGTGGAGCCGCGCAGCCCCAGCGTGAGCAACTGGTGGTGGTCCTCGAAGTGCACCAGCACGTCGGCGGGATCGAGCAGCGGCACCCGCCGCGCCGAGGCCCAGCCGAGCACGGCCGGCAGCGCGGTCCAGTAGCTGTAGGACTTCCAGGCGAGCGCGGCGCAGGCGTGCGGGGTGCCGCCCCAGCGCCGGCCGGCGGCGGCCAGGAAGCCGGGGAGCAGGGTGCCGTCGATCAGGCGGGTGGCCGGGGCCCACCGGTCCAGCTCGTCGCGGACCAGCAGGCCGGGCGCGAGACCGGGCAGGTCGTCGGTGCCGAACATGGCGCGCAGCGTCGCGGTCACCGGGGCGAACGGGGTGGCGACGTCGCGCCCCGGCATCACCGCAGTCACCTGGCCGTCCCCCGTCCGGTAGCCCGTCGGCCGGCGCGTGCCGTCGACCGAAGCTAAGGATAGCCTAACCACACTCCCGGACGGAGGGAAGAGGCACCACGGGGCTTGATGGGGAGGTCCCGGTCACTCCGTCGCCGTCGTGTACTACCCGGCGGGGTGGGCGGAAAACGCCGGGCAGGAGGGCTCGCCAGGCCGCGCAAGCATCGACGCCTGACGTTGAATTGTCAAGATGACTGTCGAATACGAGGCAGTTTCCGTACACGTTCGGCCACGAAACGTGAAAATGGTCTTCCCGCGTACGAGGAAGCTGATGACCTCACCGATCGAGCGTGCCGCCGAGTCCTTCGCGGTCGAGCTCGCCCGGCACCGCACCGGCCGAGGGCTGTCCAAGAAGCAGCTGGCGACGCTGATGGGCTTCGACCCGTCCTACGTCAGCCACGTCGAAGGACGCCGGCACCGGCCCACCGAGGACTTCGCCCGCCGGGCCGAGGCCGTCCTGGAGGCCAGCGGCGCGATCTGGCAGCGCTTCCGGGAGTACGACGAGCTGCGGCACAGCCGCGTCACCGGGACGCACCGCGATCCGCCCGTCCCCGGCCAGTGGCTGCCCCCCGGCACCGGCCTGGTGGTGGAACGCGAGGTCGCCACGCTCACCCACACCGGCGACAGCTACCACTGCACCATCCGGCGGGAGCTGTACAACGCCGGCACCGAACCGGTCACCCGCTACCTGGTCCGGGTCGCCGTCGACCGCTACCCGAACGACCCGGGCCGCTCCAACCGGCACCACCGCGAGCACCCCCTCACGTTCGCCGAGCTGCAACTCACCGCGTACCGGGACGACGGCAGCGGACGCGAGCCGATGCACTGGCGGGCCAAGCACGACCGGGACGCGTTCAAGGAGATCTGGCTGCTCTTCGAGAACGACGAGGGACGCTTCCCGCTCTACCCGGGCGACCGGGTCACCATCGAGTACGCCTACCGCGTCGGACGGGACAAGTGGGGCCCCTGGTTCCAGCGCGCCGTACGCCTGCCCACCCGGCACCTCGCGGTGCGCCTCGACCTGCCGGCGGACCTCGACCCCAAGGTGTGGGGCGCGGAGACCTCGCTGTCGGCGGAGGAGGGCCCGCTGCGGACCCCGATCCAGCAGACCCGGGACGCCGACCGGGTCATCTACGAGTGGGGGACCGACGACCCGCCGCTGAACGCCCGCTACCGGATGCAGTGGCGGTTCCGCAGCCCCGCGCCGGACACCGAACCGGACAGCACGCCCGCCGGGGAGACCCGGGTACGCGCCAGCGACCGGATGCGCGCGGTCGGCATCGTGCAACGCGGCGACGACCTGCTCCGGCAGCCCGCCCGCCAGTTCGACCTGCCGGCCGAGGAACGGCACGCCCGGCAGGTGGTCGACCGGCTCGCCGGCATGCTGGCCCGCCTCGACGAGCTGCACCCGTTCAGCAAGGGCGTCGGCCTGGCCGCGCCGCAGCTCGGGATCGGCTGGTCCGCCGCGCTGGTCCGCCCCGTCGACCGGGCGGCCGAGCCGGTCGTGCTGCTCAACCCCCGGGTGGTGGACGCCGCCACCGAGACCGACGAGCAGTACGAGGGCTGCCTCTCCTTCTTCGACCACCGTGGCCTGGTGCCCCGGCCGTTGCGGATCGACGTGGAACACGCCCAGTGGGACGGCAGCCGCGTCATCACGTCCTTCGAGTACGCGATGGCCCGCCTGGTCGCGCACGAGATCGACCACCTGGAGGGGCGGCTCTACGTCGACCGGATGGCACCGGGCGTGCCCCTGGTGCCGGTGGAGGAGTACCGCGAGACCGGCACCCCCTGGCGCTACTGAGAAGGGCTCCGGCACGCGGGCTGGTTGCCGCCTGGCCCGCGTACCGGGAAACGGGGGGGGGGGGGGGGGGGGGGGGGGGGGGGGGGGGGGGGGGGGGGGCGCCGGCGGGGGGGGGGGGGGGGGGGGGGGGGGGGGCCGGGGGGCGCCCCCCCCCCCCCCCCCGGCTTGGGGGGAGGATGGCTCTAGAGGGTGCCGAACGTGTCGTAGCGGATGTGGTCCGGCGGGACGTCGTCGGCGGCCAGCGCCCGCAGGGTCGCCCGGACCATGGCGGCCGACCCGGAGACGTAACAGTCGTGCGTGGTCCAGGGGCCGTACCGGGTGACCACCTCGGAGACGTCGCCGAGTTCCCCGGCGAAGTCCGGGTCGGCGCTGCACGCCGGCGTCACCGACAGCCAGGGGTGCGCCGTCACCAGCTCCTGGAGACCGGCCAGCCCGTACAGCTCGTCCGGGTGGCCGGCGCCGTAGAAGACGTGCACCCAGCGGGTGCGGTTGACCCGGGTCAGCTCCTCCACCAGCGCCTTGATCGGGGCCAGCCCCACCCCGCCGGCCACGCAGAGGATGTCCCGGGTGGAGTCCGGGTCCAGCGTCATCGAGCCCATCGGCGCGGCCAGCCGTAACAGGTCACCCGGCCTGGTCCGGCGCACCAGCGCGCTGGACACCCAACCGGCGGCCCCGGCCGGCGTACGGACGTGGAACTCCAGCACGTTCTCCTCGTTCGGGGCGTTCGCCACCGAGTACGTCCGCCACGTACGCGGCAGGTAGCGGGGCACCTCCACGCTGACGTACTGGCCGGCCTGCCAGGTCAGCGGATCCTGGAGCGCGCGCACGGTCAGCACCGCGGTGTCCGGGCCGTGCCGCTCGTGCGTCAGCACCTCCGCGTGCCAGAACGGCGGGTTCCCGTCGGCCGCCGCGCCGGCGAGCATCCGCTCACTGATGCTCGCGTACGCGTCCCGCCACGCCTGGTCGTACTCCAGGCTCCAACCGTCCCCGGCGACGGTGCGCAGGCCGTCCAGCAGCGCGACGCCCAGCGTGGCGTAGTGGTCCGCCGTGACGTGGTACTTCCGGTGGTCCCGGCCCAGCCCGCGCAGGTACTCGTCGAACGCCTCCGGGTCGTCCGCCGTCTGGGCGGCCGTCACGATCGCCTCCAGCAGTCGGTCGCGCTGCCCGCTCATCTGCACCGGGAAAAGCTTGCGCAGCTCCGGGTCGAGCAGGAACATCCGGGCGTAGAAGTGGCCGCAGAGCCGCTCCCCGTGCTCCTCGACCAGGGCCCAGCTCTCCTTCAACAGCCGCGCGACGTTCTCCACAGGGGCACGCTCCTTCTCCGGACGGGCGGATCGGCCCGGATAGAATGTCCACGGAGCGTGCCTACCGGTCGCACACAATGTGCGACCGGCTCATTTGCCCGGCGAAGTGGTTTCATGGTCCGGTGACGGTTGACGAGCCGGCCCGGCCGGTCTCCCGCCGGGTGCTGGGCACCGAGACGCTGCTCGTGCTCGGCCTCTCCCTCGGCCAGTCGGCCGTGTACGCGCTGGTCTCGCTGATCGCGAAGCTGACCGCGTCGGGCGGGTTGTCGAAGCAGACCGCCGCGCTGAACACGTCCACCTCGGCCCGGCCGTACCTCGACCTCACGTACCAACTGCTCGGGATCGTCTTCGCGCTGCTGCCGGTGCTGCTCGCCGTACACCTGCTGGCGCGTGACCCCGGCGACCCGGCCCGGACGCTCGGCGTCGACCTGACCCGGCCCGGTGCGGACCTGGCCCGGGGCGCGGGCCTGGCCGCGCTCATCGGCCTGCCCGGGCTGGCGCTGTTCTGGGCGGCGGCCCAGCTCGGGGTGAACGCCACGCTGGTCCCGGCCGCGCTGCCGGACCTGTGGTGGGCGGTGCCGGTGCTGATCCTCGCCGCCGTGCAGAACGCCGTGCTGGAGGAGGTGATCGTGGTCGGCTACCTGATCACCCGGCTGCGGCAGCTCACCTGGCGGCTCGGCGCGGTCGTCGCCACCAGCGCCCTGCTACGCGGCTCCTACCACCTGTACCAGGGCTTCGGCGCGTTCCTCGGCAACGCCGTGATGGGCGTGATCTTCGGGCTGTTCTACCTGCGCACCCGCCGGGTGGCCCCGCTGATCGTCGCGCACACGCTGCTCGACGTGGTCGCCTTCGTCGGCTACGCGCTACTGCCGCGATCCTGGTTCGACTGGCTCTGACCGGCGCGCCGGTACCGGGCGACCGCCCGGGCGGCGACCCGCTCCGCCGCGGCCGTACCGCCGATCGCCGCCGCCAGCACCGCCGCGCCCGGCAACAACCGCGCCGCCAGTCGCAACCCGAGCCAGCCGCCCGCCTGCGCCGCCACCGGCATGGCCAGCCGCCAGGCCGCCTCGGCGGTCCGGCCCCACGGCCCGTCCGCCGGGACGTCCGCCGCCCGGGCCGCCGCCAACGCCGCCCGCGCGGCCCCGTCGTCCGGGTGCACCGACGTCAGCACCAGCAGCTCGGCCGCGCGGTCCGGGTGCGCCGGGTCCCGCCCGTAGGCAGCCGCCACGTGCAGCACCAGGTTCGCCTGCGTCCACAGCACCGCCGCCAGCTCCGCGACCGGCGCGAACACGCCCGCCCCCGCCGCCAGCGCACCACCCGTACCGGCCATGAGGACGAACCGCCGGGTCGCCAGCCGGGCCACCCCGTCCGCGTCCGCCGCCGGATAGGCCGACCGGACCTGCTCCACCCAACTCCGGGCCCGCGGCCCGAGCGCGTCCACCGCGGCCAGGGCCAGCAGCTCCGGCGCGAACCCGGGGTGGTCGCGCAGGCGCGGCCCCACCGCCTGCCAGCCCACCACCGGGGTACGCGGGCCCGCCGCGTCCGGCGCGCCGGCCACCTCCGTGCCCGACCGGTGCCGTCCGGCCGGTTCGTGGTCGCTCCGCCCCCGCTCGGGGCGCTCGGATGCGGTCGGCTCGGATGCGGTCGGCTGGTGCTCGATCAGCTCGGATGTGGCCGGCTGGTGCTCGATCGGCTCGGATGCGGTCGGCTGGTGCTCGATCGGCTCGGATGTAGCCGGCTGGTGCTTGGTCGGCTCGGGGGCGGTCGGCTCGGATGCAGCCGGCTGGCGCTCGGCCGGCTCGGGTGCGGTCGGCTGGTGCTCGGCGGGCCCGGGTGGAGCCGGCTCGGGTGCGGTCGGCTCGTGCTCGGCCCGCTCGTGCTCGGTCCGTTCGGGTCGGCCCGCGTCGGGGCCGGGAACGTTCGGGCCTACGAGCAGTTCGGCCGGTCGTTCGGCGGTGGCGCCGGTGCGCTTGCGCACGGCGGGACGTGTCTTCGGCTGGTCGTCGGCTGCCGCGTCCGGCCCGGGTTCGGTCGGCGCCGGCGTTGTGGCGCGCTTCGTGGGGCTGGTCTTCGCCGCCGGGGCGGTCTTCGTGCTCCGTCGGGCCCGAACCGGCCGTGGGGCGGCCCCGGCCGCGTCCACCGCCGTGTCGGGCGTGCCCGAGGAGGACTGGTCCGCCCGGCCCGGCGCGGTGAACTCCGGTGCGACGGTCGTCTTCCGGGTCGTGGCGGGCGCCTTCCGAGCGGTCGGTGCGGTCTTCTTCTCGGCCTTCTCGGCCTTCTCGGCCGGGGCACGACGCGCCCGCTTCGGGGCCGCCTTGCCCACGGAAGTGGCGGTGGTGGGCGGCGTGTCGTCCGGACCCCCTTCGGCCGGTTCCGGCGCACGCGCCGCCACGTCGGATACCGGCGCCGGGTCGACCGTCCCGGGTGCGGTGGGGAGATCGATCATGGCCGGGCCAGCGGTCGGCGTACCCGAATCGGTGGTCTCCGGTGCGGCCGGTTCGCCGGCCGACGGCCCCGGACCGGTCGTGGCCGGCTCGGCGGCCGGTCGCGGACGCGGGGCCGGCGGGACGTCGGCGGCCGGCGTCGGTGGCTGGAAGAGGACGCTCGGCGCGGCCCCGCGCGCCCGCCTGCGGGGCGGCGTGTCGTTCGTCTCGTCCCCCGCGTCCGTCGCCGGCGGTTCCGGGGTTGGCGGCGGGCTGAAGGTCGGTCGGGGGGAGCGGCTCCGCCGGGCCTTGGCGGGGGGCTCGCGACGGGGCGGATCGCTCGGCGGCTGCTCCTGCATATCGATGGAGCGTAGTCGGGGACGTGACCTGGCACACGGCGACGACGCGGCGGGTTCGGCGGGGTGCCGGTATCCGCTTTGCCCCCGACGGGTGTGGACCTGTATTCTCGGGCGCGGTGACCTCCGGGCCACCGAGGAGACTTCGCCTAGTCTGGTCTATGGCGCCGCACTGCTAATGCGGTTGGGGTTTTAAAGCCCCTCCCGGGTTCGAATCCCGGAGTCTCCGCGCGAAAGCCGGTTGTGTAGACTGGCCGAGCACCAGGCGCCCGTAGCTCAATGGATAGAGCATCTGACTACGGATCAGAAGGTTAGGGGTTCGAGTCCCTTCGGGCGCACAAGATCATGAGGGGTCTGACCTGCCGGAGCGGCGGTCAGGCCCTTCCTTTTGTCTGTCCCTTGTGGTCGGTTGGGTGCTCGGTGGGTGCTCGTGCGACGAGCGTCCCTCGCGTCCGGTCCCGTCCGGTGGGCGGCAGTGGCGTCCTCGGGAGCTCGCTCGACAACCACCTCCCATCGACATTTATCAACCCCGTCGATAGGGTCTTCGGTGGGAAAGTTTCGCCGTGCGGGAGGTGGGCATGCCCCGACGAGAGCGCGCGATTGCCGCCGCGTTGGCCATCGGAGCGACAACGATCGCCCTGGGCGCCACGCCGGCCCAGGCCGATCCGGTGGTGCCACGGCACGCCATCGTGATCTGCCAGAGCGCCAGCTTCTACGCCAACTACGACTCCGCCAGCGGTCCGGCCGGCCTGAAGCGGACCTTGGCCTACGGCAACAAGATCGGCCACACGCCGGGGGCGCACCCGGTCTACAACGGGTGGGCGGCTGCCTTCGACTTCGGCCCCAACGACTGGGGCTACCTGCGCGCCGAGTGCATCGGTGGGTACGACTCGTGGTGAGCCGGCGTAGCACCCGGGTGGCCGCCGGTCTGCTGGTCGCAGTCGTCGCCGCGACACTCGCCATGTCGACCCCGGCGCAGGCCGCCAACGGCACGATCGGGGAGCGGGAAACGGTGTGCGCGAGTGACCTGTTCGTCCGCACTCAGCCCGTCGGCGCCTGGATGGGCACCCTCTATCAGGGTCAGACGTTCCTGGTCGAGGGTCCCCGCAGTGGCGGCTACGTCTACGGTTTTGCCTACGGTCACATCAACCGGCGCGGCTGGGTGCAGGACGGCTGGTTCTGCTGACCGGGCGTGTCAGCGGGACAGGGGGCGTCCTGACCGGGCGGTGAGCGATCACCGTCACTGGCGATGTGACCTGATGATCCTCACAATCCGGCCTTTGAAGCAGATTCATCGGGCCACGAGTGGCCGTGCCGGCTGGACGTACACGGTCGAGGGGTCTGTGTTCCGCCTGCCGGGAAGCGGCCACCCAGGGCCGCTTCTTCCCCGCGGCGCCGGGCACCAGCCGCTCGACTGGCACAGGGCACTTAGGGTTCGGGTACCCGACTTCGCTAGGGAACCGCCTTGTGTGGAACTAGCTACCACCACTACTTCGCCGAAGCAGGAATCGTGATGTGCCGTAGCCTCACCAAGCGGCGGAGTGCCATGCGGCGCATCGCCGCCGCCGTCACCGTCGTCATCCTCGGTGCCATGCTGAATCCGGGCACCGCTCGGGCAAGCACCGGTCTGGGCGACGGCGACGTGCAGATCGCCCGGACCGCCCAGGACTTCAGCTACCGCACCTACAACCGGCACTGGTCGGTCGTCGCGGTCCAGCCGGCCGCGACCGCCGACTGGGACCTCGCCCTGCGCGACAGCTCCGGCACGACCGTGGCGAGCAGCCTGTACGGTGCCGGTCAGACCGACTTCGTCGCGGTCGACTCCAACGTCGGACGCCGCCCGTTCGGCTCCTACACGGCGACGGTGACCCAGTACACGCCCGGCGTCTACTGGGTCCAGCAGCACACCGGCGCCGACACGATCACCATCCCCGCCGTCACCCACCACGGCGTCACCGGCCCGAGCGATCCGGACCTGGCATTCGTCAGCCTCGCCGACACCGACGTCGTCTCGATCGCCGACATCCACCTGAGCGCCGGTGAGCAGTTCTGGGCCAACACGACCACCGCCGGGTCCACGCTGTTCCTGATCGAGAGCGACCTGGCGGTCCCGACCACCTTCGCCCAGGGCCGGGCCACCGCGACCGTACGCCAGCACACCCAGGTGCTCGACGGCTGCACGCTCTACACCGCACAGCGCACCGGCTGGCACGCGCTCGTCATGATCGGCGACCGGGCGCCGACGACGCACACCCCACCCCAGGGCACGGCATACGCCCTGCACCGGGTCGACCCCAGCACCCCGACGAACTGCCCGCACCGCAACTTCCCCGACCCGACCCCGTGAGACAACTTTCGCCGTGTCTGTCGGCCCGGTCGTATAACGGGAGAACGAGCTAACGGGTGAACGAACGCCCGACGCCTCGAAGCTCCTCATCATCGACGAGGGCTGGTAGCTGTACAGCCATCGGTACAGCCAAGCCGACCGACGGGCGCCGTCCGAGGGCTACGGAAGCCAACATGATGAGCAGGTCAACGGCAGTTTCCGACGCTGGCCGACAGTCGGCTTGATCTTGACAAAGCCGGGCTGTCACGACTGCCCGACGACGGGCATGAGGTGCGAGTGATCAACCAGCATGAGGCCCGTGGAGTGGCGGGCAGGGCCCGGATCGCGTTCGGCGGTGGGCGGTCACCGGTTCGGCGCCCGGGTCGCCGTGCCGGGGTCGAGGTCGCTGATCCGGCGCCGGAGGAAGTCGCGCTCGGCCCCGTTGGCGGTCAGGTCGAGCGCCGCGCGGTAGGCGGCGGACGCCTCACCGCCCCGGCCCAGGCGCCGCAGCAGGTCGGCCCGGACGGCGTGCACGTACGGGTACGAGCGCAACCGGGCATCGCCGGCGAGCCGTTCGACGATCCCCAGCGCCGCCGCCGGCCCCTCGGCGAATGCCAGCGCGGCGGCGCGGTTGAGTTCGACGACCGGTGACGGCTCGACCGCCAGCAGCAGGTCGTAGAGGTGCACGACGCGGGCCCAGTCGGTGGCCGCGAACGTCGGCGCGACGGCGTGGGCCCCGGCGATCGCGGCCTGCAGGGCGAAGCGTCCGGGTCGCGGGGCCTGCAGGGACTCGACGGTCCAGCGCAGGCCCTCGACGATCATGACGTGGTCCCACTGCTGCCGGTCCTGGTGCTCGAGCAGCACGAGCCGGCCCTGCGGGTCGAGCCGCGCGGCCCGGCGCGCGTGGGTGAGCAGCAGCAGCCCGAGCAGCCCGCGGGTCTCGCGCTCGACGGGCAGCAGCTGCACGAGCGTGCGGGCCAGGTCGAGGGCGCGCTCGCAGAGGTCGTCGCGCACGAGTCGCTCGCCGGTCGGCGCGGTGTGGCCGGTGCTGAAGAGCAGGTGGACGGCGGCCAGCACGCTGTCCAGACGCTCGGGTAGCTCCGCTGCCGTCGGGGTGCGATAGGGGATCCGCGCCTGGGTGATCTTCTTCTTCGCCCGGGTGATCCGCGCCGCCATCGTCGGCTCCGGCACGAGGAACGCCCGGGCGACGTCGGGCGTGGCCACACCGCAAACGAGCCGCAGGGTGAGGGCGACCCGCGCGGCCGGGTCGAGCGCCGGGTGGCAGCACGTGAAGAGCAGCCGCAGCCGGTCGTCGGGTACCGCCTCGTCGCCGTCCGTGTCACTGCCGGACGGCGACCCCGAGGCGTCCGCCTCGACGGGTTCGACGAGCAGGGGCAACTTGCGGCGCAGGGCGACCTCGCGCCGCAGCCGGTCGACGGCGCGACGGCGGGCCGTCGTCGTGAGCCAGGCACCGGGCCGCTCGGGCACGCCCGAGCGCGTCCACGCGGTCATCGCGTCGACGTAGGCCTCCTGGGCGCACTCCTCGGCCACGTCGAGGTCGCCGGCGACGCGCACCGTCGCGGCGAGCACGAAGGCCCACTCGCGACGGTGCGCGTCCGCCAGTGCGTCCGCGACCCCACCCGGGGGAGGGCTCGCGGCAGAGGTCACTGGGCCGGGCCGGCGTTCACGTCCATGAGCGGCCGGACCTCGACGCCGCCGAACGGGGCGGGCGTGAGCTTGGCGATTTCGAGGGCGTGGTCGAGGTCGCGGGCCTCGACGAGGTAGAAGCCGCCGAACGCCTCCTTGGTCTCGACGAAGGGGCCGTCGGTGACCTCACCGCCGCGGATCGACGTGGCCGTGGTCGTGGGCTGCAGGACGCCGCCGCCGGTGATCGTGCCGCCGAGGTCGGCGACGGCCTTGGCGAACGCGCCGTGCGCGTCGACCACCGAGAACCACGCCTCGGGCGTGAGGGCCGCGTATTCGGCCTCGCGCTCGTAGATCGAGATCATGTACTGCGCCATGTCGGACTCCTGTCGGGCGTCGTGGGCCGGTCCCTCCGGCCCCGCACCCTTCCGTCGCACAGCCTGGCCCCGAATCGACAACCGGCGCGACGATTTCTCAGGCGTTCGCCGGTCCGGGGGTCTGGTCGCCGCGCCGGACTGCGGCGAGCAGCATCTGCGCGACGTCGACGCCCTCGACACCCTCTCCACGGACCCCTCCGCCCAGGTGGCCGCGGCCGGCCAGCTGGCTTCCGGAAAATCTCCGGAAAATTTCCGGAACAATTATTGACGGGTTCGAAACGCCGCTGCAATACTCCGATCGCGGTGACATTCGTCTCTGTCGATTGAAGTCATGCGTCGTCAGGTGTCACCCGTCCCAAGGAGGACCTGCGCATGAACGCCAGCATCGGCGGCTCCCGCCGTCCGTCCGCCCCCCGAACAACGCGTCTCACCGTCCGGTTGGCCGTGCTCGCCTCCACCGTGGCGCTGGGCGCCGTCGGTCTCGCGGTCGCCGCCACTCCGTCCAGCGCCGCCACCTGCAACGGGTACGTCGGCCTCACCTTCGATGACGGGCCGACCAGCAGCACAAGCGCACTGCTGTCCGTGCTGCGCGCGAACGGCGTACGGGCGACCATGTTCAACGTCGGGCAGAACGTGCAGGGCAATCCGTCCGCCGCGCGGGCCCAGGTCGACGCCGGCATGTGGGTGGGCAACCACAGTTGGAACCACGCGCACATGACCTCGATGAGCCAGAGCCAGATGCAGTCGGACCTCTCCCAGACCAACTCGGCGATCCAGTCGGCGACCGGCGTCCGGCCGCAGTTGTTCCGCCCGCCCTACGGAGAGACCAACTCGACCCTCCAGTCGGTCGCCTCGTCGCTCGGCCTGCGCCAGGTGATCTGGGACGTCGACTCCCAGGACTGGAACGGCGCCAGCGTCAGCCAGATCGTCTCCAACGCCAGCCGCCTCCAGGCCGGCCAGGTGATCCTGATGCACGACGGCATTCAGAACACCCGCGACGCGATTCCGCAGATCATGGCCAACCTGAGCAGCCGCAACCTCTGTCCGGGCATGATTTCACCGAGCACCGGCCGAGCGGTGGCCCCGGACGGCACTCCGCCGCCGACCACTCCGCCGCCGACCGGCACGCCAACCACTCCACCGCCCACCGGCGGGTGCACCGCGACGGCGACGACTCCCAATGTCTGGGGTGACCGGTACAACACCTCGGTGACGGTGGCGGGGGCCAGCAACTGGACCGTGGTCGTGGCGGTGACCGCGCCGCAGCGGATCTCCACCACCTGGAACGGCTCCCCCAGTTGGGACAGCACCGGTTACGTGATGACGATGCGGTCCAACGGCAGCGGCAACACCTTCGGCTTCACCACGATGATGAACGGCAACAGCAGCGCCAGAGCCCAGATCCGCTCCTGCACCACGGGCTGATCCCGAAGGCCCCCGGGCCACCGGAAACGGCTCAGGCAGACGTGGTCGACCAAGGTGTGCCCCTACGGTGAACTCCAACTGACGTGGACCGTAGGGGCACCCCCGGCCGAGGCGGCGCCGGGCTCCGTCAGCTGCGGCTCGTCCAGGACCTCACGGACGAAGCGCCAGAGTCCGTCGTCGAAGCGGGCGTCTCGTCAACGGCACCTCTCTGTGTCAAGACGCCGGCACCAGAGAGTCTCCGTCGGATCCACACTCCCGGCCGGGGCTCGCGTGCCCAGCGGTGGAACCGCGCCCCTGGTCCCGGGCACGGTTCCACCGGCTGAGTCGGTGTGTCCGTCAGGAGAGGGCGCAGCTGACGTTGTTGAGGGTGAAGGAGCCAGGCTTACCGGTATTGCCGGTGTGGGTGGCCTGGAAGCCGATGTCGGTGGATCCGCCTGCCGCCAGCGTCCCGTTGTACGAGACGTTACGTGCGGATATCTGACCGGTGGAGCCCGTGAAGGTGGCGTTCCAGCCGCTGGTCACGGTTTGCCCGCTGGGCAGAGTGAACGCCAGGGTCCAACCGTTGATCGCAGACGCACCGCGATTGGTGATGTGGATGCTGGCGGTGAAACCGTCGTTCCACGCGTTCATCGTGTATCCCACCTCGCAGGCGTCGGACTGGCTCGGCGGGGGCGTGGTCGGCGGGGGTGTGGTGGGCGGTGGGGTGGTCGGCGGGGGCGTGGTCGGCGGCGGAGTGGTGGGCGGCGGAGTGGTGGGCGGCGACGTGGAGAAGGTGATGTTCGAGACGTACGAGTTGATGTTCCAGCTCGCGTCCGGGTCGGTTTGGCTGGTGATCGGCTTGCCCTGGACGGTGAAGTTGCTGAAGTGCACGCCGTTGATATTGATGGTCGACGATCTACCGTGCAGGTTGACGACCTTCTTCACGTCTGAGGAGACGTTCGTGAAGTAGGCGTCGCGGATGGTCGAGGTGTTCTTCACCGTGCGCCAGGACGGCGGGCGGTCCTCCTGCAGGTCGATCAGGCTGTCGGTCTGTTCCACCCTGACGTCTTCCCATCGGGTGTTCGAAACGACGGCGGTGTCGACTGCGTCGATCACCATCGAGCGGCCTGCCTTCACCACGTCGATGTCGCGGAAGACGATCCCGTCCATGGAAGACCCTTCGGTCTTGGTGCCGATCTTCGCGCAGGCGGAGTTGCTGTAGCAGACGATGTGCTCGTGGATGACGTTCCTGGTGTTGATCGTGCCGCTGTTGGCGAACTCGTTCTTGGTCGCCATGTTGTCGTCACCGGTGTAGAGGAACGCGTTCGACAGCAGGCTGTTGGTCGACTCGTCGAAGTCCACGCCGTCAGTGTTGTTGTACCCCGTCGTGGGCCGGCAGTTGATCAACTTGTAGTTCTTGATGGTGACCTTGTCGCTGCGGTAGACGAGCGTGTTCCAGTAGCTGGAGTCGCGGACGGTGATGCCGTCGACCAGGATGTCGGAACTCTCCTCGATCTTCAGCACGGCCAGATTGATGCCTTGGGCCCGCAGGTACTTCCCGTTCCCGTCGATGGCGCCGCGGCCCAGCAGCTTGGCGTTTCTCACCTGGAACATCCGCAGGGAGGCGTGCTGCATGCCCTCGATGTTCACCCCACCGCTGCCGGTGTTGAAGTCCGCTTTCTGGTTCGAGCCGTAGAGGACCGCGCCGGTTGCCAGGTAGAGGGTCATATTGCTCCTCATCCACAGCTCGCCGACCTGGTACCGGCCCGGAGGCACGTACAGGATGTTGCGGGTCGCCCCGGACGCGGCGTTGATGGCGCCCTGGATCTTTGCCGTGACCAGGGTCGCCCCGGTGTTGTCGACGCCGTAGTCGGCGAGGTTCTTGACGTTGGCGTCCCCCAGTTGGGGCGCGTCCGTCTCGGGCGCGTCGATCAGGATGAACAGCAGTTCCTTGGCGTCGAACTGCACGATCAGGTAGTTCGGGCCGCTGGTGAAGGTGATGGTGTTGCCGCTGCGGGCAACGCTGAGCCTCCGGCTCTTGGGGCTGACGGTGTACGAGCTGAAGCTCTCGGCGACAGTGACCGAGAACTGGGCCGTGCCCGCTCCCGCCATGGAGCAGTGCGCATGATGCACCTGCATCTCGGGGGCATACTTGGTCATCTTCTCGACGAACAGCGGCGTACCGTCCGCCGCGACGGTGTAGAGCGGGCTTTTCGTGGCACCGCGCAGGGCGGGATCCGCGACGCAGCCGCCGGCGGCCAAGCCGGGCGAGCCGGTGCCAGCCGCGGTGGTCGCACCGTAGACCGGCGCCACCAGGGTGCCCGTCCCGACACCACCGAGGACGAGCAGAGCGATCGCTGCCCAGATCGCGAGACGTTTGTTCTTCATGGGGACCCTTCTCGGGGATGGACGAAATCTGTCGACACGGGCGCACAGACGATTCGCGCCCTTCCGGGTCTCCGTCGACGACGCTGATCTGACCCGGGACGACCTGGGAGAACTGGGCCGCGACGGTCGCTCACGGTGGTGGTCGAGCGGCTCGGCCACTGCTCGGCGACGCGGTACGCCACCGAACAGTCGGTTGTGTCGTTCGCGCTGACCGCGTTGATCAACCAGGCGGCCTTTCGGTATCGCTCTGTCTATCGCTCGACTTTCCTTGTCAAGGGGGACACAGAGCGGCGTCAACGAGAAACTTTCAGGCCGAAGCTACGTCTTGACTTCGATGTATGTCAATGAATGAGGGGCGGCGACTCAGAAAATTTCGAGCTGGAGGCGAAAGTTTCTGGCCCTCGGCGGCCGGCATCCGCCCTCGATTGCTACTGACGTCGGGACGCCGCTGTCGGCGGGGCGAGCCCTGCGCCATCCGCCGGCAGGGGGCGGGCTCGTGACTGGCCGATCCTTGCTCCATCGATGCACGTGCATCTATCCTTTGGCGGCCCATCGACTGCCAGCGCGGGCAGTCGAATATCGTCGAATCGCTTCGACAACCCAGTGTGACGGTTGATCGAAGACAGGAGATTCTCGTGACATCCACATTCAGAAAGGTTCAGTTCGCCCTGGTCTCCGGCGTACTGGCGCTGGCCGGCTCCGCAGCCGTGATGACGAGTTCCGCGTCGGCGGACAACATCGCCCAGCTGAACGCCACCCAACTCGTCGCCGACATGGGTGCGGGCTGGAATCTGGGGAACGCCCTGGAGGCCAACGCGAACGGAATCCCCAGCGAGACGGCGTGGGGCAACCCGGTCGTGACGCAGGCCTTCATCGACCGGGTGAAGGCAGCGGGATTCAAGACGATCCGCATCCCGGTCTCCTACCTGGGGAACATCGGGGCCGCCCCGAACTACACGATCAGCTCCGCCTGGCTGAACCGGATCCAGGAGATCGTCGACTACGCCTACGGCCGTGGCCTGTACGTGCTGATCAACATGCACGGCGACGGTTACAAGACCATCACCGGCTCGTGGTTGATCTGCGACTCGTCGAACCAGACGACGATCAGGGAGAAGTACCAGAAGGTCTGGCAGCAGGTCGCGACCAGGTTCCAGAGCTACGGCGAGCGACTCGTCCTCGAATCCATGAACGAGGAGTTCGACGGGCAGTACGGCAATCCCACCCAGCCGTGCTACTCGAACATCAACGCCTACAACCAGATCTTCGTGGACACGGTCCGTCGGACCGGTGGGAACAACACCTCGCGCTGGCTGCTCGTCCCCGGCTGGAACACCAACATCGACTACACCGCGGGCAACTACGGCTTCGTGCTGCCGACGGACCAGTACCGGTCGTCGTCCGTGCCCGCCAACGAGCAGCGGCTCATGATCTCCGTGCACTACTACGACCCCTGGGACTTCGCCGGCGAGGAGAACGGCACCATCACGCAGTGGGGGCCGGCCGCCACCAATCCGGCCCGGAAGTCGACCTGGGGTCAGCAGGACTTCATGGACACCCAGCTGAAGAAGATGCGCGACACCTTCGTCTCGCGTGGGTACCCGGTGTTCGTCGGCGAGTACGGCTCGGTCGACAAGACGTCGGCCGACTCGACGAACAACAGGTACCGCGCGGACTACGCGCGCACGTTGGTGTCCACCGCCAAGAAGTACGGGGCAGCCACCGCCTACTGGGACAACGGCTACAACGGCGCGTACGGGTTCGGGCTGTTCAACCGCAGCAGCGGTGCGGTCACCCAGCAGGGCATCATCGACGCCATCATGAGCGCCGTGGGTGGCACCCCGACGACGCCGCCGACCACCACCCCGCCGCCGACCACCCCGCCGCCCACCACCCCGCCGCCGTCGACTGGACGGTCCTGTTCGGCGTCGTACGCGGTGACCGGGTCGTGGCAGGGCGGCTTCCAGGCCGAGGTGCGGGTGACCACCGGCAGCTCGGCGATCAGCGGTTGGACGGTGACCTGGACGTTCGCGAACGGGCAGCAGGTGACGCAGGCGTGGAGCGCGACGGTGACCAGCAACGGCTCGACCGTCACCGCCCGCAACGTCAGCTACAACGGCTCGCTCGGTGCCGGCGGTAGCACCACTTTCGGCTTCCTGGGCTCGTCGAGCGGCACCAACGGCGTACCGTCGTTGGCCTGCGCGGCGAGCTGAGCAGGGCGGGTGGGCGACGGCGCGATGTCCGTCGCCCACCCGGCCGGAGCCTCAGCCCGGCTCGGTTCGACCCGCTCAGCCGAAGAACGCCCGCAGGTGCTGGACGAGCACCTGCGGCTGCTCGTCCACGAAGTAGTGCCCGGTGTTGTCGATCTGCACCAGCTGCACGTTGGTGGCCTGCTGCGTCAGCGTCGCGGCGAAGCTCGGGTAGAAGATGTCGTGGGCGATGCCGAGGACCGGGGCGGTGATCGGCGCGTACGTCTCGTTGTCGAGAATGTCCTGGCCCAGTGCCTTGTACCAGCCGTTGCCGCCCCGAATGGCGTCCGGGGTCGAATAGGCCAGGGCGTAGACGGCCCGGTCGAAATCGTTGATCGCGGCCTTGTTGACCAGGAGATTGTCGAACATCCAGTCGACGAGGTAGCGGGACCGGCCGGTGATGAGCTGCTCCGGCAGCTGCGACACCTGGTTGAAGGCGAACCACCAGGGGTGGAACGGGGCACCCGGTGCCGGCAGCATGCGGAACTCGTAGTAGCTGCTGTTCGGGTGGTCCACGTCCAGCATGGCGATCTTGTTGATGACCGAGGGGTGGTTCGCCGCCATGCTGTAGGCGACCATCGACCCCATGTCGTGACCCACGACGTTCACCTTGGCGTAGCCCAGCGCCCCGGCCAGCGCCGCGATGTCCGCCGCCATGGTCTTCTTGTCGTACCCGGACGCGGGCTTGCTGGAGTTGCCGGCGCCGCGCAGGTCGACGGAGATCACGCGGTACCGGGTGGCCAGCGCGGGCATCACCTTGTGGTACTCCCACCACGTCTGCGGCCAGCCGTGCAGCAGGATCAGGGGTTCCCCGCGCCCGCCGGCGACGTAGTGCAGCCGGATTCCGTTGACGTCCGCGTACCTGCTCGTGAACCCTCCGGGAAGGGAGGCTGCGAGGTCGGCGGCGGACGGGGCGGCGATCCGCGCACCGTCGGTGGACGGTGCGGCCTGTGCCGCGGTGCCGGTCGCCGCCGCGGCGACCGCGCCGGCCCCGAGCGCGATCAGCTTCCTTCTGTTCATGGAAGACACGCATGCTCCAGTTCTCTAGACGGTGCCAAGGATCCTTACCGACTTCGGTAAATGCAGGCTCGTGACAAGGCCACTCATGCCCGATGGTCGATGGGAAATGACCGATGAGACCTAATTTCCTGCGCCTGCGTCCGATGGTCGGGACTGCCATCAACGGGAATGCCGTCAACGGGACAGACGACGATCTTAACCACATCCCTGGACGTGCTTCGAGTTGATCTCGTCATTCATCGAGTTGATGTTGTTCGGGTGCGGACGGCCCGCCGTTGGGCGCACCAGGCATCGGTGCAGGTCAGTGCGTAAGTGACCGCTCCCCGGGTCGGCGTTTGTGGGTCGGGGCGGGGCGGAGCCGCATTTTCGCCGATGCCACGGCGGACCATGCCCATTCGGTGCCACGTGGGGTCGGCGGGACCCCGTCAGGCGGAGGAGGGCTGGCGGGGAAGCGTCGTGACCGGCGTGGAGGTGTCGTAACCGGCGGCCTGGAGAGTGAACAACTCGGCGTAGCGTCCGCCGGCGGTCATCAGGTCCGGGTGCGTACCGGCCTCGACGAGTCGCCCGTGGTGCAGGACGTAGATGCGGTCGGCATGCCGGACGTTGGCCAGCCGGTGGGTGATCAGGATGGTGCTGGCGTGTCCCTGCCGGTCGCGGATGGCCTGGAACAACGCGTCCTCGGCGCGGGGGTCGAGCGCGGAGGACGGCTCGTCCATGATGAGCACGTCGGCGTCGCGCAGGAACCCGCGAGCGGCGGTGATGCGGTCCTGGTCCGCAGCGGTGGTGACGTCGCCGATGGCGATGTTCGTGGCGGCGGAGTCGCGTTCTGCCATCAGCCGGTGCAGCAGCCACAACCGCCGCCGCCGCACCGAGCCGGCGGCGTACGTCTGGTAGCGGAGGTGCCCGGCGCGCAGCGACGCCCACCCGTTCGGCACGGTCGCGACCAGCAGCAACGGGTGGACGACCACCACGGCGACCGCGACCGCCACCACGCCGGCGAGCCCGGCGAGCAGGTTCATCGCCGCCTGCACCAACCCGGTGGTCGAGTCCGCGCCCCGGGAGGCGCGCTCCATGTTGTCGGCGAACGCGTCGGCGTCGAAGGCTTCCAGCCGGACCGCCGTGGAGACCTCGAACAGGCCGCGTTCCACCTCCCGGTCCACCTTGGGGGCCAGCCCGTTCTGCGCGTACCCGATCGCGGTGGCCATCCCGGCGCGCAGCGCGGTCGCCGCCGCGAGCGCGGTCAGCGCGGGCAGCGCGGCGCGTACCTTGTCGCCGGTGGGTCCGCCGTCGAACAGTCCGGCCTGGGCGCGGGCGCGGACGCCGGTCTCCCACCACATCTCCCGCAGTTCCGGCAACACCGGGTCGACCCCGAGGCGGGGGGCGGGCGACGCGGAAGCGGAACGGTCGGTTTCGGGCATGACGGATCCTCCCAGCGACGGGCGGGTGGGCCGGTGGCGTGGACGTGCGGCGGCGCGGGAGACCGGCGGATCGGGATCAGGGCCGGTCGGCGCGTATGCAGGCACCGTAGGACGCCGACCGGCCGACACGCCCGTGACACCGCCCGCCGACACGCGTCGCCGTCCACCTGTCGGGCCTGCTCGCCACGGCGACCGGCGGTCGGCGCGTACCGGTCGCGCGCACGCCCACCGACCTGAGCGGCCGGCAGCGGACCGGGACGCCCTCGCCCGTATGCAACAAACCTGCACGTCTTTGCTATTGCCTCGCTGGTAAGCGCTTTCTTAGCCTGTGTTTCATCGATGTTTCGATCCGGGCTGAGGGTGCGCACACGAAGCCACATGCGGTGTCGGGGCGGTGAGAGCCGTGCCCGCATCGTGTCTACTCCCGAGGAGTCCAACTGTGAGAACCGCAGTGCGACACAAGCTGCTTACCGGCGGGATCGCCGTGGTCGCCGCCGTGGCGGTCGTCGCGACGATACCGGTGAGCCAGGCGTCAGGGGCATTCGGCGACCTCGATTTGACATCGATCAGCGTCAATGCCACAAACCTCAGTCTCGGGGCCGGCGCGGACGGTTCCAGCAAGGCCGACGGCACCAGCTACGGAAACGCGATCGACGGCGACATGAGCACCTACTGGTCGCCGGCCGGCTCGACCGGCCGCATCTCGGTGAAGTGGGGTTCCGCCACCACGGTCGCCTCGATCAACATCCGGGAGGCGGCCGGCGCGGTCGGGGCGGTCGGCTCCTGGCGGTTGGTCAACAACGACACCGGCGCCACGCTGGCCAGTGGCACCGGGGCGGGCGTCATCACGTTCGCCGCCACCTCCCTTCGCAAGATCAACTTTGAGATCACCAGCTCGACCGCCACTCCGCGGATCGCCGAGTTCGAGACGTACGCCTCGGGCGCGACCACGCCGCCGCCGACCACCGGGCCCACCACCCCGCCGCCCACCACCGGGCCGACCACGCCGCCACCGACCACCCCGCCACCGTCGAGCGGCACGCTGTACGTGGCGCCGACCGGCACCGACGGCGCGGCCGGCACGCAGGCGAACCCGACCACGCTCGCCTCGGCGATCACCCGGGTCGCCGCCGGGGGCACCATCTACCTGCGCGGCGGCACCTACCGTCACACCCAGACCGTCACCATCGGCCAGGGCAACAACGGCACGTCGAGCGCGCGTAAGAACATCTTCGCCTACCCGGGCGAGACGCCGGTCCTGAACTTCTCGGCGCAGAGCGAGGACCCGGCGAACCGCGGGCTCCAGTTGGGCGGGTCGTACTGGCACGTCCGCGGCATCGTCGTCGAGCGGGCCGGGGACAACGGCATTCTGCTCGCCGGCAACAACAACATCATCGAGCGCGTGGTGACCCGCTTCAACCGGGACTCCGGGCTCCAGCTCTCGCGGCTGGTCGCCAACGCGCCCCGCGACCAGTGGCCCGCGAACAACCTGGTGGTGAGCACCGAGTCGCACGACAACGCCGACTCCGACGGGGAGGACGCCGACGGCTTCGCCCCGAAGCTGACGGTCGGCGCCGGCAACGTCTTCCGCTACACCGTGTCCCACAACAACATCGACGACGGTTACGACCTCTACACCAAGAGCGACACCGGGCCCATCGGCCCGGTGACCATCGAGTCCTCCCTGGCCTACGGCAACGGCACGCTGAGCAACGGCGGCCAGGCCGGCAACGGCGACCGCAACGGCTTCAAGCTCGGCGGCGAGGACATCGGCGTGAACCACGTCGTGCGCGGCAACATCGCGTACGACAACGGCCAGCACGGGTTCACCTACAACCGCAACGTCGGCTCGATGACGGTGTCGAACAACGCCGGCATCGGCAACACCGAGCGCAACTTCAACTTCGACGGCGGCTCCTCGGTGTTCCGGAGCAACACCTCGTGCGACGGTGGCACGAGCGACCGGATCGTCGGCAACTCCGACAGCTCGAACCAGTTCTTCGCCGGCAGCAACGGATCCCGCTGCGCCCAGTACTCCGGCGCCCTCGGCTGGTCCTTCGCCTCCGACGGCCGCCTCGTGGTGACGTTCGGCGGCAAGGTGGTCACCCCGTAACGACCGGGCGACGCCGGTGCCACCCGCGACGGTGACACCGGCGCCGCCGGGCGCAGATCGGGTACGCGGCCCGGCGCTCAGGGCGCGCGGTCGTGCGGTGGCGCGGTCGGTGGCGAGCCGAAGCGGTGCCGGTAGGTGGCGGCGAACCGGTGGGCGAAGGCCCATCCCCAGCGCCGGGACGTCTCGGCCACGACCGCGTCGTCGGTCGTGTCCGCCCGGCGCAGCTCCTGATCGGCGCGTTCGAGCCGGACCCATCGCAGGTATGCGGTCGTGGTGGTGTCGAGATGGCGACGAAATGCCAGGTGGAGAGCGCGGATGGTTACGCGGGCCGCGGCGGCGATCTCGGCGGGCGTGATGTCCCGGTCCACGTTCTCCTCGATGAACGCGATCGCGCGACGCAGCATCCGGGGGTGCGCGTCGTGGCGGTCGGAGAGCGTCGGATCGCTGAGCACGTTGTTCGGGAAGACGGTCAGGGCGGTGGCCGCCAGCAGCCGGGCGACGCTGCCGGCGAGCAGCGGCTCTCCGGCCACCCCGAGGCCGACTGCCCGGCGGGCGTACCCGTACACGGCGTCCCACGTCTCGGCATCCGCCGCGGAGACGGGCCGGTGGCTGGTGAACCGGACCGGCTCGGGGCGACGGCCGGGCGCGGTCTCCGCGACGCTTTCCAGCAGCACCGGCTCCAGGACCGTCGTGTGGAAGTCGGCCTTCGCGCAGTCGGCGGTGAAGCCGCGCTCCGGCCGGATGGGAATGAACGCGTCGCCGGAGCCGTAGGCAGTGGCGACGCCGCCGGCCGGGTGGTAGGCCAGCCGACCGGATCTCAGGTGGCAGATGACCAGCCGGTCGAGCGCGTCGGCCCGGACGTGGAAGCTGATCCCGAAGGCGATTCGGTCGAGTCGTGCCGACGGAGAGATCGCGGTGGCCTCCAGCCGTAAGGAGTCGAAAGAACCGCCGCCGTCGATGCAGAGGTTTCCGCCGTAGTTGTCGTGAAGGATGTGCGCGGCGAGCTCGACGTCCGTCGTCTCGAAGACCTGGCTCATGGGTGCTCCTTCGGGGGCACCCCGGCATGCGGCGCTCAGCGAGGACGGCGCGTCCGTTCCCCGAGGCGGCCCGACCTCATTGTCTGGCAGATGGGGCGACCCGCCGGCCGAGAGCGTTTTCTCGGTGTGGCGTGCGAGCGGCGTCTCCCCGGTCGGCGGGATCAGGACGGGCCGGCAGGCGCACCGTGACGAGGAGCCCACCATCGGGGCCGGGAACCAGGGTGAGCGCCCCGCCGTGGGCGCGGACGACGCTGCGCACGATGGCCAGGCCGAGGCCGGCGCCGGCGTGCTCGTCGACGCGTACGCGTTGCGTCCCGCGCCGGAACGGCTCGGTGAGCGTCGGGACCAGGTCCGGTGGGAGCGGAGGGCCGGTGTTCGCCACCCGCAGCACGCTCGCGTCACCCGACGTCGCGGTACGGACCGTCACCGTGCCGCCCTCGGGCAGGTTGTGGACGACGGCGTTCTGGACGAGGTTGGTCACCATCCGCAGCAGCAGCTCGGCGGAGCCGCTGGTCGGGGCCGCGCCGCCGGTGACGTCGAGCGTGACCCGGCGTCGTTCGGCGACCGGGAGCAGCGTTTCGGCGGCCTCCTCGGCGAGCAGCGAGAGGTCGACCGGCTCGCGGGCCACGACGGCGCGGTCGCTGCGGCTGAGCAGCAGCAGGGCCTCGGTGAGGTCGATCGCCCGCCGGTTGACCTCGTGCAGGCGGGCGACGAGTTCGTCCCGGTCCCGCGACGGGTCGTCGCGGGCCACGTCGAGCAGCGCCCGCGAGATCGCCAACGGGGTACGCAGCTCGTGCGAGGCGTTCGCGGCGAACCGCTGCTGCTCGGCGACGTGGGACTCGATGCGTTCGAGCATCGCGTCGAACGCGTCGGAGAGGTCCCGGAACTCGTCCCGTCGACCCGTCAGCCGGATCCGGTGCGACAGCGAGCCGGTCCCGGCCATCGTTGCCGCCGCCGTGATCCGGGTCAGCGGCGCGAGCATCCGTCCGGCGAGGATCCAGCCCCCGACGAGGCCGAAGGCCAGCAGGAACACCAGGATCTCGGCGGCTCTCGGCGCGAAGACACGCAGCAGGTTGGAGCGGACGGGAAAGACGCCGGGCGTGAGCGTGTCCGCGGAGCCGGGGACGATCAGCATGGCCCGGTCCGGGACGTACCGCAGGAGGAACACCCACACCGCCGCGAGCAGCAGCACACCGGCGAGCACCAGGAACCCGGCGTAGCTGAGGGTGAGCCGGACCCGGACGCTCAGCCCCGCCCCCCTAGTCACGCGTGCCGCCTTCGGCCGGTTGCGCCTCGATGCGGTAGCCGACGCCGGGCACGGTGGCGATGACCCAGGGTTCGCCGAGCCGTTTGCGCAGCGCGGAGACGGTGATGCGCACCGCGTTGGTGAACGGGTCCGCGTGCGCGTCCCAGGCCCGTTCCAGAAGTTCCTCGGCGCTGACCACGCCACCCTCGGCGGCGACGAGCACCTCCAGTACGGCGAACTGCTTGCGGGTCAGCGCGACGTAGCGCCCGTCGCGGAAGACCTCCCGGCGGAACGGGTCGAGCCGGAGGCCCGCGATCCGGCGCACCGGGGGCCGGGCGTGCCCGCGTCGGCGGTCCAGCGACCGCAGCCGCAGGACCAGCTCGCGCATCTCGAACGGCTTGGTGAGGTAGTCGTCGGCGCCCAGCTCGAACCCGGACGCCTTGTCGTCGATCCGGTCGGCGGCGGTGAGCATGAGGATCGGGATGCCGCTGCCGGAGGCGACGATGTGCCGGGCGACCTCGTCGCCGGAGGGCCCGGGAATGTCCCGGTCGAGCACCGCCAGGTCGTAGGCGTTGACGCCGAGCAGTTCCAGGGCGGTGTCACCGTCGCCGGCGACGTCGGCGGCGATCGCCGCCAGCCGCAGACCGTCCCGGACGGCTTCGGCCAGGTAGGGCTCGTCCTCCACGATCAGTACCCGCATGCGACTCAGTCTGCCGCCGCCGGCACCGGATGACGTTCTTGCGCCGGGTCACGCCACCAGCGTCGGGACGCCAGCCCGAACAGCACCGCGCCGGCGGCGTTGACCAGCACGTCGTCCACCGACGAGACCCGGTCCAGTCGCAGCGCGTACTGGAGGGTCTCGATCACGGCCGAGCAGCCCACCGCGAGCGCCAGGAGTCGCGGCACGGACGCCAGCGCCGCGAACCGCATCGGCGCGAAGAAGCCCAGCGCCGCGAGGACCAGCAGGTTGCCGCCGATCCCGAGCGGCCCCATGGTGGCCAGGTCCCGCAGCGGCACCAGGCTCACCCGGCCCGGCACGACGCCGGCCCCCGGGCCCGGCATCAGCGTCAGCCAGATGAACGGCACCGTTCCGTAGACCATGCCCACCTCGGCCAGCGACAGCCGCCATGCACCGGCGGTCCGGCGACCCACCGCCAGGACGCCCACCGCCAGCGCGGCCACCGGCAGCCCGACCAGCGTCATGAGCAGGACGCCGTTCTCCGTGTCGAAGCAGCCGTGCCACCGCCCGGCCCGGCACGCCGGAGCGGCCATCAGCAGCGGGCGGCGCACCGCGAACGCGACGCCCGCCAGGCCGAGGACCGCCGCGCCGACGAGCACGACCCGTCGCGTACGCCGTGACGGCGCGACCGCCACCTCAGTCACCCGACCCGTCGCCGGCCGCCGCCGTGGTGACCGCCTGCGGCGCGCCGGTCGCGACCGCGCCGGCGGCGGCAGGTCCGCTCCGTCGCACCGGTGCTCCCCGGTCGACACCCCGTGTCGCAGACATCCCCGTGCTCCTCTCCGGTGGCGGACCGGGCGGACGGCTCCCGGCCCGTCCCCGAAGTGAAGACGCCGGGCTGTTGCGCGGGCGTATGCGTTTCCCGATACGCGCCCGCGCACGGTATGCGTTGCCGCCGGGCGTACGGCGGACGCGGCGGCGTTCATCCACCGGACGCCGACGTGTTGACGCGGGCGGCGAACCGGGCCAGGCTGTGGGGGCGCTCCCAACGGCGAGCTTCGATTTCCTCAGGAAGGAAGAGCTCGTGCGTCCCACCACAGCACTGCTCCCGGTCGTGCTGGCCGCCACCCTCGGCGGCCTGGCCCTACCAGGGCCCGCCCAGGCCGCCGCCGGCCCGGCGCTGGCCGTCGACACCACCGCCGACCGGCACGCGATCAGCCCGTACGTCTACGGGATGAACTTCGCCGACGAGGCGCTCGCCCGGGAGCTGCGACTACCGGTGCACCGGTACGGCGGCAACGCCACCACCCGCTACAACTTCCGCGCCGACACCACCAACCGGGCCGCGGACTGGTACTTCGAGAACATCCCGAACGACAACACCGATCCGGACAGCCTGCCCGACGGCTCGGAGAGCGACCGGTTCGTGGCACGGAACAAGGCCACCGGCACCGACACGATCATGACGATGCCGATGATCGGCTGGATCGCCAAGGACCGGTCCCGGGCGTGCGGCTTCAGCGTCGCGAAGTACGGCCCGCAGGAGTCCACCGACCAGTGGGCCCCCGACTGCGGCAACGGCAAGAAGCCGGACGGCAGCCTGGTCACCGGCAACGACCCGGAGGACACCAGCGTCGCCGTCGGTCCGGAGTACGCCACCGACTTCGTCACCCACCTCAAGGAGCGGTTCGGCGCAGCCGGCAGCGGCGGGGTGCGGTTCTACAACCTGGACAACGAGCCGGACCTTTGGCACTCGACCCACCGCGACGTCCGCCCGGTCGGGCTCGGCTACGACGAGCTGCGCGACCGCACGTACGCGTACGGCGCGGCGATCAAGGCGGCCGACCCGGGGGCGAAGACGCTGGGCCCGGTCGGCTGGGGCCTGAACTCGATCTTCTACTCGGGGCTGGACCAGGACACCTGCTCCCGGACCGGCTGCTGGTCGAACCCGCCGGACAAGGCCGCGCACGGCGGCCAGGATCTCGGCCCGTGGTACCTGGACCGGATGCGGGAGTACGAGCAGCAGCACGGCACCCGCGTCCTCGACTACTTCGACGTGCACCTCTACCCGCAGCAGTCCGGCGTCAGCGGGTCCGGTGCCGGGGACGCGGCCACCCAGGCGCTGCGACTGCGCTCGACCCGCCAGCTCTGGGACCCGACGTACGTGGACGAGAGCTGGATCAACCAGCCGGTCCGGTTCATCCCGCGGATGCGCGAGCTGGTCGACAAGCACTACCCGGGCACGAAGATCGCGATGACCGAGTACAGCTGGGGCGGGTACGGCTCGCTGAACGGCGCGTTGGCACAGGCGGACGTGCTCGGCATCTTCGGCCGGGAGGGGCTCGACCTGGCCAGCCTCTGGACCGCGCCGACCGCCGACCAGCCGGTCGCCGACGCGTTCCGGATCTACCGCAACTACGACGGCAAGGGCGGCGCGTTCGGCGAGACGTCCGTCCGGGCCACCAGCGCCGACCAGGACAAGCTGGCCGTGTACGCGGCCGAGCGGACCGCCGACAAGGCGCTGACCCTGGTCGTGGTCAACAAGACCGGCGACGACCTGACCAGCCCGGTGGCCCTGACCGGCGCCTCGTCCAGCAGCGCCGAGGTCTACCGCTACAGCGGGGCGAACCTCGCCGGCGTGGTCCGGGAGGCCGACCAGCCGGTGACCGCGGGCGGCTTCACCGCCACCTTCCCGGCCAACTCGATCACCCACCTGGTGCTGCCGCGCGGCACCACGCCCGGCGACACCCAGCCGCCGACCGCCCCGGGCAAGCCGGTCGCCGGCACGGTCACCGGCGACAGCGTGGCGCTGAGCTGGACGCCGTCCACCGACAACGTCGGCGTCACCGGCTACGACGTGCACCGGGTCGACACCACCGGGACCGTGAAGGTGGGCAGCACCACGAGCACCGCGTACACCGTGACCGGGTTGACGGCGGACACCCCGTACACCTTCGTGGTGACCGCCCGGGACGCGGCGGGCAACGTCTCGGCGGCCTCGCCCGGCCTGACCGTGCGGACCGCGCCCACCGCCCCGACCGGCGGCTGCACGGTCGGCTACGCGGCGAACAGTTGGCCGGGCGGCTTCACCGCCACCATCACCGTCAAGAACACCGGCGCCACCGCGATCGACGGCTGGAAGCTCGCCTTCGACTTCCCCACCACCGGCCAGAAGGTCGGCCAGGGCTGGTCGGCCACCTGGAAGCAGAGCGGAACTGGCGTCACCGCCGAGAACCTGGCCTGGAACGGCAGACTCGCCCCCGGCGCGTCCACCAGCATCGGCTTCAACGGCACCTGGAGCGGCACCAACCCGGCGCCGACCGCCTTCACGCTCAACGGCCAGCGCTGCGGCTGACCGCGCCACCTCCCGAGCGGCGACCGGGGGGGGGGGGGGGGGGGGGGGGCGGCCGGCGGGGGGGGGGGGGGGGGGGGGGGGCGGGCGGGGGGGGGGGGGGGGGAGTGGGGGGGGGGGGGGGCCCG